>NZ_JBODOE010000008.1:0-18916 GCF_051913165.1 Pseudomonas sp. SM4 | reverse complement strand
GGAATGGGAAGAAACCCTGAACAAACGCCGCGCCATGTTCCGCGCCGTGGCCCTGGCCGAACAAACCCCGGACTGATCCCAACCCTCTGTGGGGGAGGGCTTGTGTGGTATGGGGATTTATCTTTGGTGTGGGATTCATTGTGGCGAGGGGATTTATCCCCGCTCGGCTGCGCAGCAGTCGTGAAACCATCGCACGCGGTTTACCTGATACACCGCGGTGATTGGTTTCGGGGCCGCTTCGCACCCCAACGGGGATAAATCCCCTCGCCACAGGTAAATGTCTCTCACCCCAGAAAATGAGCCATAAAAAAGCGGCGCCTGTGAGGGCGCCGCTTTTTATGCCCTGCAACAACCCCCTGTAGGAGCTGCCGCAGGCTGCGATCTTTTGCTCTACCGCTTAAAAATCCAACACCACCCCGACATTCACGCCCTGCTGGGTAAAGTCATCATCCTTGCGCAACGAATACCCGCCACGCAACGCCAGATCCGCCGTCAGCTTATGGCTCACGCCCAGACTCAACCGATTCAAATGGCTCTGCGGCGTATAACCCTCAAGTTTGAAGTCATTCGCCGGCAAGGTATTCAGCGCGATATTGACCTTCTGCACGTCATCCTCGTACTCGCGCTCATGCGCATACTCACCAAACACCTGAGTTTGCGGAGTGAAGTTGTACTTGCCCTGAATACCGACACCCAGACGTTTCGAATCGCGACTCTGATCATCGAAAGTCAGCGCGGTGGCGCGGTTGCTCTTCTCTGAATAACCATCGACATCGACGCTGGCGTAGTCGGCGCTGACGAACGGCGACAGATGCCATTCGCTGCCCGGCTGGGCAATGTCGTAACCGATGCGCGTGCTGAATGCCCATAGGCTGCCGTCGGTATCACCTTTCTCCGCACCCTCGCTGGCGCCCAGATCAAACTTGCGCTTGAGGTTGTCGTAGTCGAGTTTGCCACCGGTCAACGCGGCGTCGGCCCACCAGCGATTCTGCTGGAACTGGGCGAATGCGGTGGCCATGTAGCTGTTGAGCTTGTAGTCCGAATCGTTATGCCCGGCCTCCAGATTCTGACGGTAGAAACCACCCGCCACACCGACACGCCACGCTTCGTTGAGACGATAGCTGTCGCCGACGTTAAGGTTGTAACCGCTGCCGTCGGCACTGGCGCCGCTGCTTTGGCTGTCGACATCCAGATGCTGGCCGCCGGCGGAGACAATCGCCCGCCATTGGCCGACCGCTTGCCAGTTTTCCCAATCCGCTTGCCATTGGTTACGCAGTTCGTCCTGATGCGCGCGCACGGTGGCGTGGGCCATTTCCGGCAGCAGCGTCAGTTCCCACGGCGCCGCCAACAGCGAATAGGCGTAGTCGGAGATCAGTTTTTGTCCGGCTTCGGTCGGGTGCACGCCGTCGTTGTAAATCAGCTTGGTCGGATCCGGCGTTGCACTGTTGATGCCGTAACGGGCGTTTTCCGGGCAACCGCTGCCGCTGAAGCACGTCGCGGTGAGGTTCTGATCAGTGGCCAAGCCAAAACGCCCCGGATCGGCGAACACTTCCGACAGCAAAACCGGAATGTTCAGCGGAATAATTTCCGCGTTGATGCCTTGCAGGCGCGTGACCAACTGGCTGTTGAACTGCGCGGCGAGCTGGCTGCTGAACGCTTGCAGCGGTGTGCCGTTGATGGCTGGGGTCAGGCCGACGTCAGGCAGCAGCCAGACCATCACGTATTTGGCCCCGGCTGTTTGCAGCGCTTGCACGCTGTCAGCCAGGCGATCGGCGCCGGCGTTGGCTTGCGGCAGGCTGAGGATGCGACCTTGGAGGAAGTCGTTACCGCCACCGGAAATGTAATAGAGCGCATTCGGGTCGGCGCGGAAGCCGTTCGAGGGCAGATAGCCGGCGCGGGTGCGTTCGCCGGTGGCCGACTGCGTAGTGATCGAATCGAGAATCTGGTCGGTGCGATAACCGCCGACCGCCCAGTTGTTGCCGTCAGCCTGGCCATTCTCGGCACGCACGGCCGAGCTGGAGGAGGCGGTTTGATCGGGGGTGAAGCCGAGACGTGCGCCCAGCCGTTGGGTGGCGTTCAGATCACGGGATTCGCCGCTGCCGTCCAGATAGATCGGCCCGGTACGGTTGGTGTAGCGCTGGGTAGAACCGGCCGGGCCGCCGGTGTCCCTGAAGGTGCCGGCATCGTTGAGGCTGTCGCCAAACACCACGAAATTCGAGTAGGGATTGGGTGCGGCATTGGCCTGAGCACAAGCCAGTGCGAGCAGGCAACCAGCCAGCGGTACAAACAACGTCTGTTTGATCATGAGCAAGTCCGTTTATTTATTGTTGTAGGTGAACGAAACGACAGTACCAAAAACTTCCGGCCTTTTGCCATCAGTCGCGAACCCTCGCGCAGATTTAACCCCCATACGCCCGGCCATATTGCACGCTCCGCCCAGCTAAGTTACTGTGCCGGAACGTATGAACGAGACCTTCCCCGTGTTGATCACCAGCAAACTTCTGGATCAAGTCATCAAGGCACACGCCCGCTGGCGTTGGCGCGCCTGAATCTTTTCTGCCGGCCCCGCCGGATCTGTATCGCTTTGCCTTCCTTGCCTGTTTGAAATGCCGCTGTGCCGACGCATCTACCTGCGTCCGACATCGTGCAGCGCCCTGCGGGCAAGTCATCTGAAGGCTGTCTCCAAGTCAGAATTCAAGAGGTTCGAAACGCCATGTTGCTGATGATCGACAACTACGACTCCTTTACTTACAACGTTGTGCAATACCTCGGCGAACTGGGTGCCGACGTCAAAGTCGTGCGCAACGACGAATTGACCGTCGCCGAGATCGAAGCACTCAAGCCCGAGCGCATCGTCGTATCGCCAGGCCCGTGCACGCCGACCGAAGCCGGTATCTCCATCGAAGCGATCAAACACTTCGCCGGCAAACTGCCGATTCTGGGTGTCTGCCTCGGCCACCAATCCATCGGCCAGGCCTTTGGCGGTGATGTGGTGCGCGCGCGCCAAGTCATGCACGGTAAGACTAGCCCGGTATTCCACGAGGACAAGGGCGTTTTCCAAGGTCTGAATCATCCGTTGACTGTTACCCGCTACCACTCGCTGATCGTCAAGCACGATACGTTGCCCGATTGCCTGGAACTGACCGCGTGGACGCAACACGACGACGGTTCGGTCGACGAAATCATGGGCCTGCGTCACAAGACCCTGAACATTGAGGGCGTACAGTTCCACCCCGAGTCGATCCTCACCGAGCAGGGTCATGAACTGTTTGCCAACTTCCTCAAACAAACCGGCGGCACGCGCTAAGGACTTCCCATGAATATCAAGACAGCCCTGAGCCGTATCGTCGAGCACCTCGATCTCAGCACCGAAGAAATGCGCGATGTGATGCGCGAAATCATGACCGGCCAATGCACCGAGGCGCAGGTCGGCGCGTTCATGATGGCCATGCGCATGAAGAGCGAGAGCATCGACGAGATCGTCGGCGCCGTGTCAGTGATGCGTGAGCTGGCCGATCAGGTCGAACTGAAAACCCTCGACGGCGTGGTCGATGTGGTCGGCACCGGCGGTGACGGTGCAAACATCTTCAACGTGTCGACGGCTTCTTCCTTTGTTGTCGCGGCAGCCGGTTGCACCGTGGCCAAACACGGTAACCGTGCGGTCTCGGGTAAAAGCGGCAGCGCCGACTTGCTCGAAGCCGCCGGCATCTATCTGAACCTGACGCCGCTACAGGTTGCGCGTTGCATCGACAACGTCGGCATCGGTTTCATGTTCGCCCAGACTCACCACAAAGCCATGAAGTACGCCGCCGGCCCGCGCCGCGATCTCGGTCTGCGTACGCTGTTCAACATGCTCGGCCCGCTTACGAATCCGGCCGGTGTGAAACATCAGGTGGTGGGCGTGTTCACCCAGGCACTGTGCCGGCCATTGGCCGAAGTGTTGCAACGTCTGGGCAGCAAGCACGTGCTGGTGGTGCATTCGAAGGACGGTCTGGACGAGTTCAGTCTCGCCGCGCCGACTTTTGTTGCCGAGCTGAAGAACAACGAAATCACTGAATATTGGGTCGAGCCGGAAGACCTCGGCATGAAGAGCCAGAGCCTGCACGGTCTGTCGGTCGACGGCCCGGAAGCGTCGCTCGCGCTGATCCGCGATGCCCTCGGCAAGCGCAAGACCGAGAACGGCCAGAAAGCCGCCGAAATGATTGTGCTCAACGCCGGTGCTGCGCTGTACGCCGCCGACGTGGCGAGCAGTTTGAAACAAGGCGTGGAGCTTGCGCACGACGCCCTGCACACCGGCCTCGCTCGGGAGAAACTCGAGGAGCTGGGTGCCTTTACCGCGGTATTCAGAGTGGAGAATGAGGGATGAGTGTACCGACGGTTCTGGAAAACATTCTGGCCCGCAAAGTTCAGGAAGTTGCCGAGCGTAGCGCTCGCGTCAGCCTGAGCGAGCTGGAAAGTCTGGCCAAGGCGGCCGATGCACCCCGTGGTTTTGCCCAGGCATTGCTGGCGCAGGCAAAGAAGAAGCAGCCGGCGGTGATTGCTGAAATCAAAAAGGCTTCACCGAGCAAAGGCGTGATTCGCGAGGACTTCGTTCCGGCCGATATCGCCAAAAGCTACGAGAAGGGCGGGGCAACCTGTCTGTCCGTGCTGACCGATATCGATTATTTCCAGGGCGCCGATGCTTACCTGCAACAGGCGCGCGCCGCCTGCAAGCTGCCGGTGATTCGCAAGGACTTCATGATCGATCCTTACCAGATCGTCGAAGCCCGCGCGTTGGGCGCCGACTGTGTGCTGCTGATCGTCTCCGCGCTGGATGACGTGAAAATGGCCGAGCTGGCGGCGGTGGCCAAAAGTGTTGGCCTCGACGTGCTGGTGGAAGTTCACGACGGTGATGAACTGGAGCGCGCGTTGAAAACCCTCGATACGCCGCTGGTCGGCGTCAACAACCGCAACCTGCATACGTTTGATGTCAGCCTGGAAACCACCCTCGATCTGCTGCCGCGTATTCCGCGTGATCGTCTGGTGATTACCGAGAGCGGCATTCTCAACCGTGCCGATGTCGAGCTGATGGAAATCAGCGACGTGTATTCGTTCCTGGTCGGTGAAGCATTCATGCGCGCGGAAAATCCGGGCACTGAACTGCAGCGCCTGTTCTTCCCGGAGCGTGGCGTGCCGATCAGCGGTTCGACCCTCGACTGATATTCTTTCAGACCGAGTCGACGCCATCGTCGGAACGCCGCCCGGAGCAGGCTCACTCCTACAGTTGGAATGCGTTCCCCTTGTAGGAGTGAGCCTGCTCGCGAAGGGGCCATCGAAACCGCTGAAGATTCTTATGTTGCCGGAGCCTGTTATGTCGCTGCCAACCCCGCTGACCATCGAAGCCGGCCTCCAGGCCGAGCAAGACTTGCTGGCCTCGGTCTGCGCCGGCGACTCCGAATTCGGCCTTCTCTTCTGGCAACCCAGCGATCGCGCTTTGGTCATGCCACGCCGCCTCAATCGCCTCCCGGCTTTCGACCACGCCTGCGAAGTCTCCGCCGCTGCCGGCTGGCCAGTCCTGCTGCGTGAAACCGGCGGCGAGCCCGTCCCGCAATCCGCCGCCACCATCAACATCGCTTTGGTCTACGCACCACCGCGCAGCGAAGGCGACCTGAACCGCATCGAAACCGGCTACCACCGCCTCTGCGATCCGATCTGTCAGTTGCTCGATGAGTTGGGCGGCACGTCATCGTTAGGCGAAATCGACGGCGCATTCTGCGACGGCCGTTTCAACGTCAACCTCGACGGTCGCAAAATGGTCGGCACCGCTCAGCGCTGGCGCCAGAGTCAGGGCGGACAACGGCCGGTCGGTCTGGTGCATGGGGCGATGCTGATGGATGACGAGCGCGAATCGATGGTTGCAGCGGTCAATCGCTTCAATGAAGCGTGCGGCCTGGAGCAACGGGTGAGGGCGCAAAGCCACATCGCCCTGCATGAGAAATTCAACGCGCCACAGGCCTTGGCGCGTCTTGATGAGCTGTTTCGTTTGATGCTGGCGCAGATGTACGTTTAGCGCGTACCGAAAACCACCATGGTCTTGCCTTTCACATCGACCAGGTTGCGTTCCTCAAGATCCTTGAGCACGCGACCGACCATCTCCCGCGAACAACCGACAATCCGCCCGATTTCCTGACGGGTCACCTTGATCTGCATCCCGTCCGGGTGGGTCATCGCGTCTGGCTGTTTGCACAACTCCAGCAGGCAACGCGCTACGCGACCGGTCACGTCAAAGAACGCCAGGTCGCCGACCTTGCGCGTGGTGTTGCGCAGGCGTTGTGCGATTTGTCCGCTGAGGACGTAAAGAATGTCTGGATCCTGCTGCGATAATTCGCGGAACTTGGCGTAGCTGATTTCCGCTGTTTCGCATTCGACCTTGGCCCGCACCCAGGCACTGCGCTCCTGCTCCTGACCGGCTTGCTCGAACAGGCCCAACTCACCGAAGAAATCCCCGGCATTAAGGTAGGCGATGATCATTTCGCGGCCGTCGTCATCCTCGATCAAGATCGTCACCGAACCCTTGATGATGAAATACAACGTATCGGAACGATCGCCGGCACAAATGATGTTGCTCTTGGCCGCATGGCGACGGCGCTGACAATGCATCAACAGCTTGTCGAGGTTCTTGATTTTGGGTGTGGGGGTAATAGCAACCATGGTTGTATCCCGAAAAGACTGCACGGTGATGTTTGATTTTTTTATGAGGCGCTGAAGGCGGTCGCTGCACGGCTGGCATGGGCGCCAGCGAATTGGCGCCAGCTTAACAGACACTTCGTCGCAAATTCGAGAAATTACCTACACAGTTGGGGCATTCGTCCTAGGAACGCTGCTCGCGGTCAGGGCAATCCCCTGTGCTAAGCTGGCGACCCTTTTTTTACAGTGGAGTCTGGGCGATGAAGGCACGCATCCAATGGGCTGGCGAAGCCATGTTCCTCGGCGAATCCGGCAGCGGTCATGTCGTGGTCATGGACGGTCCGCCGGACGCCGGTGGTCGCAATCTGGGTGTTCGCCCGATGGAAATGCTCCTGCTCGGTGTGGGCGGTTGCAGCAATTTCGACGTGGTCAGCATTCTGAAGAAATCGCGTCAGGCCGTTGAAAGCTGCGAAGCCTTCCTCGAAGCCGAGCGCGCGACCGAAGATCCGAAGGTATTCACCAAGATTCACATGCATTTCGTGGTCAAGGGCCGTGGCTTGAAAGAAGCCCAGGTCAAACGCGCGATCGAGTTGTCCGCCGAGAAGTATTGCTCGGCTTCGATCATGCTCGGCGCCGCTGGCGTGGCCATCACTCACGATTATGAAATCGTCGAACTCGGTTGAACCGACATTCAACTATCATAAAAGCAGTGCAGACTCTGGCGATCCCCCGCTGACGTCTGCATAATGCGCCACTTTTTTCAGGGCAGTGATCGGTCAGCCGACGGGTCATCCGCCTGAACAGATAACCAAAATCGCCATCGCGAAGAGGTGTTAACCGTCCTACGCAGGTGCGTTGTTCGCACTTGACGGGCATGCTTGATCACGCGGCTGCGCCGCATACATAGAGAGTTTTTAACGGTGAAAAGCAAACTCAAGCTCCACGGGTTCAATAACCTGACAAAGACCTTGAGCTTCAACATCTATGACATCTGCTACGCGGAAACCCCGCAAGACCAGCAGGCTTACGTCGAGTACATCAATCAAGAGTACAACGCGAAACGCCTGACGCAGATTCTCACAGAAGTTGTCGAGATCATTGGTGCCAACATCCTGAACATTGCCAGTCAGGACTATGAACCTCAGGGCGCCAGCGTCACGATTCTGATTTCTGAAGAGCCGGTAACCCCGACTGAAAGCCAGATTGAAGAATCGCCGGGCCCGTTGCCCGAAATTATCCTGGCCCACCTCGACAAGAGCCACATCACGGTGCACACCTACCCGGAAATCCATCCGGACGACGGTATTGCAACGTTCCGTGTGGACATCGACGTGTCGACTTGTGGTGTCATCTCACCGCTGAAAGCGCTCAATTTCCTCATTCACCAGTTCGATTCGGACATCGTGACTGTGGATTATCGTGTGCGCGGCTTCACTCGTGACGTTGAAGGCAACAAGCACTTCATCGACCACGAGATCAATTCGATCCAGAACTACCTCTCCGAAGACACTCGCGACGCGTACCAGATGACCGACGTGAACGTGTACCAGGAGAACCTGTTCCACACCAAAATGCTGCTGAAGAACTTCGAACTGGATAACTACCTGTTCGGCGACGCCACCAGCAGCCTGTCCTCCGAGCAGCGTGCTCAAGTGACCGACCGGGTGAAACACGAAATGCTCGAAATCTTCTACGCGCGCAACATGCCGACCTAAGATTCACGCACACAAAAAAAGGCGACTGTCTCAGGACAGTCGCCTTTTTTTATTGTTGAAACAAAGACCCCTGTGGGAGCTGGCTTGCCAGCGATGGGGCCCTGTCCGGCAATACACTTCTCAAATCCGATAAGTACTCTTGGTCATCACCTTAGCCAGAATACTCATCCCGAACTTCACCGGCGCCGGAAAACGGAAACCGCCAGCCTCCAGTGCACTCTCCGCATGATGCTCTTCATCAATGCGCATCTGCTCCAGAATCGCCCGGGACTTCTCATCCTCCGCGGGCAATTGCTCCAGGTGTTCATTCAGATGCTTGCACACCTGATGCTCGGTCGCCGCAACAAAACCCAGGCTGACCTTGTCGCTGATCAACCCGGCCACCGCGCCAATCCCGAAGGACATGCCATAAAACAGTGGGTTGAGCACACTGGTATGGCTGCCCAACTGGTGAATGCGCTGTTCGCACCAGACCAGATGATCAATCTCTTCTTCGGCGGCGTGCTCCATGGCTTCGCGCACTTGCGGCAGCTTGGCGGTCAGCGCCTGCCCCTGATACAGCGCCTGGGCGCAGACTTCACCGGTGTGGTTGATGCGCATCAAGCCGGCGACGTGGCGGGTGTCTTCATCGCTCATTTGCGTATCCGGCTGCAGAATGGCTGGCGACGGACGGTACGGCTGGCCACTGAAGGGCAGCAGGGTACGCATCGCGGCATCGGCTTGCAGCAGAAGACGGTCAATCGGCGAGTAGTGACGTTGGGTAGTCATGCTGACCTCCGGGAAGAATCTCGGCGACCAGTTTAACCGAATCGGCCGGGGAAGGTTTGCGCTGGGTCATGCCGCGCTGGATCTGCGTTATGTAGGAGCTGCCGAAGGCTGCGATCTTTTGATCCTGGTGTTAATTCTCTAAAGATCAAAAGATCGCAGCCTTCGGCAGCTCCTACAGATGACAAAGCGCAGGCCTGGTCGGTGAATCTTAGCCCGGTGGCCAGTTCATCTGGCGCTGTCCGAGGACGTGCATATGAATGTGATAGACGGTCTGCCCACCTTTTTCATTGCAGTTCATCACCACGCGGAAACCTTCCTCGCAACCCAGCTCCAGCGCCAGACGCTGCGCAGTGAACAGAATGTGCCCGGCCAGTGCCTTGTCGTCTTCGGTCAGGTCATTGAGGGTGCGCACCGGTTTCTTCGGGATCACCAGGAAATGCACCGGTGCCTGAGGGGCGATGTCGTGGAACGCCAGAACCTGGTCGTCTTCGTAAATGATCTTGGCCGGTATTTCCCGGTTGATGATCTTGGTGAACAGAGTATCCACTGCTGTTTTCTCCGTTGTTTGAGCTGAATCGAGTGTACCGCGTTGAATCCGGATTCTTTAGCGCGGGCAATAGGCTTTATTGACCATGCCGACAATGGTGCGATTAAGCCAGCGCGAACCGAGTCGCGGCAAAAAGGCAAACCAGCGGTTGCGGCGCCCCGGGATGATGATTGCTCGGTTCTTATCGAGCGCGCGCACGGTGTACAGCGCGACTTCCTCGGGGCTCATCAGTAATTTGCTGTCTTTTAGTTTGTCGCTGTTCAGTTGCGCTGTGCGGAAAAATGCCGTGCGCGTCGGGCCAGGGCAGAGCACCGAAACCTTCACGGCACTTTGTTTGAGCTCAACCCGCAAGGCTTCGGAGAAGTGCAGAACATAGGCCTTGCTGGCGTAGTAAGTGCTCATCCACGGGCCGGGATTGAATGCGGCCACCGACGCAACGTTGAGAATCTGCCCGCCACCCTGCAGCGCCATGCTGTTGCCGATCGCGTGGCACAGGCGGGTGAGGGCGAGGATGTTCACTTCGATCAGGTCTTGCTCGGTCATCCAGTCCTGCGCGAGAAACGGGCCGCAGGTGCCGATACCCGCGCAGTTCACCAGCAGGTCAATCTGCCGGTCGCCTTCTTCCAGCTCCAGCAAAAAGCCGGACAAGCGCAGCGGCTCGCCCAGATCGCAGGCGCGAAACAGTACTTCGACGCCGAAGCGTTGGGTCAACTCGATCGCAATACTTTCCAGCTGATCACGCTGTCGAGCCACCAGAATCAGACTGCGGCCGCGCCGGGCCAGCGCTTCGGCCATGGCCAGGCCTATGCCGCTGGAAGCGCCAGTGATCAGAGCGTAACGGGTCATGCAATTCTCCATCGCAACAGCTCCGCGCCGGCGACGCGGGTGTCACGGCGGGGAGCGCTGTTCATTCTTTCGCAGAGTCTACAGGGGCCTGCGCCGCTTCGGCTGCCTCGTCGGCGGAATTTGCTGCCGGCTCGACTTCGACGTCGATTTCATCGGTGGTCACCGAGCCGCTTTCGTAGCTGCTTTCCAGGTTGCTTTCATATTCCTGCTGGACGGCGGAGAAGCCGCCGAGGATGCCACCAGCAAAGATCAACGCGATGAACACGACCCACAACGAGCAGAGCACCTTGACCGCCGTGCTGTTGGGCGGAGGCGGCGGGCCATATTGATTGGCGCCGGTATTGCCCGGCACCACCATGATCACGAAAGGGAAGAAGCTGCCCACGAACGGGACAATGTTCAGCAGCCAGAGCCAGCCCGACCAGCCGATATCGTGCAAGCGTTGAACGCTGAACAGGATGCTGACAATGAAGAAGCCGAGGAACAGGAAGAAGGCAAGGATGCCGCCAATGATCAGGCCCGTGGTCGACTCACCGCTGACCAGCCCCAGAGCGATCAGGGCGAAGATGCCGACAATCGGCAATGTCACCAGGCTGAGCACCATTGTCCACGCCAGAAAACGCAATCGGCCGATGCGGCCTTCGACACTGAACGGCTTGAGCACGGCGAATGCCGGCAGGCTTTCGCCGACATTGGCCCGCGGCGGCGCGTAGGGAGATTGCGGCTCAGTGGTGGCAGGGCTGTGCTCGTGGACGTCCGCCAGGTTGAGCTCGATGGTGGTTTCGGGTTCAAGCCGGGCGTCGATGCCGGTTTTGCTCAGCGCCTGCAGGTAAGCCTGCGCATCACTGTGAGTCAGGTCGCGTTTGAGTGCGACGGCGCGGCCACTGAACAGACGCTCAATGGCGGCGACATCGCTTTTGAACAGGTCGGCCAAATTGAGTTTGGCGGTGGTGATATCGACACCGGGCTGCAGAGCACCGTTGAAAACGATCTTGTAACGGGGTTCGCTCATGGCCGAGGCATCCTTGTCGCGAGTAAATTGAAAGGTCGTCAGTGTAAGGCCAGTCCACGAACGACTGGCCTGATTTTTTCAGCGTGGCCAGCGTTGTGGCAACTGCGCGGCGCGCTCCTGGGCCTGGCGATACTCGGCGTCGAGGCGCGCAATCAGTTGATCCACGCTCGGCAAGTCATCAATCTGCCCGACGCCCTGACCGGCCGACCACACGGTCTTCCAGGCTTTGGCTTCGTCACTGATGGGTTTGAGCTTGTCGCCGAAGTTCACTTCGCCCTTGCCTTGCAGTGCAGCCATGTCGAAACCCGCCGCTTCCAGGCTCTGGCGCATGAAACTGGCCGGAACGCCCGACACCGCTGGAGTATGAATGATGTCCGCAGCCTTGGCTGTCAGCAGCATGTCCTTGTAGGCGTCAGGCGCATGGCTTTCAGTGGTGCCGATAAATCGCGTACCGAAGTAGGCCAAATCCGCACCGAGCAGCTGTGCGGCGAGAATCTCATGGCCATGGTTCAAACATCCTGCAAGCAACAGCGTCTTGTCGAAGAACTCACGGATCTCGGCAATCAGCGCAAACGGGCTCCAGGTACCGGCATGGCCCCCGGCGCCGGCGGCGACTGCGATCAAACCATCGACCCCAGCCTCGGCCGCTTTCTCGGCGTGTCGGCGCGTGGTCACGTCATGGAAGACCAGTCCACCATAGCTGTGCACCGCATCGACCAGCTCCTTCACCGCGCCGAGGCTGGTGATGACGATCGGCACTTTGTGTTCGACGCAAATGTTCAGGTCCGCCTGCAAGCGTGGGTTGCTGTTGTGCACGATCAGGTTCACCGCGTAGGGCGCCGGGTTGTCCAGTGTCGCAAGGCCCGCTTCGATCTGTTCCAGCCAGGCCTTGAAGCCACTGCTTTCGCGCTGGTTCAAGGCCGGAAAACTGCCGACCACGCCATTGCGGCAGCAGGCGAGCACCAACTCAGGGTTGGAAATCAGAAACATCGGCGCCGCCACTACGGGCAGACGCAGACGTTGTTCGAGCAAAGCGGGTAGCGACATGATGAATACCCCAAAGATCTGTTCTTGTTGAAGTTAGAACGGCTTGACCACGACCAGAATTACGATAGCCAGCAATATCAGAACCGGCACTTCATTGAACCAGCGATAAAAGACATGGCTGCGGGTGTTTTCGCCACGGGCAAAACGTTTTACCTGCGCGCCGCAGATGTGGTGGTAGCCGATCAGCAGTACGACCAGAGTCAGTTTGGCGTGGATCCAGCCGCCCATGCTGAAGATGCTCGGGTTGAGATAGATCAGCCAGCCGCCGAAGATCAGCGTGGCGATCATCGCCGGGCCCATGATGCCGCGATACAGCTTGCGCTCCATGACACTGAAGCGTTCTTTGCTGATCGTGTCTTCGCTCTGCGCGTGATAAACGAACAGTCGCGGCAGGTAAAACAGCCCGGCAAACCAGCAAACGATGCTGACGATGTGAAAAGCTTTGATCCATAGATAGAGCATTTTTAGTTATTCCAGGTTCACGGTAAGCCCGGATAGTAGAGGCTTGAGCGTCCGCACGTCACCTTGACGGTTGTCGCAGGGCCGCGCGGCCCCTATTATCGACGGCTTTCCAGTGGGTTCTTTGAGGGCAGGTTATGGTCAAGGTCGGTATCGTCGGCGGCACGGGTTACACCGGTGTCGAACTGCTGCGTCTGTTGGCGCAGCATCCGCAGGCAGAAGTGGTTGTGATCACTTCCCGATCCGAGGCCGGTCTGGCCGTGGCTGACATGTACCCGAACCTGCGCGGTCACTACGACGGCCTGGCCTTCAGCGTGCCGGACATCAAGACCCTGGGTGCTTGCGATGTGGTGTTCTTCGCCACGCCGCACGGTGTTGCTCACGCATTGGCCGGCGAGCTGTTGGCTGCGGGGACCAAGGTGATTGACCTGTCGGCGGACTTCCGTCTGCAAGACGCGGAAGAATGGGCCAAGTGGTACGGCCAGCCGCACGGCGCGCCAGAATTGCTGGATGAAGCGGTGTACGGTCTGCCGGAAGTCAATCGCGAGCAGATCAAAAAAGCTCGCCTGATCGCCGTGCCGGGTTGCTATCCGACCGCGACGCAGCTGGGTTTCCTGCCGCTGCTGGAAGCGGGTCTGGCCGATACTTCGCGTCTGATCGCTGACTGTAAATCCGGCGTCAGCGGTGCCGGTCGTGGCGCGGCGGTAGGTTCGCTGTATTCCGAAACGTCGGAAAGCATGAAGGCCTACGCAGTGAAAGGTCACCGTCACCTGCCGGAAATTCGCCAGGGCCTGCGTCGTGCCGCGGGCAAGGATGTGGGGCTGACCTTCGTTCCGCACCTGACGCCGATGATTCGTGGCATTCACTCCACGCTCTACGCGACCGTGGTTGATCGTTCGGTGGATCTGCAGGCGCTGTTCGAAAAGCGTTATGCCAATGAGCCATTCGTTGATGTGATGCCCGCCGGTAGCCATCCGGAAACCCGTAGCGTGCGTGGCGCGAACGTTTGCCGCATCGCCGTGCACCGTCCACAGGATGGCGATCTGGTGGTGGTGTTGTCGGTGATCGACAACCTGGTCAAAGGCGCGTCGGGTCAGGCAGTACAGAACATGAATATTCTGTTCGGGCTGGACGAGCGCTTCGGCCTGTCCCATGCCGGTATGCTGCCGTAACACTTTAAGCCGCACAGCAAAAAGGCCCGTCAAACGGGCCTTTTTGCATTCTGAACAGCTCATCGGGTTTATTGATATACCGTAACAATAGTTGACCGATTTTCTAGGAGAAGCGGATAATGCGCGTCATCACGCATTATGGCGGCGTAACGCCGGGAGATAGTCAGCATGAGCGTCGAATCCTTCACCCCCACGGCTTTGCAATTCACCCACGGTGCCGCGCACAAGGTGAAGAGCCTGGTCGATGAAGAGGGGAATGATCGCTTGAAGCTGCGCGTATTTGTTACGGGCGGCGGTTGTTCAGGGTTTCAATACGGTTTCACCTTCGATGAAGATGTGGCCGAGGACGACACCATCGTCGAGCGCGAAGGCGTGAGTCTGGTGGTTGATCCGATGAGCTTCCAGTACCTGGCCGGTGCTGAAGTGGATTACCAGGAAGGTCTGGAAGGGTCGCGTTTCGTGATCAAGAACCCGAATGCCACCACGACCTGTGGTTGTGGGTCTTCGTTCTCGATCTGACGCTTCTTCGTTTCAGATAACAAAACGCCGCAGAGCCTTACGGTTCTGCGGCGTTTTGCTGTGTGCGATTTAATCAGGCCGGGTAGATGGCGCCCAGGACACGAAGACCGCGTGCGCCGGTGACGCTTGGGCGGTTGGCGGCGATGCCTTCGAGGCAGCAATGGGCCAGCCAGGCGAATGCCATGGCTTCGACCCAGTCTGGATCGACGCCATGGGTCGCGGTGCTGGCTACCGTTGTCTCGGGAAGCAGGTCGGCCAGCCGTTTCATCAGTGCGCTGTTGTGCGCGCCACCACCGCAGACCAACAGTTCTTGGGTATCGGATTGAGCGCTTTGCAGCGACTCGACGATGGTCAGCGCAGTCAGCTCAAGCAGTGTGGCCTGCACGTTTTCCGCCGCGAAGGCTGGTAGTCGTGACAGGTGTTGTTCCAGCCACGGCAGGTTGAACACTTCGCGGCCGGTACTCTTCGGGCCTTTAGTAATGAAGAACGGATCGCTGAGCAGTGCTTCCAGCAATGTCGGCTCAACAGAGCCTGATTTTGCCCAGTCGCCATTGCGATCGTAGTTTTCCCCCCGTTGCTGCTGAATCCATGCGTCCATCAGAACATTCCCAGGGCCGCAGTCGAAACCGGCTACAGGCTTGGTCGGCTCAATCAGACTCAGATTGCTGAAACCGCCGACATTCAAGACTGCCTGGTTACCGGTACGCTCTTCGAACAAAGCTTCATGGAAGGCTGGAACCAGCGGCGCACCTTGGCCGCCGGCAGCGACATCACGGCTGCGGAAGTCGCTGACTACAGTAATGCCGGTCAACTCAGTCAGCAGGGCAGGGTTGCCGATCTGCACGGTAAAACCGCGTGCCGGTTCGTGGCGAATGGTCTGGCCATGGCTGCCGATCGCACGAATGGCTGCAGGTTTGAGCTGCTGCTGATCGAGGAGGGTATGAATGCCTTGCGCGGCGAGCTTCACCCAGTGTTGCTGGGCAATCGCCGAGCGGGCGATTTCATCGGGGCCGCTGGCGCACAAGCCAAGCAGCTCGCCGCGCAGGGACGCAGGCATGGGAATGTAGTGCGTGGCGATCAGCTTGATCGCCGAAGTCTGTTCGATCAGGGCAATGTCCAGACCGTCGAGGCTGGTTCCGGACATCACACCGATATAAAGGGCCATGGCTTAACGCTTGCTCGATGCCAGCATGGTGGCCTTCTCTTGATCCATGCGCGCCATCAGCGGTTGGCTCTGCGCGAGGAAGCGAGCACGTTCGGCTTTGGCGATCGGATCGGCCATTGGCAGCTTCTGACCCAGTGGATCGACGTGAACGCCGTTGACCTGGAACTCATAGTGCAAATGCGGGCCAGTAGACAGGCCCGTAGTGCCGATGTAGCCGATGACCTGGCCCTGCTTGACGGTACCGCCGGTTTTCACGCCCTTAGCGAAGCCTTGCATGTGGCCGTAAAGAGTACGGTAAGTGTTGCCATGCTGAATGATCACGGTGTTGCCATAGCCGCCACGGCGGCCGGCCAGCAGTACTTTACCGTCGCCGGCAGCCTTGATCGGCGTGCCGCGTGGCGCTGCGTAGTCGACACCTTTATGGGCGCGGATCTTGTTGAGGATCGGATGTTTGCGGCCCATGGAGAACTTCGAGCTGATGCGGGCGAAGTCCACCGGCGTACGGATGAACGCCTTGCGCATGCTGTTGCCATCAGCGGTGTAGTAGCTGCTGTTGCCTTGTTTGTTGGTGTAACGCACGGCGGTGTAAGTCTTGCCGCGGTTGGTGAAGCGTGCAGACAGGATCGGGCCAGTGCCGACGGCTTTGCCGTTGACCACTTTCTGCTCGTAGATCACGTCGAATTCATCGCCTTGGCGGATGTCTTGAGCGAAGTCGACGTCGTAGCCAAATACGCTGGCCATGTCCATGGTCATGCTGTGGGAGAGGCCTGCGCGGGCGGCGGACTGAGACAGCGAGCTGTTGATCACGCCATGTACGTAAGCGGTGCGTACGGTTGGTTTTGCGGTAACCCGGTTAAATGCATAACCCTTGGCATTCTTGGTCAGGGTAATGGTTTCGACGTCGCTGACTTTGCTGTGCAGGCTGGTCAGTTGGCCTTCCGGGTTCAATTCGAATTCGAGTTTCTGGCCGTGTTTGAGTTGGCTGAACTGTTTGGCTTGTTTATCGCTGGCCAGTACTTCATGCACGGAGGCGGCGGGCAGGCCGACTTTTTCGAATAGCGTGGACAGTGTATCGCCCTTGGCGACGACAACTTCGCGATGGCCGGGCGCTTTTGCTTTTTCTGCAGCAGGCGCTGGTACAGGTGCGGTTTCAGCGGTTTGCGGGGTGTTTTCGTCGCTATTTTCGATCTGCGCAAATGGTGAAGCGACCGGCTCATTTGTGGCTTGAACCGCGTCAGCAGCGTCTTGATCTTGTGTCAGTTGTTCAGCAGGACTTTCCAGTTCAAGGCTCAGGGTCGTCTTTTTGGCTTCAACATCACTGGAAGGGAATACCAGGAGTGCCAGGCTGAGAAGGGCGGCGATCCCACTTGCGGCGAGCAGGTGGGTCTTCGGGTAAAGCGGAGGCGCTTTAGACGGTTCTGTGGTCATAGGTAATTTTGACTTTGAAAAATGATGAATTGGAAAAGATGAATGACATGATGAAGATGAAATAACTGTATAAAATATAACCAAATCATCTCTGAAGCAAGTCTACAGACAGCGCGTTTGTGGATTGGTGTCCGTGCGCCGGGCAAAACTTGTAATTGGTGCACGATCTTGTATGGTTGGTTCCCTTTGAATCTGAGCCTTGCGGGTCTGTTATGAAGTCGGTTGAAGAGCAGCTAGCGCTGATAAAACGTGGTGCGGAAGAACTATTGGTCGAGTCCGAGCTGATCGAGAAGCTCAAGCGCGGCCAACCGCTGCGTATCAAGGCTGGTTTCGATCCGACCGCACCGGATCTGCACTTGGGTCACACCGTGCTTATTAATAAGCTGCGCCAGTTCCAGGAACTGGGGCATCAAGTGATCTTCCTTATAGGTGACTTCACCGGGATGATCGGTGATCCGAGCGGCAAGAGTGCCACGCGCCCTCCGCTGACTCGTGAGCAGGTTCTAGAGAACGCCGAGACTTACAAGACTCAGGTTTTCAAAATTCTTGATCCGGCGAAAACCGAAGTTGCGTTCAACTCTACCTGGATGGATCAGATGGGGCCGGCGGACTTCATTCGCCTGACTTCGCAATACACCGTCGCACGCATGCTTGAGCGCGATGACTTCGACAAGCGCTACACCACCAATCAGCCGATCGCTATTCACGAGTTCCTCTATCCACTGGTTCAGGGTTATGACTCGGTGGCTTTGCGTGCGGACGTTGAGCTGGGCGGCACCGATCAGAAGTTCAACTTGCTGATGGGGCGTGAGTTGCAGCGTGGTTATGGCCAGGAAGCGCAGTGCATTCTGACAATGCCGCTGCTTGAAGGTCTGGATGGCGTGAAGAAGATGTCCAAGTCTTTGGGCAACTACGTCGGTATTCAGGAAGCGCCGGGTGTCATGTACAGCAAGCTGGTTTCGATTCCGGATGCATTGATGTGGCGCTACTTCGAGCTGCTCAGCTTCCGTTCGATGGATGAGATCAATGCGTTACGTGCAGACGTAGAGGCGGGTGCCAATCCGCGTGACGTTAAAATCAAGCTGGCCGAAGAGATCGTTGCGCGCTTCCATGGTGAGGAGGCTGCGGCCAATGCTCATCGCGCTGCGGGCAATCGCATGAAAGATGGCGAGCTGCCGGATGATCTGCCAGAGATCGAGCTGGCTTCTGCTGAAGACATGCCGATTGCAGCCGTCCTTAATAAGGCGGGTCTGGTGAAGAACTCGGCGGCGGCGCGCGACCTGCTGGCTTCCGGTGGTGTGCGTGTTGATGGTGAGGTGGTTGATCGTTCCTTTATACATGTACTGGGCGCTACCCACGTTTGCCAGGCCGGCAAGAAGGCGTTTGCACGTATTACGCTGAAATCCGAGTAAAACTGAAAATAGGGGTTGACGGCGAATTTTAGATGTCTATAATTCGCCCCACTTCCGGCGCAGTCGAAACGGAAAACTCCTTTAGATTCAATGAGTTATGTAGGTTTCGGCAGCAAGTGCTTCAGTTCATCGAAGCCAGAAAGAAGTTGAAAAAGAGGTG
>NZ_JBODOE010000007.1:183080-362465 GCF_051913165.1 Pseudomonas sp. SM4 | reverse complement strand
TTGTGACAAATCCACCAATGAGTGTGCTGGTGACCGGCGCCACCGGTTTTGTCGGCCGGCACCTGGTCAGCGCGTTGCTCGCCAAAGGCCTCAAGGTGCGCGCAGTCTCTCGTAATGTTGAAGCAGCGCGTGCTTTACCGTGGTTTGCCGATGTTGAATTCGTCGCGGCAGATATTCATGCGGCGGATTTCGATGTCGAAACCCTGGCCCGAGGGATGGACGCCATTGCTCACCTGGCCTGGAGCGGGTTGCCGAACTATCAGGCGCTGTTTCATTTCGAGCGAAACCTGCCGTGCGACTACGCCTTTCTCAAGCGCGTGATCGCGGCGGGTATCGGTCAGGTGCTGGTGGCGGGAACCTGTTTTGAGTACGGCCTGCAAAGTGGTCCATTGCGCGAAACGGCCGACGCCAGGCCCTGCACGCCTTATGGCTTGGCCAAGGACACCCTGCGTCAGTTTCTTCAGGCCTTGCAGCGTGAGCACGCGTTCACGTTGCAGTGGGCCCGATTGTTTTATCTGCATGGTGAAGGGCAAAACCCCAATAGTCTGTTGGCCAGCCTCGACCGGGCCATTGATGCCGGCGACGCGCAGTTCAACATGTCGGCCGGTGACCAGTTGCGCGACTATCTGGAAATCACCCAGGCCGCTTCCATGCTGGCCACGCTGATCGTCCGTGGCGACGTCGCCGGGATCATCAATTGCTGCAGTGGCAAACCGGTTTCCGTGCGGGCGCTGGTCGAGCAGCGGGTTCAGCAACGGCAATCCTCGATCGCCCTGAATCTGGGGCACTACGGTTATTCTGCCCATGAGCCCATGGCGTTTTGGGGTGATGCCCAGCGGATCTCGCAATTAAAGGGTGAAGAACATGCAGCATGAGCTTTATCGGGCCAGCGGACTGCCGGTGCTGCAGAACCGCACCTTTGCCACCGCTGAACAGGCGCGGGCCTCGGGTGCTGCAGACATCGTCCTGGTGCAGGACAGCTCGAGCGGGCTGATCTTCAATCAGGCCTTTGATGCCAGCAAGCTCAGCTACGACGCTGACTATCAAAACGAGCAGGCGCATTCGGTGCAGTTCCAGCAGCATCTGAGTGCTGTCGAAGCGATTCTGGCACGCCATTTCAAGCATCAGAACCTGATCGAAGTCGGCTGTGGCAAAGGTTACTTCCTCGAAATGCTGCGCGGCCTCGGTTACGCCATCACCGGCATTGATCCTTCCTACGAAGGCGACAACAACGATGTGATCAAGGCACCGTTCACCCGCGAGCTGGGCCTTTCGGCTGATGCAATCGTGCTGCGCCACGTGCTTGAGCATATCCAGGACCCGGTAGCGTTTCTGGCGCAAATGGCGGCGGCCAACCAAGGCGGGCAGATCTACATCGAAGTGCCGTGCTTTGACTGGATCGTCGAACACAATGCCTGGTTCGATGTGTTCTACGAGCACGTCAATTACTTCCGTCTTGCCGACTTGCGCGCAATGTTCGGGACGGTGCATGAAGCCGGCCATCTGTTCGGTGGACAGTACCTGTACATCGTCGCCGACCTGGCGACGTTGCGCCGCGAACCGGTCGAGGCGCCGCAGTGGCTGACGCTGGCCAATACGTTTACCGCCAGCCTGGAGCGTGCCGTGCAGATCATTCAGGACGCCCCTGCACAGGGTTCGGCGATCTGGGGCGCGTCGTCCAAGGGCGTGATCTATTCGCTGGCCCTGCAGCGTGCCGGCGTCGCGGTCGACCATGTGGTCGATATCAACCCGGCCAAACAAGGCCGTTATCTGCCGCTCAGTGGCGCGCGGGTGTCCTCGCCACAGGAAGCCATGGACGCCTTGCCGGAAGGCGCCAATCTGTTTGTGATGAACTCCAATTACCTCGAAGAGATCAAGCGGATGACCGGTGGACGTTATGTCTATCACGCCGTCGACAGCGCTTCGTTTCAATGACCCTTGAGAATTTTCAAATGACCGACAACAGCATCCAGCAAGCCTTCGAAGCCGAATGCCAGGAAGAAATTGCCCGGCAGGGTGACGACCAGAAAGTTGTGGCACTTGCCCGTGAGTTCTTCAACGAATCGGCCAGGCACAAATACAGCTATCACTTCTCGTGGATGGGCCGCCCGATCATCCAGTTGCCACAAGACATGATGGCGATGCAGGAGATCATCTGGCAGGTCAAGCCGGACCTGGTCATCGAGTGCGGTATCGCCCATGGCGGTTCGATCATCTACTACGCCTCGTTGCTGGAGCTGCAAGGCCACGGCGAAGTGCTGGGCATCGACCTCGACATTCGCCCGCACAACCGCGAAGCGATCGAAAGCCACCCGATGGCCAAACGCATCAAAATGATCGAAGGCTCGAGCATCGACGCCGGCATCGCGGCGCAAGTGCAAGCGGCCGCCAAAGGCAAGAAAGTCATCCTGGTGCTCGACTCCAACCACACCCACGATCACGTCCTCGAAGAGCTGCGTCTGTACGCACCGCTGGTGTCGGTCGACAGCTACTGCGTGGTCATGGACACCGTGGTCGAAGACATGCCGGCCGACTTCTTCCCGGATCGTCCATGGGGGCCGGGCGACAACCCGAAAACCGCGGTGTGGAAATACCTGGAAGAAAACCAGGATTTCGCGATCGACCAGCAGTTGCAGAACAAGCTGCTGATCACCGTAGCGCCGGACGGCTATCTGCGTCGCGTTCGTTAATCAAAAACAGTTTCAGGCGTCTGGCAACAGGCCGGTTGTGGGGATAGAAAATGCAGGTTCAAAGCAGTAATCAAACCAACGTGACTCCGCTGAACGAGCTGTTCACGGTGGTGATCATCACCCACAACCGCAGTGCGTTTCTGCGCCGCACTTTGCACTACTACAGCAGCTACCCGGCGAAGGTGCTGGTGCTTGACTCGTCCACGCAGCGCGATGAGGGTATCGAGGAGGATTTCCCGTTTGCCGACTATCGCCACTTGCCTCAGTACTCCTACAAAGGCCTGCAAGACAAGTTGACCTGGGGCGTTGCGCAAGTGACTACGCCGTTCATGGTATTTGCCGCTGATGACGATTTTCTCCTGCACGATGCACTGACCGAATCGGTGCGGTTCCTGCACGCCAACCCTGATTACGGCCTGTGCCACGGTTACGGGATCATGTACCTGACCCGCGACACGGAAGTGAGTTATTTCCGCCGGGAAAGAAAGGTGCATGAGGACTACAACAGCGAGAGTGCCGAAGATCGCGTGTTGCAGTTCATGGACAACTTCCTGCCACCGTTCTATGCCGTGACACGCACCGACCTGCTGCAAAAATGGTACAGCCTGTTACCGCCAGGTACCGGTTTCGAATGGCAGGAAATCGGTCACACGTTCTATCTGTTGTCCTGTGCCAAGGCGCGCATCCTGCCGATCCCGTTTGCCGTACGCGAACTGAATTATGCCGCCTCCGAACACAACACCAATGTGTTGACGGTGCTGACGTTCACGGATGCGAAAACCGTTGCTGATCGTGAACAGTTTGCCGAGTTCCTTGCCTCGATTCCGACCCCGCTCAGCGACAAGCCCGTCGCCGAGATCAAGCAGATCGCGCTGAACAGTTTCGCCACCATGGCCGAATGTCTGCTCGCGGGACGCACGCTCAAGGGCACGTTGATCATCCGCTCATTCTGGCGTGAAGCCGCAGAGCCGCCCGTGCGCATGTTCGGTCCGGAGCAGTTCGTCGAAATGCCGTTCTACAACAAGCCGGTGTTCGATCTGTTGACCGAGTTCGAATTTCTCCTGCACGCGATGCCGGCGGGCAAGTTGCAGTTGCAATTGCTCGAGGGGATTTTGCTCAAGCAGCATGAGTTGTTGCGTGTTCACCCCAATGACAACGAGCGCACCGTACGGGCCCGGCTGTGGGAAGCATTGAGCCTCAACGTGTTCAACCGCACCGTGGTCAAACGCCTGGTCGAGTCGCTGAAAAACGCTGATGAGCCCGAAGAGTTGGCGAAACTGCAGGGCTGGGTCCAGCGTCTGGACAGCGTGCCGGGGCAGGACAATCGTCAACTGTTCGAAAACATGCCATCCGGTCAACTGTTGCAATGGCTTGATGCGCGGGACCCGCAACCGGCACAACTGGCGACGATCGCGCAACACCTTGGCCAACACGGTGGCGGTCCACGTTTCGGCATTCTGTTGCTGGACCTGGATGCCGACATGGTCAAGCTGCAAAGTACCTTCGACAGCCTGGTCGGTGGCCATTGCAAGGCATTCAATCTGGTGGTGTTCACCACGGGTGATTTGCCAGCCACCACCACCGTGCGCGACACCGTGCACTTCGTCAAAGTCAGCAGCAGTAACTACGTTGCGCAGATCAATCAGCTCATCGAGCAGTCCAGCGCCGACTGGATGCTGTTGGCCGAGGCGGGCGATCAATTCACCGCCAGCGGGCTGTTGCGCGCCAGTCTTGAATTGCAGGGTGTCGACGGTGTGCGTGCGGTGGCCATGGACGAATTGCAGCGCAAGGCCAACGGCGCGCTGGTCGATGTGTTCCGTCCGGGGGTCAACCTGGATCTGCTGCAAAGTGTGCCGTCGCTGATGGCCCGGCACTGGCTGATCAATCGTCAGGCGCTGGTGCAGGCGCGTGGCTTCACGGCGGATTATCCGCAGGCACTGGAATTGGATCTGCTGTTGCGTCTGATTGAAGACGGTGGCCTCGGTGGTCTGGCGCACCTGGCCGAACCGCTGCTGATCTGCAACGCAGCGGTCGAGGAGGAGAACGTCCAGGAGCGCCAGGTGCTGACCCGGCATCTGGCCGCGCGCGGCTATCGCGCCCAGGTCAGTTCGTCGCTCCCGCAAACCTGGCAGATCGACTATCAGCATCCGTCACGACCGCTGGTGTCGATCGTGCTGCGCAGCGAGGACAATCTCGAGCAACTGCAGCAGGTTCTGGTCAGCGTGTTGCAGCGCACGCGTTATCAGCAGCACGAAATTCTCATCGCCGACAATCACAGCCAATCCACGGAACTGGCCGCCTGGCTGGCCAGTCTGGACGGCAAGGGCAAGCGCATCCGGGTATTGCGCAGTGACGTGCGCCTGAGCGCATCGGCGCTGACCAACTTCGCCAGTGCCCAGGCCAACGGTGAGTACCTGGTGCTGTTGGCGGCGGATGCCGAAGTGGTCAACGCCAACTGGCTCGAAGCGCTGGTCAATCAGGCGCAGCGTCCGGAGGTCGGTTTTGTCGGCGCGAAGTTCATGGACAACCGGGGCGTTACCACCCAGGCGGGTCTGGTGCTCGGCCTGAATGACCACCTGGGCTCGGTATTTGTCGGTGAACGCAAAGATGCCAAGGGTTATCTGTTCGGCCATCAGGTAGAGCAAAACTACTCGGCCCTGTCCGGTGCGTGCCTGATGATTCGCAAAGCGCTGTTCGATGCGGTCGGCGGCCTCGATGAGGAGCATTTTGCCGATGCGTTCGCCGACGTCGACCTGTGCCTGAAGATCACCGATGCCGGTTATCTGGGCGTCTGGACGCCTCAGGCGCAACTGCTGCATTCGGGGCTGTTGCCGCAAGCCACCCAGGTCCGTGCGGCTCTGCGTGACAAGTGGCAGACGCGCTTCGCGCAGGACGCAACGTATAACCAGAACCTTTCCCTGACCGGCAAGGGCTTCACCCTCGGCCAGGCCTCCAGCATCGACTGGGCGCAATTGCTCGCCTAGGCCTGACGATCAGGAAACAGGACTCAAGACATGTTCAACGGTAAATCGATTTTCATCTCCGGCGGCACCGGCTCGTTCGGTCGCAACTTCATCCGCCGCCTGCTTGAGCAATACCAGCCCAAGCGCGTGGTGGTGTTCTCGCGTGATGAACTCAAGCAATACGAAATGCAGCAGACGTTCAATGCGCCGTGCATGCGTTATTTCCTCGGTGACGTGCGCGACGCCGACCGCTTGCGTCAGGCCATGCGTGGCATCGATTACGTGGTGCACGCGGCCGCCCTGAAGCAAGTGCCGGCGGCGGAGTACAACCCGACCGAGTGCATTCGCACCAACGTCAATGGCGCGGAAAACATCATTGCCGCCGCCATCGATAACGGCGTGCAGAAAGTCGTGGCGCTGTCGACCGACAAGGCCGCCAGCCCGATCAACCTGTACGGCGCCACCAAGTTGCTGTCGGACAAACTGTTCGTCGCCGCCAACAACATTGCCGGCGAGCAGCAGACGCGTTTTGCCGTGGTGCGCTACGGCAACGTCGCCGGTTCGCGGGGGTCGGTGGTGCCGTTCTTCAGCAAACTGATTGCCGAGGGCGCCGAGGAACTGCCGATCACCGATGAGCGCATGACGCGTTTCTGGATCACCCTCGATCACGGTGTGCAGTTTGTCCTCGACAGCTTTGCGCGCATGCACGGTGGTGAAGTATTCGTGCCGAAGATCCCGTCGATTCGCATCGTCGATCTGGCCCGTGGCATGGCCGAGCATCTGCCGCACAAACACGTCGGCATTCGTCCGGGCGAGAAGCTGCACGAACTGATGGTGCCGCTGGATGACGCGCGGATGACCCTGGAGTTTGCCGATCACTACACCATCCAGCCGTCGATCCGTTTCACCAGCGTCGATGTCGATTTCGCCGTCGACAAGCTTGGCGAGCGCGGTCAGCCGGTGGATGAACAGTTCGAATACCGATCCGACACCAACCCGCATTTCCTCTCGGTCGGGCAGATTGCCGACCTGCACGCGAAGCTGGCGAAATGATCCCGTACGGTCGGCAGAGTCTCGATCAGGCCGATATTGACGCCGTGGTCGAGGTGCTCAACTCCGACTGGCTGACCCAGGGGCCGACCATCGAGCGTTTCGAACAGGCCATGGCTGAACGCTGCCAGGCGGATTACGCGGTGGCGGTGTGCAACGCCACGGCGGCGCTGCACATTGCCTGTCTGGCGGCCGGGTTGGGCCCGGGCGATCGCTTGTGGACGACGCCGAACACGTTTCTGGCCTCGGCCAACTGCGGTCGTTATTGCGGCGCCGAGGTTGATTTTGTCGATATCGATCCGCTGACCTGGAACCTCGACGCTGTCACGCTGGCGGCGAAGCTGGAACAGGCCGAGCGCGACGGCACGTTGCCCAAAGTGCTGGTGGCGGTAGCGTTCTCCGGGCAGAGCTGTGATATGCGCCGGATCGCCGAACTCGCCGAGCGCTACAACTTCACTGTCATCGAAGATGCCTCCCACGCGGTCGGCGCCTCCTATGCAGGGCGCCCTGTCGGCTGTGGCGAATTCGCGGCAATGACCGTGTTCAGTTTCCACCCGGTGAAAATCATTACCAGTGCCGAGGGCGGCATGGTGCTGACCAACCGCAGGGAACTGGCCGAACGCTTGCAGCGCCTGCGCTGCCACGGCATGACCCGCGATCCGCAGCAGATGACCGAGCCGAGCCACGGCCCGTGGTATTACCAGCAAGTCGAACTGGGTTTCAATTACCGCATCACCGATCTGCAGGCCGCTTTGGGCTTGTCGCAGCTCGGCAAACTGGACGGTTTCATCGCCCGTCGTCGCGAACTGGCGGCGCGTTACGAGCGTCTGCTGGCTTACCTTCCGCTGACCTTGCCGAGTGCTCAGCCTGAAGCCGAATCGGCGTGGCATTTATACGTGGTGCGCTTGCAGACCGAGCGCCTCAACCTCAGCCACCGCCAGGTCTTCGAAGCGTTGCGCGCGGCCGGCGTCGGGGTCAATCTGCACTATATTCCGCTGCACTTGCAGCCTTATTATCGCGACCTGGGTTTTGCCGAGGGAGACTTCCCCGAGGCCGAACGTTATTACGCCGAGGCGATCAGCCTGCCGCTGTTCCCGCTGCTGACCGATGAGCAACAGGACTACGTGGTCGAGCAATTGCGCCGGCTGCTTCTTGAGGAATAAAACACCGTGAGCTGCGTTGCGATCATCCCCGCCCGTGGTGGCAGCAAGCGCATCCCGCGCAAGAACCTGATGCCGTTCGATGGCGTGCCGATGATCGTGCGCTCGATCCGCCTGGCGCTGGATTCAGGGTTGTTCGAGCGCGTGGTGGTCAGCACTGACGACGCAGAAATTGCCGAGGTTGCGCAGGCACACGGCGCTGACGTGCCGTTCCTGCGCCCGGCCGAACTGGCCGACGATTTCGCCGGTACTGCTGCGGTGATCGTCCATGCCTTGCAGCAGTTGCCGGGGTTTGACTACGTCTGCTGCGTGTACGCCACCGCGCCGCTGTTGCAGGCGCGTTATCTGCGTCAGGGCCTGGATTTGCTGGAGCAGCACGCGGACAAATCTTTTGCCTTCTCGGTCAGCAGTTTCGGTTTCCCGGTGCAGCGTGCGCTGACCCTCGACGGGCAGGGCGCACTGACGGCGATGTACCCGGAGTTTCGCAACACCCGTTCGCAGGATTTGCCCGAAGCCTTCCAGGATGCCGGCCAGTTTTACTGGGGTCGCAGTGACGCATGGTTGCGCGGTGAAGTGATTTTCTCGCCGGCCAGCCTGCCGGTGATTGTGCCGCGGCATCTGGTGCAGGACATCGATACGCCGGAAGACTGGAAGCGCGCCGAATACCTCTACGCCGCGCTGAAGGCCGGCGGAGAAATCTCATGAGAGTGCTGATCCGTGCCGACGCCTCGCCGACCATCGGCAGCGGCCACATTGCCCGCTGCCTGACGCTGGCGCGGGTGTTGCGCGAGCAGGGCAGTCATGTCGCGTTTGCCTGTCGACGCTTGCCCGGGCATCGGCTTGACGCCTTGCAGGGCGAAGGTTTCGAGACGTTCGCGCTGCCCGAACGTTACGTCGATGAAGACCCGCAGCAGGCCATCGAAGCCATGCTGCCGTGGCAGGCCGATATCGATGCACTGGACGATTTGCTTGAGGGGCATGCCGACTTCGACTGGATCATTGCCGATCACTATGGCCTCGATCATCACTGGCAAACCGCCGCCCGCCGCTGGGCGCCACGGATTGCCGCGGTGGATGATCTGGCGAGCCGACGCTACAGCGTCGATCTGTTGCTCAATCAGAACCTGTCGGGCTTGAGCGAAAACTACGCGCCACTGCTACCAGACGGCTGTCGCACGTTGCTCGGCCCGCGCTACGCCATGTTGCGTGAGGAGTTCCGTTGCCCGGCGATCGAAATCAGAGCCAGGGTGCGGCGGGTGCTGGTGAACTTCGGCGGTTTTGATGCGGCGATGCAGACCCATCATGCGATGCTCGCGCTGGCCGATTTTGCGCAGCTTGAAGTCGACTTTGTCGCTGGCGCCGATAACCCGGCGTGGGCGCCGATGCAGGCTTTGGCCGAGACGCGGCCGCACTGGCGCCTGCACAGTTTTGTCAGCGATTTTTATCAGCGCATGAGCGCGGCCGATCTGTTCATCGGCGCCGGCGGCGGTACCAGTTGGGAGCGCGCGGCCATGGGCCTGCCAACGATCTGTATCGCTGTGTCGAACAACCAACAGGCCAACGGCGAAGTCATGGCGGCCGCCGGGGCGCATGTGTTCATGGGCGCTCGCGAGCAGGTCAGCGTCGAGCAACTGCGGCAGGCCATCGGTTTCGTCAGCGATAATTTTTACCTGCGGCAAAGCCTCGCCGAGCGTTCGCGGCAACTGGTCGACGGTCGTGGTGCGCTGCGCGTGGCGGCGGCCTTGGCCGGCGCGGTATTAAAGGTTCGCCTGGCGACTGCGGACGATGCGCGCTTGTTGTTCGACGGGCGCAACGCCGAGGCCGTGCGGCGTTGGTCGAATGATCAAGGCGTGATCGACTGGGCGCAACATCTCAACTGGTTGAATGCCAGTTTGCGCAACCCGCAGCGTCTGCTGCTGATCGCCGAGGCTGATGACGGCCCGGTGGGCGTGTTGCGTTATGACTTGCGCGGGCTTGAGGCCGAAGTGTCGATTTATCTGCTCGAACGGCGTTTCGGTCTTGGCTGGGGCAGGGCGTTGCTGGCTCGCGGCGAATCGTTCGTCCGCGAATACTGGCCGCAGCTCACCGCCATCACGGCCCAGGTGTTGCCCGCCAATCGCCCCTCATTGAATGTTTTTCGTGACGCCGGTTTCACCCAGAGTGCCTGCGCGTTCACCCGTGTTTTGAAGGATCACCCGCATGCCTAGTTTCAAGATTGGCGACCGCCTGATCGGTGCCGACGCGCCGCCCTTCATCATTGCCGAGATGAGCGGCAACCATAACCAGTCGCTGGAAGTGGCGCTGCAAATCGTCGAGGCGGCGGCCAAGGCCGGCGCGCACGCCTTGAAGCTGCAAACCTACACCGCCGAAACCATGACGCTGGACATCGCTGAAGGCGAGTTCTTCATCAAGGACCCGGGCAGTCTGTGGGCGGGCACCTCGTTGTACGAGTTGTATGAAAAAGCCCATACACCGTGGGAATGGCATGCACCGATTTTCGCCCGGGCCAAAGCGCTGGGCATGCTCGCCTTCTCGACGCCATTCGATGTCAGCGCAGTGGATTTTCTGGAAAGCCTCGATGTGCCGGCCTACAAAATCGCCAGTTTCGAAAACACCGACTTGCCGCTGATCCGTCGTGTGGCGGCGACCGGCAAACCGCTGATCATCTCCACGGGCATGGCCAGCATCGCCGAACTCGATGAGACCGTGCGTGCCGCCCGCGAGGCCGGTTGCAAGGATCTGGTCCTGCTCAAATGCACCAGCACTTATCCGGCCACCCCGCTGAACAGCAACGTGCGCACGATCCCGCATCTGCGCGAATTGTTCGGTTGTGAGGTGGGGCTGTCCGATCACTCCATGGGTGTGGGCGTGTCCGTCGCGGCCGTGGCGCTCGGTGCGACCGTGGTGGAAAAACACTTCACCCTCGACCGTGCGGCCGGCGGCGTGGATGCCAGTTTCTCGCTGGAGCCGGCGGAAATGGCCAGCCTGGTGCTCGAAACCGAACGCGCCTGGCAGGCCATGGGCCAAGTGCAATACGGCCCTACCGAAGCCGAGCGCAAGTCGCTGGTGTATCGCCGTTCGTTGTACGTCACCGCCGACATGGCCGCCGGTGAACCCTTTAGCGGGGACAACCTGCGCGCCATTCGTCCGGGTCTCGGCCTGCCGCCCAAGCATGCCGAGGCCGTCATCGGTCGTCGCGCGCGCACTCCGATCAAGCGCGGCACGCCGCTGGACTGGTCGTTGGTCGAATAAGCCGATCTGCACCGATTCGGCAAAATAGCGTGACCTGCGAGTCATAACGCGCATCTTCACTGTATTGTATTGATCGGGGAGATGGCGCCTGGCTCGTTTTCGATTCCAGTGATAGCCCTTTGCGCTCCCCGTGGCTGCCCGTTGTGGCGGCCGTTTTCTGTTTGTCGGCGCCCCTCGAAATCCTTGCGAGCGGTGGTCTTGGGCTGTTTTTTATTGGGAAGCCGTAATGATTGGCATAAAAAGCATTGCGAGCTACGTACCTGTAGCCGGCGTGGACAATTACGCACAAGGTGCAAAATTCGAGAAGGATGAAGAATTCATCCTTGGCAAGATCGGTTCGGCCTTCCTGCCTCGTAAAGACGCTGACCAGGAAACCTCCGATCTGTGCGTGGAAGCGGCCAATGCGCTGTTTGCCAACAACCCTGAGCTGAAACGTGAATCGATCGACGCACTGATCGTGGTCACCCAGAACGGTGACGAAGAGGGCCTGCCGCACACCGCAGCGATCGTCCAGGACAAACTCGGTCTGCCGACCAACGTCGCGGCGTTCGACATTTCCCTGGGCTGCTCCGGTTACGTCTACGGTATCTACGCGATCAAGGGTTTCATGGAAGCCGCCGGCCTGAAAAATGGCCTGCTGATCACCGCCGATCCGTACTCGAAGATCGTTGACCCGGAAGACCGCAACACCACCATGCTTTTCGGTGATGCCGCCACCGCAACGTGGATGGGCGAAGACCCGGCCTGGGCGCTGGGCAAGGCCAAGTTCGGCACCGATGGTTCCGGTGCGCCGCACCTGAAAGTCACTGATGGTGTGTTCTTCATGAACGGTCGCCAGGTGTTCAACTTTGCCCTGCTGAAAGTCCCGGCACACTTGCATGAGTTGCTCGACGACTCTGGCCTCAAGGCCGATGACATCGATGCGTTCTGCATTCACCAGGGCAGCGCGGCGATTGTCGATGCCGTGGCACGGCGCTTCGAAGGCGAGCCGGAGAAGTTCATCAAGGACATGGTCGAGACCGGCAACACGGTGTCGTCGAGCATTCCGCTGCTGCTGGAAAAGCACGCCCTCGACTCGCAATGGCAGCGCGTTGCCCTGAGCGGCTTCGGTGTGGGTCTGTCGTGGGGTTCGGCGATCATTTATCGCCCCTGAGCCCGCTCTTCATCGGTAAATCGCGGCACAAAAAAGCGCTCAAGGTGTAACCTTGAGCGCTATTTTTTTGCCTGAACGTTCACGAGGCGCCATGAGCGATTTTTTTCAATCGAATGCCGACATCATCCAGCGTCGCTGGCCATTGGTAGCGGCCCGTCTGCTGGCGGAAGATCCGTCCCCGTTGCAGGCTGATCTGGTCGAAGGGCTGGGTTCGACGCTGAGCATCAACGGCATTCAATTGACCAGCCGTCATGACCGCACTCGCGAGGCGCAAGTCCAGGCCGCGAGCCTGCCCGACGATAGTCTGGTTCTGCATGTCTATGGCACCGGGTTGGGCGATTTGCAGTTGGAACTGTTGCAGCGTCCGCAGCTCAAGCAATTGCACGTGCATCTGCTCAACGGCGCGGTGTTTGCGCTGGTGTTGCAGTTGCTCGATCAACAACCGTGGCTCAATGATCCGCGCATCGAATTGCATTACGCCGGTGACCTTGCAGAAATCTGCCTGCCGTTCTTCGCGTTGCCCGCAGAGCTGGTGTTGGCCGATGACTACAACGCCAAGATCCGTGATCGGCTGATCAGTGAAACTCACCTGACCTTCAATAATCGCGAGTTCGATCCGCAAGCGGCGGACATCGTCGAGCGTTTGCAGGCCAGTCACGCGTTGCTGCAAGGCGATGGTGATGTGGCTGCGCTGTTCGCTTCGCAGCCGGGGCGCGACGTGTTCGTGATCGCCACGGGGCCGAGTCTGGAACTGCACTTCGAGCGCCTGCAAGCCATTCGCGCACAGGCCGAGCGGCCGTTGTTCATCTGTGTCGATACGGCCTATCGGCCATTGCTGGACCACGGTATTCGTCCGGACATTGTGGTCAGCATCGATCAGCGCATTTCAGCGCGGCATCTACCCGCAGCGAATACCGCTGCAATAACCCTCGTCTATATGCCGATGGTCGACCCGCGGATGCTCAAGGACTGGCAAGGCCCGCGCCATGCGGCGTACTCGGCCAGTCCGATCTATCAAACGATTCGTCAGCAACTGCCGCGCGGCGAACTGTACGTCGGTGGCAGCGTGATTCACCCGGCGGTGGATCTGGCGGTGAAGATGGGCGCTGCGCAGATCACCCTGTTTGGTGCCGACTTTGCCTTCCCCGGCGACAAGACCCATGCCGGTTGGGGCGACGGTGACCTGGGGCCGCAATTGATCGCCGCCAAACACTGGGTGCTCGATGGCCACGGCCAGCGCATCAAGACGCAGCTCAATTTCCGCAGTTATCTCTGTGAGCTGGAGCGTTACATCGCCGGGCATCCACAGGTGCGTTTCTATAACACCAGCCGGGCCGGGGCGATGATCGCCGGGACGGCGTTTCATCCGGAGATCGCGGTATGACTGATGTATTTGTGGTTCAGGCGCAGCAATGTGCGGCGTTGTTTCGTCTGGGGCGTGATGTGGAGGCGAGCCTGGCCATGAGTGAGCTGGCGGGCGCATTGCAATCGGCGTTCGATCAGGCGCCGCCGGACAACCAGCAGCAGTGGTTACAGATTCTCGGGCTGATGTTCCATTGTCAGGCGTCGCAGAACTGGTTGGCGCTGGCTGACTACCTCGAATACGAACTGGTCCAGGTGATCACGGACAGTCTGTCCTTTTAAGCAATTTTCTCCTGCGCGTTGCCACGACGCTCTGCTCGTCTGCTTTCCGGCGTTTTCCTGGCGCCATTTTTACGCTGCGCAACTGCCGCCAAGTCCTTGATTTACGAGGGATGGCTACCTGATGGCAATTTTTTTTGAAAATCCCCTAAAGCAAGTTCCAATTCCGACGATAACTATTACGAAGGTTCTCTAGGCCATACCCGGCGGTTGCCAGGGCCGGAAGCCGCAGTACCCAACCAACGAGGAATTCGTCATGGCTTTAACAGTAAACACTAACGTCACATCGTTGAACGTTCAGAAAAACCTGAACCGTGCTTCCGACGCTCTGTCGACTTCGATGACCCGTCTGTCCTCCGGCCTGAAAATCAACAGCGCTAAAGACGACGCCGCCGGCCTGCAAATCGCTACCCGTATGACTTCGCAGATCCGCGGTCAGACCATGGCTATCAAAAACGCCAACGACGGTATCTCGATCGCTCAGACCGCTGAAGGCGCGATGCAAGAATCGACCAACATTCTGCAGCGTATGCGTGAACTGGCTGTTCAATCCCGAAACGATTCGAACGGCACTGCTGACCGCGCTGCTCTGAACAAAGAATTCGCTTCGATGTCGGACGAGCTGACTCGTATCGCCAAGTCGACCAACCTGAACGGCAAAAACCTGATCGACGGCACTGCTGGCACCATGACCTTCCAGGTTGGTTCCAACACTGGCGCTACTAACCAGATCACCCTGACCCTGGACAGCGGCTTCGACGCAGCTACCCTGTCGGTTGATTCGGCTACCGTACAAATCACCGGTAACGACTCCGCTACCGCTGAAGCTTCGATGAACAACGCGCTGACCAAAATCGACGCCGCTCTGGCCAAGATCAACTCCAGCCGTGCAGACCTGGGTGCTGCCCAGAACCGTCTGACCAGCACCATCTCCAACCTGCAGAACATCAACGAAAACGCCAGTGCTGCACTGGGTCGCGTACAAGATACCGACTTCGCTGCTGAAACTGCACAGCTGACCAAGCAACAAACTCTGCAACAAGCTTCCACCGCAGTTCTGGCTCAAGCCAACCAACTGCCATCCGCTGTACTGAAACTGCTTCAGTAATAGCTGGTGAGTTTTGGCGGGGGAGTGCGCATGTCGCGCTCTCTCGCTTTTTACTTTTCTAAGAGGTGATGGACATGGATATGAGCGCCAAGCTGAACTTGTCTTATCCTGCGGCCAAGCAGGCGACGACTGTTGCCGAAAAGCCTGCGGAAAAGCCTCGCCCGGTGGTTGCCCCGGTGACTGCTGTCAAGGAAGAAAGTAAAAGCGAGCAGACCGCGCAGGAAAAACTGAAGATGGCCGTTCAGGAAATCGAAAAGTTTGTGCAGTCGGTCAAACGCAATCTGGAGTTCTCGATTGATGAGCCTTCAGGCAAAGTAGTAGTCAAAGTGATTGCCAGCGAATCCGGTGAGGTGATCCGTCAGATCCCCAACGAAGAAGTGCTGAAACTGGCAAACAGTTTGAATGATGCAAGCAGCCTGTTGTTCAGCGCTAAAGTCTGACAGCTGGCACGAATTTTGTTGCTATGTTCTTTTGGGCGTTGTAGTGGTCAAAAGACCGGCGACACACTGAAGGGAGTTCCACATGGCAAGTCCAATTCTACCGGGCACGGGTTTAGGCTCCGGCCTTGATACCGGTGCTATCGTCAAAGCCTTGGTAAACGCTGATAAAGCGGCCAAGCAAGGTCAGATCGACCGTGGTACCGCCACCAACACGTCGAGCATTTCCGGTATTGGTACTTTGAAGTCGCTGCTGGCGACGTTCCAGAAGACCCTGACTGATCTGGGTAGCACCACCGCCCCGCAGTTCACCGGTTTCGCGGCAACGTCCTCCGACCCCAAAGTGTTGGGTGCCACTTCGAGCAACTATGCCGTTTCCGGTAACTATGTTGTCGACGTCACAAAACTTGCCACGTCTTCGAAGGTCGCTTCTGCGGCATTCTCCGGCGGCAATACCAGTTCGATTCCGCCAGGTACGCTGACCATCACCCAAGGTGGCAAAAGCTATCCGGTGACCGTCGCGGCGGGCGCAACCCTGCAGTCGGTGCGTGACTCGATCAACACCCAGTATCAGTCCAAGGGCTTGAGTGCCAACATCGTGACCGACAGCTTCGGCTCGCGTCTGGTATTGGGCTCGACCACCACCGGTGCCGGCTCCGACATTTCCGCGAGCGGTATTGCTGGCCTGGAAATCAACGGCAACAATAAAATGTCGTCGCCGGCGACCGCCGCCTCGTCGGGCGCGATCGGCGAATTGGCGCAGGACGCCGAATTCACCGTTGATGGCCTGAAGATCACCAGCAGTTCCAACACCAACGACACGGCCATTTCCGGGTTGACCCTGAGTCTGGCGGCCGTCGGCAAATCCACGGTCACTGTTGCGTCGAACAATGACGGGCTGAAAGCCTCGATCCAGAAGTTTGTCGATGCCTACAACGCGGTCGCCAACGCTGTAACGTCGCTGACCAAATCGTCGCTCGATGACGACGGCAAGCTCACCGTAGCTGGCCCGCTGACCGGTGACCCATTGCCGCGTTCGATTCTCAATGCGCTGCGCGAACCTCTGTCGCAAACCGGTTCTGGCGATAAATTGACCGTGTTGTCGCAGTTGGGCATCACCACTGATCAGAAGACCGGTGCGCTGAACTTCGACAGCACCAAGTTCACCGCCGCGATGAACAAGAAACTCGGTGGTGAAGTGCAGACCCTGTTCACCGGTACTAACGGGCTGCTGGAGCGCATGAATAATGCGGTCAAGCCGTTCACTGAGTCCAAGACGATCAATGGCAAGGTTCAGGATTCGATCCTCGATGCGCGCAGTAAAGCGCTGGATGCCACCAAAAAGCGTCTAAGCAATGACCAAGATGCACTGGATCGCCGGATCGCTACCCTGACCGATGTACTGACCAAAAAGTACAACGACATGGACACCTTGGTCGGCAAGCTGAAAGCCACCGCCAGCAACATCACTTCGATGTTCGAGGCGTTGACCGCTCAGCAGAAAGGTTAAGGCTGTAAACGCCAAAAGCCCGGCAGCGTAAGTGAGCGCTCCGGGCTTTTTGCATTTGGATCTAAAGTTTTTTGACGCGTCGTCGATACACTCGATATGCGACCCACAAAAATTTGATGAGGTAGAACATGAATCCGATGTTAGCCCTTCGCCAATACCAGAAGATTGGCGCCCAGGCGCAGACTTCCGAAGCCAGCCCGCACCGTCTGGTACAGATGCTGATGGAGGGTGGTCTTGATCGTATCGCTCAGGCCAAAGGCGCCATGGAGCGCAAGGACATCCCCAACAAAGGCGTCCTGATCGGCAAAGCCATCGGCATCATCGGCGGCTTGCTCGAAGGGCTCGATCTGGACAATCAGTCGGAATCGGTTGGCGAGTTGGCCAATCTTTACGAATACATGATGAAGCGTCTGACCGAAGCCAACGCCAAGACCGACCCGAAGATCCTCGACGAAGTCGCTGACCTGTTGCGCACGGTCAAGGACGGCTGGGATGCCATTGGCACGCCGGCTCCACAGTTTTAAGGAGATCACCATGAGTCTTGTATTGCAGCGAATCGAAGAAACCCGCGAGGCTCTGGCCGGTGCTCTGGCCGAGCGCAACTGGGAAGCCATCAGCGAGCTGGACATGGCTTGCCGTTCCTGCATGGAAGACGTCTTGAGTGAAGCTTCGGTGGACGAGGCCGCATTGCGCGACAACCTTGAGGAATTGCTCGGGGTTTACAAACAGTTGCTGGATGCAGCGACCGGGGAGCGGCAGGCAATAGCCGATGAGATGTCGCAGATCACCCAAGCGCAGAATGCGGCAAAGGTTTACCATCTGTTTGGTTAATTAACCCCCAGTTAATCCAGACATGTGCGCCATAAATTTGACTGTGCACGGTTTTTTGACTTAACTAGTGGCTGATTTCAGATTTCAGGCGTCTACAGGCACATGGTGTCCTGCAAGCGTCTCGCTTGCCCCATTTTTCGGGCATTGAGTTGACTAGGGAAGTTGCTATTGCATGTGGCGTGAAACCAAAATTCTGCTGATCGATGACGATAGCGTCCGCCGCCGCGACCTGGCGGTGATTCTAAATTTTCTCGGCGAAGAAAATTTACCCTGCGGAAGCCATGACTGGCAGCAGGCAGTCGGCTCTTTGTCGTCTAGTCGTGAGGTCATTTGCGTACTGATCGGGACGGTCAATGCTCCTGGTGCGCTTTTGGGCTTGTTAAAGACACTCTCAACCTGGGATGAGTTCCTTCCAGTGTTGTTGATGGGCGATAATTCTTCCGTCGATCTGCCGGATGACCAGCGTCGCCGCGTGCTGTCGACCCTCGAAATGCCGCCCAGCTACAGCAAACTGCTCGACTCGCTGCACCGTGCCCAGGTCTACCGCGAGATGTACGACCAGGCCCGCGAGCGCGGCCGTCATCGCGAACCCAATCTGTTCCGCAGCCTCGTCGGCACCAGCCGGGCGATCCAGCACGTGCGCCAGATGATGCAGCAAGTGGCCGACACCGACGCCAGCGTGCTGATCCTCGGCGAGTCCGGTACCGGCAAGGAAGTGGTTGCGCGCAACCTGCATTACCATTCCAAGCGCCGCGATGCGCCGTTCGTGCCAGTCAACTGCGGGGCGATCCCGGCCGAGTTGCTCGAAAGCGAACTGTTCGGCCACGAGAAGGGCGCTTTCACCGGCGCCATCACCAGCCGTGCCGGTCGTTTCGAGCTGGCCAATGGCGGTACGCTGTTCCTCGACGAAATCGGCGACATGCCGCTGCCGATGCAGGTCAAGCTGCTGCGCGTGCTGCAAGAGCGCACCTTCGAGCGCGTGGGCAGCAACAAGACCCAGAGCGTCGACGTGCGCATCATTGCCGCGACCCACAAGAATCTCGAAAGCATGATCGAGATCGGCACCTTCCGCGAAGACCTCTACTATCGCCTGAACGTGTTCCCGATCGAGATGGCGCCGCTGCGTGAGCGCGTCGAAGACATCCCGCTGCTGATGAACGAACTGATCTCGCGCATGGAACACGAAAAGCGCGGCTCGATCCGTTTCAACTCGGCGGCGATCATGTCGCTGTGCCGTCATGGCTGGCCGGGCAACGTCCGCGAACTGGCCAACCTGGTCGAGCGCATGGCGATCATGCACCCGTACGGGGTGATCGGCGTGGTCGAGTTGCCGAAGAAATTCCGCTACGTCGATGACGAAGACGAGCAGATGGTCGACAGCCTGCGCAGCGATCTCGAAGAGCGCGTGGCGATCAATGGCCATACGCCGGACTTCAGCGCCAACGCCCTGTTGCCGCCGGAAGGCCTGGACTTGAAAGACTACCTCGGTGGGCTGGAGCAGGGCCTGATTCAGCAGGCGCTGGATGATGCCAATGGCATTGTGGCGCGTGCGGCCGAGCGTCTGCGTATCCGTCGTACCACCCTGGTCGAGAAGATGCGCAAGTACGGCATGAGTCGGCGTGATGGTGATGAACAGGCGGATGATTGACGCCTGTTTTTCAACTTCTTCATTTATAAGCAGTTTTTTTTAGGCACGGGTATTGCTACATCCCTCGCAACGTTCCGTTTAACTGACGGTCAGCCAAGCGAGAGAGCACAATGCCCCAAGCCGCCCAGATGTCATCTGCCTCCAGTCCCGAGGGGCAATCGTCCTCCGTAGAACAGGCAAGCCGACAGGGCCTTGAGCAGGCGTTCGCGCTGTTCAATCAGATGTCCAGCCAGTTGACCGACTCCTACAGCATGCTTGAAGCGCGGGTCACCGAGCTCAAGGGCGAGTTGGCCGTGGTCAGTGCCCAGCGCATGCAGGAGCTGGCGGAAAAAGAACGCCTGGCCAACCGCCTGCAAAACCTTCTGGACCTGTTGCCCGGTGGCGTTATCGTTATCGATAGCCACGGCATTGTGGTCGAGGCCAATCCGGCGGCCATCGAGTTGCTCGGGCTGCCGCTGGAAGGCGAATTGTGGCGCCAGGTGATTGCCCGCTGCTTCGCCCCGCGTGAAGACGACGGTCACGAAATTTCCCTGAAAAACGGTCGACGCCTGTCGATCGCTACCCGCTCGCTGGATGCCGAGCCGGGGCAATTGGTGCTGCTCAACGATTTGACGGAAACCCGTCACCTGCAAGATCAGCTGGCGCGCCACGAGCGCTTGTCGTCGCTGGGGCGGATGGTTGCCTCGCTGGCGCATCAGATCCGCACGCCATTGTCTGCGGCCTTGCTCTACGCCAGTCATTTGACTGAGCAGGAATTGCCGGTCGCCACCCAGCAGCGTTTTGCCGGTCGCCTCAAAGAGCGGCTGCATGAACTGGAACATCAAGTGCGCGACATGCTGGTATTCGCCCGTGGTGAATTGCCGCTGACCGATCGCCTCACCCCGCATGCGTTGATGCAGTCGCTGCAAGCGGCCGCACTGACTCATGTGCAGGATCTGCCGATTCGCTGGCAGTGCGACAGTCATGTCGGCGAGTTGCTGTGCAATCGCGACACCTTGGTCGGGGCGTTGTTGAATCTGATCGAAAACGCCATCCAGGCCAGCACCGCCGAGGTGCGCCTGAAAGTGCATTGCTATGCCCGCGATAACACCCTGCGCCTGTGCGTCAGTGACAGTGGCAGCGGTATCGATCCCGTGGTGCTCGCCCGTCTGGGTGAGCCGTTTTTTACCACCAAGGTCACCGGTACCGGCCTCGGCCTGACCGTGGTCAAGGCTGTGGCCCGTGCGCATCAGGGAGAATTGCAACTGCGCTCACGTGTTGGGCGCGGTACGTGCGCGCAGGTGATCCTGCCGCTGTTTTCCGCTGTACAGGGAGCTGAGTGAAAGACATGGGCATCAAGGTTTTGCTGGTCGAGGATGACCGCTCGTTGCGCGAAGCACTGGCCGATACGCTGCTGTTGGCCGGCCATGATTACCATGCGGTCGGCAGCGCTGAAGACGCGTTGACGGCCGTGGCGCGCGAGGCGTTCAGTCTGGTGGTCAGCGACGTCAACATGCCCGGTATGGACGGCCATCAATTGCTCGCCTTGCTGCGCGCCCGTCAGCCGCAATTGCCGGTGCTGCTGATGACCGCGCATGGCGCCGTCGAGCGTGCGGTCGATGCCATGCGCCAGGGGGCGGCGGATTATCTGGTCAAGCCGTTCGAACCCAAGGCATTGCTTGACCTGGTCGCGCGGCATGCGTTGGGTTGCATCAGCGTCGGCGAATCCGAGGGGCCGATCGCCGTCGAGCCGGCCAGTGCGCAATTGCTCGATTTGGCCGCCCGCGTGGCGCGCAGTGATTCCACGGTGCTGATCTCCGGTGAGTCCGGCACCGGTAAAGAAGTGCTGGCGCGCTATATCCATCAGCAATCCCATCGCGCCAATCAGCCGTTCATTGCGATCAACTGTGCGGCGATCCCCGACAACATGCTCGAAGCGACATTATTTGGTCACGAGAAGGGCTCGTTCACCGGTGCCATCGCGGCGCAGGCCGGCAAGTTCGAACAGGCCGACGGCGGCACCATTCTGCTCGACGAAATTTCCGAGATGCCTTTGGGCCTGCAAGCCAAGCTGTTGCGCGTGTTGCAGGAGCGTGAGGTCGAGCGGGTCGGCGCGCGCAAACCGATCAATCTGGATATTCGTGTGGTCGCCACCACCAACCGCGATCTGGCGGGCGAAGTGGCAGCGGGGCGCTTCCGTGAAGATCTTTTTTACCGTCTGTCGGTTTTCCCCCTCGCTTGGCGTCCACTTCGCGAGCGCACTGCCGATATCTTGCCGCTGGCTGAGCGCTTGCTCGCCAAGCACGTCAATAAAATGAAGCATGCGGCGGCAAAACTGTCGCCAGCGGCGCAAGCCTGTCTGACCGGCTACGCGTGGCCAGGCAATGTGCGCGAGCTGGATAACGCCATTCAACGGGCACTGATCCTGCAGCAGGGCGGGTTGATTCAGCCGCAGGATTTCTGTCTCGCCGGGCCGGTGACGTTTGCCGCTTTGCCGGTGGCAGCGCCGGCGCCCGCGCTGATTCGTGAAGTCGACATCGAGGCGGATTCCGCCGGCGCACTGGGCGATGACCTGCGTCGTCGGGAGTTTCAGATGATCATCGACACCCTGCGCACTGAGCGCGGGCGTCGCAAGGAGGCGGCGGAAAAGCTTGGCATCAGCCCGCGTACCTTGCGCTACAAACTGGCGCAAATGCGCGATGCCGGGATGGACGTCGAAGGCTACCTGTTCGCCACCTGATCCACGCTGCAAGGATTTCAAAACGCTTTTCTGAAAGGGTCGGGCCTGAGCTGGCACCCTTGTTGCTAACACCTGTGTACCCGCCGAGTGAGTGTCAAAAAATTGCGGGCCGCCCAAGAGAGTAGACCATGAGCCAAGGTATTGAATTTAATCGGTTGATGATGGACATGAAATCCATGCAAATGGATGCCATGTCTGCGCCGAAATCGACTGCAGCTGTCCCTGAACTGGCGGGCAGCAGCTTTTCCGACATGCTCGGTCAGGCCATCAACAAAGTCAGCGATACCCAGCAGGCGTCGACCCAATTGGCCAACGCCTTTGAAATCGGCAAGAGCGGCGTTGACCTGACGGACGTGATGATTTCTTCGCAGAAAGCCAGCGTGTCGTTCCAGGCTCTGACCCAGGTGCGCAACAAACTGGTTCAGGCTTATCAAGACATCATGCAGATGCCGGTATAAGGACGAGATTGAGTCATGGCAGAAGCAGTCGCCGATAACGTTCCGGCCAAGGCCACCCCGATAGACGGCAAACCGCCGCTGTTCGGCCTGTCCTTCCTGGAAAACCTCTCCGAGATGACCATGCTGCGTCAGGTGGGCCTGTTGGTCGGCCTGGCTGCGAGCGTGGCGATTGGCTTTGCCGTGGTGCTGTGGTCGCAGCAGCCGGATTACCGTCCGTTGTACGGCAGCCTTGCCGGCATGGACGCCAAACAGGTCATGGACACCCTGGCCTCGGCCGACATCCCGTACACCGTTGAACCGAACTCCGGCGCCTTGCTGGTCAAGGCCGATGATCTGTCTCGCGCGCGCCTCAAGCTCGCGGCCGCTGGTGTCACTCCCAGCGATGGCAACATCGGTTTTGAAATCCTCGACAAGGAACAGGGGCTGGGCACCAGCCAGTTCATGGAAGCGACCCGTTACCGTCGCGGCCTCGAAGGCGAACTGGCGCGGACCATCTCCAGCCTGAACAACGTCAAGGGTGCCCGCGTGCATCTGGCGATTCCGAAGAGTTCGGTGTTCGTGCGTGACGAACGCAAGCCAAGCGCTTCGGTGCTGGTCGAACTGTACAGCGGTCGTTCGCTGGAGCCGGGTCAGGTCGTTGCCATTATCAACCTGGTGGCAACCTCCGTTCCCGAGTTGAGCAAATCGCAGATCACCGTCGTCGACCAGAAGGGCAACCTGCTCTCTGATCAGGCGGAAAACTCCGAAATGACCATGGCCGGCAAGCAGTTCGATTACAGCCGTCGCATGGAAAGCATGCTCACCCAGCGCGTGCACAACATTCTGCAGCCGGTACTGGGCAACGATCGCTACAAGGCTGAAGTGTCGGCCGATGTCGATTTCAGTGCCGTCGAGTCGACCGCCGAGCAGTTCAACCCGGATCAACCGGCGTTGCGCAGCGAGCAGTCGGTCAACGAACAACGCACCGCCAGCAATGGCCCGCAAGGTGTGCCGGGTGCCCTGAGCAACCAGCCGCCATCGCCAGCCTCGGCGCCGCAAACCACCGGTGGCGCAGCTGCGCCGGCGAGCATGGTGCAGCCAGGTCAGCCATTGGTTGACGCCAACGGCCAGCAGATCATGGACCCGGCCACCGGCCAGCCAATGCTCGCGCCGTACCCGGCAGACAAGCGTTCACAATCGACCAAGAACTTCGAACTCGACCGTTCGATCAGCCACACCAAACAGCAGCAGGGTCGCCTGAATCGTCTGTCGGTGTCGGTTGTTGTCGACGATCAGGTCAAGGTCAACGCCGCCAACGGCGAAACCACCCGTGCGCCGTGGAGCGCCGACGAATTGGCGCGCTTCACGCGCCTGGTGCAGGACGCCGTCGGTTTCGACGCCAGCCGTGGTGACAGCGTGAGCGTGATCAACATGCCGTTCTCCGCCGAGCGCGGTGAAGTGATCGCCGATATTCCGTTCTACTCCCAGCCATGGTTCTGGGACATCGTCAAACAAGTGCTGGGTGTGTTGTTCATCCTCGTGCTGGTGTTTGGTGTGCTGCGTCCGGTGCTCAACAACATCACCGGCGGTGGCAAAGGCAAGGAGCTGGCCGGTCTTGGCGGCGACGTGGAACTCGGTGGCATGGGCGGCCTGGACGGCGAACTTTCCAACGACCGCGTAAGCCTCGGTGGTCCTCAGAGCATTCTGTTGCCGAGCCCGAGCGAGGGTTATGACGCGCAGCTGAATGCAATCAAGAGTCTGGTGGCAGAAGATCCGGGTCGCGTGGCCCAGGTCGTGAAAGAGTGGATTAACGCAGATGAGTGATAACCGAGCCGCTGTCGCTAAACTGTCCCGGGTCGATAAAGCGGCGATTCTGCTGCTGTCCCTGGGCTCGACCGATGCTGCGCAAGTGTTGCGCCACATGGGCCCGAAAGAGGTTCAGCGTGTGGGTGTGGCGATGGCGCAGATGGGCAACGTCCATCGCGAGCAAGTCGAACAGGTCATGAGCGAGTTCGTCGACATCGTCGGCGACCAGACCAGCCTGGGCGTCGGTTCCGACGACTACGTGCGCAAAATGCTCACCCAGGCCCTGGGTGAAGACAAGGCCAACGGCCTGATCGACCGCATCCTGCTCGGTGGCAACACCAGTGGCCTCGACAGCCTGAAATGGATGGAGCCGCGCGCCGTTGCCGACGTGATCCGTTACGAACACCCGCAGATCCAGGCGATCGTGGTGGCGTACCTTGATCCGGATCAGGCCGGTGAGGTGCTCGGCAACTTCGACCATAAAGTGCGTCTGGACATCATCCTGCGCGTGTCGTCGTTGAACACCGTGCAACCGGCAGCACTGAAAGAACTCAACCAGATTCTCGAGAAGCAGTTCTCCGGCAACTCGAATGCCTCGCGCACCACCCTGGGTGGCATCAAGCGTGCGGCGGACATCATGAACTTCCTCGACAGCTCGATCGAAGGCCAGCTCATGGACTCGATCCGCGAAGTCGACGAAGACCTGTCCGGTCAGATCGAAGACCTCATGTTCGTGTTCAACAACCTCGCCGATGTCGACGACCGTGGCATTCAGGCGCTGTTGCGCGAAGTGTCTTCCGACGTGCTGGTGCTGGCCCTCAAGGGTTCGGACGAAGGCGTCAAAGAGAAGATCTTCAAGAACATGTCCAAGCGAGCCGCCGAACTGTTGCGCGACGATCTCGAGGCCAAAGGCCCGGTGCGCGTCAGCGACGTCGAAACCGCGCAGAAAGAAATCCTCACCATTGCCCGTCGTATGGCCGAAGCCGGCGAAATCGTACTCGGCGGCAAGGGTGGCGAGGAAATGATCTAAGCCCATGGACAAGCACGACGACGATGTGACGGATCTGATCCGTGCCCGCGATGTTCGCGGATTTGAATCCTGGGCGATGCCCAGCTTCGATCCGCCGAAACCTGAGCCGGAGCCTGAGCCGGAACCCGAGCCGCCGGAAATGGAAGAAGTGCCGCTGGACGAAGTCCAGCCACTGACCCTGGAAGAACTCGAAAGCATCCGTCAGGAGGCTTACAACGAGGGCTTCGCCATTGGTGAAAAAGAAGGTTTTCACAGCACCACGCTGAAGGTCCGTCAGGAAGCCGAAGTGGCTTTGGCAGCGAAAGTCGCCAGCCTTGAGCAACTGATGGGCCACCTGTTCGAACCGATTGCCGAGCAAGACACGCAGATCGAAAAGTCGCTGGTCGACCTCGTGCAACACATCGCCAAACAGGTGATCAAGCGCGAACTGGCGATCGATTCGACGCAGATCGAGCAGGTCATGCGCGATGCGCTCAAGCTGTTGCCGCTGGGCGTGGAAAACGTGCGCCTGTACGTCAATCCGCAGGATTTCGCCCAGGTCAAAGCCCTGCGCGAGCGCCATGAAGAAACCTGGCGCATCGTCGAGGACGACACGCTGTTGCCCGGCGGTTGCCGGGTAGAAACCGAGCACAGTCGCATCGATGCCAGCATCGAGTCGCGCGTCAGTCAGGTCATGGCCAAGCTGTTCGATCAGTTGCACGAGCAGGCCTTGCACCCGGCCGCAGCGGACCTGAGCCTGGATATTCCCGAAGACGCCAAGCCGGTCGTCGACGCTGACGAGCCGCTCGCGGACACCCCCGATGCGCCTTGAACGCACCAGCTTCGCCAAGCGCCTGAGCACCTATGCCGAGGCCACCGAGATTGCCGGTGCGCCGATCCTTGAAGGCCGCCTGCTGCGCATGGTCGGCCTGACGCTCGAAGCCGAAGGCCTGCGCGCTGCCATGGGCACCCGCTGCATGGTGATCAATGACGACAGCTACCACCCCTCCCAGGTGGAAGCGGAAGTCATGGGGTTCTCCGGCAATAAAGTCTTCTTGATGCCCGTCGGCAGCGTTGCCGGTATCGCCCCCGGCGCCCGCGTGGTGCCGCTGGCTGATGCCGGTCGCTTGCCGATGGGCATGAGCATGCTCGGTCGTGTGCTCGATGGCGCCGGTCGTGCGCTGGACGGCAAGGGCGGCATGAAAGCCGAAGACTGGGTGCCGATGGACGGCCCGACGATCAACCCGCTCAACCGTGACCCGATCAGCGTGCCGCTGGATGTCGGCATCCGTTGCATCAACGGTTTGTTGACGGTCGGTCGCGGCCAGCGTCTCGGTCTGTTCGCCGGTACCGGCGTCGGTAAATCCGTGCTGCTGGGCATGATGACCCGCTTTACCGAGGCCGACATCATCGTCGTTGGCCTGATCGGTGAGCGGGGTCGAGAAGTTAAAGAATTCATCGAGCACATCCTCGGTGAAGAAGGCCTCAAGCGCTCCGTGGTCGTCGCCTCGCCAGCGGACGATGCGCCACTGATGCGTTTGCGTGCCGCGATGTATTGCACGCGCATCGCCGAGTATTTCCGCGACAAGGGCAAGAACGTCCTGTTGCTGATGGATTCGCTGACCCGTTTCGCTCAGGCCCAGCGGGAAATCGCCCTGGCCATCGGCGAGCCGCCGGCGACCAAGGGTTATCCGCCGTCGGTGTTCGCCAAGTTGCCGAAACTGGTGGAGCGCGCGGGTAACGCGGAGAAGGGCGGTGGTTCGATCACCGCGTTCTACACCGTACTGTCCGAAGGCGACGATCAGCAGGACCCGATTGCCGACTCGGCGCGCGGCGTACTCGACGGCCACATTGTGCTGTCGCGGCGTCTGGCCGAAGAAGGGCACTACCCGGCCATCGACATCGAGGCGTCGATCAGCCGGGTGATGCCGTCGGTGGTCGGCATCAAGCACATGAACCATGCGCAGATGTTCAAGCAATACTGGTCGCGTTATCAGCAGAGTCGCGACCTGATCAGCGTCGGTGCTTATGTGGCCGGTGGTGACCGCGAAACCGACACTGCGATCAGCTTGCAGCCGTCGATGTCGCTGTACTTGCGTCAGGGCTTGAACGACAACATCAACATGGGGGCCAGTGAAAATCACTTGGCCTCGATCTTCGCTCCGGCGCCCGGCGGTTAACCGGCCATGGCCCTTAGTCGAGCCGCGCGTCTGGTGCCGGTGGTGGACATGGCCGAGAAGGCCGAGAAAGCCGCCGTGCAACGCCTGGGGTATTTCCAGGGCCAGGTGAAAGTGGCCGAAAGCAAACTCGCCGACCTCAACGCCTTTCGTCTGGATTACTCGCAGCAATGGATCGTGCGCGGCAGCACCGGCGTGACCGGGCAATGGCTGCTCGGCTTCCAGGGCTTTCTGGCGCAACTCGACACCGCCGTTGATCAGCAGCGCCAGAGCCTGGTCTGGCACCAGAACAATCTGGAAAAGGCGCGTGATGCCTGGCAACAGGCGTTTGCCCGGGTCGAAGGGTTGCGCAAGCTAGTGCAGCGTTACCGCGACGAGGCGCAGCGGGCCGAGGACAAGCGTGAGCAGAAGCTGCTGGACGAGTTGTCCCAGCGCTTGCCTCGGCAGAATCCGTACTGAAGATCAACAGATCGCAGCCTTCGGTAGCTCCTGCAGGGGATCAGTGTAGGGGGTGCCGAAGGGTGCGATCTTTTGATCTTGCTTCCAACCTTGCCCCATCCCCTGCCAAGTGCTAAACCTTGTACACGTTCGTCAATGACAAGGAAGCCAGTCAATGTCAGTCGTTACAGATCTTTCTCCAGATGGTCAAAAACTGACTATCTCAGTCAAGGGGCGATTTGATTTCGGTCGTCACCAGGAGTTTCGCGAGTCCTACGAGCGTCTCGATCAGAAACCCGAGTCCATCGTGGTCGACCTCAAAGAAGCCACCTACCTCGACAGCTCGGCCTTGGGCATGCTGCTCCTGCTGCGTGATCACGCCGGCGGCGACGAGTCCGACGTGCGGGTCGTCAACAGCAACTCCGACGTGCGCAAAATCCTCGCCATCTCCAATTTCGACAAACTCTTCGACATCAGTTGACCAGCATGCAGGCGCAAGAGCCGCTGACCATTCTGATCGCCGAAGACAGTGCCGCCGACCGCTTGCTGCTGTCGACCATCGTCCGTCGTCAGGGGCATGAAGTGCTGACGGCGGCCAACGGTGCCGAAGCGGTCGAGGTGTTCCGCCGTCAGCAGCCCAGCCTGGTGTTGATGGACGCCATGATGCCAGTGATGGACGGCTTCGAAGCGGCGCGGCAGATCAAGGCGCTGGCAGGGGAAACCCTCGTGCCGATTATCTTCCTGACCTCGTTGACGGAAAGCGAAGCGCTGGCGCGTTGCCTTGAGGCAGGTGGTGACGATTTTCTGGCGAAGCCCTACAACCAAGTGATTCTCGCCGCCAAAATCAAGGCGATGGATCGCTTGCGACGTCTGCAAGCTACCGTGCTGCAACAACGCGACCTGATTGCCAAACATCACGACTACCTTCTCAACGAACAGCGCGTCGCCAAAGCGGTGTTCGACAAGGTGGCGCATGCCGGCTGCCTGAGTGCGCCAAACATCCGATATCTGCAATCGCCCTACGCGCTGTTCAACGGCGACCTGTTGCTGGCGGCCTATACGCCAGCGGGCGACATGCACGTCATGCTCGGCGACTTCACCGGCCACGGTTTGCCGGCAGCGGTGGGCGCGATGCCCTTGGCCGAAGTCTTCTATGGCATGACCGCCAAGGGCTATGGCCTGGCCGAAACCCTGCGCGAAATGAACGCCAAGCTCAAACGCATCCTGCCCGTGGACATGTTCTGTTGCGCGACGCTGCTGTGCCTGAGTTTTCAGCGGCGCTCGGTGGAAGTGTGGAATGGCGGCATGCCTGACAGCTACTTGCACCGAATCGCCACGGGCGAGCGCGAACCGTTGGCGGCGCGCCATTTGCCGTTGGGCGTGCTCAGTCCACAGGCATTCGATGACCGCACTGAAGTGCATTCGATGGCGGTTGGCGATCGGGTTTTCGTGTTGTCCGACGGGGTCATTGATACCAGCGATGCCAACGATCAGTTGTTCGGTGTCGAGCGTCTGCAGCGAGTGTTCGCCGCCAACCGTGAGCCTGATCGGTTGTTCGAGGACATCGAGCAGGCGCTACGGGATTTTCGCGGTGAGGCGCGCGACGATGTGAGCATGGTCGAGGTCAGTTTGCTTGAGCTGGCACAGGTCAATCCGTCGGCGCCGGTGTATTCCGACAGCGGTCAATCCTGTCCGCTGGACTGGTCGGTGAGCTTCGAGTTTCGCGGGGCTACACTCAAGCGTTTCAATCCATTGCCATACCTGTTGCAGTTGCTGTTGGAGGTGCATGGTTTGCGCGGGCAGAGCGGCGCGTTGTACAGCGTGCTCGCCGAGCTCTACTCCAACGCGCTGGAGCATGGCGTGCTGGGTCTGGATTCCAGTCTCAAGCGCGATGCTGCCGGTTTTGCCCTTTATTATCAGCAGCGCAATCAGCGGCTCGATGCCTTGCAGGAGGGTTTTGTGCGCGTGCATCTGCAGGTGAGGCCTGTGAACAACGGCGGATGCCTGCTGATCCGGGTCGAAGACAGTGGCAAGGGCTTTGATGTGGCGCGGGTGATGGAGCGGCCATTGGACGACGTCCGTCTGTCGGGGCGCGGTGTCAGCCTGATCCGGCAATTGGGGCATAACGCCAGGTGGTCGGACGAAGGTCGTAGTGCTTGCGTGGAGTTTTTCTGGGAGGTTCAGGCATAATCCGCGCAATTCTTGATCAAGGAGTGAGCAAGTGACTGACCAACATGTGGATCGCGAGGCGCTGAGCGTACTGCGCGAAGTCATGGAGGACGGGTATCCGGAGTTGCTGGATACCTTTCTGACCGATTCCGAAAGTCGCTTGGTTGAGCTGCGCAAGACTGCGGACGCCAAGGTCTTGTCGGAGGTTGCCCATAGTTTCAAGGGCAGCGCCAGCAACATGGGCGCTGTGCGCCTGGCGGAACTCTGTCAGACGCTGGAGTCAGAAGCCAAAGATAAAAGCCCCTCGGAAATTGCCATGCTGGTGGCGGATATCAGCAATGAGTTTGCTGATGTGCGCCCTGTCTACGAAGACGAGCGACAGCACGCACTCGCGCATTGAACACGCCGCCCGGCGCTTTTCTCGGGTGTCGGGCAAAACTGGCCCGGCACTTGCAGATATCTCCCTCAACTGTACCTACGATCCCAGTGCAGCGGAGACCGTGTTATGCCTGCGACCCCCAATATTCTTCTTCAGACCGCCGCCCAGGCCAAGGCGCAAGCAGCCTCTGCCAAATCGTCGGCATTGGCCGCAGACCCCGGCGACAAGGCCTCAAGCTTCGCAAAAGTGTTCGCCGATCAAGGGCCGAACAAGCCTGCCGCGAGCACTGACAATTCGCTGAAACCGGCGCGCGACAAGGTCGCTGACACCAGCGGCAAAAAAGACCTCGGCAAAGATCAGTCTGCCGCCGCGAACCCGGCGGTTGCCGATAGCGGCAAAGCGTTGCCTGCCGACAAACCGGTTGCCGCCGATGACAAGGCTGCCAGCGACGACGACAGCGCCGACACCCCGCAGACGCCGGTAGCCGATACCACGCCTGTCGACCCGGCGCTGGACCCGGCGTTGGCAGAAGTCGTGCAGCCCCTGGTGACTGCGCCTGTCGCGCAACCGCCAGTGGTTGAGACGCCGACGCCGGCGAAAGTCGAAACACCGGCCGTGGCGGTATTGCCGGCGGTGGTCAAAGACCCGGCGGCCAGTACCGACAGCGATTTCGATCCTGAGGCCGACCCGCTTGATGCCTTGCCGGCCGTGCGCATGGCGATGGAGCAGGGCGGGCATATTTCCGCCGCCAGTCAAGCGCAACCGAAAGCCTCGCCAGCGCAGGCCCAGGCTGACGGCGAATTGACCACCGCACAAAACTTCGCTGCCGGCATGGCCAGCATGCTCGACGTGCAGGCCGACAAGGACAGCACCAGTCAGGGCGGCGAAAAAGCCTTCAGCGGGCTGATCGATGACGGTCTGAAAGACCTCAAGTCCGCCACCAGCGACACCCGTGTCGATGACTTCGCCAACCGTCTGGCGGCGCTGACGCAAGCGGCCACGCCCAAAACCGCCAACGCGGTGCCGGTGAACCAGCCAATTGCCATGCACCAGAGCGGCTGGACTGAAGAAGTGGTCAACCGCGTCATGTACCTGTCGAGCGCCAATCTGAAGGCGGCGGACATTCAGTTGCAACCGGCGGAGCTGGGGCGTCTGGATATTCGCGTGAACATGGTCCCGGACCAGCAGACCCAGGTGACGTTCATGAGCGCGCACCCGAGTGTGCGCGAAGCGCTCGACGGGCAGATGCATCGACTGCGTGAAATGTTCACCCAGCAGGGCATGGGCCAGGTCGACGTCAACGTGGCTGATCAGGGACGTGGCTGGCAGGGGCAGGGTCAGGAACAGGCGCAGCAGGGCCAGAGTGGCCGCACCAGCGCCGCCGGTGGTCGTCTGGATTCGGCGGACGAAGAGTTGACGCCCGCAGCGGTGGCTGAGTCTGTTGCCCAGACCACTAGCGTCATCGGCACCAGCGCGGTTGACTATTACGCCTGACACACCGCTGTACCTTGTGGGAGCTGGCTTGCCAGCGATGGCGGCGGCACATTCGAAATCAATGTGTCAGACAAATCGCTATCGCTGGCAAGCCAGCTCCCACATGGTGTTGCATCAGTCGACAGATACCTCTCGTCAATCCCTTTGACACTTCTGGCATAACACTTGCTCTTGCCTTGCCGTGCGACTGTGAAAACCCGATTAGTGACGGATTATTGGCATGGCGAAGAGCGATACAGCAGCAGTGAAAGACCCCGCAACCAAAGGCAAACTCAAGCTGATCATTGTGATCGTGCTGGCGTTGCTGTTGGCCATTGGTGCTTCCGTGGGGGCGACCTGGTTCTTCATGCACAGCGCCCAGAGCAAGCCTGCCGAGGCCGCCGATGCTGCGCCGGTCGGCAAGCAGCCCGCGATCTTCGAGCCCATGGCCCCGGCGTTCGTGGCCAACTACAACCAGAACGGCCGTCAGCGCTACATGCAGGTGAGCATCACCATGCTGGGCCGCAATCAGGCTGATCTGGAAGCGCTCAAAGTGCACATGCCAGTGATCCGCAATAACCTGGTGATGCTCTTCTCCGGTCAGGATTTCGCCACCTTGGCGACGCCGGTCGGGCAAGAGATGTTGCGCCAGAAGGCCACAGCCAGCGTCCAGGAAGTGGCGCAGAAAGAGCTGGGCAAAGTGGTGATCGAACAGTTGCTTTTCACTAATTTCGTACTGCAGTAGGAACACGACATGGCCGTGCAGGATCTGCTGTCCCAGGATGAAATCGATGCGCTGTTGCATGGCGTCGACGATGGTCTGGTACAGACCGATAACGCTGCCGAACCCGGCAGTGTCAAAAGCTACGACCTGACCAGCCAGGATCGCATCGTCCGCGGACGCATGCCGACTCTGGAAATGATCAACGAGCGTTTTGCCCGATACACCCGCATCAGCATGTTCAACATGCTGCGCCGCTCGGCGGACGTTGCCGTCGGTGGCGTCCAGGTGATGAAGTTCGGCGAATACGTGCACTCGCTGTACGTGCCGACCAGCCTCAACCTGGTCAAGATCAAACCGTTGCGCGGCACTGCGCTGTTCATCCTCGACGCCAAACTGGTGTTCAAGCTGGTGGACAACTTCTTCGGCGGCGACGGCCGTCACGCGAAGATCGAAGGGCGTGAATTCACCCCGACCGAACTGCGTGTGGTGCGCATGGTGCTGGAGCAGGCTTTCATCGATTTGAAAGAAGCCTGGCAAGCGATCATGGAAGTCAATTTCGAGTACATCAACTCGGAAGTGAACCCGGCGATGGCCAACATCGTCGGCCCGAGCGAGGCCATCGTGGTGTCGACTTTCCACATCGAACTCGACGGCGGTGGCGGCGATCTCCACGTGACCATGCCGTATTCGATGATCGAGCCGGTGCGTGAAATGCTCGACGCCGGTTTCCAGTCGGACCTCGACGATCAGGACGAACGCTGGGTCAACGCCCTGCGCCAGGACGTGCTCGACGTCGACGTGCCGATCGGTGCCACCGTGGCGCGTCGCCAGTTGAAACTGCGCGACATCCTGCACATGCAGCCGGGGGACGTGATCCCGGTCGAGATGCCGGAAGACATGATCATGCGCGCCAACGGCGTGCCGGCCTTCAAGGTCAAGATGGGCTCGCACAAAGGCAACCTCGCGTTGCAAGTGATCGAGCCGATCGAGCGTCGCTGAAGCGGCGCCACACCCCCTTTTGCATTAACTGAATTGTTGCCCGCCGAGGACACATGATGAACGACGATATGAACGCCCAGGACGATCAGGCACTGGCCGATGAATGGGCTGCTGCCCTGGAAGAAACCGGTGATGGTCAAGCTGACATCGACGCACTGCTGGCGGCTGACGCCTCGAGCGGCTCGCGTCTGCCGATGGAAGAGTTCGGCAGCGTGCCGAAGAACAACGATCCGGTCACCCTGGACGGTCCGAACCTGGACGTGATCCTCGACATCCCGGTGTCGATCTCGATGGAAGTCGGCAGCACCGACATCAACATCCGCAACCTGCTGCAACTCAACCAGGGTTCGGTGATCGAGCTGGACCGTCTGGCCGGTGAACCGCTGGACGTGTTGGTCAACGGCACACTGATCGCGCATGGCGAAGTGGTGGTGGTCAACGAAAAGTTCGGCATCCGCCTGACTGACGTGATCAGCCCAAGCGAACGCATCAAGAAGCTGCGCTGAGTGAAACGGTTTCTGTGGGCACTGCTGGCAATGCCGTTGAGCGCGCTGGCCGCTGAGCCAGTCGTCAACAACGCTGCGGGTGCCGCAGCCACCGTTGCTGCGCCCGTGGTCAGCAGCGGCGTGGCCGGGCAATTGACGCAATTGGTGTTCGGTCTGCTGCTGGTGCTCGGCCTGATCTTCTTGCTCGCCTGGCTGTTGCGCCGGGTGCAGCAGGCAGGTCCGGCGGGCAAAGGCCAGGTGATCGAGTTGATCGGTTCGCGCGCGCTCGGCCCGCGTGACCGCTTGATGCTGGTACAGGTCGGCAACGAGCAGATTCTGCTCGGCTTGAGCCCTGGCACTATCACTGCGCTGCATGTACTCAAGGAACCGGTGCCGGTCCCCGCGACCAGCGAGAAAGCCACCCCGGAGTTTGCTCAGCATCTGTTGAAGATGCTCGGCAAGGATCAGAAGGATAAGAAGTAATGGGTGCGCTACGCATCGTCTTGACGCTGGCCCTGTTGCTGGCCGCGCCGCTGGCGTTCGCCGCCGATCCGTTGTCGATCCCGGCGATCACGCTGGGCACCAACGCCGACGGCGCGCAGGAATATTCAGTCAGCCTGCAGATTCTGCTGATCATGACTGCGCTGAGCTTCATCCCGGCGTTCGTCATGCTGATGACCAGTTTCACCCGGATCATCATCGTCTTCTCGATCCTGCGTCAGGCCCTCGGTCTGCAGCAGACGCCGTCGAACCAGATCCTCACCGGCATGGCGTTGTTCCTGACCATGTTCATCATGGCGCCGGTGTTCGATCGGGTGAACAACGATGCGTTGCAGCCGTACCTGGCGGAAAAACTCACCGCGCAGCAAGCGGTGGAAAAGGCCCAGGTGCCGATCAAGGATTTCATGCTCGCGCAAACCCGCAGCAGTGATCTGGAGTTGTTCATGCGCCTGTCCAAGCGTACGGACATTGCCACGCCGGATCAGGCGCCGCTGACGATTCTGGTCCCGGCGTTCGTCACGTCCGAGCTGAAAACCGCGTTCCAGATCGGCTTCATGATCTTCATTCCGTTCCTGATCATCGACCTCGTGGTGGCGAGTGTGCTGATGGCGATGGGTATGATGATGCTCTCGCCGCTGATCATTTCGCTGCCGTTCAAAATCATGCTGTTCGTGCTGGTGGATGGCTGGGCGCTGATTATCGGCACGCTGGCGAGTAGCTTCGGCGGTGTCTCGCCATGACCCCGGAAGTTGCGGTCGACATCTTCCGTGAAGCGTTGTGGCTGACCACCATGATGGTAGCGGTGCTGGTGATTCCAAGCCTGCTGGTCGGCCTGCTGGTGGCGATGTTTCAGGCCGCGACGCAGATCAACGAACAGACCCTGAGCTTCCTCCCGCGTCTGCTGGTGATGCTGGTGACCCTGATTGTCGCCGGCCCGTGGCTGGTGCAGACCTTCATGGAATACATCATCCAGCTCTACCACAACATTCCGATGGTTATCGGCTAAGCCATGCAATCGCTGCTGCAGTTGACCGACACCCAGATCAGTACCTGGGTGGCGACGTTCATGTTGCCGTTGTTTCGCATCGGCGCGGTGTTGATGGTCATGCCGGTGTTCGGCACGACGCTGGTGCCGAAACGCATTCGCCTGTATTTCGCCCTGGCCATCACCGTGGTGATTTCGCCGAACCTGCCAGCGATGCCGCCGGTCAATGCGCTCGACCTCAGCGGCTTGTTGCTGATCGCCGAGCAGATTCTGATTGGCGCGATTCTCGGGTTTTCCCTGCAGTTGTTCTTCCAGGCCTTTGTGGTGGCCGGGCAAATCGTCGCAATCCAGATGGGCATGGGTTTCGCCTCGATGGTTGACCCCACCAACGGCGTGTCCGTGGCGGTGATCGGGCAATTCTTTACCATGCTGGTGACGTTGCTGTTCCTGTCGATGAACGGCCATCTGGTGGTTTTCGAAGTCCTCACTGAAAGCTTCACCACGTTGCCGGTCGGCAGCGGTTTGATGACCGCGCACTACTGGGAACTGGCCGGCAAACTTGGCTGGGTGCTGGGTGCCGCACTGTTGCTGGTGTTGCCGGCGATCACCGCGCTGCTGGTGGTCAACATTGCCTTCGGCGTGATGACCCGGGCCGCGCCGCAACTGAACATTTTCTCCATCGGTTTCCCGCTGACCCTGGTGCTTGGCCTGTTTATCGTCTGGGTCGGTCTGGCGGACATCCTCAATCAGTATCAACCGCTGGCCGCTGAGGCCTTGCAGTTTTTACGCGAACTGGCACGGGCGCGCTGAGTCATGGCTGAGAGCGAAAGCGGTCAGGACAAAACAGAAGACCCCACGGAGAAACGTAAAAAGGACTCCCGTGAGAAGGGTGAGATTGCCCGTTCCAAAGAGCTCAACACCCTCGCGGTGATGCTCGCCGGCGCCGGCGGCCTGCTGATCTTTGGTGGCATGCTCGCGCAGGACCTGATGGAACTGATGCGCATGAACTTCACGCTGACGCGCGAAGTGATCATGGACGAGCGCTCCATGGGCGCGTTTTTGCTCAACTCGGGAAAGATCGCGCTGGTGGCGATTCAGCCGGTGATGATCACCCTGTTGCTGGCGGCGTTGCTCGGCCCGATCGCGTTGGGTGGCTGGTTGTTTGCCGCCGGTTCCATGGCGCCGAAGTTCAGCCGGATGAACCCGGGTGCCGGCCTCAAGCGCATGTTTTCGATGAAAGCGATTGTCGAGCTGCTCAAGGCGCTGGCGAAGTTTTTTATCGTGCTGGCGGTGGCGTTGGTGGTGTTGTCTTCGGACGTCGACGACTTGCTGCGCATCGCCCATGAGCCGCTGGATCAGGCGATCATTCACAGCGTCTTGCTGGTCGGCTGGAGTACGTTGTGGATGGCCTGCGGGTTGATCCTGATCGCTGCAGTGGACGTGCCCGTGCAGCTTTGGGAGAGCATGAAAAAGCTCAAAATGACCAAGCAGGAAGTGCGCGACGAGCACAAGGATCAAGAGGGCAAGCCGGAGGTCAAGCAGCGCATTCGTCAACTGCAGCGCGAGATGTCGCAGCGACGAATGATGGCGGCGGTGCCCGACGCCGACGTGGTCATCACCAACCCGACGCACTACGCCGTGGCGCTCAAATACGACGCCGAAAAGGGTGGTGCGCCGCTGCTGTTGGCCAAGGGTAACGACTTCCTTGCGCTGAAAATTCGCGAAATCGCCGTGGCCAACAACGTCATGCTCCTGGAGTCGCCAGCGCTGGCGCGGTCGATCTACTACTCCACCGAGCTGGATGAAGAAATTCCGGGTGGCCTGTATCTGGCGGTTGCCCAGGTGTTGGCCTACGTCTACCAGATCCGCCAATACCGCGCCGGCAAGGGCAAGCGTCCGGACCCGCTTAAGGACGACCTGCCGATTCCGCCGGACCTGCGTCGCGACTCCTGATTCGCATCAACATCAAAAGATCGCAGCCTTCGGCAGCTCCTACATGGATCGCATTCCACCGGTAGGAGCTGCCGAAGGCTGCGATCTTTTGATCGTTCCCACGCTGAGCGGGGGAACGATCTGAGCTCGACCTAATTCGGCAGTTCGAGATTATCCAGCGCCCGATTTACCGCCAGTTCCCCGAGCATGATCAGTTGCGCAATGCCCAGTAGCGTCCTGCGTTGTGATGCAGGTATGAGGTTGGCGAAGTCGTTGGCGATGGTTCTGGCTGAGGCGAGGGTTTCGCAGGCGTTGGCCAGCAGCTCCTCGCTTTTGATGTCCGAAACCACGGCGTACATCGTGCTGGGTTTGCGTGGCGGTCGGGTGCTGCCGGGGCAGAGGTAGTGATCGAGGGCGCGGTCGGCGGCTTCGTGGAGTTTTTTTGAATCGAGGGATTCGTAGGGGGAGGTGGGGTCGGATTCTGGCGGGTTTGGTGTTGGTTTTATCATCGGTGAAGCCTCTAGAGTAGTGAAGCTGCCACCGTTCGCTGCTAACGAAGGAGGTGGCGGCTGTACGCGGGTTAGCAGACCAGGACTCTAGAACCCGGCGCACCGAAGTGCCCCACGCAAAGCCGCCATTACGGCAACAGGCTTTGTGCGTCTAGAGAAAAACCCGGGCTGCTAAACCCGATCACTGAATGATCAGCGACCGACCCACAATAGAACCCGCTTCCAAGGCGCACAAGCCGGCGGATTCTGGCGTAGCTGTAGGCAAAGGCGCAAGGATGTGTAGCCTGCGAGACGTGTCATGAGGTGTCTTTTAAACACCTGAGTTTAAAAGTCGACTTTTGCTGACTTCACCGGCCCTTCCCGAGCAGGCTCACTTCCTGATTTGGAATGCGATCCCCTGTAGGAGTGAGCCTGCTCGCGATAGCGGTCTGTCTGGTTTGAATGTATTGACTGGAAAATCCTCATCGCGAGCAGGCTCACTCCTACATTGTCGCGTTCACCTCCCTCTCTGTTTCAATCAATCGCAAAAGTTGGAAGGCTTCTTGCAATAGCCGCCGTGCGCCTGCGTTGGGCGTCAAAAGTTTGCTTTAAAGGAACGGGGAAAACCGGTGGATCGCTCTCAGTTATTCAACACAGCACGCACAAACGTTGCCGATTTAAGTCGGGGCAATCTGGGCGTGCCGTTGCTGTTGCTGGTGATGCTGGCGATGATGATGTTGCCGGTGCCGCCGTTCCTGCTGGACGTGTTCTTCACCTTCAACATCGCCCTGTCGATCGTCGTCCTGCTGGTCTGCGTCTACGCGCTGCGGCCTCTGGATTTCGCGGTGTTCCCGACCATTCTGCTGGTCGCGACCCTGTTGCGGCTGGCGTTGAACGTGGCCTCCACGCGGGTGGTCATGCTCCACGGTCAGGACGGCCATGCCGCTGCCGGTAAGGTGATTCAGGCCTTCGGTGAGGTGGTGATCGGCGGTAACTACGTGGTCGGTATCGTGGTGTTTGCGATCCTGATGATCATCAACTTCGTCGTGGTGACCAAGGGTGCCGGGCGGATTTCCGAGGTGAGCGCGCGCTTCACCCTCGATGCGATGCCCGGCAAACAAATGGCGATCGACGCCGACCTCAACGCCGGTCTGATCGACCAGAACCAGGCCAAATTGCGCCGTCAGGAAGTCGCCCAAGAGGCCGAGTTCTACGGTTCGATGGACGGTGCCAGCAAGTTCGTCCGTGGTGACGCCATTGCCGGCCTGCTGATTCTGTTCATCAACCTCATCGGCGGCATGGCCGTCGGTATCTTCCAGCACAACATGAGCTTCGGCGATGCTGGCCGGGTTTACGCCTTGCTGACCATCGGTGACGGTTTAGTGGCGCAATTGCCATCACTGTTGTTATCGACAGCTGCCGCGATCATGGTGACCCGTGCTTCCGGCTCGGAAGACATGGGCAAACAGATCAATCGCCAGATGTTCGCCTCGCCGAAAGCACTGGCGGTGGCCGCAGGTTTGATGGCGGTCATGGGCCTGGTGCCGGGCATGCCGCACTTCTCGTTCCTGAGCATGGCTGCGCTGGCTGCCGGTGGCGCCTATCTGTTCTGGAAGAAGCAAAACATCGTCAAGGTGCAGGCCCTGCAAGAGGTCAAGCGTCAACAAGAGCTGCTGCCGTCGCCGGCCCGCGCCATGGAAACCAAGGAACTGGGCTGGGATGACGTGACCCCGATCGACATGATCGGCCTGGAAGTCGGTTATCGCCTGATCCCGCTGGTGGATCGCAATCAGGGTGGGCAACTGCTCGCGCGGATCAAGGGCGTGCGCAAAAAGCTCTCGCAGGATCTGGGCTTCCTGATGCCGACCGTACACATCCGCGACAACCTCGACCTGGCACCGAGCGCCTATCGCCTGACCCTGATGGGCGTGATCCTCGCCGAAGCCGAGATTTACCCGGATCGCGAACTGGCGATCAACCCCGGCCAGGTCTACGGCACGCTCAACGGGATCAACGCCAAAGATCCGGCTTTCGGCCTGGAAGCGGTGTGGATCGAAATCAGCCAGCGTGCGCAGGCGCAATCGCTCGGTTACACCGTGGTCGATGCCAGCACCGTGGTTGCGACCCACTTGAACCAGATTCTGTACAAGCACTCCAGTGAGCTGATCGGCCACGAAGAAGTGCAGCAACTCATGCAATTGCTGGCCAAAAGCTCGCCGAAACTGGCTGAAGAGCTGGTGCCGGGTGTGGTCTCGCTGTCGCAACTGCTCAAAGTGCTGCAAGCGCTGCTGGCCGAGCACGTGCCGGTGCGCGACATTCGCAGCATCGCCGAAGCCATCGCCAACAACGCCGCCAAGAGTCAAGATACCGCCGCGTTGGTCGCTGCTGTGCGGGTCGGCGTATCGCGCGCCATCGTCCAAAGCATTGTAGGCACTGAGTCCGAGCTGCCTGTGATCACCTTGGAACCAAGGTTGGAACAAATATTGCTCAATAGTCTGCAGAAGGCAGGACAAGGCTCGGAAGAGGGCGTTCTGCTGGAGCCAAGCATGGCCGAGAAGCTGCAGCGTTCGCTCATCGAAGCGGCGCAGCGTCAGGAAATGCAAGGTCAGCCGGTGATCCTGTTGGTAGCAGGCCCGGTGCGCGCGATGCTCTCGCGCTTTGGCCGCCTGGCAGTCCCTGGACTGCACGTGCTGGCCTACCAGGAAATACCGGACAACAAGCAAGTGACCATCGTTGCGACAGTAGGGCCCAACGGCTGAGGTAGTGGTTTATGCAAGTTAAGCGTTTCTTTGCCGCCGATATGCGTCAGGCCATGAAGCTGGTTCGTGATGAGCTGGGCGCTGATGCCGCCATCATTGGCAATCGTCGCATTGCCGGCGGTGTCGAGCTGACGGCGGCACTGGATTACAAATTGTCGGCGCTGGCACCACGGGTTCCGAACATGGAACTCGAAGACGAGCTGCGCAAGACCCAGTCGCGCATCGTCACCGCCCAGGCCGAGTTAAGCCTGCGTGGCGAAGCCGACGGCAACAGCAATCGGCAGATTTTCGCCGGCCTGCCGTTGACCGCTGGCCTGCCGCTGACCGCCGCTGAGCCGCTGAGCGAGCCGACGTACGCCGCTCCGGCGCGTCCAGCCCCGGCGCCTGCGCAGTCCTCCGGCGGCGTCGATCCACGCGCACTGGATTCGATGCGTTTTGAATTGAACAGCCTGCGCGAGCTGATGGAAGTTCAGCTCGGCACCCTGGCCTGGAATCAGCTGCAGGGCAGCCGTCCGGCGCAAGCCAACCTGTATCGTCGTCTGCAACGCATCGGTCTTTCCGGGCCGTTGTCGCGCGATCTGCTGGCGATGATCACCGATATCGAAGAGCCGCGTCAGGCCTGGCGCATGTTGCTCGCGCACCTGGCGCGGATGATTGCCGTGCCGGAAGTCGAGCCGCTGGAAGAGGGCGGGGTGATCGCCATGGTCGGCCCTGCCGGCATGGGCAAGACCACCACGCTGGCCAAGCTCGCCGCACGTTACGTGCTCAAGTACGGCGCGCAGAATGTCGCGCTGGTGAGCATGGACAGTTTCCGCATCGGTGCGCAGGAACAACTGAAGACCTTGGGGCGCATTCTCAATGTGCCGGTGACTCACGTCGATCCGGGCCAATCGCTGGTGCAAGCGCTGGATCCACTGCTGCGCAAACGCGTGGTATTGATCGATACTGCCGGCCTGCAAGCCAGCGATCCGGCCCTGCGCATGCAGCTCGAAAGTCTGGCCGGTCGAGGCATTCGTTCAAAAAATTATCTGGTCTTGGCAACCACCAGCCAGAAACAGGTTCTAACCGCCGCTTATCACAGTTACAAGCGTTGCGGGCTCGCCGGGTGCATCCTGACTAAACTGGATGAAACGGCCAGCCTTGGCGAAGTGTTGAGCCTGGCGATCAGTCATGAATTGCCGGTCGCGTACCTGACCGATGGCCCACGGATTCCGGATGATCTGCATCTGCCGCGCCGTCATCAACTGGTCAGCCGCGCCGTCAGCGTGCAAATGCAGGAAGAACCCAGCGAAGAAGCCATGGCCGACATGTTCGCTGATATCTATCACAGCCCCACCAAGCAGGTAGGCTGAGGTATTCATGAACAGTTTTTGTACCTACATCGATGGTCTGCCATGCATTGTTCCGGTTGTGAACGCGCAGCCAGTAATGTGGCCTCCGTCTATGCAAGACAAGGTAAAGAAATAACATGGGCAGCATGCATCCCGTACAGGTGATCGCGGTGACCGGCGGCAAAGGTGGCGTCGGCAAGACTAACGTGTCAGTGAACTTGTCCCTGGCGCTGGCAGAGCTTGGCCGTCGGGTCATGTTGCTGGACGCCGACCTGGGTCTGGCGAACGTCGACGTTCTGCTGGGGCTCACGCCCAAACGCACGCTGGCTGACGTTATCGAAGGCCGCTGTGAGCTGCGCGACGTTCTGTTGCAAGGCCCCGGCGGGATTCGCATCGTGCCGGCCGCGTCCGGCACCCAGAGCATGGTCCACCTGAGCCCGGCACAACACGCTGGCCTGATTCAGGCGTTCAGCGACATCGGCGACAATCTCGACGTACTGGTGATCGACACCGCTGCGGGTATTGGTGACTCGGTAGTCAGTTTTGTTCGCGCAGCCCAAGAAGTGTTGCTGGTGGTGTGCGACGAGCCGACCTCGATCACCGACGCCTACGCGCTGATCAAACTGCTCAACCGCGATTACGGCATGAACCGCTTCCGCGTATTGGCCAACATGGCGCAGAGCCCGCAAGAAGGCCGCAACCTGTTCGCCAAGTTGACCAAGGTCACGGATCGCTTCCTTGACGTCGCTCTACAATACGTCGGCGCCGTGCCTTACGACGAAAGCGTGCGTAAGGCCGTGCAGAAACAGCGTGCCGTCTATGAAGCCTTCCCGCGTTCCAAGTGCGCGCTGGCGTTCAAGGCGATCGCGCAGAAGGTCGATACCTGGCCGCTGCCCGCCAACCCGCGTGGCCACCTTGAATTTTTCGTCGAGCGCCTCGTGCAGCAAACGGCAGGGCCAGTGCTATGACCGCCAGCGGTATGAATTACTACAAGAAGTCGGCACGTGATGCGCAGTACGAGTTGATCGAGCGTTACGCGCCACTGGTAAAGCGCATTGCCTATCACTTGCTGGCACGGTTGCCGGCGAGTGTGCAGGTCGAAGACTTGATCCAGGCCGGGATGATCGGCCTGCTTGAAGTCTCGACCAAATATGACGCCAGCAAAGGCGCCAGTTTCGAAACGTACGCGGGCATCCGAATCCGCGGCGCAATGCTCGACGAAGTGCGCAAAGGAGACTGGGCGCCACGCTCGGTTCACCGCAATACCCGTATGGTCAGCGACGCAATTCGCTCAATTGAAGCTAAAACCGGCCGTGACGCTAAAGATCACGAGGTTGCAGCCGAACTCCAATTGAGTCTCGACGATTACTACGGGATTTTGAATGACACCTTGGGCAGCCGCCTCTTCAGTTTCGACGACCTGTTGCAGGACGGCGAACACGAAGGGCTGCACGAGGATGGCGCGAGTGCTCATCTTGAGCCGTCACGCGATCTGGAAGATGAACGCTTCCAGGCGGCGCTGGCGGACGCGATTGCCAATTTGCCGGAGCGTGAGCGACTGGTGTTGGCGCTGTACTACGACGAAGAGCTGAACCTCAAGGAGATCGGTGAAGTCCTTGGCGTCAGTGAATCGCGGGTCAGCCAGTTACACAGCCAGTGCGCGGCCCGCTTGCGGGGGCGTTTGGGGGAGTGGCGAGCGCGCTGAAGGCAGTGTGGGGACACTGCGAACGAGGCTGGTGGGGTGATGAACGGCACCGGTCTTGCTCTGTTGTGCTCCAGACAGTCTTCGAGTGCTGCGCCGATTGATTGAAGTGGCGCGTCCAGGTGCTGGGCGCGTTTAAGACTGCTTGGAGGTCGAATTGAACAAAGACATGAAAATCCTCATCGTTGATGACTTCTCAACGATGCGGCGGATCATCAAGAACCTGCTGCGCGATCTTGGGTTCACCAATACCGTCGAGGCCGACGATGGCACTACCGCCATTCCGGTGCTCAACAGCGGAAGCATCGACTTTCTGGTAACAGACTGGAACATGCCGGGCATGACCGGTATCGACCTGCTGCGCCACGTGCGTGCCGATGAAAAACTCAAGCATCTGCCCGTTCTCATGGTGACCGCTGAAGCCAAGCGCGAGCAGATCATTGAAGCCGCTCAGGCCGGTGTAAACGGCTACGTAGTCAAACCTTTCACGGCTCAGGCGTTGAAAGACAAAATCGAGAAGATTTTCGAACGCATCGGCTGATGAACGCGCGGGGGAGCTATGGAGCATAACGAATCTTCACAGGGCGATTTCGAGTCGACCCTGAAAAAACACGCGGTCGAACTGGTCGAGAGCCTTGAAAAAGGCAGGTTCGGCGACGCTGTGCAACTGATCCATGAGCTCAATCAGACCCGTGACCGTGGCCTGTATCAGGAAGTCGGCAAGCTCACACGTGAACTGCACAGTGCGATCGTCAACTTCCAGATCGATCCGAACATGCCGCAGGCCGAGGAAGTGTCGCAAATCACCGACGCCACCGAACGCCTGGGCTATGTGGTCAAGCTGACAGAGGCCGCGGCCAACCGCACCATGGATCTGGTGGAAAGCGCCACGCCGGTGGTCAACAGCCTGGCCGATGAAGCCCAGGCCTTGAGCACCGATTGGGGTCGCTTCATGCGTCGCGAAGTCGGGGCTGAAGAGTTCCGCGAGCTGGCGCGCCGGGTCGACGGTTTTCTGTCGCGCAGCAGCACGGACAACCGTGCGGTGTCGAGCAATCTCAACGACATCCTGCTGGCCCAGGATTACCAGGACCTGACCGGTCAGGTGATCAAGCGCGTGACCCAACTGGTCACCGAAGTCGAAAGCAATTTGCTCAAACTCGTGCTCATGGCCAGTCAGGTCGACCGCTTTGCGGGCATCGAACATGACCGCGCCGCGATGCTTGCAGAAAAAGATCCACAAAAACATCTCTCGCAGGGTGAAGGTCCGCAGATTCATGCCGATAAACGAGAAGACGTTGTGTCCGGTCAGGACGATGTGGACGATTTGTTATCCAGCCTCGGGTTCTAGAGTTTTGGAATTTTAGGTTTTTTGGGTTTTTAGACCTGTAGGAGCACCCCATTAATGAGCTTCGGCGCCGATGAAGAGATCCTTCAGGATTTCCTGGTTGAGGCCGGCGAGATTCTTGAGCAACTGTCCGAACAACTGGTCGAGCTGGAAAGCCGTCCGGATGACGCAGATCTGCTCAACGCAATTTTTCGCGGTTTCCACACTGTAAAAGGGGGCGCCGGCTTCCTTCAGCTCAATGAGCTGGTGGAGTGCTGTCACATCGCCGAAAACGTGTTCGACATCCTGCGCAAGGGTGAACGTCGCGTTGATGCAGAACTGATGGACGTTGTCCTCGAAGCACTGGACGCGGTGAACAGCATGTTCACTGAGGTTCGTGAGCGTGCGCCGATCACCGCTGCCACCCCGGAACTGCTGGCTGCGCTGGCACGTCTGGCCGAACCGCAATCGGCGGACGAAGCCCCGGCTTCGCCAGTGGCCGAGATGATCGAAGATCTGGTCGGCGAAGGCGAATCGGGCGACATCACCGATAACGAATTCGAACAACTGCTGGACTCGCTGAACGCCGTCAAGGCCGAAGCTGAAGCCCCGGCAGCAGCTGCACCTGCACCTGCACCTGCACCTGCACCTGCGCCGGCTGCCGATGGCGCGGCCAGCGATGAAATCACCGATGCCGAGTTCGAGTCGTTGCTCGATCAGTTGCACGGCAAGGGCCAGTTCGCCGTGGACGCGGTTGCACCCGCGGCGGCAGCCCCTGCGGCACCGGCCAAAGGCGACAGCTCCGACATCACCGACGACGAATTCGAAGCACTGCTCGATCAGTTGCACGGCAAGGGCAACTTTGCTGTCGATGCGCTGGAGTCGGCGATTGCTTCGGCTCCTGCGCCTGCTGCTCCAGCGGCCGCAGCGGCGGGCAGCGATCTGATCAGCGATCACGAGTTCGAATCGCTGCTCGACGAATTGCACGGCAAAGGCAAGTTCAGCGAAGTCGGCGCCGCCGCTGCTGGCAGCGCCTCAAGCGTAGCCACGCCTGTTGCGAAAGCGCCGGCCGCCGTAGCAGCGCCCAAGCCTGCTGCCAAGCCTGAGCCTAAAGCCGAAGCGCCTAAACCGGCCGCGGCGGCTGCACCGGCTCCGGCCCGTGCACCAGCGACACCGCCACCGGAAAAACCGGCGAGCGAAGCCGAGACCACCGTGCGCGTCGACACCGCACGTCTCGACGAAATCATGAACATGGTCGGCGAGCTGGTGCTGGTGCGTAACCGTCTGGTGCGCCTGGGTCTGAACAGCGGCGATGAAGCCATGCAAAAGGCCGTGTCGAACCTCGACGTGGTCACGGCTGACTTGCAGACCGCGGTGATGAAGACCCGGATGCAGCCGATCAAGAAGGTCTTCGGGCGCTTCCCGCGTCTGGTTCGTGACCTGGCGCGTCAGCTCAAGAAAGAGATCAACCTGGAACTGGTGGGTGAAGAAACCGACCTCGACAAAAACCTTGTCGAGGCGCTGGCCGACCCGCTGGTCCACTTGGTGCGCAACGCCGTCGACCACGGCATCGAGTCGCCGGAAGAACGCGAAGCGTCGGGCAAGGCCCGTGGCGGTCGTGTGGTGCTGGCAGCCGAACAGGAAGGCGACCATATCCTGCTGTCGATTTCCGATGACGGCAAAGGCATGGACCCGAACGTCCTGCGTTCGATCGCGGTAAAACGCGGCGTGATGGACAAGGACGCGGCCGATCGCCTGAGCGACACCGAGTGCTACAACCTGATTTTCGCCCCGGGTTTCTCGACCAAGACCGAGATCTCCGACGTCTCCGGCCGTGGTGTCGGCATGGACGTGGTGAAGACCAAGATTTCCCAGCTCAACGGTTCGATCAACATCTACTCGACCAAGGGCCAGGGCTCGAAAATCGTCATCAAGGTGCCGCTGACCCTCGCGATCATGCCAACCCTGATGGTCATGCTCGGCAACCAGGCGTTTGCGTTCCCGTTGGTCAACGTCAACGAAATCTTCCACCTCGACCTGTCGACCACCAACGTTGTGGACGGCCAGGAAGTGGTGATCGTGCGGGACAAGGCGCTGCCATTGTTCTACCTCAAGCGCTGGCTGGTCAGCTCCGCCGCTCACGAAGAGCAGCGTGAAGGCCACGTGGTGATCCTTTCGGTGGGCACTCAGCGGATCGGCTTCGTCGTCGATCAACTGGTCGGCCAGGAAGAAGTGGTCATCAAGCCATTGGGCAAAATGCTCCAGGGAACTCCGGGCATGTCCGGCGCCACCATCACCGGTGACGGCCGCATCGCGCTGATTCTCGATGTTCCAAGCATGCTCAAGCGTTACGCCGCACGGCGTATTTGAATCCGGGGCAGCGGGGCGACAACGTTCCGCTGCACCTAATGGAGTGTTTATGGCAGTCAAAGTCCTGGTGGTGGACGATTCGGGTTTTTTCCGCCGCCGCGTCTCGGAAATTCTTTCAGCGGATCCGAGCATCCAGGTGGTCGGCACGGCCACCAACGGTAAAGAGGCGATCGATCAGGCCCTGGCCCTCAAGCCGGACGTGATCACCATGGACTACGAGATGCCGATGATGGACGGCATCACGGCAGTGCGGCACATCATGCAGCGCTGCCCGACCCCGGTGTTGATGTTCTCCTCGCTGACGCACGAAGGCGCGCGGGTCACCCTCGATGCGCTGGACGCCGGTGCGGTGGATTTCCTGCCGAAGAATTTCGAAGACATCTCGCGTAACCCGGAGAAGGTCAAGCAACTGCTGTGCGAAAAGGTCCATAGCATCTCGCGCAGTAATCGTCGTTTCAGTGCTTACAGTGCGCCGGCTCCAGTGGCTGCGCCTGCACCTGCGCCAACCCCGGCGGCATCAAGCTTGAGCAGTCACAGCACTCATGCTCCGGCCCGTCCGGCGCCTGCCCCTGTGCATGCACCTGCGCCAAGCCGCGCGTCGACGGCCAGTTCGTCCTCGCCGGCACCGAAGCGCAAAGCCTATAAACTGGTTGCCATCGGCACCTCGACGGGGGGCCCGGTTGCCTTGCAGCGCGTGCTGACTCAGTTGCCGGCAAATTTCCCGGCACCGATCGTGTTGATCCAGCACATGCCGGCGGCATTCACCAAAGCGTTTGCCGAGCGTCTCGACAAGCTCTGCCGCATCAGCGTCAAGGAAGCCGAGGATGGCGACATCCTGCGTCCGGGCCTGGCGTTACTGGCGCCGGGTGGCAAGCAAATGATGATCGATGGCCGTGGTGCGGTGAAAATCCTCCCGGGCGACGAGCGCCTGAACTACAAGCCGTGCGTGGACATCACCTTCGGCAGTGCGGCGAAGTCCTACGGCGACAAAGTTCTGGCGGTGGTGCTGACCGGCATGGGCGCCGACGGCCGTGAAGGCGCGCGTCTGCTCAAGCAGGGCGGCAGCTCGATCTGGGCGCAGGACGAAGCCAGCTGTGTGATTTACGGCATGCCGATGGCCATCGTCAAAGCTGACCTCGCGGACGCGGTGTACAGCCTCGACGATATCGGCAAGCACATTGTCGAGGCGTGTATCTGATGGATGTTTTAAGCCTTATCGGGATCATCATGGCGTTCGTCGCCATCATCGGCGGCAACTACCTGGAAGGTGGTCACCTCGGTGCGCTGGCCAACGGCCCGGCGGCATTGATCGTACTGGGCGGCACCATCGGTGCCGCGCTGCTGCAATCGCCGATGAGCGCGTTCAAGCGCGCCATGCAGATTCTCGCCTGGATCTTCTTTCCGCCTCGAGTCGACCTGGCTGGCGGCATCGACCGCGTGGTCAACTGGAGCCTCACTGCGCGCAAGGAAGGCCTGCTCGGTCTGGAAGGCGTGGCGGATGCCGAACCTGACAACTACTCGCGCAAAGGCCTGCAACTGCTGGTCGACGGCGCCGAGCCGGAAGCGATCCGCAGCATCCTTGAAGTGGATTTCTACACCCAGGAAGCGCGCGACATCGAAGCCGCGAAAGTCTTCGAAAGCATGGGCGGTTACGCGCCGACCATCGGCATCATCGGCGCGGTGATGGGCCTGATTCACGTGATGGGCAACCTCGCTGACCCGACGCAGTTGGGCAGCGGCATTGCCGTCGCATTCGTCGCGACCATTTACGGCGTGGCCAGTGCCAACCTGATCCTGCTGCCGGTGGCGGCCAAACTGAAGTCTATCGCGCTGCGGCAGTCGCGTTATCGCGAAATGTTGTTGGAAGGCATTTTGTCGATCGCCGAAGGTGAAAACCCTCGCTCCATCGAGTTGAAGCTTCAGGGCTTCATGGATTAAGGGAATAAGCTCATGGCACGTCGTCGCCACCAGGAAGAGCATGTAAACCACGAACGCTGGCTGGTTTCCTACGCTGACTTCATCACGTTGCTGTTCGCGTTCTTCGTGGTCATGTACTCGATTTCGTCGATCAACGAAGGCAAGTACAAAGAGATCTCCGAAGCGCTGGTCGGCGTTTTCAAAGACTCCGACCGCGCGCTCAAACCGATTCCGATTGGTGACGAGCGGCCGAAGACCGTGACCCCGGCCAAGCCGCTGGTCAAAGATGCCGAGCAGATCGATGCCGGTATTGCCGGTGCCAGCGATCCGCTGAAAAGCATCGCCGATGACATCAGCGCGGCGTTCGGTGACCTGATCAGCTCCAACCAGATGACCGTGCGTGGTAACGAGTTGTGGGTCGAGATCGAACTCAACTCCAGCCTGTTGTTCGGCAGCGGCGATGCCATGCCGAGTGACATTGCCTTCAACATCATCGACAAGGTTGCAGCGATTCTGAAACCGTTCGACAACCCGATTCACGTCGAAGGCTTCACCGATGACCAGCCGATCCGCACTGCGCAGTACCCGACCAACTGGGAGCTGTCCTCGGCGCGTTCGGCGAGCATCGTGCGCATGCTGGCGATGCAGGGTGTAAACCCGGGGCGTCTGGCGTCGGTGGGTTACGGTGAGTTTCAGCCGGTCGCCAACAACGCCACCGTTGAAGGGCGTGCGAAGAACCGTCGTGTGGTGTTGGTGGTGTCGCGCAATCTCGATGTGCGCCGCAGCCTCACGGGCACCGGGACTGCCAATGCGCAACCGGACGCTGCGTTGAAGCGTGCTGGCACACAAACTGCACCGACCCCGGTCAAGACGCCGGGACGCGAGAGTGCCGTCAATTCTCCGTCACCCGCATTAACACGCTGAGCTATGTCTCGGTCGAGCATATCGGCCGGGAGGAACGAACTGAATGAGAGTCTGGGCAGTCGCCAATCAAAAGGGTGGTGTCGGTAAAACCACATCCTCCATCGCTTTAGCCGGATTGCTGGCCGAGGCGGGCAAGCGCGTGGTTGTGGTCGATCTCGACCCGCACGGCTCGATGACCAGTTATTTCGGTTACGACCCCGACAGCCTGGAACACAGCAACTACGACCTGTTTCTGCACAAGGGCAGCGTGCCGCAAGGCCTGCCGGGGCAGTTGCTGTTGTCGACCAGCGACGAACGTATTTCGCTGTTGCCGTCGAGCACCGCGCTGGCGACCCTTGAGCGTCAGTCGCCCGGGCAGAGTGGTCTCGGTCTGGTGATCGCCAAGAGTCTGGCGCAATTGTGGCAAGACTTCGATTACGCCGTGATCGACAGCCCGCCGTTGCTCGGCGTCTTGATGGTCAACGCGCTTGCCGCGAGCCAGCAACTGGTGATCCCGGTGCAGACCGAGCATCTGGCCGTCAAAGGCCTGGAGCGCATGGTCAACACCTTGGCGATGATCAATCGTTCGCGCAAACAGGCGCTGCCGTTCAGCATCGTGCCGACCTTGTTTGATCGCCGTACGCAGGCATCGATGCACACCTTGCGTGTGCTGCGGGACAAATTCCCTGACGAGATCTGGCAGGGTTACATCCCGGTCGATACCCGTCTGCGCGATGCCAGCCGTGCCGGTGTCACGCCTTCGCAATTCGACGGCAAGAGCCGTGGCGTGCTGGCGTATCGCGCGCTGCTCAAGCATCTGTTGGCGCAACAACTTGTTCCGCAGGTGGCTTGAATGACGTTGAACCTTGTAGGAGCTGCCGCAGGCTGCGATCTTTTGATCTTGCCTTGTGGCGCTCCTGAAAAGATCAAAAGATCGCAGCGTTCCGCAGCTCCTACAGGGGACTGTGCATGAATCGGCCTTTGAAGTTGACGTCGAAGCCGCAGTTGGCCTTGCAGTCGTATCTGGACAGTTTGCTGCAGGAAATTCCTGGCGCGTTGCCGACGCCGGTCGAAGTTGTCGAAGAAAGTACCGAGGCGCTGGACGAGTTCCAAGCCGCAGTGCTGGAAGAGCAGGCCCGTGACGCGCAGAAAGCGGCCAGGCCTGCTGCGCCGGTTGCCGCGCCTGCCGTTGCAGCGGTTGCCAAAGCGCCGGTGGCTTTGATCGAGGAAGCAGCGCCGGTCCGTGCATCGGTCTCGACGCTCGCTCCGCTGCTGCAAACACAGTTGCTGAAAACCGCACCGCAACCGACTGTGGTCGAACCGGCTCCAGTTCCAGCTCCGGTCGCACCCGCGCCTGTCGAGCAGACGCTGGTGCCGCCGCTGGTGGAAGTGCATCTGCCGCCAAACAACACGCCGCCACCGGTGGAAACCGATGGCCGTCCGGCCTGGGCGTCCGAAGCGTTCGAATGTCTGTTGTTCGACGTCGCCGGGCTGACCCTCGCGGTGCCGCTGGTGTGCCTCGGTTCGATCTATTCGCTGGCCGGCCATGAGCTGACGCCGCTGTTCGGTCAGCCGGAATGGTTCCTCGGGATTTTGCCGAGCCAGGCCGGCAACCTGAAAGTTTTGGACACTGCGCGTTGGGTCATGCCGGATCGCTACCGCGATGACTTCCGTCAGGGCCTGCAGTACGTGATTTCGGTACAAGGTTACGAGTGGGGCCTGGCAGTGCATCAGGTCAGTCGCTCGTTGCGCCTTGACCCGAATGAAATCAAATGGAGAAGTCACCGGGGTCAGCGGCCATGGCTCGCCGGCACGGTGATTGAGCACATGTGTGCATTGCTTGACGTTTCCGCTCTGGCCGAGTTGATCGCCAGCGGTGGGGCAAAGCACCTTGGCGGCCACAAGCCGCTACATAAACCGACATAGCAGCCGACATAACAATCAGGCGACGGCATTGTTGAATGCCGCCACACAGAACACACACCGCCCAGAGCGGTTTTTTCGAGGGGTCAGGTATGAGTAATCAGGCGACGAATGCAAAAGGTTCTGAAGATCCGATCCTGCAATGGGTGACCTTCAAGCTGGACAACGAAACCTACGGCATCAACGTGATGCGCGTGCAGGAAGTGCTGCGCTACACCGAGATCGCTCCAGTGCCGGGTGCGCCAAGCTACGTGCTGGGCATCATCAACCTGCGCGGTAACGTGGTCACCGTGATCGACACCCGCCAGCGCTTCGGCCTGAACAGCGGCGAGATCAGCGACAACACCCGTATCGTCATCATCGAAGCCGACAAGCAAGTCGTCGGCATCATGGTCGACAGCGTCGCCGAAGTGGTTTACCTGCGTCAGTCGGAAATCGAAACGGCGCCGAACGTCGGTAACGAAGAGTCGGCCAAGTTCATCCAGGGCGTGTGCAACAAGAACAACGAGTTGCTGATCCTGGTCGAGCTGGACAAGATGATGAGCGAAGAAGAATGGTCGGACCTGGAGAATATCTGATTGATTCTCGAGGTCGCGGTCATTGTCCTGTTCCTATTCTGGGCAGGCACGCTGGCAATGTTTGTGTCGTACATCAAGGCGCAAAAAGTGATTGCCGCACAACAGGCTCAGGGCGATGCGCTGCGTGATCAGCGCATCAAGGACCTGGCCAAACGTGTTGACGATTACCAGAACGGTAATGTGCGCATGGGCGAAGCGCTGCACGAGTTGCGTGCGGTGGTGAGCCCGTTGCCGGACAAGATCGTTCAGCTGGAACAGCGCGATCCATCCAGCCTGTCGTTCGCCCAGGCGGCGAAACTGGTGGGCATGGGCGCCAGCGTTGATGAACTGACTCAGTCGTGTGGGTTGACCCAGGCTGAGGCGGAATTGATGCGCAAGCTTCACAAGAACTAGCAGCAAGATCAAAAGATCGCAGCCTTCGGCAGCTCCTACAGAGATCTCATGTAGGAGCTGCCGAAGGCTGCGATCTTTTGCATTTAAGGATTAATAATCGTCGCCGCGATCGGTGATGTCCTTCTCGACCATCGGCGCGTCCGGGTCCTGCCCCTCGGGGAATTTGCCCTTCAGGCTCCAGGCAAACGCGATGATCTCGGCGATCGTGCGGTACAACTCTTCCGGAATGCTGTCGCCCAATTCCATCCGCGCCAACAACCGTACCAGCTCGGCGTTTTCGTAGATTGGCACTTCATAATCGCGGGCAATGCGCAAAATTTCTTCGGCCAGTTCTTCATCACCCTTGGCGGTGAGGGTCGGCGCGTGGCTGCCGTCGTATTTGAGGGCGATGGCCTGGCGTGGTGCGGTGGAATCGTTCATGCGGTTTCGTCGACCCAGCGGTGTTCGAGACGGGTTTGGTTGCCTTGCGGCGGGGTGCCGAGGTGGCAGTCGAGATCGCCGACGTTCAGCCCGGAATCGAGCAAACGCTGGCGCAGTGCGAACAGGTTCGTCTGGATCAGGTCGGCGGTGTATGGCCGTTCGGCCCACAGCTGACTCGACAGGCTGCCGCTGATCAGTTGCGCCTGAATCTGCATCGGCCCGAGCGGTTCCATGTCGAACGCCAGATCGACGCGCCACAATTGTTGTCTGGCTTCACGCTCGTCGCGGCGTTCGTTCTGCTGCGGTTCTTTCTCCGGCGCTTCTTCGCGCTGAAACTTGACCTGCAATGGCACGATATCCTGCAGGTTGCGCATGGGGATTTCCAGCTGCCAGGTGCTGAGCAGGCGGCCATCATCGGTGACGCCAGTCTGTTCCAGGCTCGACAGTTGATGGCTTTGCAGGCGCGAGACGGCGGCGGCGGCCAGGCGCAGCAACTGCTCCAGATCGCCTTCGCCTTCCAGGCTTTGCAGCAAGCGGTCGGGCAGGGGAAAGCTGCTCGGCGCGGGTTTGGCGCTGACCTGGCCCAGTGTGCCGAGCGCATTGCGCACGAAACTCGGCAGCGCCTGCGCCAGCGTATTGGCGGCGATGATGGCGTTGAAACTGGTGCTGCTCGGTAAGCCCGGCGTCAGTTGCGCGATCAGTTTGAGCAGGTCACCTTTCATGTCCGGGGTCAGCGTCGGGTTTTGCCCGGTGAGCAGTTTGGCTTCGAGAAAGGCGCCGCTGTTGGCCAGGGCCAGCGCTACGCCTTTGGCGGTGCTCAGTTGTTGCACGTCGGGCAGGCTGGCGAGCAGTTTATCGACCACGGCACGCAAGTCCGCCGAGGTTTGATCGGTGGCCGGCGGCAAGTTCTGCAAGGCCTTGAGCAAGCCATCCAGTGAACCCTGGCGGCTTTGTTGGCCGAGCAGTTGCTGGCTTACCGCCAATTGCTCCTGGCGGCTGCTCATCGGCACAAACTTGAGGGTCTGCGAATCCTGCACCAGCGCCGACAACAGCGTACCGATGCGCAGCGGCTGCGGGCTGTCGACGGTCAAGGTGCTGCCGCTTAACGCCGTGTTGAGCAGGCTGACCATCGAACGAAACACCGTCGCTTGCCCCGGCGTCTGCGGCAGAGCCTGCGACGTCAGTACCTTGCCTTGCAGCAGCGTGCCGGCCGGCAACTGCGCGGTGTCGATGCGGGTGAGGGCGGCGACGCTGCTGGCAATCGCTTGCTGCACGGTAATCGCCAGATTGCCCGCCGATGGCTGGGTGATCGCGAGGCTGGTGCCCTGTGCCAGCGGCAAATTGCTGGTCGCCTGCACGGTGGTCTGGCGACCGCTGTCGAGGGTCACCTTGAGCAACAGTTGAAAGGTCTGGTCCGCCTGCTTGAGCGACAACACCTCGGCCTTGGCGCTCTGTCCGGCGCCGATCAAGCCTTCAACCGGTGTCAGCAGCTTGAGCAGCTCACCCACCTGCGGGCGAACGGTCGCCGGGGTGGTGGGCGGGAGCGGGAGGATGTTCATTTCGCCTGTCATACGCGGACACAACCTGAGGAAATTGCACTCTTGAGAGTAAGGCACGGCATGTATAATGCCGCCCGTCTTGCGCTTCGTTCAAAAAACATAGCAATTGTTTGACGCAGCTCTCTAGATCAAGCCGTCATTGCATTTATGCTGCATCTCTTTAACGGCCGCGCCAGAGCCGACTTGAACCGTATAAGGCCCGTGATCCCTTGACCAGTCCTGTCCTGCAAACCGTTGCCCTCGCGTGTGAACGTGACCTCAGGCTGCTTTTCGAAAATCTCGAATTGAGACTGGCCAGTGGCGATATGGTGCAGATCAGCGGTCCCAACGGCAGCGGTAAAACCAGTTTGTTGCGCCTGTTGGCCGGGTTGATGCAACCGACCGACGGTCAAGTCCTGCTCAATGGTCAACCATTGACCGAACAACGCAGTGAACTGGCGCGCAACCTGTTGTGGATCGGCCACGCCGCCGGGATCAAGGATCTGCTGACCCCGGAAGAGAACCTGTCGTGGCTCTGCGCCCTGCATCATCCCGCCGAACGCGAGGCCATCTGGCAAGCGCTGGCAGCTGTAGGATTGCGCGGTTTCGAAGATGTTCCCTGCCACAGCCTGTCCGCCGGTCAACAACGCCGCGTGGCATTGGCACGCTTGTATCTGGACAGCCCACCGCTGTGGATTCTCGACGAGCCGTTCACCGCGCTGGACAAGCAGGGCGTGGCGCAACTCGAAGAGCATTTGGCGGCTCACTGCGAGCGCGGTGGTCTGGTGGTGTTGACCACGCACCATACGCTGAGCCGGATGCCGGCCGGTTATCGCGACATCGATCTGGGGAACTGGGCAGTATGAGTGTCTTCGGCCTGCTGGTTGCGCGTGAATCCCGACTGCTGTTTCGGCGCCCGGCGGAGCTGGCCAATCCGCTGATTTTCTTCGCCATCGTCATTGCTTTGTTCCCGCTGGCCGTCGGCCCGGAAACTCAAGTGTTGCAAAACCTGTCTCCGGGGTTAGTCTGGGTGGCGGCGCTTTTGTCGGTCCTGCTCTCGCTGGACGGGCTTTTCCGCAGTGATTTCGAAGACGGATCCCTGGAACAGTGGGTCCTTTCGTCGCACCCGCTGCCACTTCTGGTATTGGCCAAGGTGCTGGCACACTGGCTTTTCTCCGGTCTGGCACTGGTTTTGCTCTCACCCTTGCTGGCGTTGATGCTCGGTTTGCCTGCCGCCTGCCTGCCGGTTTTGTTGTTTTCGTTGCTGCTGGGGACACCGGTGCTGAGCTTGCTCGGCGCGGTGGGCGCGGCGCTGACGGTCGGATTGAAACGCGGCGGCCTGTTGCTGGCGCTGCTGATTCTGCCGTTGTACATCCCGGTGTTGATCCTCGGCAGTGGCGCCTTGCAGGCCGCCCTCCAAGGCATGCCGGCGACCGGGTATCTGCTGTGGCTTGGTAGCCTGACCGCACTGGCGATCACCCTGACACCTTTTGCAATAGCTGCTGGCCTGAAGATCAGCGTCGGCGAATAATGAGGTCTGGTTAAAATTTAACCAGCAAAGACCCTGAGACTGCTCACACCGATGAGCGGCATCCGTGATGGAAACAGTATGAACTGGACCTGGTTTCACAAGCTCGGCTCGCCCAAGTGGTTCTACGGCATCAGCAGCAAGTTCTTGCCGTGGTTGAGCATCGCAGCGTTGCTGCTGATTGGCGTCGGCGTCGTTTGGGGCCTGGCTTTCGCGCCGCCGGATTATCAGCAAGGCAACAGCTTTCGCATCATCTACATCCACGTACCCGCCGCGATGCTCGCTCAGTCGATCTACGTGATGCTGGCGGTGTGCGGTGTTGTGGGGCTGGTGTGGAAAATGAAGCTGGCCGACGTCGCCCTGCAATGCGCCGCGCCGATCGGCGCGTGGATGACCGCTGTGGCGCTGGTCACCGGGGCGATCTGGGGCAAACCGACCTGGGGCTCGTGGTGGGTCTGGGACGCGCGCCTGACCTCGATGCTGATTCTGCTGTTTCTGTATTTCGGCGTGATCGCGCTGGGCAATGCCATCAGCAACCGCGACAGCGCCGCCAAGGCCTGCGCGGTGCTGGCCATCGTTGGTGTGATCAACATTCCGATCATCAAATACTCGGTCGAGTGGTGGAACACCCTGCACCAGGGCGCGACCTTCACCCTCACCGAAAAACCGGCGATGCCGGCGGAAATGTGGCTGCCGCTGCTGCTGACAGTGCTGGGCTTCTACTGCTTCTTCGGCGCCGTGCTGCTGTTGCGCATGCGCCTTGAAGTGCTCAAGCGCGAAGCCCGCGCCAGTTGGGTGAAAGAAGAAGTGCAGCACAGTCTGGGGGCCGCTCGATGAGTTTTGCTTCATTCGGCGACTTCCTCGCCATGGGCCATCATGGCCTCTACGTCTGGACGGCCTACGGCATCTGCCTGGCCGTGCTGGCCTTCAACGTGGCGGCGCCGATCCTGGCCCGCAAGCGGTATCTGCAACAAGAGGCGCGTCGTCTGCGCCGGGAGAACGGCAAGTGAATCCGCTGCGCAAGAAACGTCTGATCATCATTCTGGCCATTCTGGTCGGGGTCGGCGCTGCTGTCGGCCTGGCCCTCAGCGCCCTGCAGCAGAACATCAATCTGTTCTACACCCCGACCCAGATCGCCAATGGCGAAGCGCCGCAAGACACGCGCATCCGTGCCGGCGGCATGGTCGAGAAAGGATCGCTGCAACGTTCGCCGGATTCCCTCGACGTCAAATTCGTCGTCACCGACTTCAACAAATCCGTGACCATCACTTATCGCGGCATCCTCCCGGATCTGTTCCGCGAAGGGCAGGGCATCGTCGCCCTCGGCAAGATCAACGCCGACGGCGTGGTCGTCGCCGACGAAGTGCTGGCCAAGCACGATGAGAAGTACATGCCGCCGGAAGTGACCAAAGCCTTGAAAGACAGCGGTCAATCCGCCCCGACACCTGTGAAGGAGGGTTGATCGATGACGTCGGCGATTTTTATTCCTGAGTTGGGCCACCTGGCGATGATTCTGGCGCTGTGTTTTGCGCTGGTTCAAGCCGTGGTGCCATTGGTCGGCGCCTGGCGCGGCGACCGTTTCTGGATGAGTCTGGCTCAGCCGGCCGCGTGGGGGCAGTTTGCGTTTCTGCTGTTCGCGTTCGGCATTTTGACCTACGCCTTCATGGTCGACGACTTCTCCGTCGCGTATGTGGCGAACAACTCCAATACCGCGTTGCCGTGGTATTACAAATTCAGCGCGGTGTGGGGCGCCCATGAAGGTTCGTTGCTGTTGTGGGCACTGATTCTCGGTGGCTGGACGTTCGCGGTGTCGGTGTTCTCCCGGCAGTTGCCGCAAGTCATGCTCGCTCGCGTGCTGGCGGTGATGGGCATGATCAGCACCGGTTTCCTGCTGTTCCTGATCCTTACATCCAACCCGTTCAAACGCATCCTGCCGCAAATGCCGAGCAATGGCGCTGACCTTAATCCGCTGCTGCAAGACATCGGCCTGATCGTTCACCCGCCGATGTTGTACATGGGCTACGTCGGCTTTTCGGTGGCGTTCGCCTTCGCCATTGCGGCGTTGATGGGCGGTCGCCTTGATGCCGCGTGGGCACGCTGGTCGCGCCCGTGGACCATCGTCGCCTGGGCGTTCCTCGGCATCGGCATCACCCTCGGTTCGTGGTGGGCTTATTACGAACTCGGCTGGGGCGGCTGGTGGTTCTGGGACCCGGTGGAAAACGCCTCCTTCATGCCTTGGCTGGTCGGCACCGCGCTGATCCACTCGCTGGCGGTCACGGAAAAACGTGGCGTGTTCAAGAGCTGGACGGTGTTGCTGGCGATTGCCGCGTTCTCGCTGAGCCTGCTCGGGACGTTCCTCGTGCGTTCCGGCGTGCTGACCTCGGTGCACGCGTTTGCTTCCGATCCTGAGCGCGGCGTGTTCATCCTGATCTTCCTGCTGTTCGTGGTCGGCGGCTCGCTGACGCTGTTCGCCCTGCGCGCGCCAGTGGTGAAGAGTCAGGTCGGCTTCAACCTGTGGTCGCGCGAAACCCTGCTGCTGGGCAACAACCTGGTGCTGGTGGTGGCCGCGTCGATGATTCTGCTCGGCACGCTGTACCCGCTGATTCTCGATGCCCTCAGCGGCGCGAAAATGTCGGTCGGCCCGCCGTACTTCAATGCGCTGTTCATTCCGTTGATGGCGTTGCTGATGATGGTCATGGCGGTCGGCGTGATCGTCCGTTGGAAGGACACGCCGGTGAAGTGGCTGGGCAGCATGCTCACGCCAGTGCTGCTCGGCAGCGTCGCGCTGGCGGTGGTGGCCGGTGTCGCTTATGGCGATTTCAACTGGGCAGTGATCGCGACTTTCCTGCTCGCAGCATGGGTGTTGCTCGCCGGCGCCCGCGACATCGTCGACAAGACTCGCCACAAAGGCCTGATCAAAGGCCTGCCAACCCTGACCCGTAGTTATTGGGGCATGCAGATCGCTCACCTCGGCATCGCCGTGTGCGCGCTGGGCGTGGTGTTGTCGAGCCAGAACAGTGCCGAACGCGATCTGCGTCTGGCGCCGGGCGAGTCGATGGACCTGGCCGGTTATCACTTCATCTTCGAAGGCGCCAAGCACTTCGAAGGGCCGAACTTCACGTCGGACAAAGGCACGATTCGGGTCATTCGTGACGGCAAGGAAATCAGCGTGCTGCACCCGGAAAAACGTCTGTACACCGTGCAAAGTTCGATGATGACCGAAGCCGGCATCGACGCCGGTTTCACCCGTGACCTTTACGTCGCCCTCGGCGAACCGCTGGAAAATGGCGCGTGGGCCGTGCGCGTGCACGTCAAACCGTTCGTGCGCTGGATCTGGTTCGGCGGGCTGCTCACCGGTTTCGGTGGGTTGCTGGCGGCGCTGGATCGACGGTATCGGGTCAAGGTGAAAGCCAAGGTGCGTGAAGCGCTGGGCATGACGGGAGCGGCTGCATGAGACGTTGGTTGATGCTGGTGCCACTGGCGATTTTCCTGCTGGTGGCGGTATTTCTTTATCGCGGTCTGTACCTCGATCCGGCGGAACTGCCGTCGGCGATGATCAACAAGCCGTTCCCGGAGTTTTCCCTGCCAAACGTGCAGGGCGACAAGAACCTGACCAAGGCTGACATTCTCGGCAAACCGGCGCTGGTCAACGTCTGGGGCACCTGGTGCATTTCCTGCCGGGTCGAGCATCCGGTGCTGAACAAACTCGCCGAGCGCGGCGTGGTGATCTACGGCATCAACTACAAGGACACCAACGCCGATGCCTTGAAGTGGCTGGCTGAATTCCACAATCCGTATGCGCTGGACATCCGTGACGACGAAGGCTCGCTGGGCTTGAACCTCGGTGTTTACGGCGCGCCGGAAACCTTCTTCATCGACGCCAAGGGCATCATTCGCGACAAGTATGTCGGCGTGATCGATGAGCAGGTCTGGCGCGAAAAACTCGCGGCCAAGTATCAGGCGCTGGTCGATGAGGCCAAGCCATGAAGCGTTTTTTAGCCGCCGTGGTTTTGGGCCTGAGTCTGGTCGGCGTGGCCCATGCCGCCATCGACACTTACGAGTTCGCCAAAGACGGTGATCGCGAGCGTTTCCGCGAGTTGACCAAGGAACTGCGCTGCCCCAAGTGCCAGAACCAGGACATCGCCGACTCCAACGCGCCGATTGCCGCTGACCTGCGCAAAGAGATTTTCCGCATGCTCGGCGAGGGCAAGGACAACCAGCAGATCATCGACTTCATGGTCGATCGCTACGGTGACTTCGTCCGCTACAAACCGGCGCTCAACACCAAGACCGCATTGTTGTGGTTCGGCCCGGCCGGGCTGCTGCTCGGTGGCGTTGTGGTGATCGCGGTGATCGTCCGCCGTCGTCGCGGCCAGCGTGCCGAAACTCCGCAAGCGCTGTCCATCGAAGAGCGTCAGCGCCTCGACCAACTGTTGGATAAAAACCAAGAATGATTGATTTCTGGCTTGCCGCAGGGCTGTTGCTTCTGGTCGCCCTGAGTTTTCTGCTGATCCCGGTGTTGCGTGAGCGTCGCGCCCAGCGTGAAGAGGATCGAACTGCCCTGAACGTTGCGCTGTATCAGGAGCGTGTCGCCGAGTTGCAATCGCAACAGGCGGAAGGCGTGCTCGACGCTGCGCAAATGGACAGCGGCCGCGCCGAGGCTGCACGTGAATTGCTGGCGGATACCGAAGGTGTTGCCGCGCCGCGCGTGTCGAAACTGGGTAAACCGTTGCCGCTGCTGGCAGCGGTCCTGGTGCCAGTGTTGGGCCTGGGTCTGTATATGCACTTCGGCGCTGCCGACAAAGTCGAACTGACCCGCGAATTCGCCCAGGCGCCGCAGTCGATGGAGGAAATGACCCAGCGTCTGGAGCGCGCCGTCGCGGCGCAACCGGATTCTGCTGAAGGTCTGTATTTCCTCGGCCGCACCTACATGGCGCAAGATCGCCCGGCGGACGCGGCAAAAATGTTCGAACGCGCTGCCAACCTTGCCGGTCGTCAACCGGAACTGCTCGGCCAGTGGGCGCAGGCGCAGTATTTTGCGGATGGCAAAAAGTGGTCGGCGAAAATTCAGGCGCTGACTGACGAAGCGCTGAAGGCCGATCCGAAAGAAGTCACCAGCCTCGGTCTGCTTGGTATCGCTGCGTTTGAAGGCGAGCGTTATCAGCAAGCCATCGATTACTGGAACCGTCTGCTGGCGCAACTGCCGCCGGAGGACAGCTCTCGCGCCGCGCTGCAAGGCGGGATCAAACGCGCCGCCGAGCGTCTCGAAGCCAGCGGCGGCAAGGTCGCCCAAGCACCTGTAGCCGCGAAAACCGCACTGTTGAAAGTCAGTGTCGACCTCGCCAGCGAGCTCAAAGGCAAAGTGCAACCGGGCGACAGCGTGTTCATTTTCGCCCGCGCCACCTCCGGCCCACCCGCGCCATTGGCAGCCAAACGCTTGACCGTGGCCGATCTGCCGGTGACCGTCGAACTGGGCGATGCCGACGCAATGATGCCGCAGTTGAAACTGTCGAACTTCCCTGAAGTCCAACTGGTTGCGCGCATCTCCCGTGCCGGCCAGCCAACGGCCGGTGAATGGGTCGGTCGCAGCGGCCCTCTGGCCAGCAGCACCACTGCGCTACAAAAACTGACCATCGACAGCCCGGACAAATAGCCGGGCACAACAGGAAAGCACCGCCATGCACACCATCGCCCGAATCACAGTCCTCACACTGGCCCTGGGCTTGAGTGCATGTGCGGTGCAACGACCGGAACCGACCACCAACCTGCCGCCGATCCCGCCGTCGCAACCAAGTCCGACGCCGTCGACCTCGCCGACCCCAGGCAAAAGCATCCCGGCAAAACCGGCCAAGCCCGTGCCGCGCACCTCGGCCAGCTTCGCTCCGCCACCGGGCGGCAACAGCCACTGGGATCAGAAACTCGGCGTCTACGTCCTCGACGACCAGACCAACACCTTCTACCGCCAGCGCACCTACTATCGCTGGAACAACGGCTGGAGCCGCTCGATCAGCCCGAACGGCCCGTGGGAAGACACCAACATCCACGGCGTGCCACCGGGACTGGGCAAGCAGTTCGGGCAGTAAATGAAAACGGCGATCTTCGGATCGCCGTTTTTTTTAGAGGCTTAGCACTTGCCGTACTGTACGAGCTGGCGAAGCCTGCGATCTTTTGATCTTGCTGTTCAACTGGCCAATACCCCCTGCACATACTCAACAAACGCCCGCGCCTTGGCACTCGCCATTCTTCCCGTTGGAAACACCGCCCATAAATCCAGATCAGGCAGTGTCCAGTCGTGCATGACGGTTTTCACTGCGCCGCTGGCCAGTTCCGGGGCGAACATCCATTCGGAGGCCAGCGTCAGGCCCTGATCGGCCAGTACTGCTTCGCGTACACCCTCGGCCGCGCTGACGCGCAAACGTCCGCTGAGGACCACCGATTGTTGTTCCGAGCCTTTGGCGAACTGCCAGGTGGTGCCGCCGAGGTTGTAGACGACCGCCTGGTGTTTGCTCAATTCCGCGGGGCAGGTGGGCTCGCCGTATTTGGCGAAGTACGCCGGTGTGCCAAGCACCACGCGGCGGCAGTCGGCGATTTTGCGTGCGGTGAGCCCCGAGTCGGTGAGTGCGCCCATGCGCAGGGCCACATCGATGCCTTCTTCGACCAGGTTGATGTTGCGGTCGTCGAGCATCAGGTCAATGTTCAGCTGTGGGTGCTGATCGAGGAACGGCCCCAGGTGCGGCACGATATGCAGGCGACCGAAGGTTACGGCGGCGCTGATGCGCAGGTTGCCGCTCAGGCCGCTGGCGATGCCGCGCGCAGCGTTGTCGGCCTCGTCGGCTTCTTCGAGGGCGCGTTTGGCCCGCTCGAAAAAGGCCAGCCCGGCCTCGGTCGGAGTCAGGCCTCGGGTCGATCGCAGGAGCAGGCTGACAGCCAGGCGCTTTTCCAGATGAGCGATGGTTTTCGATACGGCGGGCTGACCGATATTCAGGCGTCGGGCGGCGGCGGAAAACGAGCCGGTTTCGACGACGCAGACGAAGGTTTCCATGGCGGCGAGGCGGTCCATCTGCGTTCCTTACTATCTCGAAGTCATCTTGGAACCCCTGTAGTAGTGAGCCTGCTCGCGATAGCAGTGTGTCAGTCAAATCAATGTCGGCTGGACGAACGCTATCGCGAGCAGGCGAAGGCCTACAGGGGATTTTTGTTGTTGATTAGATTGCGGCCTTACCGACTGATGCGCCGCCATCGACAAACAAGGTTTGCCCGGTGATGAAGCCGCTCTGCTCGGAAAGCAGAAAGGCGATCGCCGAGGCAATCTCTTCCGGCTGCCCCAGCCGCCCCATCGGCACCCCGGCCAGATAGCGCGCCTCACCCTCGCTGCCCGGCGGATTGTTGGCGCGAAACAGCTCCGTCTCGGTCGGCCCCGGTGCCACCGCGTTCACGGTGATCCCGGTCTGCGCCAGTTCCAGCGCCCATGAGCGGGTGAAGCTGACCAGCGCCGCTTTCGCCGCTGCGTACGCCGTGCGCTGAGTAATGCCCAACACCGTCAGGCTGGAGATATTCACCACCCGACCCCAACCGCGCGTACGCATCCCCGGCAACAACGCCTGCGTCGCCTGCAACGCCGAATGCAGATTCAGCCGCATCACGTCATCGAAGGCGTCCAGATCGATTTCACCCAAAGCCTGCGGGCGCACCAGCCCGACATTGTTCACCAGCCCGTCGAACTCATACGTGCGCGCCAGCTCCGCGAGCACTTCGCCGGTCAGCTTGCGATCGCTCAGGTCCAGCGGAAACAGAATTCCCGGAAAGCTCAAATCCGGCTGGCGAGCAATCCCCACCACGCGATGCCCGGCGCGGTCGAGATGTTCGGCCAGCGCCCGGCCAATGCCTTTGCTGGCGCCGGTGATGAGGAAGGTACGGCGGGTCATGGCAACTCCAGGGCAGGTCAGTGATTCAGCCACGCAATGCATCCAGCATCGCTTCAGGCTCGGGACGCTGAGTGTAATCCGGGTTGACCTCGGCGTAACGAATCACGCCGTCCTGACCGATCACATAACGCGCCGGCATCGGCAAGGTCCAGGCTGGATCGTCGTTGAAGGTCGGCAGGTCGTTGCGCAGATTTTTGTACAGCTCGATCAAATAGTCTGGCAGTTCAAAGCGCAAACCGAAGGCTGCCGCGACGTCATTGCGCGGATCGCTGAGGATCGGGAATTGCAGTTCATTGATGCGCTGCGACTTGCGGCTGTTGGCGGCGATCTGCGGCGAAATCGCCAGCAGGCTTGCCCCAGCGTCTCGAATCGCCGGCAGAAAAGCCTGTAATGCCTGCAACTCCATGTTGCAGTACGGGCACCAGACGCCACGGTAAAACGTCAGCACCAAAGGCCCTTGTGCCAGCCGATCAGCGGACGAGACCGGATGCCCCTCGGGATCTTTGAGGGTGAACAGCGGCGCCGTATCGCCGACCTTCAACGTACGGCTGGCGGCGCCGGAGGCGATCAGTTCGGCGGTGGCGCGTTCCATCACCGGATGGATGTCGGCCGGGGCGTTGTAAGGCGGTTTGCCGGCCTTGAAGTCAGCTTTGAAGGCATCGAGTTTTGCTTGCAGGGTCATGGTCGAAAGTCCTGAGGAAGCGCCGGTAGTGGCTGGGTTCAAGAGTGACCGTCAGGCGCGCGCAGGGGAACGCTGGTGCGTGGCATAGCATTCATGCTGGCGGGGAATGGGTGGGCTCATCACATGCTGTACAACAACCGAACATCGCTCTGAATACTTTCTGTGCAGTTATGCACGAAGTTAAGTCCCTGTAGGAGTGAGCCTGCTCGCGATAGCGTAGTGTCAGTCAAAGATCCATTGACTGACACTACGCTATCGCGAGCAGGCTCACTCCTACAGGGGCCATTCTTCTTCGGCAGTCCCGTCAGCCTTTGACGCTTTACGCCGTCGCCAATGAACCACGCTGGGAAGCACTCAAGAACCGCAACAACGCCAACAGCGGAAACGCACTCCCGACAATCACGATCCATAACCAGCCACCATGCTCATACACCGCACTGGCCACCGACGATCCAAACGCGCCGCCGATAAAGATGCTGGTCATGTACAGCGCGTTCAGACGGCCACGGCTTTTTGCGTCCAGCGAGTAGACCGCGCGCTGGCCAAGGACCATGTTCATCTGCACGCAGAAGTCGAGCACTACACCGGTTATGGCCAGACCGATGAAGCTGTAGGCCGGATGAATGAAGGCGGGCAAAAAGCTCAGGCTGGCGAAGACCATGGCCAGCAACGAAGCGATGCGAGTGTGGCCGGCGTCGGCCAGGCGGCCGCTGATCGGCGCGGCGATGGCACCGATGGCGCCGACCAGGGCAAAAATCGCGATCTCGCTTTGCGACAGGCCATGGTTACGCGCCAGTTCCAGCGGCACGGCGGTCCAGAACAGGCTGAAGGTTGCGAACATGCAGCCCTGATAAAACGCACGCTGACGCAGTACCGGTTGCTGGCGCAACAGCGTCCACAGCGAGCCGAGCAGTTGGCCATAGGTGGCGCTGTGATCTGGCTGGCGCTTGGGCACAGTCAGCGCCAGCACCACGCTGATCGCCGCCATCAGTGCTGCGGCAATCATGAACATCGCCCGCCAACCTAGATGGTCGGCCACCACACTCGACACTGGACGTGCCAGCAGAATACCCAGTAGCAGGCCGCCCATGATCCCGCCGACCACGCGGCCACGGGATTCTTCCGGCGCCAAATGCGCCGCCAAAGGAATCAGAATCTGCACCGATACCGAACTGAACCCCACCAGCAAAGAGATCAGCAGAAACACATTGGGCTGATCGGTAAACGCCGCCGCCAACAGGCTGGCAATCGCCACCACGGTGGTGATGATCATTAGCCGGCGGTTCTCCAGCAGGTCGCCCAGCGGTACCAGAAAGAACAGGCCCAGCGCATAACCGATCTGCGTCAGCGAGACGATGAAGCTGGCCATGGTGTCGCTCAGGCCAATGTCCGGCGCGATCAGGCCGATGATCGGCTGCGCATAGTAAATGTTGGCAACGATGGCGCCGCAGCAAAAGGCAAACAGCAGCACCATGCCTCGGGTCATTGCGTGAGTGGTGGTGGTCATAAGGTTTCTCGATCCAGCGAAAGGGAATGCGCTGAGGCTATGGGACAAACCGCTCGGGCAGAAGACGCCGGCGGTTGATATCAGTTATTCCGTTGCGGAATGAACAGGAGCACTCGGCAAGTCATCCATCGGCGGACCTTGCGTCCGACCGTTGAGGGTCGATGATACATTCACTTACATCCTGTTCGATAGCGTGCTTATGTTTGCATTGGTTTGTTCAACATTCATGACCGGAGGATTGCAATGTTTCGTCAGCAGCTTCGCCACACCGCAACGATTGTCCTGATCAGCCTGCTGGGCGCGACGAGCGTGCAGGCCGCCGATGCACCGGGGATGCGCTTCGGCGTGCGCGGCGAGATCACCGGGGTCAGCCCGGACAGCTTGAAAGTCCACGTCAACAGCGGCGAGAACGTGGTGATTCAGTTGACCGGCGACACCAAGGTTCGCGCCGTCACTCTGGGCAATATCGAAGACATCAAACCCGGCAGTTACATTGGTTCGGCGGCAATGCCCCAGGAAGATGGCACGCTCAAGGCGCTGGAAGTGCATGTGTTTCCGCCGGAATTGGCCGGAAGTGGCGATGGTCATCGGCCGTTCGATCTGGCCAAGGGCAGCAGCATGACCAATGGCAGCGTCGGCGATCTGGTGGTGAGCAACGGGCGGGTGCTGACGGTGAACTACAAGGGCGGGCAACAGAAGATCCTGGTGCCGGAGGATGTGCCGATCGTCAATTTGACACCTGGCGACAGAAGCTTGCTGAAGGTAGGGGTGAAGATCGTCACCTTCGTCACGCAAAGTGCGGAAGGCACGCTGACAGCGCAATCGATCTCCGCCGGCAAGGACGGCGTCACCCCACCGATGTAATCGCCTAAACACAATCCCCCTGTAGGAGCTGCCGAAGGCTGCGATCTTTTGATCTTGTATTTAAGATCAAGATCAAAAGATCGCAGCCTGCGGCAGCTCCTACATGAGGTCAGGTGTTACTGGCCGCTGTAAATCTGGTCGAAGACACCGCCGTCATTGAAGTGAGTCTTTTGCACGGTGCGCCAGTCGCCGAAGGTCTTTTCTACCGACAGAAAATCAACTTTCGGGAAGCGATCGGTGTACTTCGCCAGCACTGCCGGATCACGCGGACGCAGGTAGTTTGCCGCCGCAATCTCCTGACCTTCAGGCGACCACAGGTACTTCAGATATTCATCCGCCGCCGCGCGCGAACCTTTCTTGTCGACGACTTTATCGACCACCGACACCGGTGGCTCAGCCTCAGCCGAAACGCTCGGGTAGATCACTTCAAACTGATCACGACCGAACTCGCGGGCAATCATTTCCGCTTCGTTTTCGAAGGTCACCAGCACGTCGCCGATCTGGTTGGTCATGAAGGTTGTGGTCGCGGCGCGGCCACCGGTGTCCAGCACCGGCGCTTGCTTGAACAGTTTGCCGACGAAATCCTTGGCCTTGTTCTCGTCACCACCATTTTTCAGTACATAACCCCAGGCCGACAGGTAGGTGTAGCGGCCGTTACCCGAGGTTTTCGGGTTTGGCACGATCACTTGCACGCCATCCTTGAGCAGATCCGGCCAGTCTTTCAGGGCTTTCGGGTTGCCTTTGCGGACGATGAACACGGTGGCGGAGGTGAATGGCGCGCTGTTGTTCGGCAGACGGGTGACCCAGTTCTCAGGCACCAGTTTGCCGTTGTCGGCGAGGGCGTTGATGTCGGTGGCCATGTTCATGGTGATGACGTCAGCCGGCAGGCCGTCGATCACCGAACGCGCTTGCTTGCTCGAACCGCCGAAGGACATCTGTACGGTGATGTTTTCGTTGTGCTCGGCTTGCCAGTGTTTCTGGAACGCAGTGTTGTAGTCCTTGTAGAAATCGCGCATCACGTCGTAGGAAACGTTGAGCAGCGTCGGGGCTGCCTGAGCGATGTTGGCCAAGGCCAGGCCGGCGGCGAGAAGTGAGGCGCCAAAGAGTTTTTTCACTGCGCATTCCTTGTTATCTATTTATGTAGGAGCTGCCGAAGGCTGCGATCTTTTGATCTTGATCTTATAAAAACAAGATCAAAAGATCGCAGCCTTCGGCAGCTCCTACAGGGGGGGGGTGATGTTCAATTGCCACTGACTATAACGGGGCACGTATAGTCGTTTAAAGATTAAAAAGCTCTTTGCTTATTCCAGTTTTTTGAACAGCGCATTACCGCAGCGCGAGCAGAACGCCGCGCCATGTTCGTGGCTGTTTTTCTTGCACACCGGGCAGTCATGTTGCAGCTGTTCGCCGCGCATGGCGTTGGCCAGTTCGGCGGTGAAAATTCCCGTCGGCACAGCGATGATCGAGTAACCGGTGATCATCACCAGCGACGAAATCACCTGGCCCAGCGGAGTCTTCGGCACGATGTCGCCGAAGCCCACGGTGGTCAACGTGACGATAGCCCAATAGATGCCTTTGGGAATGCTGGTGAAGCCATGCTCCGGGCCTTCGATCACGTACATCAACGTGCCAAACACCGTCACCAGCGTGCAGACACTGACCAGAAACACGACGATCTTCTGCTTGCTGCCGCGCAGCGCCGACATCAAATAGTTGGCTTGTTTGAGGTACGGGCTGAGCTTGAGCACGCGGAAGATCCGCAGCATACGGATGATCCGAATGATCAGCAGGTACTGCGCATCGCTGTAATACAGGGCGAGGATGCCGGGCACAATTGCCAGCAAATCCACCAGCCCGTAAAAGCTGAAGGCATAGCGCAGCGGCTTCGGTGAGCAGTACAGGCGCAGGATGTACTCGCCGAGAAAGATGATCGTGAAGCCCCACTCGATGTAGGCCAGCACGTCGGCGTAGTTGCGGTGAATGCTGTCGATGCTGTCGAGCATCACGATCACCAGGCTGGCGAGGATGATCAACAGCAAGATGCCGTCGAAGCGACGCCCGGCGAGGGTGTCGCTCTGGAAAATCATCACGTAAAGCCGTTCGCGCCAACTATTGCTGCTGTCCATGGAAAATGCCTGAATCGAAGATCAGCGCAGCCTAGGTTGATTCTCCCCATGAGCGCAAGGCGCATGCTCGACCGGGGTTTTACCGAGCATCTGGATGCCGGCGCGGATCAGCCAGCCGGCGAGGATGAAGGGCGCGGTCAAAGTGGCCAGGCCGATGGCGGCAAACAGCGGTGTCACCAGCAGCGCGAGAACGATGCCGAGCAGCGGCAGCCACGGTTGTTGGCGTTGGCTGCTGAAGGCGAGGGCGGCCAGTACGGCGTTGTAGCTGCCCAGGCCTAAAAGCGCAGCGCTGGTTTCGTGGTGCAGCAGGCTCGAGCCGAGGCCGATCAGCGACGCCAGCAACGCCCAGCAAAAGGCCCGGCGATCAGCGATCAGCAAACCGATGGCGATCAGCGCGCCGGCCAGTGGATGACCGAGGAACATTACCTGGCCCAAACCACGCAGTTCGGCGGCGAGCAGGTTCAGCGTGGTCATCTCGATAGGCGCCATCGGCGCCGACGGTTCGGCGAACAGCAGCAATACCCAACTCATCGCCACGAACGGCGAGGTGTAGGCCGGAATCGATCGGCTGCTGTAAACATGTTTGAGCCATTGCTGTGTGACCATTGCACTCAAACCGCCAGCGGCGAGAATCAGCGGCGGCAGCATTGGCGACCACGGGAAATACAGGCTCAGCAGCAAGCCGAGCAAGATGCCGTTGTAGCTGAACAGTCCGGCCTGACGATCAGCCTTGGCGTAGTTGCGCCGTTGCGCGGTGAGCAAACCGGCGACGGCGCCGAGCAGCGCACCGGCGAACAGCACCGGCGCGGTCAGCAGGATCGCCAACAGGCACAGCAGGCCGCACAACGGATGGCGCTGGAGGAATATTTGACTGAAACCGTTGAGTAAAGCCTCGGCCCAGTCGGGGCAGTGGGTGTTGAAATGATTGGCAGGCATGTTGAGAAAATCTGGGCAGTTGATCGTTCCCACGCTCTGCGTGGGAATGCCTCAAAGGACGCTCTGCGTCTGCTCTTGGGACGCAGAGCGTCCCGGGCCGCATTCCCACGCAGAGCGTGGGAACGATCATGGTGGGCGGTTAAATCAATGTTTCGATACGCAGCGAGTTAGTCGATCCAGGCTGACCAAACGGCACGCCGGCGGTGATCAGCAGCGTGTCACCACGTTCGGCCATGCCTTGGGCCTGGGCGATTTCCAGTGCGGTTGAGCAGACTTCGTCGACCTGACGCAGGCGATCGTTGACCACCGAATGAATGCCCCACGCCACGCTCAGACGCCGCGCGGTTTGCAGGTTCGGCGTCAGATTGAGGATCGGCGCTTTCGGCCGTTCCCGCGCTGCACGCAGACTCGAGGTGCCCGACTCGCTGTAGTTGACCAGCACCGCCACCGGCAGCACGTTGCTGATGCGACGGATCGCGCAGCTGATCGCATCGGACACGGTCGCTTCAGCCTTCGGCCGGCTGACGTCGAGCTGGGTCTGATAATCCGGGCCGTTCTCCACCTGGCGGATGATCTTGCTCATCATCTGCACGGCTTCCAGCGGGTACTCGCCGGACGCAGTTTCTGCCGACAGCATCACCGCGTCAGCGCCTTCGGCCACGGCGTTGGCGACGTCAGTCACCTCGGCGCGGGTCGGGGCAGGGGAGAAGCGCATCGACTCGAGCATCTGCGTCGCGACCACCACCGGTTTGCCCAGTTCGCGGCAGGTAGTGATGATATTTTTCTGGATCTGCGGCACGCTCTCGGCCGGCACTTCGACGCCGAGGTCACCGCGAGCCACCATGATCGCGTCACTCAATTCAGCGATTTCGCGCAGTTGTTCAACGGCGGAAGGCTTTTCGATTTTCGCCATCAGAAAGGCTTTGTCGCCGATCAGTGCGCGGGCTTCGATGATGTCCTGCGGACGCTGCACAAACGACAGCGCGACCCAGTCCACACCCAATTCCAGACCGAAGCTCAAATCACGGCGATCCTTGGCGGTCAGCGGGCTGAGGTCGAGTACGGCTTGCGGAACGTTGACGCCTTTGCGGTCCGACAATTCGCCGCCATTGAGCACGGTGGTGTCGATCGCATCGTCGTACTTGGTCACCACACGCAGACGCAGTTTGCCGTCGTCGAGCAGCAGATCCATGCCCGCTTCCAGCGCGGCAATGATTTCCGGATGCGGCAGATTCACCCGGCGCTCATCGCCCGGCGTTGCGTCCAGATCGAGACGGAAGGCCTGACCGCGATGCAGTTGCACCTTGCCGTCAGCGAACTTGCCGACGCGCAGTTTCGGCCCCTGCAAGTCCATCAGAATGCCCAGCGGGTAGTTGAGCTGGCGCTCGACTTCGCGGATCCACTGATAGCGCTTGGCGTGGTCGGCGTGATCGCCGTGGCTGAAGTTCAGGCGGAAGATATTCACCCCGGCCTCGACCAGTTCGCGGATGTCTTCGATGCCATCGACAGCAGGTCCGAGGGTGGCGAGGATTTTGACCTTTTTATCAGGCGTCATGATTTGCAGCTCTCAAGGATCAGAATGGCGCGGAAGTCGTTGACGTTGGTGCGGGTCGGCTCGGTGACGATCAGCGCATCGAGCGCCGAGAAATAGCCGTAGCCGTTGTTGTTATCCAGCTCGTCGCTGGCGCTCAAACCGAGGGCGGCGGCGCGGGCGTAGCTGTCCGGGGTCATGATCGCGCCGGCGTTGTCTTCCGAGCCGTCGATGCCGTCGGTGTCACCGGCCAGGGCATAGACGCCCGGCTGGCCTTTGAGATTTTCGGTCAGGCTCAGAAGGAATTCGGCGTTGCGTCCGCCACGGCCATTGCCGCGCACGGTCACGGTGGTTTCGCCACCGGACAAAATCACGCACGGCGCTGCCAATGGCTGACCGTGGTTGATGATCTGGCGGGCGATGCCGGCGTGGACTTTCGCCACTTCGCGCGACTCGCCTTCGAGGTCGCCAAGGATCAGCGTGCTGAAACCGGCCTGACGACATTTCACCGCAGCGGCATCCAGCGATTGCTGAGGACGGGCGATCAACTGGAAGTGGCTGCGCGCGAGGCTTGGGTCGCCGGGTTTGACGGTTTCCGACTCAGGGCTTTGCAGCCAGGTGCGCACGGAAGCCGGGATCTCGATGCCGTAGCGTTTGATGATTGCCAGCGCTTCGGCAGAGGTGCTTGGGTCGGCCACGGTCGGGCCGGACGCGATGACCGTGGCGAGGTCGCCCGGTACATCGGAAATCGCGTAGGTGTAGACAGTGGCGGGCCAGCAGGCCTTGCCGAGACGGCCACCCTTGATCGCCGAGAGGTGCTTGCGCACGCAGTTCATCTCGCCGATGGTCGCGCCGGATTTGAGCAAGGCTTTGTTGATCGATTGCTTGTCGGCGAGGGTGATGCCTGCGGCCGGCAACGCCAGCAGGGCCGAGCCGCCACCGGAGAGCAGGAAGATTACGCGGTCGTCTTCGGTCAGGTTGCTGACCAGTTCGAGTACGCGTTTGGCCACGGCCAGACCGGCAGCGTCCGGAACGGGATGCGCGGCTTCGACCACTTCGATTTTTTCGCACGGGGCGCCGTGACCGTAACGGGTCACAACCAGGCCAGAGACTTCACCTTCCCAGCAGCGCTCGACCACTTGCGCCATGGCAGCGGCGGCTTTGCCGGCGCCGATGACGATCACCCGGCCGGTACGATCGGCAGGCAGATGGGCTTCGAGAACCTGGTTCGGATGGGCCGCGTCGATGGCTGTGGCAAACAGCTCGCGCAGCAGTTGTTGCGGATCGACCGACATGGCGGGCTCCCAATCTTATTGTTCTTGGTTAATGCTGATGATCGTTCCCACGCTCTGCGTGGGAATGCCTCAATGGACGCTCTGCGTCCGCTTCGGCAGGGACGCGGAGCGTCCCGGGCTGCGTTCCCACGCAGAGCGTGGGAACGAGCGACGGGGCAGTGGCTTATTTGTTGTCGCGAATCGAGAAGTTGGCCATGTGTTCCAGACCTTTGATCAGCGCCGAGTGATCCCAGTTGCTGCCACCGATCGCTGCGCAGGTGCTGAACACTTGCTGGGCGTTGGCGGTGTTCGGCAGGTTGATGTTCAGCTCCTTGGCGCCTTGCAGGGCCAGGTTCAGGTCTTTCTGGTGCAGGCTGATGCGGAAGCCTGGATCGAAAGTGCCTTTGATCATGCGCTCGCCGTGCACTTCAAGGATCTTCGAGGACGCGAAACCGCCCATCAGTGCTTCACGCACCTTGGCTGGATCGGCACCGTTTTTCGAAGCGAACAGCAGGGCTTCAGCGACGGCCTGAATGTTCAGGGCAACGATGATCTGATTCGCGACTTTGGCGGTTTGACCGTCGCCATTGCCACCGACCAGGGTGATGTTCTTGCCCATGGCCTGGAACAGCGGCAGGGCGCGTTCGAAGGCATCGGCGTCGCCACCGATCATGATGCTCAGGGTCGCAGCTTTGGCGCCGACTTCACCACCGGATACCGGTGCGTCGAGGTATTGCGCGCCTTTCTCGTTGATCTTCGCGGCGAAAGCTTTGGTGGCGGTCGGCGAGATCGAGCTCATGTCGATGACGATTTTGCCTTTGCTCAGGCCAGCGGCAACGCCGTCGGCGCGGAACAGTACGTCGTCAACCTGTGGGGTATCCGGCACCATGACGATGATGAATTCAGCTTCCTGCGCGACTTCGCGCGGGTTGGCCAGGGCGACGGCGCCAGCGGCAACCAGGTCGGCCGGGGCGGCGTCGTGGTGCGCCGACAGGAACAGGCTGTGACCGGCTTTCTGCAGGTTCGAAGCCATTGGGTGGCCCATGATGCCGGTGCCGATAAATCCGATTTTAGCCATGAGAAAATCCTCTTGTTTTTGTATGTCTCCCTGTAGGAGCTGCCGCAGGCTGCGATCTTTTGATCTTGATCTTCAAAATAACAAGATCAAAAGATCGCAGCCTGCGGCAGCTCCTACAGGGTCATGTGTTTGTCAGATTGCGTTGTGCGACTTCAACCAGCCGAGGCCTGCTTCGGTGGTGGTCAGCGGCTTGTACTCGCAACCGACCCAACCCTGATAACCGATGCGATCCAGGTGTTCGAACAGGAAGCGGTAGTTGATCTCACCGGTGCCTGGTTCGTTGCGCCCCGGGTTGTCCGCGAGCTGAACATGGTTGATCTCGCCCAGGTGCGATTGCAGGGTGCGGGCCAGATCGCCTTCCATGATTTGCATGTGATAGATGTCGTATTGCAGGAACAGATTGGCGCTGCCGACCTGTTCGCGAATCGACAGGGCTTGCGCCGTGTTGTTCAGGTAGAAACCCGGGATGTCGCGGGTGTTGATCGCTTCCATCACCAGTTTGATGCCCGCCGCTTGCAGCTTGTCGGCCGCGTATTTCAGGTTGGCAACGAAGGTTTTTTCTACCGTGACATCATCAACGCCTTGTGGACGAATACCGGCCAGGCAGTTGATCTGGGTGTTGCCCAGCACTTGTGCGTAAGCAATCGCCAGATCGACACCGGCGCGGAACTCTTCAACCCGATCCGGCAGGCAGGCGATACCGCGCTCGCCCTTGGCCCAGTCACCGGCCGGCAGGTTGAACAGCACTTGGGTCAGACCGTTGGCGTCGAGCTTGGCCTTGATTTCGGCAGAGCTGAAATCGTACGGGAACAGGTACTCGACACCGCTGAAACCAGCCTTGGCGGCGGCGTCGAAACGGGCAAGGAAATCCTGTTCGGTGAACAGCATGGACAGGTTGGCTGCGAAACGCGGCATGGTGGTCTCCCGTTCTAGATTCTCGTTCCCACGCTCTGCGTGGGAATGCCTCAATGGACGCTCTGCGTCCGCTTTGGGACGCAGAGCGTCCCGGGCTGCGTTCCCACGCAGAGCGTGGGAACGATCAGCGGTCAGCAGTTAATCAAGCAGCGAAATCGCCGTTGGCGCATCGTTGCCGACCAGCGCCAGGTCTTCGAATTCGTTGACGGCGTTGATCTCGGTACCCATGGAGATGTTGGTCACACGCTCCAGAATGATCTCGACGATGACCGGCACCTTGAACTCTTCGATCATCTGTTCGGCCTTGCGCAGGGCAGGGGCGATTTCCGATGGCTCGAACACACGCAGCGCTTTACAGCCAAGGCCTTCAGCCACTGCGACGTGGTCAACACCGTAACCGTTGAGTTCCGGCGCGTTCAGGTTATCGAAGGACAGCTGCACGCAGTAGTCCATTTCGAACCCGCGCTGTGCCTGACGGATCAGACCCAGGTACGAGTTGTTCACCACGACGTGGATGTACGGCAGTTTGAACTGAGCGCCGACCGCCAGTTCTTCGATCATGAACTGGAAGTCATAGTCCCCCGACAGGGCCACGACTTTGCGGTTCGGATCGGCCTTCACCACGCCCAGCGCTGCCGGAATGGTCCAGCCCAACGGGCCTGCCTGGCCGCAGTTGATCCAGTGACGCGGCTTGTAGACGTGCAGGAACTGCGCGCCGGCAATCTGCGACAGACCAATGGTGCTGACGTAGCAGGTGTCCTTGCCGAACACCTGGTTCATTTCTTCGTAAACGCGCTGTGGTTTTACCGGCACGTTGTCGAAGTGGGTTTTGCGATGCAGGCTGGCTTTGCGCTGCTGGCAATCTTGCAGCCAGGCACTGCGGTTTTTCAGCTTGCCGGCGGCTTGCCATTCACGCGCCACTTCGATGAACACGGTCAGCGCAGCGGCGGCGTCGGACACGATGCCCAGATCCGGCGTGAACACACGGCCGATCTGCGTGCCTTCGATGTCGACGTGAATGAACTTGCGGCCTTCGGTGTAAACGTCAACCGAACCGGTGTGGCGGTTGGCCCAGCGGTTACCGATCCCCAACACCACGTCGGATTTCAGCATGGTCGCGTTGCCGTAGCGGTGCGAAGTCTGCAGACCGACCATGCCGACCATCAGCGGGTGATCGTCCGGGATGGTGCCCCAGCCCATCAGGGTAGGGATCACCGGGATGCCGGTCAGCTCAGCGAATTCAACCAGCAGATCGCTGGCGTCGGCGTTGATGATGCCGCCGCCGGCAACCAGCAATGGACGCTCAGCCTGATCGAGCAGCGCCAACGCTTTCTCGACCTGAATGCGGGTCGCGGTTGGCTTGGCCAATGGCAGCGGCTGGTAAGCGTCGATGTCGAATTCGATTTCGGCCATCTGCACGTCGAACGGCAGGTCGATCAGCACCGGGCCTGGACGGCCGGAACGCATTTCAAAGAAGGCTTTCTGGAACGCGTAAGGCACTTGGCCCGGCTCCAGAACAGTGGTTGCCCACTTGGTGACCGGCTTGACGATGCTGGTGATGTCGACAGCCTGGAAGTCTTCCTTGTGCATACGGGCGCGGGGTGCCTGGCCGGTAATGCAGAGGATTGGAATCGAGTCGGCCGAGGCGCTGTAGAGCCCGGTGACCATGTCGGTACCGGCAGGGCCGGAAGTACCGATGCACACGCCGATGTTGCCGGCCTTGGTGCGGGTGTAGCCCTCGGCCATGTGCGAGGCGCCTTCAACGTGGCGAGCAAGGACGTGATCGATGCCACCGACTTTTTGCAAGGCGGAGTACAGCGGGTTGATGGCAGCGCCCGGGATGCCAAAAGCGGTATCAACCCCTTCACGGCGCATCACCAGAACGGCGGCTTCGATTGCTCTCATTTTGCTCATGGTTTTGTGCCTCTTTACGTTTTGTAATTGTATACAAGTGGCTTTGCGCAGAGTGTATTCACGGCGGACGGCGCAGGTCAATCCATTTTCTCAAGCGCCTGTTTCATTCGTCGGAAGCCTGTCTGACTGTGGCTTTTCGTCGCATGTGGCGCTTTTCGAGAATTATTGTATACAAAAAAATAACTCATTGTGTTCTATTTGTTGCATCGGGCTGCGGCAGAAAAGCGCAGCCCCACGACTTTCCCAATAACAAAATGAGGACGGCACCATGAGCGCTTTAACCTTGAAAGTCGCAGTCAAGCTGGTCAACGAAGCCATCAACGCCGGGCGCGGTATCAACGCCGCGCCGCTGACCATCGCGGTACTCGATACCGGCGGCCACCTGATCACCCTGCAACGTGAAGACGGCGCGAGCCTGCTGCGCCCGGATATCGCCATCGGCAAAGCCTGGGGCGCGATTGCCCTGGGTAAAGGCTCGCGCCTGCTCGCACTCGACGCGCAACAACGCCCGGCCTTTATTGCTGCGCTGAACAGCATGGGTCAGGGCAGCGTCGTGCCGGCACCGGGCGGTGTGTTGATTCGTGATCAGGCCGGCAATGTGCTGGGAGCGATCGGCATCAGCGGCGATCTGTCGGACATCGATGAGCAAGTCGCCATTAAAGCGGTGGAGGCGCTCGAGCTGCGCGCGGATGCGGGGGTGGCGGCCTGACCGGAAAATAAATCAGCACGTCTGATGGCGTGATGATGACGAAGCGGGGCGGGGTCTATAGACTGCCGCCCCTCTCGTTTATGTATCAAGGAAGATCTGCGTGAAGACGCTATTTGCCATGACGATGGCCGCCGCCATCACCCTCTGCACGCCCGTCCTGCATGCGACGGAAGCCCCCGACGCCGACGAAATCGCCTTTAACGCGCTGAGCCCGGTGGTTTCTGCACTGCTCAACGCCGACGATGTACCGGAGTTGATGGAGCGGGCCGAGAAGCTCGAAGAAACCGACACGTTGCAGGCAATTGCGGTTTACCTGGCAGCCTCCCGTGAAGATCCCAAGCAACTGCTGGCGCCTTATCAGGTGGCGGCGCTGTTTGCCCGCCGTGGCGATGACCGACTGGCGCTGCGCTATCTGCAGGAGGCCGATGACCGTGGCCTGTGGTTCGGCCCGCTGCTGGCAGGGGACGAAGACTTCTCCGAGCTCCGCGACACTGCCACCTACAAATCCGTACTGGCCAGCGCGCAGCAGCGTTACAAGAAAATCGCCGAGGGCAAGGTTGGCGCGATTTCCGTGCTCAATCCGTCGGCGAAGATCCCTGCGCCCAAAGCCTGCCGCCCGGTGGTGGTGTGGCTGCACGGTTACGGCGTCAATGGCGAGCTGGATGCAGACTACCAGCCGCTGGCCGACACCGGCGCAATCATTCTGGGGATCAACGGCACGCAAATGATCAACGCGGTCGACAGCTTCCGCTGGATCGGCCCCGGTTTCGAAGGCACCCATCAAACCGTGCAGAAAGGCCTCAAAGCCCTCGAAGCCCAGCAATGCATCGACCGCAAACGCGTGTTTCTGATGGGCTTCTCGCAAGGTTCGCAACACGCCGGCGCGCTGTTGGCGCAACACCCGGACGATTACGCCGGCGCACTGCTGCTGTCACCCGGCGGCAATCAACCGACGCCCATCGAAAGCAAGGCGCGCGGCAAGCGTGTGTTTGTCATCAATGGCAAAAAAGAAGGGCCGGGCAATCTACAGATGAGCGCCGATTTCCGCCAATTGTTCAGCGACGGCAACGAGGTCAAATCTCGCACCCACGAGGCCGGACACACCTTCCCGGACGACTGGAACACCTCGCTGCCGCAGGCGTTGCGCTGGTTGATGGGGGAGGAGGTTTGAGATTTTTATCCGTGAGGTCTTGCGGCGCCTGAAGAAGAGTCATCGCGAGCAGGCTCACTCCTACAAGGGTCGTGTTTTGACACAAATTCTCTAAACACCACAAACCCTATGTAGGAGTGAGCCTGCTCGCGATAGCTACCTTCCAGACACATCCCGCCAAAGGTCCGCCCACACAAGCGAATCCACAGAACTAGCCTTTCATGACCTGATCATGGAGGGCAAAGGAATGCCGGATTTACCTGCTGCACACCGATTGCGATTCGGACGCTACGCCGAAGCCAGTCGCATTTATCTGCTAACGACCAATACCTACCAGAGAAGACCCGTCTTCAGGGATTTCACCTTGGGCAGACTGGTCGTCGATCAATTTCGCAATTCACAGAATTCTGGCTTGGCCAACTCAATGGCCTGGGTGGTTATGCCGGATCACTTTCACTGGCTGATCGAGTTGCAGCAGGGAAACTTGAGTCAGCTGATGCAGAAGACCAAGTCACTGAGTGCTAAAGCGGTAAGGCAGGCTACTGGCGATAGCAACCCTCTCTGGCAGCGAGGCTTTCATGACCGGGCACTGCGGCGGGAGGAGGACTTGGTCAAAGTTGCGCGGTATGTTGTGGCCAACCCACTGCGGGCGGGTTTGGTGCAGAAGCTTGGCGATTATCCGCTGTGGGATGCCATTTGGGTTTGAGCTGAAACCGTGGCGCCTTGATCGCGAGCAGGCTCACTCCTACATTTGGAATGCGTTCCCCTGTAGGAGTGAGCCTGCTCGCGATAGCATCACCGCGGTCTTACTGATCCGGCTCACACCCCTTCAACACCAACCGGATAATCGTCTGTGCCGCCGCCTCGTAATCCGCCTCGTCCAGCTTGTCCTTCCCTGTGACCGCAGAAATCTGCCAGTCAAAGTCGGCGTAGGTCTGGGTCGCCGCCCAGATGCTGAACATCAGGTGATTAGGGTCGATCGGGGCGATTTGCCCGCGGTCGATCCAGCTCTGGATGCAGTCGATGTTGTGCTTGGCCTGGCCGTTGAGCTGCTCGACCAGGTCGGCGCTCAGGTGCGGGGCACCGTGCATTATTTCGCTGGCGAATACTTTCGAGGCGAAGGGCAGGTCGCGGGAGATGCGGATCTTCGAGCGGATGTAGCCGCTCAGCACTTCGCTCGGCACACCGTCGGGGTTGAACGGCGTCGAGGCCTGCAGAATCGGCACGATGATGCTTTCCAATACCTCGCGGTAAAGGTTTTCCTTGGACTTGAAGTAGTAGTAGACGTTGGGCTTGGGCAATCCCGCCTTGGCGGCGATGTCGCTGGTTTTGGTCGCAGCGAAGCCCTTGTCGGCAAACTCCTCACTGGCGGCACGCAGGATCAGTTCTTTGTTGCGCTCGCGGATTGTGCTCATAAACCCGGTGGTTCCTTGCCTGTTCTGGCGGTTGCGCATGGTAGCACCGGCCTCGCGCAGCGCTCAAGAATGCCCCGTGTGGTCTGTGGTCGCGTTATGCTTCGCAACATTCATACATAGAAGGAAACAGGATTCATGGCAGGAAGCAGTTTGCTGGTGCTGATCGACGATATCGCCACCGTTCTGGACGACGTTGCCTTGATGACCAAGATGGCCGCCAAGAAGACCGCCGGTGTGCTCGGTGACGATCTGGCGCTCAATGCCCAGCAAGTCTCCGGCGTGCGTGCCGAGCGGGAAATTCCCGTGGTCTGGGCGGTGGCCAAGGGGTCGTTCGTCAACAAACTGATCCTCGTGCCGTCGGCGCTGGCAATCAGTGCGTTCGTGCCGTGGCTGGTGACACCGCTGTTGATGGTCGGCGGTGCGTACCTGTGTTTCGAAGGGTTCGAGAAGCTCGCGCACAAGTTTCTGCACAGCGAAGCTGAAGACGAGGCCGGGCATGCGCAACTGACTGAGGCCGTGGCCGATCCGGCGACCGATCTGGTGGCGTATGAAAAGGACAAGATCAAAGGCGCAATCCGCACCGACTTCATTCTTTCAGCGGAAATCATCGCGATCACCCTCGGTACCGTGGCGGATGCTTCGCTGACTCAGCAAGTGATCGTGATGTCTGGCATCGCCATTGTCATGACGGTCGGTGTTTACGGTCTGGTGGCGGGCATCGTCAAACTCGACGACCTCGGCCTGTGGTTGACGCAGAAGCCTGGGCAGATGGCCAAAAAGATTGGCAGCGGCATTCTCAGCGCTGCGCCGTACATGATGAAAACCTTGTCGGTGGTCGGTACAGCGGCGATGTTCCTGGTCGGCGGCGGCATCCTGACCCACGGCGTGCCGGTGCTGCATCACTGGATTGAAGGCGTTGGTGCGGCGGCCGGCAGTGTCGGGTTTGCGGTGCCGATGTTGCTCAACGGTGTCGCGGGGATCATCGCTGGTGCGGTGGTGTTGGCGGTGGTTTCCGTTGTCGGCAAAATCTGGAAATCTGTTAAAGGCTAAAAGATCGCAGCCTTCGGCAGCTCCTACATGGGCATCGCGCACCCCCTGTAGGAGCTGCCGCAGGCTGCGATCCCTTGATCTAAAAAAAAGGGGCCATTCGACTCGCATCGAATGGCCCCTTTTTGTGTCTGCCGAAAACTATTCGGCGATCTGCAGCTTGCGTGCTTCGGTGTACACGTAACGCACTTTCTCGTACTCGAACGGCGAATTCATCTGGCCGTAGCGGAAGCTGGTCTGATAGCGCTTGTCGACTGCGCGCAACGCCCAGACTTCCGGATGGTTGGAGCTGACTTCCGACACATTGAGGAAGTTGATTGCCGATTCGGCGGTGTAGTCCACGGCCAGACCGGCGGTGTCGCGGATGTTCGACGGGCCGAAGATCGGCAAGACGAAGTAGGCGCCACCGGGTACACCGTAGAAACCCAGGGTCTGGCCGAAGTCTTCGCTTTGGCGCGGCAGGCCCATCGCCGTGGCCGGATCCCACAAACCGGCGATGCCGATGGTGGTGTTGAGCAGCAGGCGCGCGGTGGTTTCCATCGAGCGCTGACCCTTGAACTGCAACAGGCTGTTGACCAGGTTGGGCACATCGCCGAGGTTGTTGAAGAAGTTGCTCACACCGGTGCGCAGGAAGCTTGGCGTGATGTAGCGATAGCCATCGACCACCGGCAGGAACACCCATTGGTCAAAGCGGTAGTTGAAGTGATAAACCCGACGGTTCCACGATTCCAGCGGATCGTAGACGTTCAGCGCGTTGAGCGTCGAGCGCTCGAATTCGCGCTGATCCAGCCCCGGGTTGAATTTGAGTTTGGACAGCGGCTCTTTGAAGCCATCACTGTCGACCACCACCGGCGCGTTGGCTTTACTGTTGTCGGCCTGGGCCACGCCTGCGCAGAGGAGCGCTGCCATCAGCAGGAGATATTTAGCCACGGAAAAACTCCAGCATAGCGTCGCTGTTGACGCGGTAGTTAAGGTTGCCGCAGTGGCCGCCCAGTGGGTAAACGGTCAGGCGATCACCGAAGGTCTTGCGCAGGAAACCGAGGTCGCCCGGGCCGAGGATGACGTCGTCGGCGTTGTGCATCACGGCGATTTTCGGGCTGTCGTGCAGGTAATCCTTGAGTGCATACAGGCTGACCTGATCGATCAGTTGCAGCAGGCTGCCGCCGTCGGTGCGGGCGCGCCACATCGGAATCACTTGATCGGTCAGGTAGCAGTCGAAGTCGCACTGCAGCGCACGCTTGAGGAACGGCGTGAGGCTGGTGCCTTCGGTGATCGGAAATTTCGGTGGGGTGATCAGGCCGCGACGGTTGATCAAGTCGGAGGTGAACGCGATGTCGGCCGCCGAGAAGCGGAACGAGGTGCCGATGAGCATCGCCATCTGTTCGTTGGTCAGATGTTGCTTGGACTGTTGGAAGTCATAGAGCAGCGCATCGTTGAGGTCGATGTAGCCTTTCTGCTGGAAGTAACGGGTCAACTTGCTCAACACCAACTCATAGAAGGTGGTGCTGTTGTTGATGCCTTTAACTTCGGTTTGCACCAACTTGTCGAGGTTGGTCACCGAGGTGTAGAGGTTCACCGGCGGGTTGAGCAGCAGGACTTTCTTGAAGTTGAAGCTGCGACGGGTCTCGTCCAGGTGCGCAACGAAGGCGGCATCCAGCGCGCCGAGGCTGTACCCGGTCAGGTAGTACTCGGTCACCGGCACTTCCGGATTCTGCGCGCGCACGGCTTGCATCACCCGGTACATGTCTTCGGCGTCTTCCTTGGTCACGCCCGGAGTGGCAAAGCGCGAGGCGGCGCTGATGAAGTCGAAACTGGTCGGCGAGGACAACTGCACGACGTGGTAGCCGGCCTTGTAGTAGAGCTTTTTCAGGTATTCGTTGAGCGTGCTGTCATAGCGCGCGCCAGTGCCGGCGATCAGGAAGATCAGCGGTGCCGGTTTGTCCTGAGTGGCGATCCGGTAGGTGAGTTTCTTCACTGCCCAGAAATTGTCCGGCAGGATGAACTCGCGCTCCGGGCGCAACGTCAGGCTGCGATCCGACTGGTTGATGTCGTCGTCCAGCGGCAATTCCGGGCGCAAGTCCGGCGGGGTCGTGGCGATGGTCGCCTCGAACGGGTTGGTCAGGGGATAGCCATAACTGGCGGCATCGATGTCCACCGCCAGTGCGGACGCACTCAAAATAAGGCCGCTGAACAGCGCGGCGAAGCGCAAGGAACGGAGCATGACTAGATCCCTTAGAGGAAGGTGCCGAATGAAGTTCGCAGGCTATGACCACCGGGTTTGCGCCAAAGTGCCATGCATCGGCACCAAACAGGCAGAATTCCGAGTAATAGTAGCTGGACGATACACTTTGCACCGCATCAATGAACAGTTAAGTGTTGTTAGCGCTTGCACACCGCTGGCGGCAGATTAAGCTGGCCGCCGATTTCCCATGTTTGGAGTGCTTCATGTCCCGCCGCTTGCCCGTGATTCTGCTGCTCGTTCTGTTGCCGTTGTGGCTGGCTGCCAGTTATGCCGCGCGGTATGGCTTTATGGAGGACGGCAAGTGGGTGGGCATTTGCGTGGATGAGGCCAGCCGCTGGGAATGCCAGTTGCGTTCCAACCTTGGGCTGATGATTCACTTCAAAGTGCTGGGCTGGACGGCGCTCGGTGCGGCGCTGATCGGTTTTGTCGTGCCCGGGCGGGCAGGCTGGTGGCTGGCGGTGCTGGCGCTGGTGTTCGGGGTGCCGGCGCTGGCGTTGTACAACACCACTTTAGCGGTGTTTGCGCTGGTGATTGCCGGGTTGCGGTTGGTCAGAGCGTAAAAGATCGCAGCCTGCGGCAGCTCCTACAGGGTGTACGCCATCCCCATGTAGGAGCTGCCGAAGGCTGCGATCCTTTGATCTTCAGCCCTGGCGAACGCGCAGGCAGCGCCAAAGGGCTGCGACCATCAACACGCTGACCAACGCCCAGCCCCACGCCTGCTGATTCTGCAAGCCTTCCTGATACAACTGCGGCGCAATCCCCACACCGACAATAAAGGTCAGCAAAGCAATCTCGCGACGCGGCACGCTCACCGGTCGGCACAGGTAAACCAGTGCCGGCAGCACAAACGCCATGCTCGCAAAGCTGCGATAACGCGGGTCAAAAACCATCTCGAGCATCATCACGGCAGCGGCAAAACCTGCCGCCGCAACCAGCCAGCCTGCACGTCGCTCGAGCACATTGAACGCACGCTCACGCCAGCCCGTGCGTGCGCTCAGCGTCAGTGCGGCATGCGCCAATACCAGCAGATTCAACGCCGTCAGCAAGCCGACCCACAACCATTCGCTGGCAAACCGTGTAGTCACCCGCGCCAGATCACCCCAGGCGCCAATCGAGCAAGCGGCGAGGGCGCCCAACAGCGGCAACACCAGTGCCGAACGCGTGGTGCGGGCGCGCCCGCCAAGGATCAGCGTGCCAAGGAAAATCAAACCACCGACCGCCAGCCATTCTTTCCAGAACGGCACATTGGTCACGGGGCCGGCGAGCACGCCCTTGTCCTGACGATCCGCATCGAACAGTCCCCAGTAGCCACCGACCGCGCCTTCACTCGCCCGTTTCCAGGGCTGATCAAAGGCTTCGATCAGGTTGTAATGCCAGCCTTCCTTCTCGGCCATGGCGACAAAACCACGAATGAACTTGGCTTCGTTGACCCGGCTCGGCAGGGCGGTTTCACGCTGGCGGCCTTCGCTCGGCCAGCCGGTCTCGCCGATCATCACGTCTTTGGGGGCGAATTTGTTGCCGAATACCTGACGCACCTCTGCCACATGGTGCAGGGCGGCATCGATGTTCGAGGGATCATCTTCCCAGTACGGCAGCAAATGAATGGTCAGGAAATCCACTGCCGGCGCGACTTCCGGATGCTTGAGCCAGAACTCCCAGACATCGGCGTAGGTGACCGGTTGCTTGATCTGGCTCTTGACCTTGGTGATCAGTCGGACCAGTTGCGCGCCGGTGACTTCCTTGCGCAGCAACGCTTCGTTACCGACGATCACCGCGCTGACCACGTCCGGGTTGGCGTTGGCCGATTTGATCAGCAGCTCGACTTCCTTCTCCGTATCGACCGGGTTGCTGTTGATCCAGGCGCCGATCATCAACTTTAGTCCGTGTTTGCGCGCCAGATCCGGCAGCGCTTCAAGGCCGGTCATTGAATAGGTGCGGATGCATTCAAAGCGGGTCGCCAATAACGCGAGGTCGGCGTCCATGCGCTCGGGGCGCAGTTTGAACGGTACGTCGAACGGCGATTGGTCTTTATCGAACGGCGTATAGGACGCGCATTGCAGCTTGTGCGTCGGCGTCGCGGCGTCCGGCAGGATCACCGGTTTACCGAGGCCGTACCAGAAGCCGCCGAGGGCAAACAGGCCCAGCAGGCAGGCAAATAAATAAGCAGGGAAGGGGAAGCGGGACGTCGCGGACATGGTCGGGCCGAGTGGCTGCAAAGCGACGCATGTTACCTGCATTTATCCGGGGTTGGTGGCTCGCATCATTTGCACATGCAAAGTTCGGGCGGATTGTCTGGCGTCAATTATTCAGAGGCGATTAATGGCCTTCTGATGTCGTTTCTCGTTGTCTTGAGGTCGCTGACAGAGCAGGTCGCGAGCGTCGTCAGGTTGATGATCGAAAGCGTCAGCACTCCACTGATGGTCCAGCGAGTTTGCGGTCAGGCGTGATGGGGGCGCTGTGCACCATAACAATACGTTGACGCCGCCCGTCATCCGTCGGGCGCAGCATTTCGGGGAAGTAACGATGAAGATGCGACGACTTTTAGGCGCAGGTGCCGCACTGGCGCTTGCGATGGGCGCAACACTGGCCAGCGCGGAAACCAAGACCCTGAACATCGGTTACGTTGACGGCTGGTCCGACAGCGTTGCGACCACCCACGTAGCGGCCGAAGTGATCAAGCAGAAACTCGGCTATGACGTGAAGCTGCAAGCCGTCGCCACCGGGATCATGTGGCAAGGTGTTGCCACCGGTAAACTCGACGCCATGCTCTCGGCCTGGCTGCCCGTCACCCATGGCGAATACTGGACGAAAAACAAGGATCAGGTCGTCGATTACGGCCCGAACTTCAAGGACGCGAAAATCGGCCTGATCGTGCCGGAGTACGTCAAAGCCAAGTCGATCGAAGACCTGAAAACCGATGACACCTTCAAGAACCGTATCGTCGGTATCGATGCCGGTTCAGGCGTGATGCTCAAGACCGATCAGGCGATCAAGGATTACGGCCTCGACAAATACAACCTCAAAGCCAGTTCCGGCGCCGGCATGATCGCCGAGCTGACCCGTGCCGAGAAGAAAAACGAATCCATTGCCGTCACCGGTTGGGTGCCGCACTGGATGTTCGCCAAGTGGAAACTGCGCTTCCTCGACGACCCGAAAGGCGTGTACGGCGCGGCTGAAACCGTGAACAGCATCGGCAGCAAAGAGCTCGATGCCAAGGCACCGGAAGTGGCCAAGTTCCTGAAAAACTTCCAGTGGGCGTCGAAAGACGAAATCGGCGAAGTGATGCTGGCGATTCAGGACGGTGCCAAACCTGAAGCAGCGGCGAAGGATTGGGTCGCCAAGCACCCGGATCGCGTGGCTGACTGGACCAAATAACCACAAATAGCTTCGGATCAACGCAAACCCTGTGGGAGCGGGCTTGCCCGCGATAGCGGTCGGTCAGTTGACTAATCAGTTGACTGACACGACGCCATCGCTGGCAAGCCAGCTCCCACAGGTTTTTGTGTGTGCTGAAAAATGGCGAATACGTCATGGCGTTCTACTACTAAGGTCGTCTGTTACCGCGCTCGCAGCCGCATACATTAGCTATGTTCCAACAATAATTTGTGCTGCGAGGATAAAAACAATGAACGACAGCATTTACCTCTCGATTCAAAACAGTCCCCGATTCAAGGAGCTGGTTCAGAAAAGGGAACGATTCGCCTGGATTCTCTCGGCAATCATGCTCGGGCTTTACTCTGGCTTCATCCTTTTGATCGCTTACGGGCCGCACATACTGGGAGCGAAACTCAGTCCTGAGTCTTCGATTACCTGGGGTATTCCGATCGGTGTCGGGCTGATTCTTTCGGCATTCATCCTCACCGGGATCTACGTGCGCCGCGCCAATGGCGAGTTTGACGACCTGAACAATGCGATTCTCAAGGAGGCTCAGCAATGATCCGGCGTCTACTGGCTCTATTGAGTGTTGCGGCTTTCGCGCCGAGTGTCTGGGCGGCTGACGCGTTGACGGGGGAGGTGGCCAAACAGCCGCTGAACATCCCTGCGATCCTGATGTTCGTGGCCTTCGTTGGCGCGACGCTGTACATCACCTACTGGGCCTCGAAGAAAAACAACTCGGCGGCCGACTACTATGCGGCGGGCGGCAAGATCACCGGTTTCCAGAATGGTCTGGCGATTGCCGGTGACTACATGTCGGCGGCGTCCTTCCTGGGGATTTCGGCGCTGGTGTTCACCTCCGGCTACGATGGCCTGATCTACTCGATCGGCTTCCTGGTGGGCTGGCCGATCATTCTGTTCCTGATCGCCGAGCGTCTGCGTAACCTGGGTAAATACACTTTTGCCGACGTGGCGTCCTACCGCCTTGGGCAAACCCAGATCCGCACCCTGTCTGCCTGCGGTTCGCTGGTGGTGGTGGCGTTCTACCTGATCGCGCAAATGGTCGGTGCCGGCAAGTTGATCCAGCTGCTGTTCGGTCTGGACTACCACGTTGCGGTGATTCTGGTCGGTGTGCTGATGTGCATGTACGTGCTGTTTGGCGGCATGCTGGCAACCACTTGGGTGCAGATCATCAAGGCTGTGTTGTTGCTGTCCGGTGCCTCGTTCATGGCGCTGATGGTGATGAAGCACGTCGGCTTCGACTTCAACACGCTGTTCTCCGAGGCGATCAAGGTTCACGCCAAAGGCGAAGCGATCATGAGCCCGGGCGGTCTGGTCAAGGATCCGATTTCGGCCTTCTCGCTGGGTCTGGCGCTGATGTTCGGTACGGCTGGCCTGCCACACATTCTGATGCGCTTCTTCACCGTGAGTGACGCAAAAGAAGCTCGCAAGAGCGTTCTGTACGCAACCGGTTTCATTGGCTACTTCTACATTCTGACTTTCATCATCGGCTTCGGCGCGATCCTGCTGGTCAGCACTAACCCGGCCTTCAAAGATGCTGCTGGCGCGCTGTTGGGCGGCAACAACATGGCGGCGGTGCATCTGGCCAATGCGGTTGGTGGCAGTATCTTCCTCGGCTTTATCTCGGCGGTGGCGTTCGCGACCATTCTGGCGGTTGTGGCAGGCCTGACGCTGGCCGGTGCTTCGGCGGTGTCTCACGACCTGTATGCCAGTGTGATCAAGAAGGGCAAGGCGAACGAGAAGGACGAGATTCGTGTCTCGAAGATCACCACCATTGCCTTGGCGGTGCTGGCGATTGGCTTGGGCATCCTCTTCGAAAGCCAGAACATTGCGTTCATGGTGGGCCTGGCGTTCTCGATTGCGGCGAGCTGTAACTTCCCGGTGCTGCTGCTTTCGATGTACTGGAAGAAGCTGACCACGCGTGGCGCGATGATTGGCGGCTGGTTGGGGTTGATCAGTGCTGTAGGCCTGATGATTCTTGGCCCAACCATCTGGGTGCAGATTCTGCATCATGAGAAGGCGATCTTCCCTTACGAGTATCCGGCGCTGTTTTCGATGATCATTGCCTTTGTCGGGATCTGGTTCTTCTCGATTACTGACAAGTCGGCGGCTGCGGATAAGGAACGCGCGCTGTTCTTCCCGCAGTTTGTGCGTTCGCAGACTGGGTTGGGGGCGAGTGGGGCGGTTTCGCATTGATGGTTTGATGGTTTTGTAATGTTGTGCTGAATGCCCCGGTTGAGAGATCGGGGCATTTTTATTGGGCGGTTATCGGGCAGGCCGTGTTTTTTGTGCGGTTTGTGTCCATATCCGTTGCTGCGGTTAGGGCTGCTTAGGGTTCCGCCCTTACGGCGGGTCACCTTTTCCAAACGCCGAAAAGGTAACCCAAAAGGCTTGCTCCTACGTGCGGCCCGCTCGCTGGGGCTCGGGGTTCCTTCGCTCCGGGATCGATCCGGGCGCAGCGCCTACGGTTTGCTTCGCTGCACCTCCTCTCGCTGTGTTTGGCTGCGCCAAACGGTCGCTGCGCTCCCACGCCCGGATCAATCCCTCCACTCAGCCTTCCGACGTCGCCCGTGGATCAAGATCAAAAGCTGCAGCCGAGCTAACGCTCATCCTGTGTAGGAGCTGCCGAAGGCTGCGATCTTTTGATCTGCTTTGGCTTTGGCTTTGGTTTTTGATCTTTTGCCCCATCGGCAGGCCGAGCGAAGGTGTTCATCCGGGGGTTAGGCGCGCAGCGCCGTGCGGCGAAGCCGCATACATCGAGAGGAGGTGCAGCGAAGCAAACCGTAGGCGATGCCCCCGGATGGACACCGTAGCGAGGGAACACTGAGCCTCAGCGAAGTGCCGTACGCCAGGGGCAAAGCCTTTTGGTTCCTTTTTGGCGTTTGAAAAAGGGACTCGCTGTAAGAGCGAAACCGCCAGTGGCAGCTCCCGCAACAACGGATATGCCCCCAAATCCCAAATCCCAAACCCAAACAAACAAACAAAAACGGCCCCTATATAAATAGAGGCCGTTCCCGGTACAACTTAAGACGTTATCGCAAGACAGGTCTTATTTGCGGTCTTCCAGCTTGGTCAGATCACGCGACTCATAACCGGTATACAACTGGCGCGGACGGCCAATCTTGTACGGGCTGGAGAGCATCTCTTTCCAGTGCGAAATCCAGCCGACAGTACGTGCGAGGGCGAAGATCACAGTGAACATGCTGGTAGGAATGCCGATCGCCTTGAGGATAATCCCCGAGTAGAAGTCGACGTTCGGGTACAGCGAGCGTTCGATGAAGTACGGATCGGTCAGGGCGATCTCTTCCAGGCGCATGGCCAGTTCGAGTTGCTTGTCGTCCTTGATGCCCAGTTCCTTCAACACTTCGTCGCAGGTCTGCTTCATCACGGTGGCACGCGGATCGCGGTTTTTGTAAACGCGGTGACCGAAGCCCATCAGTTTGAACGGATCGTTCTTGTCCTTGGCCTTGGCGATGAACTTGTCGATGTTCGACACATCGCCAATCTCGTCAAGCATGGTCAACACGGCTTCGTTCGCACCGCCGTGGGCAGGGCCCCACAGTGCGGCGATGCCGGCGGCGATACAGGCGAACGGGTTCGCACCCGAAGAGCCGGCCAGACGCACGGTGGAGGTCGAAGCGTTCTGCTCGTGGTCGGCGTGGAGGATGAAAATCCGGTCCATGGCCTTGGCGAGTACCGGGCTGATCGGTTTGATCTCGCACGGGGTGTTGAACATCATGTGCAGGAAGTTTTCCGCGTACGTCAGGTCGTTGCGCGGGTACATCATGGGTTGGCCCATGGAGTACTTGTAAACCATCGCTGCCAGGGTCGGCATCTTGGCAACCAGGCGGATCGCGGAGATTTCGCGATGCTGCGGGTTATTGATGTCCAGGGAGTCGTGGTAGAAGGCCGAGAGGGCGCCGACTACACCGCACATGACGGCCATCGGGTGGGCGTCGCGACGGAAACCGTTGAAGAAGGTTTTCAACTGCTCGTGAACCATGGTGTGGTTTTTCACGGTGCTGACGAACTGGGCCTTCTGTTCTGCAGTCGGCAATTCGCCGTTGAGCAGCAGGTAGCAGGTTTCCAGGTAGTCCGACTTTTCAGCCAGCTGTTCGATCGGGTAGCCGCGGTGCAACAGAATGCCGTTGTCGCCGTCAATATAGGTGATCTTCGATTCGCACGAAGCGGTCGACATGAAACCCGGGTCGAAAGTGAAGCGGCCCGTGGCCGTCAGGCCCCGAACATCGATTACATCGGGACCAACGGTGCCGGTTAAAATGGGCAGCTCGACGGGGGCTGCGCCCTCGATGATCAACTGCGCTTTTTTGTCAGCCATGTGGCCTCCTATTTATGCTTGAACCATCAGACAGACCCCCCACGCAGGGCCCGCACCACTATAGTGAGATAAATTCGAATGTCAATTTGCCTAAAGTCTTGCTCCAGAAGGCTTTAAGCGCACTTTTTCCTCGAAATTGCCTGCCATTTACGCCTTTTATTCGACTTGTGCAATCAGCTATTTGGGGTAGGTGATTGCGTTGTCATTAGTAGCCTAACTGTCTATACTCGGCCACCGACCGCCAAGGGCTTTTGGGCCTGCTTTATTGGGGGTCGCATCCCTGGGTGGTGGTTACCTGACCAGTGCACTCCCCAACAACTTTGCCCTGATTGTTAGGGGCTCTTCAGTGTGAAAAAAAAGCCGTGAAAAGCCAACGACCTGTAAACCTAGACCTAAGGACCATCAAACTCCCCATCACCGGCGTTACGTCGTTTCTTCACCGTGTTTCCGGCATCATCCTCTTCCTGGGCCTTGGCTTCATGCTTTATGCATTGGGCAAATCCCTGGGTTCCGAGGAAGGTTTTGCCGAAGTGAAGGCATGCTTGACCAGCCCGCTGGCCAAGTTCGTAGCATGGGGCCTCCTGTCCGCTCTGCTGTATCACTTGGTAGCCGGTGTGCGCCACTTGATCATGGACATGGGCATCGGTGAGACGCTGGAAGGCGGCCGCCTGGGCTCGAAAATCATCATCGCCATTTCCGTGGTGCTGATCGTTCTGGCAGGAGTTTGGATATGGTAACCAGCGTTACGAACCTTTCGCGTTCGGGCCTCTATGACTGGATGGCGCAACGTGTGTCTGCGGTTGTTCTCGCGGCTTATTTCATCTTCCTGATCGGATACCTTGCAGCGAATCCGGGCATTGGCTACGACCAGTGGCACGGCCTGTTCGCTCACAACGGGATGCGTATCTTCAGTCTGCTGGCCCTCGTTGCCCTTGGCGCTCACGCCTGGGTCGGCATGTGGACCATCGCGACCGACTACCTGACGCCGATGGCGCTGGGCAAGTCCGCGACTGCAGTACGTTTCCTTTTCCAGGCAGTATGCGGCGTCGCGATGTTCGCTTACTTCGTCTGGGGTGTGCAGATTCTCTGGGGTATCTGATTCATGGCTAACATTCCAACGATTTCTTTCGACGCCATCATTATTGGTGGTGGCGGTGCCGGCATGCGCGCTGCGCTGCAACTGGCACAGGGCGGTCACAAGACTGCCGTGATCACCAAGGTTTTCCCGACCCGTTCGCACACTGTTTCCGCTCAGGGCGGCATCACTTGCGCAATCGCGTCCGCTGACCCGAACGATGACTGGCGCTGGCACATGTACGATACCGTCAAGGGTTCCGACTACATCGGTGACCAGGACGCTATCGAATACATGTGTCAGGAAGGCCCGGCTGCTGTTTATGAGCTGGACCACATGGGCATGCCGTTCTCGCGTACCGAACAGGGTCGTATCTACCAGCGTCCGTTCGGCGGTCAGTCCAAGGATTACGGCAAAGGCGGGCAGGCTGCCCGTACGTGCGCCGCTTCCGACCGTACCGGTCACGCGCTGCTGCACACCCTTTATCAGGGCAACCTGAAAGCTGGTACCACGTTCCTGAACGAGTACTACGCTGTCGATCTGGTGAAAAACCAGGAAGGCGACTTCGTCGGTGTGATCGCGATCTGCATCGAAACCGGCGAAACCACCTACATCCGCGCCAAAGCCACCGTATTGGCTACCGGCGGTGCAGGTCGTATCTACGCGTCCACCACCAACGCCCTGATCAACACCGGTGACGGCGTTGGCATGGCTCTGCGTGCTGGTGTGCCGGTACAAGACATCGAAATGTGGCAGTTCCACCCGACCGGCATCGCCGGCGCCGGTGTACTGGTTACAGAAGGTTGCCGTGGTGAAGGTGGTTACCTGATCAACAAGCACGGCGAGCGTTTCATGGAGCGTTATGCTCCGAACGCCAAAGACCTTGCCGGTCGTGACGTTGTTGCTCGCTCGATGGTTAAAGAAATCATCGCTGGCAACGGTTGCGGCCCGAATGGCGACCACGTACTGCTTAAACTCGACCACCTGGGCGAAGAAGTACTGCACAGCCGTCTGCCAGGCATCTGCGAACTGTCGAAGACTTTCGCTCACGTTGACCCGGTTGTTGCTCCGGTTCCGGTTGTTCCGACTTGCCACTATATGATGGGCGGCGTTGCCACCAACATTCATGGTCAGGCGATCACCCAGGACGCTGAAGGCGTCGACAAGATCATCCCGGGCCTGTTCGCTGTAGGCGAAGTGGCTTGCGTATCGGTTCACGGTGCCAACCGTCTGGGCGGCAACTCGCTGCTCGACCTGGTGGTATTCGGCCGCGCTGCCGGCCTGCACCTGGAAAAGGCGCTGACCGACGGCATCGAATACGACGACGCTACCGAAGCCGACATCGAAGCTGCCCTGTCGCGTCTGAACGCGCTGAACAGCCGTACCGACGGTGAAGACGTGGCAACCCTGCGTCGCGAGCTGCAGAACTGCATGCAGAACTATTTCGGTGTATTCCGTACTGGCGAATACATGCAGAAAGGTATCGCTCAGCTTGCTGACCTGCGTACCCGCATCGCCAACGTGAAAATCAACGATAAGTCGCAGGCGTTCAACACTGCTCGTATCGAAGCGCTGGAACTGCAGAACCTGCTGGAAGTGGCTGAAGCTACCGCCATCGCCGCTGAAGTCCGCAAAGAGTCGCGCGGTGCTCACGCCCGTGAAGACTTCGAAGACCGTGACGACGAAAACTGGCTGTGCCACACCCTGTACTTCCCGGGTGACAAGCGCGTCACCAAGCGTGCCGTGAACTTCTCGCCGAAGACTGTTCCGACTTTTGAACCTAAGATTCGGACTTATTAAGGGTGGCCGCCATGTTGCAAGTCAGCGTTTATCGTTACAACCCTGATCAGGACGCAGCGCCGTTCATGCAGGAATTCCAGATCGATACCGGTGGTAAAGATCTGATGGTGCTGGACGTACTGGCCCTGATCAAAGAGCAGGACGAGGGTTTCTCCTATCGTCGCTCTTGCCGTGAAGGTGTTTGCGGTTCCGACGGCATGAACATCAACGGCAAGAACGGTCTGGCGTGCATCACGCCGCTGTCCGCCGTTGTAAAAGGTAACAAGTTGGTTGTTCGTCCGCTGCCAGGTTTGCCGGTTATCCGTGACCTGGTCGTCGATATGAGCATCTTCTACAAGCAATACGAAAAGGTGAAGCCTTACCTGCAGAACGACACGCCGGCTCCGGCCATCGAGCGTCTGCAGTCGCCAGAAGAGCGCGAAAAGCTCGACGGTCTGTACGAGTGCATCCTGTGCGCTTGCTGCTCGACCTCTTGCCCGTCCTTCTGGTGGAATCCGGACAAGTTCCTGGGTCCAGCTGCACTGCTGCAAGCTTATCGCTTCCTGGCAGACAGCCGTGACACCAAGACCAACGAGCGTCTGGCTTCACTCGATGACCCGTTCAGCGTCTTCCGCTGCCGGGGCATCATGAACTGCGTCAACGTATGTCCGAAAGGCCTGAACCCGACTAAGGCCATCGGTCACATCCGTAACATGCTGCTTTCAAGCGGCGTGTGATTCAGCTGCTGTAACCGCTGTACCGTAGAGGCTGTGGCGCGGGCTTCAACCCGCGTCATGGCTATAACCAGAGCAGTAGCCACAAGCTGCCGCTCTTATTTTGAAGAAATGAGACAAGCAGGGGCATCCGGGCTGGTACCCGGACTATCAGTGTGATCCTAAGTGGCTTGTTTTAGTCGCTGCATTCGGACTTCTGCAAGTTTGCTCGGTGTCGACATCGATGGTGTTCCCCTAACCGAGGGTGACCAAGCATGCAAGAAAGCGTGATGCAGCGCATGTGGAACAGCGCCTACCTTTCAGGTGGAAACGCTGCCTATGTGGAAGAGCTTTATGAGCTCTACCTGCACGACCCTAACGCTGTGCCAGAAGAGTGGCGCACCTACTTTCAGAAGTTGCCTGCCGACGGCAACTCTGCCACTGATGTTTCGCACTCCACAATTCGCGATCATTTCGTGCTGCTGGCAAAGAACCAGCGCCGCGCCCAACCGGTTTCCGCCGGCAGCGTGAGCAGTGAGCACGAGAAGAAGCAAGTTGAAGTGCTGCGATTGATCCAGGCCTACCGTATGCGTGGCCACCAGGCAGCCCAGCTTGACCCGCTGGGGCTGTGGCAGCGTCCTGCACCTGCAGACCTGTCGATCAATCATTACGGCTTGACCAATGCCGATCTTGATACGACCTTCCGTGCCGGCGACCTGTTCATCGGCAAAGAGGAAGCGAGCCTACGCGAAATTCACGAAGCGTTGCAGCAGACATATTGCCGCACCATCGGCGCTGAATTTACGCACATCACCGATTCCGAGCAGCGCCAGTGGTTCCAGCAGCGTCTGGAAAGCGTGCGTGGTCGTCCGACGTACTCCGCCGACATCAAGAGCCACCTGCTTGAGCGCGTGACTGCCGGTGAAGGCCTGGAAAAATACCTGGGCACCAAATACCCGGGCACCAAGCGTTTCGGTCTGGAAGGCGGCGAAAGCCTGATTCCGATGCTCGACGAACTGATCCAGCGTTCCGGTTCCTACGGCACCAAGGAAGTCGTCATCGGCATGGCCCACCGTGGCCGTCTGAACGTACTGGTCAACACCTTCGGCAAGAACCCGCGTGAGCTGTTCGACGAGTTCGAAGGCAAGAAGAAGGTCGAGCTGGGTTCCGGTGACGTTAAATACCACCAGGGCTTCTCGTCCAACGTGATGACCGCCGGCGGTGAAGTTCACCTGGCCATGGCGTTCAACCCGTCCCACCTGGAAATCGTTTCCCCGGTGGTAGAAGGTTCGGTGCGCGCCCGTCAGGATCGTCGTAACGACCCGACCGGTGAGAAGGTTCTGCCGATCTCCATCCACGGTGACGCTGCTTTCGCAGGTCAGGGCGTGGTCATGGAAACCTTCCAGATGTCGCAGACCCGCGGTTTCAAGACCGGCGGTACCGTGCACATCGTGATCAACAACCAGGTTGGTTTCACCATCAGCAACCCGCTGGATTCGCGTTCCACCGAGTACGCCACCGACGTTGCCAAGATGATCCAGGCGCCGATCCTCCATGTGAATGGTGATGATCCGGAAGCCGTGTTGTTCGTGACCCAGCTGGCTATCGACTACCGCATGCAGTTCAAGCGTGACGTGGTGATCGACCTGGTCTGCTACCGTCGTCGCGGCCACAACGAAGCTGACGAGCCAAGCGGCACCCAGCCTCTGATGTATCAGCAGATCACCAAACAGCGCACCACCCGTGAGCTGTACGCTGATCGTCTGACCCAGGGCGGTGTGCTCGACGCAGAGCGTGTTCAGGCGAAAGTCGACGAATACCGCAACGCGCTGGACAACGGTCTGCACGTAGTGAAATCGCTGGTCAAAGAGCCGAACAAAGAGTTGTTCGTCGACTGGCGTCCGTATCTGGGCCACGCCTGGACTGCGCGTCACGACACGCGTTTCGATCTGAAGACCCTGCAAGAACTGTCCGCCAAGCTGCTGGAAATTCCGGAAGGCTTCGTGGTTCAGCGTCAGGTTGCGAAGATCTACGAAGACCGTCAGAAAATGCAAGCCGGCGGCCTGCCGATCAACTGGGGTTACGCCGAAACCATGGCGTACGCGACCCTGGCGTTTGAAGGTCACCCGATTCGCATGACTGGTCAGGACATCGGCCGCGGTACGTTCTCGCACCGTCACGCTGTGCTGCACAACCAGAAAGACGCGGGCACCTACATTCCGCTGGCGCACTTGTACGACGGTCAGCCACGCTTTGACCTGTACGACTCGTTCCTGTCGGAAGAAGCGGTACTGGCATTCGAATACGGTTACTCGACCACCACGCCAGACGCGCTGGTGATCTGGGAAGCCCAGTTCGGCGACTTCGCCAACGGTGCACAGGTTGTGATCGACCAGTTCATCACCAGCGGCGAGCACAAGTGGGGCCGTCTCTGCGGTCTGACCATGTTGCTGCCACACGGTTACGAAGGTCAGGGCCCTGAGCACAGCTCGGCACGTCTTGAGCGTTACCTGCAGCTGTGCGCCGAGCACAACATTCAGGTAGCGGTACCGACCACGCCAGCACAGATCTACCACTTGCTGCGTCGTCAGGTGATTCGTCCGCTGCGCAAACCGTTGATCGTGCTGACACCGAAGTCGCTGCTGCGCCACAAGCTGGCCATCTCGACCCTGGAAGATCTGGCCGAAGGTTCGTTCCAGACCGTGATCCCGGAAATCGATGCCCTGGACCCGAAAAAGGTCGAGCGTGTGGTTCTGTGTAGCGGCAAGGTCTACTACGACCTGCTGGAAAAACGCCGTGCCGAAGGCCGTGAAGATATTGCCATCGTGCGTATCGAGCAGCTGTACCCATTCCCTGAGGACGACTTGAAAGAAGTCCTGGCTCCGTACACCAACGTCAAAAATGCCGTTTGGTGTCAGGAAGAGCCGATGAACCAGGGCGCCTGGTACTGCAGCCAACACCACTTGCGTCGCAGCATCGGGAACCTCGACAAGTCTCTCGTACTTGAGTACGCGGGCCGTGAGGCTTCTGCTGCACCTGCTTGTGGTTACGCATCGATGCACGCCGAGCAGCAGGAAAAACTCCTGCAAGACGCGTTTACCATTTAACGCCTTCGCGCACCTGAAACCGAATTTAAGGAACTACAGATAATGGCTATCGAGATCAAAGCCCCCACTTTCCCGGAATCGGTTGCCGATGGCACCGTTGCCACCTGGCACAAACAACCGGGCGACGCCGTCAAGCGTGACGACCTGATCGTCGACATCGAAACTGACAAAGTCGTACTGGAAGTTCTGGCTACCGCCGACGGCGTGCTGGGCGCAATCGTCAAGAACGAAGGCGACACCGTTCTGTCCGACGAAGTGCTGGGCTCCATCGAAGCGGGCGGCGCTGCTGCCGCTGCTCCAGCCGCCGCTGCTGCTCCGGCCGCTGCCGCTGCTCCAGCTGCTGCTGAAGGCGAAGACGATCCTGTTGCTGCTCCTGCTGCGCGCAAGCTGGCTGAAGAAAACGGCATCAACATCGCTTCCGTTGCCGGCACCGGCAAGGGCGGTCGTGTGACCAAGGAAGACGTAGTCGCTGCTGTTGCTGCCAAGAAAGCCGCTCCGGCTGCCGCGCCTGCCAAGGCTGCTGCTCCTTCGGCCGCCGCTCCTGTGTTCGCCGCTGGCGACCGCATCGAGAAGCGCGTACCGATGACCCGCGTTCGCGCCACCGTGGCCAAGCGTCTGGTTGAAGCTCAGTCGAACATGGCGATGCTGACCACTTTCAACGAAGTCGACATGACTGAAGTCATGGCCCTGCGTTCGAAGTACAAGGATCTGTTCGAGAAGTCCCACAACGGCGTACGCCTGGGCTTCATGTCGTTCTTCGTGAAAGCGGCTACCGAAGCACTGAAACGCTTCCCGGCTGTTAACGCATCGATCGACGGCGCTGACATCGTTTACCACGGCTACGCGGACATCGGCGTTGCCGTTTCCAGCGACCGTGGCCTGGTTGTTCCGGTTCTGCGTAACGCCGAACTGATGAGCCTGGCTGAAATCGAAGGCGGCATCGCAACATTCGGCAAAAAAGCCCGTGACGGCAAACTGTCGATGGACGAGATGACCGGTGGTACCTTCACCATCACCAACGGTGGTACCTTCGGTTCGATGATGTCGACCCCGATCGTCAACCCGCCGCAGGCAGCGATTCTGGGCATGCACAACATCATCCAGCGTCCTATGGCCATCAACGGTCAGGTCGTTATCCGTCCGATGATGTACCTGGCACTGTCCTACGATCACCGTCTGATCGATGGCAAAGAAGCTGTGACCTTCCTGGTGACCATCAAGAACCTGCTGGAAGATCCGGCGCGTCTGTTGCTGGATATCTAAAAAACAGCGGCAAGCTTCAAGTTTCAAGCCACAAGCTCAAAGCGAGCGGGGTGGGCTTGGAGCTTGTCGCTTGCGGCTTGTAGCTTTATTGCTAAAGAGGATTTTTTGAATGTCGCAGAAATTTGACGTAGTAGTGATCGGTGCTGGCCCTGGTGGCTACGTGGCTGCCATCAAGGCGGCGCAGCTGGGTCTGACCACTGCCTGCATCGAGAAGTACACCGACGCAGAAGGCAAGCAAGCCCTGGGCGGCACCTGCCTGAACGTGGGCTGCATTCCTTCCAAGGCGCTGCTCGACAGCTCCTGGAAATACAAGGAAGCGAAAGAAAGCTTCAACGTTCACGGTATCTCGACTGGCGAAGTCAAAATGGACGTCGCTGCGATGGTTGGCCGCAAGGCTGGCATCGTCAAGAACCTGACCGGCGGCGTTGCCACCCTGTTCAAGGCCAACGGCGTTACTTCGATCCAGGGCCACGGCAAACTGCTGGCTGGCAAGAAAGTCGAAGTCACCAAGCCAGACGGCTCGGTTGAAATCATCGAAGCTGAAAACGTGATCCTGGCTCCAGGCTCGCGTCCAATCGACATTCCACCGGCTCCGGTTGATCAGAACGTCATCGTCGATTCGACTGGCGCTCTGGAATTCCAGACCGTACCTAAACGTCTGGGCGTGATCGGCGCTGGAGTGATCGGCCTGGAACTGGGTTCGGTCTGGTCGCGTCTGGGTTCGGAAGTGGTTGTCCTCGAAGCACTGGACACCTTCCTGATGGCAGCGGACACCGCTGTTTCCAAGGAAGCACTGAAAACCCTGACCAAACAAGGTCTGGACATCAAACTGGGCGCTCGCGTGACCGGCTCGAAAGTGAACGGCGACGAAGTCGTTGTGAACTACACCGATGCCAACGGCGAACAGACCATCACTTTCGACAAGCTGATCGTAGCCGTTGGTCGCCGTCCGGTGACCACTGATCTGCTGGCTTCCGACAGCGGCGTGACCCTCGACGAGCGCGGTTTCGTGCACGTTGACGATCACTGCGCGACCACCGTACCGGGCGTTTTCGCCATCGGTGACGTGGTTCGCGGCATGATGCTGGCGCACAAAGCTTCGGAAGAAGGCATCATGGTTGTCGAGCGCATCAAGGGCCACAAAGCCCAGATGAACTATGACCTGATCCCTTCGGTTATTTATACTCACCCGGAAATCGCGTGGGTTGGCAAAACCGAGCAGGCCTTGAAAGCTGAAGGCGTTGAAGTTAACGTCGGCACCTTCCCGTTCGCCGCTTCCGGCCGTGCCATGGCCGCCAACGATACCGGTGGTTTCGTCAAGGTCATCGCTGATGCCAAGACTGACCGCGTATTGGGCGTGCACGTGATTGGCCCGAGCGCTGCAGAACTGGTTCAGCAGGGCGCGATCGGTATGGAATTCGGCACCAGCGCTGAAGACCTGGGCATGATGGTTTTCTCCCATCCGACCCTGTCTGAAGCCTTGCACGAAGCTGCTTTGGCGGTGAATGGCGGCGCCATCCACATTGCCAACCGCAAAAAGCGTTAACAGACAATAAGAAACCACGGCGGTAACGGCCCGTCGTGAGCCTTGCGAGCAAGTCTCACCGCGGAATGTCCGCTGGACGCAGTCTTGCGTAGTTGCACCGGGTATCCGGAAAGGCTACGCAAGCAGCAGTCACAGGTGGCGCGGCACTCAATCGAGCGCAGCGCCGAATGCGCAGTACCTAACGAAGACGGTAAAAAGCATGAATCTTCACGAGTATCAGGGTAAGCAGCTGTTCGCTGAATACGGCCTGCCAGTTTCCACTGGTTACGCAGTAGACACCCCGGAAGCAGCAGCAGAAGCTTGCGACAAAATCGGCGGCAGTGAGTGGGTTGTCAAAGCCCAGGTCCACGCTGGTGGTCGCGGTAAAGCGGGCGGCGTCAAGCTGGTTCGCAGCAAAGAAGACGCCAAAGCCTTCGCACAGCAGTGGCTGGGCAAGCGTCTGGTGACTTACCAGACTGACGCCAATGGCCAGCCAGTCACCAAGATCCTGGTTGAATCGTGCACTGATATCGCTAAAGAGCTGTACCTGGGCGCTGTCGTTGACCGTTCGAGCCGTCGCATCGTGTTCATGGCTTCCACCGAAGGTGGCGTGGACATCGAGAAAATCGCTCACGACACTCCAGAAAAAATTCTCAAGGCCACTATCGATCCACTGGTTGGCGCTCAGCCATTCCAGGGTCGCGAGCTGGCATTCCAGCTGGGTCTGGAAGGCAAGCAGGTTGCTCAGTTCGCCAAGATCTTCGTAGGTCTGGCCAAGCTGTTCAAGGATCACGACCTGGCTCTGCTGGAAGTGAACCCGCTGGTGATCAAGGCTGACGGCGATCTGCACTGCCTGGACGCCAAGATCAACATCGACGCCAACGCAATGTACCGTCAGCCTAAGCTGAAGACTTTCCACGATCCGTCGCAAGACGATCCGCGCGAAGCGCACGCTGCCAAGTTCGAACTGAACTACGTAGCACTGGAAGGCAACATCGGCTGCATGGTCAACGGTGCTGGCCTGGCCATGGGTACCATGGACATCGTCAACCTGCATGGCGGCAAGCCAGCCAACTTCCTCGACGTAGGTGGTGGCGCTACCAAAGAACGCGTAACTGAAGCGTTCAAGATCATCCTGTCCGACACCAACGTCGCTGCAGTACTGGTCAACATCTTCGGCGGCATCGTTCGCTGCGACATGATTGCCGAAGGCATCATCGGCGCTGTGAAAGAAGTCGGCGTGAAAATCCCGGTTGTTGTTCGCCTTGAAGGCAACAACGCTGAGCTGGGCGCTAAAGTACTGGCAGAAAGCGGTTTGAACATCATCGCTGCTACCAGCCTGACCGACGCTGCTCAACAAGTTGTCAAAGCTGCGGAGGGCAAATAATGAGCGTCCTGATCAATAAAGACACCAAAGTTATCTGCCAGGGTATTACCGGTTCGCAAGGTAGTTTCCACACCCAGCAAGCCATCGAATACGGCACCAAGATGGTTGGTGGCGTTACGCCTGGCAAAGGCGGCACCGAACACCTGGGTCTGCCAGTGTTCAACACCGTTAAAGACGCAGTAGAAGCCACTGGCGCTACCGCATCCGTGATCTACGTTCCGGCTCCTTTCTGCAAAGATTCGATCCTGGAAGCGGCATTCGGCGGCATCAAGCTGATCGTCTGCATCACCGAAGGCATTCCTACCCTGGACATGCTGGACGCTAAAGTTAAGTGCGACGAGCTGGGCGTAGTCCTGATCGGCCCTAACTGCCCAGGCGTTATCACTCCGGGCGAGTGCAAGATCGGCATCATGCCAGGTCACATTCACTTGCCAGGCAAGGTCGGTATCGTTTCGCGTTCCGGCACCCTGACCTACGAAGCTGTGAAGCAGACCACTGACGCCGGTTTCGGTCAGTCGACTTGCGTCGGCATCGGTGGTGACCCGATCCCGGGTTCGAACTTCATCGACATCCTGAAGCTGTTCCAGGAAGACCCGAAGACCGAAGCGATCGTCATGATCGGTGAGATCGGCGGTTCGGCTGAAGAAGAAGCGGCTGCCTACATCAAGGCACACGTGACCAAGCCGGTTGTTTCCTACATCGCTGGTGTGACTGCTCCTCCGGGCAAGCGCATGGGCCATGCTGGCGCAATCATCTCTGGCGGCAAAGGCACTGCAGACGAGAAATTCGCTGCACTGCAAGACGCAGGCGTTAAAACCGTGCGTTCGCTGGCAGACATCGGCAAGGCCCTGGCCGAGCTGACCGGTTGGGCTGTCAAGTAAGCCTCGCGCTTAGCTGACGCTTCACCAAACAAAGGCCACCTTCGGGTGGCCTTTGTCGTTTCTGCAGATCAGAAGATCAAAAGATCGCAGCCTTCGGCAGCTCCTACATGGAATTGCATTTTCAGGGCGAACGGTCGGAATGCATTCATGGCCGGCAACTATCATTCCATGTAGGAGCTGCCGCAGGCTGCGATCTTTTGATCTTTGCCATCCCAACGAAAAATAGATACGTAAACGCGACACAAAAACGTCGCGTATCGGATAGTTCGCCCTCTAACAGTGCGTTTGTAAGCCAAATTCGTTAGGCTAGCAGCCATTTTTGCGTCTGCCGCCCACAAGGCATGCAACGCGCTTTAAGGGTCAGTCCCATACGGATCGACAGCATTTCCCTAATTACACAGGGCAATCCCCCTCTAAATTCCGATTCAGTAGTGTGGTATTACCTTAATGAAAGTTTTGAAAGGTCAGGACATCCTGGCACTTGGCTTTATGACATTTGCCCTGTTCGTTGGGGCCGGCAACATCATCTTCCCGCCGATCGTTGGCTTGCAGGCCGGACCTCACGTCTGGATGGCCGCGCTGGGCTTCCTGATCACCGCAGTGGGTCTGCCGGTGATCACCGTCGTTGCACTGGCCAAGGTCGGTGGGGCGATGGACGCGCTGAGCAGCCCGATCGGCAAGGTCGCCGGCGGCATTCTGGCGGCTGCATGCTACCTGGCGGTCGGCCCGTTGTTTGCCACCCCGCGTACCGCGACCGTTTCGTTTGAAGTGGGCCTGGCGCCGCTGACCGGTGAAAGCCCGCTGGCGCTGTTCCTCTACAGCTCGGTGTACTTCCTGCTGGTGTTCTTCATCTCGCTCTACCCTGGGCGTTTGCTCGACACCGTCGGCCGTTTCCTCGCGCCGCTGAAGATCATCGCGCTGGCAGTGCTCGGCATCGCTGCATTCGCCTTGCCGGCCGGTGACATCGGTCACGGCACGCCGGAATACGTCGCGGCGCCGTTCTCCCAGGGGTTCATCAATGGTTACTTGACCATGGATACCCTCGGCGCGCTGGTGTTCGGTATTGTCATCGTCAACGCGATCCGTTCCCGTGGCGTCGAGTCGCCGAAGTTGATCACCCGTTACGCGATCATCGCCGGGTTGATTGCCGGTGTCGGTCTGGCGCTGGTGTACATCAGCCTGTTCCGCCTCGGTTCCGGCAGCCATGAAGTGGCCGTCGGTGCAACCAACGGTGCAGCGGTATTGCACGCTTACGTGCAGCACACCTTCGGTTCGCTGGGCAGCGGTTTCCTCGCGGTGCTGATCTCGCTGGCCTGTCTGGTGACGGCGGTCGGCCTGACCTGCGCCTGTGCCGAATACTTCAGCCGCGTGCTGCCGCTGTCGTACAAGACCCTGGTGATCATCCTTGCAGCGTTCTCGTTGCTGGTATCCAACCTCGGCCTGACCAAGCTGATCGCCTTCTCCATTCCGGTGCTGACGGCGATTTACCCGCCATGCATCGTTCTGGTGGCGCTGAGCTTCTGCAAAGACTTCTGGCATGAACACGGGCGTATTCTCGGCCCGGTGATGCTGGTGTCGTTCCTGTTCGGCAGTATTGATGCGCTGAAAGGCGCCGGACTGGCTGACTGGATGCCGACGCAGCTGTCGCACCTGCCGCTGAGCGAGCAAGGTCTGGCGTGGTTGGTGCCGTGCGTGATGACCCTGGTCGTTGCAGTGGTTTGCGATCGCCTGCTGGGCAAGCGCAGCGAAGCGGTTGCCTGACGTTGGCTGACCCGCCACAAGCGGGTCTTCAGCGCTTAAACAGAAATGCCCCGTATCAAACGATACGGGGCATTTTTTATGGGCGTCAGGCAGTGTCTTTTTCCCTAGGCTAACGTCGAAGAACTGCATCGCTTTTATGTAGGAGTGAGCCTGCTCGCGATAGCGGTGTGTCAGGTAACTTCAATGGTGACTGACACACCGCTTTCGCGAGCAGGCTCACTCCTACAGGTACAGCATCTATATTCAAGGAATTGCATGTCGTTCATCCAAGCCAATCTGATCCACCTGCTTGCCGCGTGCTGGTTTGTCATCTGCTGGGGCGGTTACACCCGTTATGCCTCGTGGAAGGGCCGCGACACCGCGTGCCTGGCCAGCGTGCTGCACTTGTACCGCGAAGACTGGATGCGCCGCATGCTGCTGCGTGACAACCGCATCGCCGACGCCAGCGTGATCGGCAATCTGGAGCGCAACGCCTCGTTCTTCGCCTCCAGCACGTTGATCATCCTCGCCGGCATTCTCACCGTACTCGGCGCATCCGAGCGCGCGGTGTCGTTGCTCGCAGACATTCCGATGGTGCAACAGGCCTCGCAAGGCATGTCGGAGATCAAGCTGTTGTGCCTGGCGATGGTGTTCGTCTACGCGTTCTTCACCTTCAGCTGGTGCATGCGCCAGTACAACTTCGCGGCGGTGCTGGTCGGTTCGGCGCCGATGATCGGTGAGCGGCATGTCTCCGAGCAGGAGCGCAAGGCGTTCGCTGCGCGGGCGGCGCGGGTGATTTCGATGGCGGCCAACCAGTTCAACTTCGGCCTGCGCTCCTACTACTTCGGCATGACCATGCTGGCGTGGTTCGTCAGCCCATGGCTGTTCATGTTGATGAGCGCCGGTGTGGTGTTGGTGCTGTACCGACGCGAGTTTCATTCCGACGTTCTCGATGTAATGGTCTATACCCCTACAGAGGCGCCTCTCCCTGAGGCGAACAAAGAGGTCGTTTGATGAGTATTCCGTTCTGGTGTGTGTTTATCAGTGCATTGTTGATTTATATCGCGCGCCTGCCGGTGGGCAAGGCGATGAAAGAGCAGGGCGGTTACAACAATCACCTGCCGCGCCAGCAACAGGCGCAACTGACCGGTTACGGCGCGCGGGCGCTGGCGGCGCACCAGAACAGCATCGAGGCATTCATTTTGTTTGCGGTGGGTGTGCTGATGGCGCACACCACCCAAACGGCGGGATGGTTGATTGATACATTGGCGATCGTCTTTGTCATCGCGCGAATCATCTATTTGTGGTTCTACCTCGCCGATCTGCCCAAATTGCGCAGTCTGGTGTGGCTGGTCGGTCTGGTGTGTTCGTTGTTGCTGATGGTCAGTCCGACGTTCAGAACGGTATTGCTCTGAGCAAAGAGCTGCCGGCCAGACAGGCTATTGGGCATCAGCCGAGTGTCGTTGTAACATCCGGCGTCGGTTTTTCATGGAAGGCAGTTCTTGAACGGATTTCAATCGCGTAGATCACCCTTGCGCCGATTCGGCCGGTGGATAGGGGCGCTAATGCTGGGGACTGCGCTAGCGCAGGCCGCGCCATCCGCCCAGCCAGAGGTGCCCGAGGCAAAGCGCCTGGGCGATTTCCTCATTCGTCCGACGCAAAACAGTCTGTATGGTCCGGGGCCGCACTACACCATCGTGTTTCGCTCGCAGGAGTACTGGCCTTTCGGCGTGGACGTCGTCAAGGGTGTGCGGCCGATCAAGGCGCAACATGAAGGCCAGCCGATGCTTCTGGCGATCACTTCACGCGCCGACAGCGTCGGCACACTGCTGATCAGCGTGCAGAACGGCACGCCGCTGTCACGCCTGCTCAGCCCGCTCCAGGATGAAAAGTTTCCCGACTGGGGCGTGCCGCAACCCGGTCGTGAGGACCTGTTGCTGTTCGCCGAATCGGGCCTCGCGCTGGATACCCGAACCGGTGAGGTGCTGTGGTTCGACACCGCCGTCAAAGGCAGCGGTTACCGGGTTGTCGGGACGCTGATGTCGGTGTCTCCCGACAATAAAGTGGCCGCGTATCTGCGCTTCAAGGAAATACTGGTCGCCGGGCGCGAGGACGGCCTGGTAGCCGCTTATAAATTGCCGGCCGATGCCAATGTCGGTGAATTGGCCGACATCTTCAAAAGCGCTTACGCGCAAGCGGCCCAGGCGATCAAGGATGGCGTGCCCCACGTTAATAATCACCGGCAGGCTCGGGACATGCAGATTGCCTGGTTTGCACAGCGCTTCCATTGGCAAGCCAAAAACGACACGTGGGAACTGATTGGCCGCGGCCTCGGTCCCGCATTACCTCTTTCCGAGCGCTGAGCCTGATGAACAATTCACGGTCGGGTGACGGCCTCTTGCTGTTGATGGCAATGGCGGTATCGCTGGGAGGTTGCGTGAGTGACAATGGCGCAACCGACAGAGAGTTTCTCTCGGAGAATCTGGATGCGAGCAAGGCGCTGCTGACGTTTGACGTTGAGTTCGCGCTAGCCCCGGATTACCAGCCATCGCAGAATAAATTTCACGGCGATGAGCGCATCACTTACGGCGGTATCCCGCACATCGAAGTGCCTTATTTTCAGAAAGGCCTGGATGTCAAACAGGGTCTGACCGGGCTGCCCTATATCCTGCCCATTCCCTACCCGAAAGCCGGGATCGAGAATGGGCGTAGTGAGTTCAAGGTGTTCGGCCAGCGTCTGGATGAACAGCGCTATCGCTTTGTCGTGCCGACAAAATCAATGTGGAACAGTGGTCACACGTTCGCGCTGTTGTTTGAGCGTCGTAAGCGGCATGAAACGATCACGTTTCGCTTCGACGACAAGACGTCCTGCGCAACCTCTTTGAAAGTGACAACGCCGCAGTACGGTTATGCACTCGCTGTCAGTGCCAAGTTCAATAGTGGCGCGGGTTGTTTGAAGGTGTGTGATGGACGACCCGGTTATCCCGGTGATTGTGCCTTTCAGCCGCCGCCAACTAGTGGCGGGTAACGCTGATCTGACAATAAATCACAGGCAAAAGAAAACCCGCACTTGGCGGGTTTTCTTTTTTCTGCAGCAAAAAGCCGATTATTGCTTCTTGGCAGCTTCGTCTTGCGCGGCGGCGTTCGATTCAGCCTGAGCTTTGGCAGCTTCGGCGTTTTCTTTCGCAGCGTCGTTCACTTTATCCTGAGCTTTGTTCATGTCTTGCTGAGCTTGTTCAGCATGTTGGTTGGCATCTTGAGCTTTGTCCTCGGATTTTTTATCGCAGGCAGCGAGACCGAGGGAAGCGGTCAACATCAAGGCAATAGCTAAAGTCTTACGCATGGGGTGTTTCTCCTTATGGAAAATAACTACTGGCCTTAAGAGCTTGGCGCTGAGGGTTAAGTTCCTCATTTCTTTCAGATATATAAGTTTGTTTTTACCGGGAACTTTTGCTGTATTGCTCACTACTGGCAATTGGCTCTAACGAGAGTAATTATCAAATGTCCGAAAACCCCGTTTTTGAGCGCGCGACGCGATTTTTATCGGCACTTCGTCATTGCCAAGTGCTCGGCTTAGCGGTGCACAGTGCTTCTTCGCAAGGGCTGACGGTGATCTTGCCGTACAGTGAAAAAATCGTCGGCAACCCCCAGACGGGTGTCATTCACGGCGGCGCGATTACTTCATTGATGGACACCGCCTGCGGGATGTCGACCCTGTGCGTGTTGCCGGAGTTCGAAGTCTGTCCAACGCTCGATCTACGCATCGACTATATGCATGCCGCTGAACCGAACAAAGACGTCTATGGTTTCGCCCAATGCTATCGGGTGACTACTGATGTGATCTTCGCCCGTGGTTTCGCCTATCAGGACGATCCCGAACAGCCCATCGCCCATGTCGTCGGTACCTTCATGCGTATGGGTAAAGGCCTTAAAGGCACCAAAGGCTTCGGCGGCGCGATCAAGGGAGCAGGTCAATGAGCGATGACCTCAAGCAGCAACTGCAGCAGGCCCACCAGCAGGGTGACTACGCGCCGTTGTTGCAATTGATCCCTTACGCCGGTTTGATCGGCATCGAATGCTCGCGCGTCGGTGATGACTTGTTGTTCAAGCTGCCAGCGAACAAAGACAATATTGGTAACCCTTTATTGCCGGCCATTCATGGCGGAGTGATCGCCGGATTCATGGAACTGGCGGCGGCACTTCATTTGCTGATTTTTACCGAAACGCCGGGCGTGCCGAAGATTATCGATTTCTCCCTCGATTACCTGCGCGCCGGGCAGTTCCGCGATACCTGGGCCAGATGTCAGGTGTGCCGACAGGGACGGCGGGTGGCCAACGTCGCCATCACAGCCTGGCAAAGTACCGAAAGCGAACCGATTGCCACCGCGCGGGCGCACTTCAAAATCGATGAGCCCTTGAAATCCTGAACAGCGCCCCAAACTCACAAGACAACCCGCCGCCGACCATTTCGGGTCGCGGCCACTGCCATCTGATTGGAGTTTGATGACCATGAGTGTGGAAACTCAAAAGGAAACCCTGGGCTTCCAGACCGAGGTAAAGCAGCTGCTGCACCTCATGATCCATTCGCTGTATTCCAACAAGGAAATTTTCCTTCGCGAATTGATTTCGAACGCCTCTGACGCTGTCGACAAGCTGCGCTTCGAAGCCCTGGCCAAGCCAGAGTTGCTCGAAGGTGGCGCTGACCTGAAAATCCGTGTGAGCTTCGACAAAGACGCCAAGACCGTCACCCTCGAAGACAACGGTATCGGCATGAACCGTGACGATGTGATCACCCACTTGGGTACCATCGCCAAATCCGGCACTGCCGATTTCATGAAAAACCTCTCGGGCGATCAGAAGAAAGATTCGCATTTGATCGGCCAGTTCGGCGTGGGTTTCTACTCGGCGTTCATCGTGGCCGACCAGGTTGACGTATACAGCCGTCGCGCTGGCACTCCAGCCAGCGAAGGCGTGCACTGGTCGTCGAAAGGCGAGGGCGAGTTCGAAGTCGCCACCATCGACAAGCCAGAGCGCGGCACCCGTATCGTTCTGCACCTGAAAGCGGCTGAAGACGAATTCGCCGATGGCTGGCGTCTGCGCAACATCATCAAGAAGTACTCCGATCACATCGCATTGCCGATCGAGCTGCCGAAAGAGGTCGCACCTGCTGAAGGTGAAGAGGCGCCGGCCGCTGAATGGGAAACCGTCAACCGCGCCAGCGCTCTGTGGACTCGTCCGCGCACTGAAGTGAAGGACGAGGAATACCAGGAGTTCTACAAGCACATCGCCCACGACTTTGAAAACCCGCTGGCCTGGAGCCACAACAAAGTCGAAGGCAAGCTCGAGTACAGCTCGCTGCTGTACGTGCCGGCCCGCGCACCGTTCGACCTGTACCAGCGTGAAGCGCCGAAAGGCCTGAAGCTGTACGTGCAACGCGTGTTCGTCATGGATCAGGCCGAGTCCTTCCTGCCGCTGTACCTGCGCTTCATCAAAGGCGTGGTCGATTCCAACGACCTGTCGCTGAACGTGTCGCGTGAGATTCTGCAGAAAGACCCGATCATCGATTCGATGAAGACCGCGCTGACCAAGCGCGTGCTCGACATGCTGGAAAAACTGGCGAAAAACGAGCCTGAGCAATACAAAGGCTTCTGGAAGAACTTCGGTCAGGTCATGAAAGAAGGCCCGGCAGAAGACTTCGCCAACAAAGAGAAAATTGCCGGTCTGCTGCGTTTCGCATCGACCAATGGCGACGACGGCGAGCAGATCGTTGGTCTGGCCGACTACCTGGCCCGCGCCAAGGAAGGTCAGGACAAGATCTACTACCTCACCGGCGAAACCTACGCGCAGGTCAAGAACAGCCCGCACCTGGAAGTCTTCCGCAAGAAAGGCATCGAAGTGCTGCTGCTGACCGACCGCATCGACGAGTGGCTGATGAGCTACCTCAGCGAGTTCGACGGCAAGACCTTTGTCGACGTGGCACGCGGTGACCTCGATCTGGGCAACCTGGACTCGGAAGAGGACAAGAAAGCTGCAGAAGAAGTCGCCAAGTCCAAAGAAGGTCTGGTTGAGCGTCTGAAAACCGCGCTGGGCGATTCCGTGGCGGAAGTTCGCGTATCCCATCGTCTGACCGATTCGCCGGCCATTCTGGCCATCGGCGAGCAGGACCTGGGTCTGCAAATGCGTCAGATCCTCGAAGCCAGCGGGCAGAAGGTGCCGGATTCGAAGCCGATCTTCGAATTCAACCCAAGCCACCCGCTGATCGAGAAACTCGACGGCGAGCAGAGCGAAGAGCGTTTTGGCGACCTGTCGCACATCCTCTTCGATCAGGCAGCCCTGGCTGCCGGCGACAGCTTGAAGGATCCGGCCGCTTATGTGCGCCGCCTGAACAAGCTGCTGGTTGAACTGTCGGTTTAACCAAGTTGCAGAAAAACCCGCTTCGGCGGGTTTTTTCATTCTGGTGTTTAACAAATCAGGAGTCAGAAATGAGCCAAGTCACTGTACGTTCCGTGGTCTATCAGATCGACGGCCAGCCTTATGAAGGTCGTTTGGCGTTCGACGCCGAGCACAAGGGCGCGCTTCCGGGTTTGTTGATGGCGCCGAACTGGATGGGCGTCAGCGCCGGTGCCGAAGAGATCGCCAAATCGGTGGCGGCCAAGGGCTACGTGGTGTTGATCGCAGACGTTTACGGTCAGGCCGTACGTCCACAGAATGCTGATCAGGCTGGCGCGGCGATGATGCCGTTGAAGGACGACCGTGCGTTGCTGCGCAAGCGTATGCAGGCGGCGTTCGAGCAGTTGCAGAAGCAGGGCGAGGCGGCGGTGGACACGTCGAAACTCGCGGTGTTCGGGTTCTGCTTCGGCGGTTGCTGTGCACTGGATCTGGCGCGCACCGGTGCGCCGGTGAAGGCGGCGGTGTCGTTCCATGGCACGCTGGATTCGCCGAACCCGGTTGACGCGCAGAACATCAAGGGCGCGGTGCTGGTGTTGCACGGTGCTTCTGATCCATTGGTGCCGAAAGAGCAATTGCCGGCGTTTGAAGACGAGATGAACGCGGCGAAAGTCGATTGGCAACTGCTGAGCTACGGCGGTGCAGTGCACTCGTTTACCGATCCGCATGCCAATGTGCCCGGCAAGATGATGTACGACGCGAAGACCGCGAAGCGCGCCTTCAAGTCGATGCATGATTTGCTGGATGAAGTGTTCAAGGGCTGATTCAGTTGTCAGGCACTGACTTGGTCAGTGTCTGACAGGGCCCCATCGCTGGCAAGCCAGCTCCCACAGGTTTCGAGTCGTTTGCAAAATTTGTGTTAGACGAAAAAACTTGTGGGAGCTGGCTTGCCAGCGATGACTGACTCACAGGCGACACAGCACTACGGTAATTCAATCCGTTCGACTTCCCCCGGCACCGTCGGCCAATCGCCGGCCGCCCATTTACGCCGCGCTTCATCGATCGCCGCCGGATCGCTCGCGACAAAATTCCAGTTGATTCGCCGAGGCCCGTCCAGCGGTGCGCCGCCAAACACCACCGCGTGTACATCGCTCTCGGCAAACAGGCTCATCTCTTCCCCAGCCGGCAACACCACCAACGCATGTGGCTCAATCGCTTGGCCATTCAATTGCGCATCCCCACTCAACACATACACCGCCCGCTCTTCGTGCTCGGTCGGGATCAGCAGGGTGGTCGCCGTTTGCATCTGCACTTCGGCATACAGCGTAGGAGAAAGCACCGGCACCGGTGATTCCAGGCAAAAGCCTGACCCGGCAATCATGCGGATCTGTACGCCAAGGTTATCGCTGACCGGCAAGGTCGCCGCCGGGTGATGGCTGTAATGCCCCGGGCCTTGCTCGTGATCCTTGGGCGAGGCCAGCCAGATCTGCAAGCCGTGCATCGTGAAGCTCTGCTCCCACAACGGCTCCGGCGTGCGCTCGACGTGAGCAATCGCACTGCCTGCGGTCATCCAACTGACATCGCCAGCACTGACCACCTGGTCGGAGCCGAGGCTGTCCTTGTGCTGGAGCTGGCCTTCAAACAGATACGTAAGCGTCGACAGACCGATGTGCGGGTGTTGTCGGATGTTCATGCCTTTGCCCGTCGGATAAACCGTCTCGAGCATGTGATCAAAAAACACGAAAGGCCCGACGCTGCGGCATTTGGCTGACGGCAACGGGCGCAGAATCGGCTGGCCTTCGACGTCTTCGGCGCGCGGGCGGATGATCAGGGGTTGCGTGTCCATGGTGCATTCCAGGCTGAGCGGGTGATGCCAGAAGCATAACCCGCCGCTGGCATGAGGAGGATTACTGGCTGTCGAAGCCTTGCGGGGCGTGGGTTTCGATCGTCACTTCGCTGGTGGTCATCAGTTTGTGGATCGGGCAACGGTCGGCGACACGCAGCAGTTCCTCGCGCTGGGCGTCGGTGAGCACGCCTTTGAGGGTGAGGGTGACGTGCAGGACGTATTTGCCTTTCTGCTCCTCACTGTTGTCGCGTTTGACGTCGACCCCGACGCCGGTCAGCGGGATGTCTTTCTTCTTCGCGTACATCTTCAGGGTCAGCGCCTTGCAGGCACCGAGGGCGGCGTCGAAGTAATCGTGCGGCTCAGGCGCCGAGCCTTCGCCGCCGGCGGATTTCGGCACATCGGCAAATAATTCATGGTCATCGATCTGGACGGTGTGACGAAAACCTTCGGCAGAGACGGTATTGACGGTAACAGTCATGGGAACCTCACAGGCAGTAGGAAAAGTCGTTCGATCAAACAAGACCTTGCAGTTATAGAGCATTCCCACCGGCGCGCGTTCCACTTTCCTGCAGGATGAACCCTTGTTGTCAGGGCGCGGTCTAGGCTATGCCTACTTCCCGGAGATTACTTGTGTCCCTGTATCGTTTGAGTCTTGCCTGCTTTCTGCTGCTTGCCGGCAACGCCAGTGCCCGCGAATACACCTACAGCGACGCGCACCTGCATTACGTGGATTTTTTCCAGGAAAGCGCGGGCATGGCGAAACTGCTGACGGCCATGCAGGACGGTTCTGTCGAACATGTGATGATTTCCGGTATTCCGGTGGCGAAGAAGTGGCACGAAGACGAACCCAAACGTCCGCGTTATTACGCCGGCGATGATGCTGATGCCTATTGGTACAGCGCGACTGACGTGATCGTTGCCGATGCGGTGCAGAAACTGCCAGCCGAGAAACGTCCCTACTTTCATCCGTTTCTGTCGGGCTTCAATCCCAATGACAAGAACTCCGCCGCGCACATTCAGCGCATGCTCGAGATGTATCCGGGCGTGTGGCAGGGCATCGGTGAGGTGTTTACCCGGCATGACGACCTCACGGCGCTGACCGCCGGCGACACGCCGCGCGCCAATAACGAGGCCATGACCAGGATCTATCATCTGGCCGCGGAGAACGATCTGCCGGTGATGCTGCATTCCAATATCACCTCCAAGCGTGAGAAAAATCCGCTGTACTTGAAGGAAGTCGAGGAGCCGCTGCGCAATCACCCGCACACGCGGTTTATCTGGGCGCACGCGGGCACCAGTGCAGAAATCCATCGGCATCAGACGCAGCTGCCGTTCCTGCTGCCGACCCTGACGCGCATGCTCGAGGCGTACCCCAATCTGTTTATTGATTTGTCGTGGAGCATGCTCACGCCGTACCTGCTGGACGAGCAGGGCAAACCGCGCCCGGAATGGCTGGCGTTGGTCGAGAAGTACCCAGAGCGCTTCATGCTTGGCTCGGACGTCGTAGGGCGTTTCAACAAGCTCGGTCAGGAAATGCACAGCTTCGAACCGTTCCTCGATGCGCTGCCAGAAGGCGTTGCGCGCAAAGTCGCGCGGGACAACTTCCTGGCGATCTTGCCGCGAACGGTGCTCATGTCCGGCAAAACCCCGCTGAATCGTTAATGCCGACCGTTTGAAGGATCAAGGCCTTTTGATATCGCCTTTTCGTCTTACGCAATTTTTCGCCGGGCCGATACCTTCTTAAGCAACCAGCTGCAGGGTTGATGCAGCGCTTTTGGAAGGAACCAGAGCAATGAGTATCCGTAGTCTCAATATTGCCCCGCGCGCCGGCCTCGGTTTTGGCCTGTTGGCGCTGATGGTCTTTGCCCTCGGGGCGTTCGCGTTATTGCAAATGTCGAACATGCGCGCGCAGTCCGATGAGGTCGACAACAACTGGCTACCGAGCGTGATGGCGGTGGGCGAGATGAGCCAGGACATGCTGCGCCTGCGTGCGCTGACCATGCGCCTGCTGCTCAATCGCGATCCGCAGGCGCTTGAGCAGAATGTCACCAAGCTCAACGAGCTGCGTGGCGTACTCAGCGAAGCCCAGCAGCGTTATGACGTGCTGATCGTATTGCCCGAGGAGCGCAAGCTGTTCGACCGCTTCAAGGTCGCCGAGCACCAATATCTGGAGCTTCAGGCGCAGGTCATGCAGTTGTCTGCGCAGAATCGAGTGGAGGAGGCGGCGACCATCCTTAATGGTCAGATGAGTCCCTTGGCCGATGAAATCGCCGTCATCCTGCGCGAGCTGGTTGAGATGAACAAGCACAACGCCAATCTTGCCACTGAAGCGGCACGGCTGGTGTTCATCAATTCACGGGTGTGGGTCGGGGTAATGATCGGCGTCACCGCGCTGATCACCATCGGCCTGGCGCTGCTGCTGACCCGCAGCATTGTGCTGCCGCTGGCGCAATCGTTGGGCGTCGCCGAAGTGGTCGCCGGTGGCGATCTGACGGGCGATATCAATATCAGCGGCAAGGACGAGCCCGCGCGCCTGTTACAGGCGCTGAAGAGCATGCAGCACAACCTGCGCGACACGATTCGGCAAATCTCCGAGTCGTCCAGTCAATTGGCCTCAGCCTCTGAAGAATTGAGCTGCGTCACGGAAGACGCCACGCGGGGGTTGCATCAGCAGAGTCTGGAAATCGAACAGGCGGCCACGGCGGTCAATCAGATGACAGCCGCGGTGGAAGAGGTGGCCAGCAATGCGGTGGCCACCTCTGAAGCCTCGCGTGAATCCGATCGCATCGCCCAGCATGGCCGCGAACAGGTGCATCAAACGGTGTTGTCCATCGAATCGCTGGCCGATGATGTGACGGCCAATGCGAACCAGGTGGAGGATCTGGCACAGAAGGTCTACAGCATCAGCAAAGTCCTGGAGGTGATTCGTTCGATTGCCGAGCAGACCAATCTTCTGGCGCTGAATGCTGCGATTGAGGCGGCGCGGGCCGGTGACGCGGGGCGAGGCTTTGCGGTGGTGGCGGATGAGGTGCGGGCGTTGGCCCATCGCACGCAGCAATCGACTCAAGAGATTGAGCAGATGATCGGCGGGATTCAGCAAGGCACCGATTCGGCGGTCAGTTCGATGCAGCAAAGCAATGTGCGGGCGCGCTCGACATTGGAACTGGCCAAAGCGGCAGGCGTGGCGCTGGAGGAGATTGCTTCGGCGTTTACCCTGATCAACGAGCGCAACCTGGTAATCGCCAGCGCTTCGGAGGAGCAGGCGGCGGTGGCGCGGGAGGTGGACCGCAACCTGATGAATATCCGTGATCTGGCGATGCAGACGTCGGCGGGGGCCAATCAGACCAGTGCGGCGAGTCAGGAGTTGTCGCGGCTGGCGGTAGACCTGAACAGCATGGTCGCCAAATTCTCCGTCTGAAATTACCCCTGTAGGAGCTGTCGAGTGAAACGAGGCTGCGATCTTTTGCTGTTGATTTTTTAAGATCAGAATCAAAAGATCGCAGCGTGCCGCAGCTCCTGCAGGGGCACAAAAAAGCCCCGCATTTCGCGGGGCTCTTTGTTCTTGCGATGGATCAGCTGCCTTTAACGGTTTTGCCGTTGACCGTGCCGTCCTGGAGCATGATGTTGTACTCCTTGCCGTCGGTTTCAACCTGTTGCAGGCGAACCAGCAGGTAATCCCAATCCTTGGCGAACCAGAGGACGGTGATGCGCTTGCTTTGTGTCGGGTCGCGTACGCGCTCGACCTTGATCGCGTCGATCTGGCCAGCTTTGGTCTCGACCTTTTCCGAACCCAGCACGCGGAAGTCATAGGTATCGACTTCGCCGTCATCGACCACTTGATAGCTCATGGTCTTTTTGCCGGCAGCCACGTCATGTTGCAGTGCCAGTTGGTAGGTGGACTTGTCGACCATGCCACGGTTCAGCGGGATTTTCACCGCGTCGCCACGGTCGGTGCCGGTGACCATCTTGCTGTTCCAGTCGAAATCCAGATCAGCCTTTTTGGCTTTGCCCAGGCCGCCACGTTCGAAGTGGTAGGACTGCGGCAGCAAGGTGTCCTTGTCCAGAGTCAGGGTGCTTTCTTCACTCAGGCTGGCGATCATCATCGAGGCCTTGAAGCTGAGTTTCCAGACGCCGTTGGCTTCCTTGGTCAGGCTGCGTTCAGCGGTGCCGCTCATGGGCAACTGCTTCCAGTCGGCGGTGTAGCTGGCGGAGAACGGTTGAAGTTCTGCAGCCTGCGCGAAAGGCAGGGTGAGCAGAGCGCAAGCGAAGAGCAGGGCGCGACGCATAATATCTCCTAGTGTCGAATCAAGTGGCCGCTGGCCGCGAGTAACTGGCCATCCAGTAAAGCACCGTGTTCACCGAGTGTCAGTCTGCCTTCGGCAAACCAGCGTACCGCCATCGGATAGATCAGGTGTTCCTGAACGTGAACTCGCTGCGCGAGACTGTGCGGCGTGTCGTGCAACTCTACCGGTAATACTGCCTGTACGACCAGTGGTCCGCCATCGAGTTCCTCGGTGACGAAGTGGACGGAGCAGCCGTGCTCGGTGTCGCCGGCCTCCAGCGCGCGCTGATGAGTGTGTAACCCTTTGTATTTGGGCAGCAGCGACGGGTGAATGTTGAGCAGGCGACCCTGGTAGTGGCGAACGAAGTCAGCGCTGAGAATGCGCATGAAGCCGGCCAGTACCACGAGTTTCGGATTGAATTCGTCGATCAGTTCGATCAGAGCAGCATCGAAGGCCTCGCGACCTTCGAATGCCTTGTGATCCAGCGAGCGGGTGGCAATACCCGCATCACTGGCGCGCTGCAGGCCGTAGGCGTCGGCGCGGTTGGAAATCACCGCAGCGATGCGAACCGGGCTGTCGCCGGTCCGCGTGCTGTCGATCAAGGCCTGCAAGTTACTGCCGGTGCCGGACAACAGCACCACGACATCACAGGTTGCGGACATTAATGAGCCTTAAGGTTCTGCAGATCAACCTGAGCTGCGCCTTCGGCGGCAGCAGCGATCTGACCGATCACCCAAGGCTGCTCGCCAGCGTCACGCAGGGTGTTCAGGGCGACTTCAACGTGTTCCTGGGCCACGCAGATGACCATGCCGACGCCGCAGTTCAGCACGCGGTGCATCTCGGTTTCGTCAACGTTGCCTTTTTCCTGCAGCCAGTCGAACACGGCCGGGCGAGTCCAGCTAGCCACGTCAACCACGGCTTGAGCGCCTTTTGGCAGCACGCGCGGGATGTTGTCGAGCAGGCCGCCACCGGTGATGTGGGCCATGGCTTTGACGGCGCCGGTGTCTTTGATCAGCTTGAGCAGCGGCTTCACGTAGATGCGGGTCGGGGCCATCAGCAGGTCGGTAAGCGGTTTGCCGTCGAGCTGGATGTTTTCGATGTCGGCACCGGAGACTTCGATGATCTTGCGGATCAGCGAGTAACCGTTCGAGTGCGGGCCGGACGATGGCAGGGCGATCAGTGCGTCACCGGTGGCGACTTTCGAGCCGTCGATGATTTCAGCTTTTTCCACGACGCCGACGCAGAAGCCGGCCAGGTCGTAGTCTTCGCCTTCGTACATGCCTGGCATTTCAGCGGTTTCGCCGCCGACCAGCGAGCAACCCGACAGTTCGCAGCCAGCGCCGATACCGGTAACCACTTGGGTCGCGGTCTCGACATTGAGTTTGCCGGTGGCGTAGTAGTCGAGGAAGAACAGTGGCTCAGCACCGCAAACGACCAGGTCGTTGACGCACATGGCGACCAGGTCGATGCCGATGCTGTCGTGCTTGTTCAGGTTCAGCGCCAGACGCAGCTTGGTGCCAACGCCGTCGGTGCCGGAAACCAGCACTGGCTGCTTGTAGCCGGCCGGGATTTCGCAGAGGGCGCCGAAACCGCCCAGGCCGCCCATGACTTCCGGGCGCGCAGTGCGCTTGGCGACGCTCTTGATGCGTTCGACCAATGCTTCACCGGCGTCGATGTCTACACCGGCGTCCTTGTAGCTCAGGGAGGGTTGCTTGCTCATGATCCAGGCCTTTAGGGGAGGGGATTCAGGGGTAACGACCGAGTTCAGCGGGAACATCGAAATCGAGGGGGCGAGTGCCTCACGCGAGTTTCGAGGTGCCCGGCTGTTGCCGGTCTGCGAAGGCGCGCGATTTTATCAGGCTTGAGGGGCAGCGGCCATCCTCGCACCGACGGGCAGGGCCATATCCGCAGAAATTTTTTGCAATTGAGGCGTATGACTGCCTGTATAAGGTGTGGCGATTAACCGTCTATCGTTATCACTGTGCAAAAACTTATCGCCGCCGTGTGAATGTTTTGCAACGGCCGAGGGTCACAGCCTTGCTTAACCGGTTCATGCGGCCTGTTCCAGCCGCTCCTGTCGACGGGAATTCTCCATGCGTTTTTGTAAATTATTGTTTGTCGGTTGTTTGTCATTGATCAGCCTGGCGAGTCACGCCGAAAACCTCAAAGGCCTTTATCAGGTGCGCGAGCCGGTCAATGGCCAGGCGCCGCAAGAGCGTGATCGCGCTACGCAAGCGGCGCTCGACACGCTGGTGCTGCGCCTGACCGGCGATCCGAAGGCCCCGCAGAACCCGGGGCTGGCGGCGATTCGCAAGGATCCGCAGCAAATCATCAGTCAGTTCGGTTTTGATGCCGGGCCGCCGGAGGTGCTGAAGGTCGATTTCGATCCGGCGACCACCGAGCAGGCGCTGCGTCGCGCCGGCTTGTCGTTGTGGGGCGCCAGTCGGCCGTCGATTCTGAGTTGGTGGCTGAACGATTCGGCTGAGGGTTCAAGCCTGGTCGGTGACGGCCAGGCCGCTGCTGCACCGTTGCGTACAGCCGCGCAACATCGCGGTTTGCCGCTGCGTTTGCCGCTGGCGGACCTCAGTGAACAACTGATCGCCACTGCGCCAGCGCTGGAAGGCACCGACGCGGCACCGTTGCGCGGCGCCTCCGAGCGTTACAACGCCGATGCCTTGCTGGCGGTGCATGCGCGCGAAGAAGGCGGGCAGTGGCAAGCCAAATGGCACTTGTGGCTGGGCGATCAAAAAGAAGCCGGCAGCGTCCAGGGCGCCGATCAGGCTGCCGTGGCCGACGCGGTGATGCTCGCGGTGGCTGAGCGCCTGGCACCACGTTTTGTTGCCAAGCCTGGTGCTTCGGGGCAGCAGACCCTGGAAGTGCAGGGCATGAATCTTGAGCATTACGCAACGCTGTTGCGGTTACTCGAACCGTTTGGCGTGCGTCTGCAAAGTGTTGACGGCGATCGTATCGTTTATCAGGTCAATGGCAGCGCCGATCAAATGCGCGCGCAATTGTCGCTGGCAAAGTTGCAGGAACTGCCTGCCGAAGCCCCGGTTCCTGTAGCAGCGCCTCAGCCGGCGGTGGCAGGTGCCGCGCCGGTCGCGGTGCCTGCCCCGACACCGGCGGCGCCGTCGTTGCGGTTTCGCTGGTAAGTCTTTCCTTATATAGAAGCAACAGGAGTGGTACATGGCCGATACGCGGCGTTGGTTCTGGCTCGGTGGGGTAGTCCTGCTTTGCGCGTTTGTATGGTTGCTGCACCCGATCCTCACGCCGTTCCTGGTGGCGCTGTTGCTGGCGTATCTGTTCGATCCGCTGGTGGATCGCCTGGAGCGGCTCGGTCTGTCGCGAACCTGGGGCGTGATCTCGGTATTTGCCTTGTTCACCCTGATTGTCACGGCGCTGTTGCTGGTGCTGGTGCCGATGCTCGCCAAGCAGCTAGTGCGTTTGTACGAGCTGGCGCCGCAGATGCTCGACTGGCTGCAGCACACCGCACTGCCGTGGGCGCAGGCGAAGCTGGGGCTGTCGGACGGCTTCTGGAAATTCGACAAGGTCAAGGCTGCCATCAGCGAGCACATGGGGCAGACCACCGACATCGTCAGTGTGGTGCTGAGCCAGGCGACGGCGTCGAGCCTTGCACTGATTGGCTGGTTGGCCAATCTGGTGCTGATCCCGGTGGTGAGTTTCTACTTGCTGCGCGACTGGGACGTGATGATGGCGAAGATCCGCAGCCTGTTGCCGCGTGATCGTGAAGAGCGCGTGGTTGCACTGGCGGGTGAGTGTCATGAAGTGCTGGGCGCATTCGTGCGCGGACAGTTGCTGGTGATGCTGGCGCTGGGCGTGATTTATGCGGCGGGCTTGATGATCGTCGGTCTGGAACTGGGGCTGTTGATCGGTTTGATCGCAGGTCTCGCGGCGATCGTGCCGTACATGGGCTTCGTCATTGGCATTGGCGCGGCGCTGATTGCCGGGCTGTTCCAGTTCGGTGGTGATTTGTATCCGATGATCGGGATTGTCGCGGTGTTCATGGTCGGTCAGGCGCTGGAAGGCATGGTGCTGACGCCGTTGCTGGTCGGTGACCGCATCGGTCTGCACCCGGTCGCGGTGATTTTCGCGATTCTGGCGGGTGGCGAACTGTTCGGGTTCACCGGGGTGCTGCTGGCGCTGCCGGTAGCGGCGGTGATCATGGTGCTGGTGCGCCATGTCCACGACTTGTACAAGGATTCCGAAATTTATAGTGGTGTCGACGAACCGGAGTTGTAATACCGGCGGGCGGCCCGGTGGAAGCCGGGTTGGCCCGTGTCTTGCGGGCAATGCTGGCAAGACACCGTCAGAGAATCTGTCATAAAACCAGCGTGTTAACGCAAACCTTTGATTTTGCTTGGACTCTGTCGCATTGTGCGCTCAGCTTCACGGGTATAAACTTCGCAAACTTTACACAGAGGCCACTAACGGTTCCTTGAGAACTGTTCAGTCAGCATGAAACCGATTCAGCTGCCCCTAGGTGTGCGTCTGCGTGACGACGCCACCTTCATCAACTACTACCCAGGCGCCAATGCCGCTGCACTCGGCTATGTCGAGCGCCTATGCGAAGCCGACGCCGGGTGGACAGAAAGCCTGATCTATCTGTGGGGCAAGCACGGCGTAGGGCGTACGCATCTGTTGCAGGCGGCTTGCCTGCGTTTTGAGCAGATGGGTGAGCCGGCAGTCTATCTGCCGTTGGCGGAGTTGATGGATCGCGGTGTTGAAATCCTCGACAACCTTGAACAGTACGAACTGGTTTGCCTGGATGATCTGCAGGTGATCGCCGGCAAGGCTGATTGGGAAGAGGCGATGTTTCATCTGTTCAACCGCTTGCGTGACAGCGGTCGCCGCCTGCTCATCGCGGCCTCCACCTCGCCGCGTGAACTGCCGGTCAAACTGGCCGACTTGAAGTCGCGGCTGACCATGGCGCTGATTTTCCAGATGCGCCCACTCTCCGACGAAGACAAATTGCGTGCCTTGCAATTGCGCGCATCGCGTCGCGGTTTGCACCTGACCGATGAAGTCGGGCATTTCATTTTGACCCGTGGCACGCGCAGCATGAGTGCGCTGTTTGACCTGCTCGAGCAACTTGATCAGGCCTCTTTGCAGGCGCAACGCAAGCTGACCATCCCCTTCCTCAAAGAAACCCTCGGCTGGTAGTCATCCCTTTTATTCCGGGGCTCTCAGCGGCGTTCGGCATATTTCAGGCGCCAGAAAATCCGCTTTCCTGCACGGTGTGCAGACCGCGTATCGACTCAAATGGGCTTAAGCGCTTAGATGTAAACGAGAAACCGAGAAGTCACAAAAAGATCGATTGAATTTGCAAATGAGGCTGATAGCGGGCATAGTCTCGGCTTCTTTACAACTATCAACCACGGTCGTGCCCATGCTAAAGCGCTTCGCACCCCTCGTGCCTCTCGCATTTGTCACCCTGTTGTTCGGTTGCGCTGCTCATTCTCCAGTTCAAGAGCAGCCTCAACAGGTTAAAAATTCTGCCACGGCCCAGTCTTCCGTTATTTACCAGGAAGAGCTGGACACCGAAAAAGAACTCAACGAATTCAACGGCAAGAAGCCTTATCAGCTTCCTGTTCTGGCTGACAGCATCCTCGAACGCGGCATGTCCCTGATCGGTACCCGTTACCGTTTCGGCGGTACCTCCGAAGCCGGTTTCGATTGCAGCGGTTTCATCGGTTACCTGTTCCGCGAAGAAGCCGGCATGAACCTGCCACGCTCCACTCGCGAAATGATCAACGTGGATGCGCCGCTGGTCTCGCGCAGCAACCTTGAGCCGGGCGATCTGCTGTTCTTCGCCACCAACGGTCGTCGCGGTCGTGTCAGTCACGCCGGGATCTACCTGGGTGACAACCAGTTCATCCATTCCAGCAGTCGTCGCAGCGGCGGTGTTCGCATCGACAGCCTGGGTGACAGCTACTGGAACAAGACCTTCATCGAAGCCAAGCGCGCACTCGCGATGGCCCCGACCGTGGTCACGGCTCGCAAGTAATTCCCACGTTGTCGCTGCGTTCGCAGCGGCAAAATGGCTTCCGGCAACGGAGTAGACCTAGACTTTACAAGGTGAAGTTAAAGTCTTACTTGAAGTTTGCCGCGTAGCCGCTAGAATCCTGTATCTATATTGATGGCAAACCGCCTGCGTGCTCCGCAGGCGGTTTTGTTTTCTGTCCATCCGGCAGAGAAAGCCGCAGCCAGATCAGGATGTTCTGCTTATGACGATGTCGGCCCGCCTCACATTGATGCTCTGTGCAGCGCTGCTCAGCGCCTGCGCCAGTCGCACACCGCCGCCTGCGCCGGTAGTTCGCGCGCCGGTCGTGTTCGGCCCCTCTCAATCATTCTCGCCGGCTGCTGAAGACGTGCTGTTTCGCGCGCTTGGCCTGGTTGGTACGCCTTATCGTTGGGGCGGCAACACGCCGGATTCGGGTTTTGATTGCAGTGGTTTGATCGGTTTTGTTTACCGCGACGCAGCCGGTATCTCCCTGCCGCGTTCGACACGTGAGCTGATCGTGATGCAAGCACCGAATGTCGGCAAGGAAGGCTTGCAGACCGGCGACCTGATCTTCTTCGCCACCAATGGCGGCTCGCAGGTCAGTCATGCGGGGATTTACGTTGGTGAGGGGCGCTTCGTGCATGCACCGGCAACGGGCGGCACGGTGAAGTTGGACAGCCTGTCGAAGGCGTATTGGCAGAAGGCCTATCTGAGCGCCAAGCGCGTATTGCAACCTGAGCATCTGGCGCACAACCCATAATCCAACTGCACACAATCCCCTGTAGGAGTGAGCCTGCTCGCGATGGCGTTCATTCAGTCAAAAATGATGTCGACTGATACGACGCTATCGCGAGCAGGCTCACTCCTACATTTGTTTTGGGGCAGGCGCTAAATTATTTGGCAGAAGTTACTCGCCACACCTTGTTGCCAACATCATCCGCCACCAACAAGCCACCTTGCTGGTCGATCACCACACCCACCGGGCGCCCCAGCGCGTTTTCGTCCTTGTCGAGGAACCCGGTCAGCACATCCACCGGTTTGCCGCTCGGCTTGCCGCCGGTAAACGGCACAAAAATCACCTTGTAGCCACTGTGCGGTTTACGGTTCCACGAGCCGTGCTGGCCGATGAACGCGCCTTCCTTGAACTGCGCTGGCAAGGTGTTGCCTTCGGCGAAGCTCAGGCCGAGCGATGCGGTGTGCGGGCCGACCGCGTAATCCGGGGCGATGGCCTTGGCCACCAGATCCAGATTCTGTGGCGACACTCGAACGTCGACGTGCTGCCCGTAATAACTGAACGGCCAGCCATAGAAACCGCCGTCCTTCACTGAAGTGATGTAATCCGGCACCAGGTCGCTGCCGATCTCGTCACGCTCGTTGACCGCTGTCCACAGTGCGCCGCTGGTAGGCTCCCAAGCCAGGCCGTTGGGGTTGCGAATGCCCGAAGCGAAAATCCGGTGATTGCCGGTCGCCCGATCGACTTCCCAGATCGCCGCGCGGCCTTCTTCTTTATCCAGGCCGTTCTCACCGACGTTACTGTTTGAGCCGACCGTGACGTACAGCTTATTGCCGTCCTTACTGGCGATGACGTTTTTGGTCCAGTGATGATTCAGCGTGCCGCCGGGCAGATCGGTCACTTTGATTGGCTGCGACTTGATCTCGGTCGCGCCGGGTTCGTAGTGAAAGCGCAACAGGCGATCGGTATCAGCGACATACAAATCATTGCCGACCAGGGTCATGCCAAAGGGCGAATTGAGGTTCTGCAAAAACACCGTGCGCGTCTCGGCCACACCATCGTGGTCGGCGTCGCGCAGCAGGGTGATGCGGTTCGGGCTCGGCACGCCGGCCCCAGCCTTGCCCATGACTTTCTTCATGACCCAGCCACGAACGCCGCTGCTGTCGTCGGGTTTCGGCGGGGCATTGGTTTCCGCCACCAGCACATCACCGTTGGGCAGCACGTAGAGCCAGCGCGGATGATCGAGGCCTTCGGCAAATGCGCCGACTTGAGTGCCGGCCGCCGCCGTCGGCTTGCCGCCCTCCGGCCAGCCGATCGCCGGGGCGATGTTCACCGTCGGGATCAGGGTCTTGTTCGGTTCGGGCAATTTCGGCGACGGGCCGGTGCCGTCGGTGACTTGCAGGCTGGAGGATTCACCGCAGGCGGCGAGCCCTCCGGCGAGGGCGATGACGAAAACGAGATGGGGCTTGCGCATTGCTGATCTTCCCTATGAATGCATTCTTAATCATAGAGGAGGGGGCAAGCCCGATGGTTCAACTGCTCAGCCGCGGGCTTCCTTGAACAGCACGGCAATGCCGGGATGATAATTGCCGGCTTCGCTGCGCAATTTGCGATAGGCGTAGGGGAAATACCAGGCGACCGCGCAGGTGTGTTCCTTTTGCAGGTCGTCGACCATGTCTTGCAGCTCTTCGGGGCTGGCGCTGTGCTGGGCTTTTTGCGGGGCGACAAACAGGCAGCCGAGCTTGAGGTCGCTGGCAAAGCTGATGCGTTTGGCATCGTTGGTAATATCGAGCAGGGCTTGGGTCAGGTTGAGGTTGGTGACCCGTGGCCAGCGCTGCGTGGCCTGAATGTAAGCGCGATCTTCGGCGCTGGCAACGAACAGGTCGGCGCGGGCATTGCGCTCACCTTCTTCATTCTGTTTGCGCGTGGGCGTGTCGTTCAGGGTGACCAGTTCGGCCATCCACGCCGCTGCCGTGAGCAGGCCGAGATTGGCTTTTTCGTCATGCCAGTACGGTGTATCGCTGTCGCCGCGTACGGCGTTAAAGCGGTCGATACAGTCAAACCAGCGTTCAAGCAGCGGGCGCAGGAATTCCAGGCGCGGGTTGCTGATGATCATGCCTTGCATCGTCATCATCCTTATTCTTGTGATGGGCTTTTTCGGGAAAAGCATGGCTCTTTGATATCATTTGTATCAGTGTGGCACAAGATTGGCGCCAGATAATTGATCGACGGCAGTTATTCGCCCGATGGCCGCCTCTTTAATTGACGCTCCACCCCCAACCCTCTAACCTTCGCGGCTTGTTTCAGGTGCTCTGTGACCCACGTCGACAGAGTGAAACAGGGAAGCCGGTGAGGGTTGTCTTCAGTTGAAGAACAATCACGATCCCGGCGCTGCCCCCGCAACGGTAAATGAGTAAAAGCTGCGCCTTGAGCCACTGCCTCGACAGAAGCGGGAAGGCGCGCAGCCAGGCCAACGCCGCTCATGAGCCCGGAGACCGGCCTGATCCATCCAGCGGCATCACGGTGGGCGATGCCAGGCTTTTTGCCGTCTATTCTTGTGCCTGCCCGCCGTTATCCAGCCCCAACGGAGAGCTCCCCCATGACTGATTCCCCCGAGCGCGACGAACGCCATCTGGCCCGTATGCAGCGCAAAAAAGCCGTGATCGACGAACGCATCGCCAACTCGCCCGACGAGTGCGGCCTGGTGCTAGTGCTGACCGGCAATGGCAAAGGCAAGAGCAGCTCGGCGTTCGGCATGCTCGCCCGCGCCATGGGGCACGGCATGCAGTGCGGTGTGGTGCAGTTCATCAAGGGGCGTAACAGCACCGGCGAAGAGTTGTTCTTCCGCCGCTTCCCCGAGCAAGTGCGCTTCCATGTCATGGGCGAGGGCTTCACCTGGGAAACCCAGGATCGCCAGCGCGACATCGCTGCTGCCGAAGCGGCATGGGCGGTTTCCCGTGAGCTGCTGCGCGACCCGTCGATCGGCCTGGTGGTGCTCGATGAACTGAACATCGCCCTCAAACACGGCTACCTCGATCTCGATCAGGTGCTCAGCGATCTGCAGGCACGTCCGCCGATGCAGCACGTGATCGTCACCGGTCGCGCGGCCAAGCCGGAAATGATCGAAATGGGCGACACGGTCACCGAAATGGGCATGCTCAAACACGCCTTCCAGGCCGGCATCAAAGCGCAGAAAGGCGTCGAACTTTGAATCAACCACGTCACTGCCCGGCGGTACTCATCGCCGCGCCGGCCTCCGGTCAGGGCAAGACCACCGTCACCGCCGCGCTCGCCCGTTTGCATCGCAATCAGGGGCGCAAAGTACGCGTGTTCAAATGCGGCCCGGACTTCCTTGATCCGATGATTCTCGAGCGTGCCAGCGGTGCGCCGGTGTATCAACTGGACATGTGGATGGTCGGCGAGCAGGAGAGTCGTCGGCTGTTGTGGGAAGCCGCTGCCGAGGCGGATCTGATTCTGATCGAAGGCGTGATGGGCCTGTTTGACGGTACGCCCTCGAGCGCGGATCTGGCGCGGCATTTTGGTGTGCCGGTGCTCGGGGTGATCGACGGCACGGCGATGGCGCAGACCTTTGGTGCACTGGCGCTGGGACTGGCCAAGTATCAGCCGGATCTGCCATTTGCCGGGGTTTTGGCCAACCGGGTTGGCACGTTGCGTCATGCGCAATTGCTGGAAGGCAGCCTTACCGAAGGTCTGCGTTGGTACGGCGCATTGTCCCGCGAGACTGGCATTGAATTGCCGAGTCGGCATCTGGGGCTGGTCCAGGCCAGCGAACTGAATGACCTCGATGTGCGTCTCGACGCCGCCGCCGATGCACTGGCCAGCAGCTGCGAGGTAGCGCTGCCACCGGCCGTGGAATTTGCCGCGCCGGACGTCGTCGCTGTTGAGCCGCTGCTGAAGAATGTGCGCATTGCCGTTGCACGTGATGAGGCGTTTGCCTTCACTTACGGCGCTAGCCTGGATCTGCTGCGGGCGATGGGCGCCGAGTTGAGCTTTTTCTCGCCGATCCGCGATACGCAATTGCCGGAGGCGGACAGTCTGTACCTGCCGGGCGGTTATCCGGAATTGCACCATGTTGCGTTGTCGCAGAACACCGCGATGGTTGCGGCAATCCGTGCGCACCATGCGGCGGGCAAGCCGTTGCTCGCTGAGTGTGGCGGGATGCTGTATTTGCTCGATTCGCTGACGGATGTTGAAGGCACTCGCGCTGAGCTGGTTGGGTTGCTCAAGGGCGACGCGGTGATGCAGAAGCGTCTGGCGGCGTTGGCGTTGCAGGCGGTGGATCTGCCGGAAGGTTCGTTGCGTGGGCACACTTATCATCATTCGCTGACCACCACCGAGCTGACGCCGATTGCTCGAGGGCTGAGCCCGAATGGTGGGCGCGGCGCCGAGGCGGTTTATCGCGATGGGCGGATGACGGCTTCTTATGTGCACTTCTATTTTCCGTCGAATCCTGCGGCTGTCGCTGCACTGTTTGCGCTTGGCCTCCAGGCCGCCATCGCTGGCAAGCCAGCTCCCACAGTGGACGGTGAGCTTCCTGAAGAAATGCAATCCCTTGTGGGAGCTGGCTTGCCAGCGATGGGGCCATGACCGACAACGCATTCTCCGAAGCCGAGCGCCAGGCGGTCTATAAAGCCATCGCCGAACGCCGCGACATGCGCCACTTCATCGGTGGGGCGGTTGAGCCCGAGTTGCTGCGCCGACTTCTGGAGGCCGCGCATCAGGCCCCAAGCGTCGGCCTGATGCAGCCCTGGCGCTTCATTCGCATCAGCGACCGAACGTTACGCGGCCAGATCCAGAATCTCGTCGAAGAAGAGCGCATCCGCACCGCTGAAGCCCTCGGCGAGCGCAGTGACGAGTTCATGAAACTCAAGGTCGAAGGCATCAACGACTGCGCTGAGGTGCTGGTCGCCGCGCTGATGGATGATCGCGACAAGCACATTTTCGGGCGCCGCACGCTGCCGGAAATGGACATGGCCTCGTTGTCCTGCGCGATTCAAAACCTCTGGCTGGCCTCGCGCGCAGAAGGCTTGGGCATGGGCTGGGTCTCGCTGTTCGAGCCACAGGCACTCGCCGATCTGCTGAAATTGCCGGCAGGCGCCAAACCTCTGGCTGTTTTGTGTCTGGGCCCGGTCAAGGAATTCTATCCGGCGCCGATGCTGGTACTCGAAGGGTGGGCGCAGGCGCGGCCGCTCAATGAGTTGCTGTATGAAAATTATTGGGGAGTGAGTCAATGAGTGTGGCGTTGTTGAGTGTCGCCGCAGTGGCGCTGGATGCGCTGCTCGGTGAACCGAAACGCTGGCATCCGCTGGTGGCGTTCGGCAATTTTGCCGGGCGCATCGAGCAACGTTTCAACGGCGGTGGTCGTGGCTGGCGCAGCCATGGCGTCACCGCGTGGGTGATCGCGGTGCTGCCGCTGACGTTGCTTGCCACGGCCTTATCATGGGCGCCGTACGTGGGTTGGGTGGTCGAAATTCTCGCGTTGTATTGCGCCCTCGGCATGCGCAGCCTCGGCGAGCATGTCGCCCCGGTGGCCGCAGCGTTGCGCACGGATGATCTGGACGAAGCGCGCAAGCGAGTCGGCTATCTGGTCAGTCGCCAGACCGATGAACTCGACAGCACCGCCGTGGCCCGCGCCGCCACCGAATCAGTGCTGGAAAACGGCAGTGATGCGGTGTTTGCCGCGCTGTTCTGGTTTGTTGTCGCCGGTGCGCCGGGCGTGGTGCTCTATCGCTTGAGCAACACGCTCGATGCGATGTGGGGTTATCGCAACGAGCGCTTTGAGCGTTTCGGCTGGGCCGCAGCGAAAATCGACGACGTGCTCAACTACATTCCTGCGCGTCTGGTGGCGTTGACCTACGCGCTATTGGGCAAAACCCGACTCGCCTTGAAATGCTGGCGTACGCAGGCGCCAAAATGGGACAGCCCCAACGCCGGCCCGGTGATGGCGTCTGGCGCAGGAGCGCTGGGTGTTGAATTGGGTGGCCCGGCGATTTACCACGGCGAACTGCATGAGCGTCCGCAACTTGGCGAAGGCGCTCCGGCCGATGCCGATTCCATCGACCGTGGCTGGCAATTGGTCCAGCGCGGGGTATGGTTATGGCTGCTGATTCTCTGCGTGGGGGCTGAATTCTATGCTTGAGCACGGTGGCCGACTGCGTAAGGCGGCGCACGATTACGGCATCGCCGAGGCGGACTGGCTCGACTTGTCCAGCGGTCTCGCGCCGTGGCCATTTCCGATCCCGGAAATCCCGCTGCGTGCCTGGGCGCGCTTGCCGGAAACCGATGACGGTCTGGAGCAGGCCGCGTGTGATTACTATGGCGCAACGCAAGTGCTGCCGGTCGCCGGCTCGCAGATGGCCATCCAGTTGCTGCCGCGTTTGCGTCGCGCCGGCAAGGTCGGCGTGTTGTCGCCGTGCTATGCCGAGCATGCCGAAGCGTGGCGGCGCAGTGGCTATATCGTGCGTGAAGTGCTGGAACAGGAAGTCGAGTTTTTCCTCGACAGCCTCGACGTGCTGGTGGTGGTCAATCCGAACAACCCGACCGGCCTGAGCCTGACCCCGGCGCGGCTGCTCGACTGGCATGCGCGACTGGCGCAGCGCGGCGGTTGGCTGGTGGTCGATGAAGCGTTCATGGACAACACGCCGCACCTGAGCCTGGCGGCGCATGCGCATCAGGTCGGGCTGATCGTGCTGCGATCGTTCGGCAAGTTTTTTGGCTTGGCCGGGGTGCGGCTGGGCTTTGTACTGGCCGAGCGCAAGTTACTCAAGTTGCTCGCCGAGCAGGTCGGGCCGTGGGCGGTCAGCGGGCCGACGCGGGTGCTCGGTCAGGCGTGCCTGCAAGACACTGAAAACCACACACGCCAGCGGATTCGCAGCGGTGAAGCCAGCGAGCGCCTGGCGACGCTGCTTGAGCGCTACGGCTTCAAACCGCAAGGTGGATGCGCGTTGTTTCAGTGGTTGATCACTGATCAAGCGCAATCGCTGTACGAATTCATGGCCCGACGCGGCATCCTCCTGCGCATCTTCACCCATAACAGCAGCCTGCGTTTCGGCCTGCCTGCTGATGCGGCCGAGGAAGCGCGACTCGAACAGGCGTTAATCGCCTTCGCCAAGGACAATCCATGACCACCTTGATGGTGCAGGGCACCACTTCCGACGCCGGTAAAAGCACGCTGGTGACCGCGCTGTGCCGCTGGGCAACCCGTCAGGGCGTCGCGGTGGTGCCGTTCAAGCCGCAGAACATGGCGCTCAACAGCGCGGTGACGGCAGACGGCGGCGAGATCGGTCGTGCGCAAGCGGTGCAGGCGCAAGCGGCGTTCCTCGAACCGCACACCGACATGAATCCGGTGCTGCTCAAGCCGAACAGCGACACCGGCGCCCAAGTGATCATTCACGGTCGCGCGGTGACGTCGATGAATGCCGTGGCCTATCACGACTACAAAGCCATCGCGATGAAAGCTGTTCTGGTTTCTCACGAGCGGCTCAGTGCTGCGTATCCACTGGTGATGGTCGAGGGCGCAGGCTCGCCGGCCGAGATCAATCTGCGCGCTGGCGACATCGCCAACATGGGCTTTGCCGAAGCGGTGGATTGCCCGGTGCTGCTGATTGCCGACATCAATCGCGGCGGAGTTTTCGCCCATCTGGTCGGCACGCTGGAGCTGCTCTCGCCGAGTGAGCAGGCGCGAGTCAAAGGCTTCATCATCAACCGTTTTCGCGGCGACATCGCCTTGCTGCAACCGGGCCTCGACTGGCTGGAACAGCGCACCGGTAAGCCGGTGGTGGGCGTGCTGCCGTATGTGATGGATCTGCATTTGGAAGCCGAGGACGGCATCGATCAGCGCCAGACCGACAAAGCCGAACAAGTGCTGAAAGTGGTGGTGCCGGTGCTGCCGCGCATCAGCAACCACACCGATTTCGATCCGCTGCGTCTGCATCCGCAGGTCGACCTGCAATTTGTCGGGCCGGGGCAGGCGATTCCGGCTGCCGATCTGATCATTCTGCCGGGCTCGAAAAGCGTGCGCAGCGATCTCGCCTATTTGCGCGCCAATGGTTGGGACACAGCGATCAATCGGCATTTGCGCTACGGCGGCAAAGTGCTGGGGATTTGTGGTGGTCTGCAGATGCTTGGTGAGCAGGTGCATGATCCGCTCGGTCTTGAAGGCGCGCCCGGTTCGAGTGCCGGTTTGGCTTTGCTGGCGTTTGCAACGACGCTTGAGGCCGACAAGCAATTGCGCAATGTGCGTGGGCGTTTGGCGCTTGAAAATGCCGAGGTCAGTGGTTACGAAATTCATGCTGGCGTGACGACCGGGGCGGCGCTGGAGAATGCGGCGGTGCATCTGGATGATGGTCGTTGCGACGGTGCACAGAGTGTTGATGGGCAGGTATTCGGCACGTACCTGCATGGCTTGTTCGAGTCACCGGCGGCGAGTGCGGCGTTGCTGCGTTGGGCCGGGTTGAACGATGTGCAGGAAGTGGATTACCACGGGTTGCGCGAGCGCGATATCGAGCGTTTGGCGGATCTGGTGGAAAAGCATCTGGATACCGATCTGTTGCGTCAGCTCTGTGGGATTTGAGGTGGGTTCAATGGCCTCATCGCGAGCAGGCTCACTCCTACAGTTGACCGTGTTCCCTTGTAGGAGTGAGCCTGCTCGCGATAGCGCCAGTCGTCTCAACCCATAATTTTCAGGATGTCCCCATGCTCCAACTGATCCTCGGCGGCGCCCGCTCCGGCAAAAGCCGCCTGGCAGAAAAACTCGCCAGCGACAGCAATCTTGCCGTTACTTACATCGCCACCAGCCAACCGCTCGATGGCGAGATGAGCGAGCGCGTCGCCCATCATCGCGCCCGTCGCCCAGCCGAGTGGGCACTGATCGAAGAACCCCTCGAACTGGCTCGCGTCCTGCGTCAATCGGCCGGCGCCGAGCGTTGCCTGCTGGTCGATTGCCTGACGCTGTGGCTGACCAACCTGCTGATGCTCGACGACGCCGAACGCCTCATCGCCGAGCGCGAAGCCCTGCTCGACTGCCTGGCTTCGTTGCCGGGGGAAATCATTTTTGTCAGCAACGAGACCGGAATGGGTGTCGTGCCGCTGGGCGAATTGACTCGCCGCTACGTCGATGAAGCCGGTTGGCTGCATCAAGCTCTGGCTGAGCGCTGTCAGCGTGTCGTGCTGACCGTCGCCGGCCTGCCCCTGACTCTGAAAGGATCTGCGTTATGACTCAAACCTGGTGGTTGAACCCGTGCCAGTCGCTGAATGGCGACGTGCTTGCACAAGCGGCAGCGCGCCAGCAGCAACTGACCAAACCGGCCGGTTCGCTCGGTCGCCTGGAATCGGTGGCGGTGCAACTGGCCGGTCTGCAAGGGCAGGTCAAGCCGACGCTGGAACAGGTCTGGATCGCGATTTTTGCCGGTGATCACGGCGTGGTCGCTGAAGGCGTTTCGGCGTTCCCGCAGGAAGTTACCGGGCAGATGCTGCTCAACTTCGTCAGCGGTGGCGCGGCGATCAGCGTGCTCGCGCGGCAACTTGGCGCGCAACTGGAAGTGGTCGATCTGGGCACCGTGACGCCGACGCTGAACCTGCCAGGCGTACGTCACTTGAACATCGGTCCCGGCACTGCGAATTTCGTCGACGGCGCGGCGATGACCCAAGCCCAGGGCGAACTGGCGTTGCAGGCCGGTCGTGACAGCGTGTTGCGCGCCAGAGCGGCGGGTGCGCAGTTGTTCATCGGCGGCGAAATGGGCATTGGCAACACCACCGCAGCCAGTGCGCTGGCGTGCGCGCTACTCGATTGCCCGGTGACACACCTGACCGGCCCGGGCACAGGTTTGAACGCTGAAGGCGTCAGCCACAAAGCGCAAGTGATCGAGCGCGCACTGGCGTTGCACGCGGCGCAGCGCGGTGATGCGTTGCAGACGCTATTCAACCTCGGTGGTTTCGAAATTGCCGCGCTGGTCGGTGCTTATCTGGCCTGTGCGCAGGAAGGCGTGGTGGTGCTGGTCGACGGCTTCATCTGCACGGTCGCGGCGCTGGTCGCGGTGCGTTTGAATCCGGCGTGCCGCGAGTGGCTGTTGTTCGGTCATCGTGGCGCCGAGCCGGGGCATCGGCATGTGCTCGAAGCGCTCGGCGCCGAGCCGTTGCTGGAACTTGGTCTGCGTCTGGGCGAGGGCAGTGGGGCGGCGTTGGCGGTGCCGCTGTTGCGTCTGGCCTGCGATCTGCACGGGCAGATGGCGACCTTCGCCGAAGCGGCAGTGGCGGATCGCCCGGCATGACATTGAATCTAGACCTGCTGCGCCACGGTGAGACTGAATTGGGCGGTGGTTTGCGCGGCAGTCTCGACGACGCGCTCACCGAGAAGGGCTGGGCGCAGATGCGTGCAGCGGTGGCTGAGAGCGGGCCGTGGGATCGACTGGTCAGCTCGCCGTTGCAGCGTTGTGCGCGGTTTGCCGCTGAACTCGGTGAGCAATTGAATCTGCCGGTGCAGTTGGACAAGGATCTGCAGGAACTGCATTTCGGTGCCTGGGAAGGGCAGAGCGCGGCAGCGTTGATGGAGACTGACGCTGAGGCGTTGGGACTGTTTTGGGCTGATCCTTACGGTTTTACACCGCCGCAAGGTGAGCCGGTCAGTGATTTTTCTGCACGGGTGTTGGCGGCGGTATCGCGGCTGCACGCGGCGTATGCCGGGGAGCGGGTTTTGCTGATCAGCCATGGCGGCGTCATGCGTTTGTTACTGGCGCAGGCGCGAGGCTTGCCGCGCGAACAACTGCTCAATGTTGAAGTCGGACATGGCGCAATGTTTGTGCTGACGGTCGAGGCTGACGGATCACTCAAGGAAGGTCGCTGACATGTTGCCGCTGTGGATCGCCCTGCAATTTCTCAGCAGCCTGCCGATTCGGTTGCCGGGGATGCCCGAGCCGCAGCAGCTTGGCCGTTCGCTGTTGTTTTATCCGCTGGTGGGCTTGCTGTTTGGCGTGATCCTCTGGGCATTGAATCTGGCGTTGGCCGGCGCGCCGCTGTTGCTGCATGCAGCGCTGTTGCTGACGGTGTGGGTGTTGCTCAGCGGCGCGTTGCACCTCGATGGCCTGGCCGACAGCGCCGATGCCTGGCTCGGTGGCTTTGGTGATCGCGAGCGCACGCTGACGATCATGAAAGATCCGCGCAGCGGGCCGATTGCGGTGGTGACGCTGGTGCTGGTGTTGCTGCTCAAGTTTGCTGCGCTGTTGGCGTTGATCGAGCAGGGGCATGGGATCGTTTTGATCATTGTGCCGGTGCTTGGGCGGGCGGCGTTGCTCGGGTTGTTTCTGACCACGCCGTATGTGCGGGCGGGTGGGTTGGGGCAGGCGTTGGCGGATCATTTGCCGCGTCGGGCCGGGTGGTGGGTGCTCGGGGTGAGTGCGCTGGTGTGTTGGTTGATCACCGGGTTTAGCGCGGTTGTTGCGTTGGTCATTTCGATCGCCGTTTTTATCTGGTTGCGGCGAGTGATGATGCGACGGCTGGGCGGGACGACGGGCGATACGGCGGGGGCGTTGCTGGAATTGCTGGAGATGGTGGTGTTGGTTGGTGTGGTTTTGGTCTGAGGGATAATGGGCAAAGTGCTGGCCCCATCGCTGGCAAGCCAGCTCCCACAGGTTTCAAGGTTGGCTGCAAATTTTGCGTGCGCCCCAAAATCTGTGGGAGCTGGCTTGCCAGCGATAGAGGTATGTCATGCACAGCAAAAGCTCAGGGTAAACTCATCTGTAACTTGATTTAACACAGTCGCGGGTATATACACGCATCATGCTTCCTTCTCAGTGTTTGTGCACCAACCTGCGTCGCGCCGCTCGTGGCGTCAGCAGGCATTACGACGGCGCTCTCGATGGCTTCGGGATCAACGTTGCGCAGTATTCTTTGCTGTGCAACCTGCAACGTCTCGATCAACCGAGCATCTCGGAACTGGCTGAAGCCATGGGCCTGGATCGCAGCACCCTCGGGCGCAATCTGCGCGTTCTCGAAGGTGAAGGATTGGTGGCGCTGGCGGAGGGCGAGGACATGCGTAACCGCATCGTCCGTCTCACCGAAACCGGTGCGCAACGCCTGGCGGCAGCGTTGCCGGCGTGGGAGGCGGCGCAGCAACGGTTGATTGATCGCTTGGGCGCCGAGAAGCGTGAAACCTTGCTCAGATTGCTGGATGAACTGGCCTGAGGCCGGTTTTTTCCAAACTCAAGCGGGTATATACCCGCAAGCGGAGAACAATAATGACATCGATGTGGCGTACGTGCGGTTGGGTGTTGGTCGGTAGTGCGCTGATTCTCGCGTTGTCATTGGGCGTGCGTCACGGCTTCGGCCTGTTTCTGTCGCCGATGAGCGCGCAGTTCGGCTGGGGGCGCGAGGTGTTTGCCTTTGCCATCGCTTTGCAGAACCTGATCTGGGGCCTGGCGCAGCCATTTACCGGCGCGCTGGCTGACCGTTTCGGCGCGGCGAAAGTGGTGCTCGTCGGTGGCGTGCTCTACGCGGCGGGTCTGGTGTGCATGGGTTTGTCGGATTCGGCGGTGACGCTGTCCTTGAGCGCCGGCCTGCTGATCGGCATCGGTCTTTCCGGCACCTCGTTCTCGGTCATCCTCGGCGTTGTCGGGCGTGCCGTACCACCAGAGAAACGCAGCATGGGCATGGGCATTGCCAGTGCCGCTGGCTCTTTCGGCCAGTTCGCCATGTTGCCGGGCACGCTGGGCCTGATCGGCTGGCTCGGCTGGTCGGCGGCGTTGTTGGTCTTGGGCTTGCTGGTGGCGCTGATCGTGCCGCTGGTGAGCATGCTCAAGGACAAACCGTTGCCGCTGCTGGGTCATGAGCAAACGCTCTCCGAAGCGTTGCGCGAAGCCTGCTCGCATTCGGGATTCTGGCTGCTGGCGTTCGGCTTTTTCGTCTGCGGTTTTCAGGTGGTGTTTATCGGCGTGCACCTGCCGGCGTATCTGGTCGATCAGCATCTGCCGGCCAGTGTTGGCACTACGGTGCTGGCGTTGATCGGGCTGTTCAACATTTTCGGCACTTACACCGCCGGCTGGCTGGGTGGGCGCATGTCGAAACCGCGCTTGCTCACCGCGCTTTACCTGTTGCGCGCGGTGGTGATCGTGCTGTTTCTGTGGCTGCCGGTGACGACCACGTCGGCCTACCTGTTCGGCATGGCCATGGGGTTCCTGTGGCTGTCGACGGTGCCTTTGACCAACGGTACGGTGGCGACCTTGTTCGGTGTGCGCAATTTGTCCATGCTCGGTGGCATCGTATTCCTGTTCCATCAGCTCGGCTCGTTCCTCGGCGGCTGGCTGGGCGGGGTGGTGTATGACCGAACCGGGAGTTATGACTTGATCTGGCAAGTGGCGATTCTCTTGAGCCTGCTGGCGGCTGCGCTGAACTGGCCGGTGCGCGAGCGTCCGGTTGCACGCCTGCAAGCTGCTGCGGGCGCCGCATGAGTCGATTCTGGCCGCGTATCGTCATCACCGCACTCGGCGCCGCATTGCTGGCGCTGGTGTGGTGGGGCTGGCATCAGGGTGGCCTGGCATTGATGCAACTGGGCATGAGCATTTGCTAGAACGTGGCGCGGCGAGTAACGTCGAAGTTTGCCGACTGCTCAAGGATGCTCGAGATGCTGATGCGCTGGTGTGCTGTTCCCGCATTGCTGGTGGCGTTGACTGGCCTGGCCCACGCTGCGGATTGCCCGGAAGTGTTGCAAGGTTCGCTGCCGAAGTTGCGCGCCAAGGAATCCATCGATCTGTGCAAGCAATACGCCGACAAACCGTTGGTGGTGGTCAACACCGCGAGCTTCTGCGGTTTTGCGCCACAGTTCGAAGGCCTTGAGGCGCTGCATAAGCGCTACGAAGGGCAGGGGCTGGAAATGCTCGGTGTGCCTTCCAATGACTTCAAGCAAGAGTCCAAGGACAGCGCCGAGACCGCCAAGGTCTGCTACGCCAACTATGGCGTGACGTTCGCCATGACCGAACCGCAGAAAGTCCGTGGTGACGATGCCACCCATATGTTTCAGGTACTCGCTGCGCAAAGCAGTGCGCCGAAGTGGAATTTCTATAAATACGTGATTGATCGCCAAGGCAAGGTCATTGCCAATTTCTCCAGCCTGACCAAGCCCGATGATCCGGAGTTTATTGCCGCGATCGAAAAGGCCATCGCCTCGAAACCTCTCAACCCCTGACACAATCCCTGTAGGAGCTGCGGCACGCTGCGATCTTTTGATCTTGAAAAGCAAGATCAGAAGATCGCAGCCTCGTTGCACTCGACAGCTCCTACAGGTTGTAAGTCGCGGGCATGAAAAAGCCCCGCTTTCTGCAAAGAGAGCGGGGCTTTTTGGTGGGCGAGGGGTTAGCCTCGCCACGCAGCGTCAGAAGCGGTAAGTCGCGCCGACACCGAAACCGTTTGCCGAGTTTTCATACTTGGCGTTGTAGGTCTGGCCGCGATCGTTCTGATTGCGGATGTTGACCGACTCTTCTTTCAGGTACGAGTAGGCAACGTCGATGGTCAGGTCTTCGGTCGGGCTCCAGCCAGCACCGATGCTGAAGATCGTCCGGTCGCCGGTTGGAATACGTGGCGAGCGGTCGACGTTGTTGGTCGGCGACTGGTCGAAGGTCAGACCGGTACGCAGTACCCATTCCTTGTTCAGCTGGTACGAAGTACCCACGGCGTAAGCCCAGGAGTCGTGCCAGTTCTGGTCTTCGGTGATCTCGCCGAATTGACCGGCCAGCAGCGGCTGAACGCCCGAGTTCTCGACGGTGATTTTCTTCAGCTGGCTCCAACGGGTGAAGGTGGAACCGGCGTAGACGTTCCACTGATCGTTGATCGCCTGGGTCACCGAGAAGTCCACGGATTCAGGCGTGGTGATTTTCAGCGAAGCGTCGTACTTCTGGTTGGCGCCCAGACCGATTGCGCCCAGCACACCGTAGTTGACCTTGGTGTTGCCTTCGAGCTTGTAGTCGACTTTCGAGTGGTAAGTCAGACCCAGGCGAGTGGTGTCAGTGGCTTGCACCAGCACACCGATGTTGTAGCCCAGTGCAGTGTCGTCACCCTTGATCTTGACCTTGCCGTCCGGTGCTGCCTGGGTAATCGACAGGTTCGATTCCAGGGTGCCGTCGATGCGGTTGATGGTCGGGCCGAAACCGATCGACACGACGTCGTTGAACTTGTAGCTCACGGTTGGCTGGAAGGTGATGACTTGTACTTCGGACTTGCTGCCGAAGTAACGGCCGGCAAAGCCGTTTTCGTAATCGGTGATCAGGCCGAACGGTACGTACACGCCCAGGCCGAATGCCCAATGATCATCGATCGGCTTGACGTAGAAGCCCATAGGTACGGAGGTGAAGGGCACCATGTCGCCTTTGTTGCTGCCGCCGTTAGGGCTGGAGCTGGCGTCGCTGATATCGGTTTTTGCGTCGAGGAATGCAACACCGCCAGTGACTTGTTCACGCGTGATGCGCGACATGCCGGCAGGGTTGCCATAAACAGTGCTTGCGTCGTCGGCAGAAGAAGATCGCCCAGCGTAACCAGTGCCCATCCCGCTGATACTGTGTTCGTTGATGGCAAAGCCAGCTGCGAAGATCTGGGTGGATGCCATGGTAACGGCGAGGCTAAGGGTGGTTTTGAGCATTACTTTTTTCATTATTAGAACTCCTGGTGATCACCGGGGCGAAAATTACCAAGATTTTCGTCCCAGCGCTATAGTCCGTAAGCCTTGAGTTAGAGCGGTTTTGTAGGACAATCAGACCAGATTCGCGACCTGTTGGCAGATCTTGTGAAACCGACGGGTCAGCAAGCGACCTGATTCAGCGGTGAAACACAGGTTTGCCAGGCGCAAGTGAAGTCACGCAGACGACCTTGGGGTTGGAAGGTCTGACGCCAGATACGCGCCATCCCGAGCAAATCATCCGGGTCGGGGAGGGTGGGGTTTTGTTCTTCTACCAGCAGCCAGGCGATGGCGGTGGCGTAACGCAGGTTGACGGTCAGTTCCAGGTGCGGGCCGCTCAAAAACGCATGTTGGCTGGCGAGGCCGCGCACCAGGCTGGCACGCTCGGGATCGAGGGCCAGATAGTCATCCCAGAGTGCCTGATGGCGATGCTCGGCAATGCGGTAGAGGCCGTGGCCACGGCGGTCATGCAGGGCAGACCCGAGGGCGGATTGGCTGGCGGCGATACCCAGCAGCAGGGATTCGGCGGTTGCACAGTGACGTCCCAGATAAATCAACGTAGGACGGATCACGTAGCGACACAGTTCGCTGGCAGCGATACCCATAAAATCCTCGGATCTTGTTGTTGGGCGGCGATGCCTGAAGGGGGCCTTGGCAGCGGTGGATCGACTCAGGCTCGCCGAAAGCGGATCAAGCCGCTTGAGTTGAAGTGTAGTGTCATATTCACAACGTAAAGGCCTGTTTTTAAAATATTTCCGGCTTCGAGTTATAACCGTTATATCAGAAGGTGCTTAAGCGCTAACGGGCCAAAAGTGAAACATCAGGCAATAAAAAGCCCCGCAATTTAAGCGGGGCTTTTGCTTTTGCAGCCTTTTCGGCTTTCAGGCAACCAGTGCCTGACGGGTACGATCGATCACGGCCTGCAGCGGTTCTGCGCTGGAGTATTGATCGGGGTACAGACGCTCGCTGTGGCGGGCGATACCGTGTTCATTGACCAAAGTGAAGCTGAAGCAGCCTTTGCGAGCGGCCATGATCAGGCAGTTCATTGGAGCAAAAGCGTTGGTTAGGGTGCGAATGGCATCCTGAGTATGGATTTGAGTAGACATAGTTATTAGGTGTTCCTACAAATGACACGGATAAGAACCGTGCAACGTTAAAACGTTCCAGTGACGACGACCACCATTGGTCGAACGAAGAACCCGACTGGAACAAAGCAGCCAGTTTGAAGCGCTGATAAGTTGGCGCGCTTGGGCTGGCAGGTAGGTACTTAGGAGGGCAGGCAACACATCAAGGGCAAAGGTTCTGGGCCCGGGGTGAAGATCCTGATCAATTTGCAGGTTGGTTCGGTCAGAGTAAGTGGTCTTCGCAACACCCTTTGCATCATTCAAAGGCAGTGTCGTCGCAAGATTTACCTGGAAACCATCGAGGGGTCGCTCCCGCTTGTTCGGTAGGGGCTTCTTGGAAGAAGGCTGACCGTGGGGATGTGTTCGACCGGAATTGACTTTCAGCTTGGTACTAACGCCGCGGATAGTAACGGATCGAAATACACAAAGCAAACCCTGACTGAAAAAACATTCCATGAAGGGTAAACCCCTGTTTTCGTCAGTAACGGCTCGCCCCGTCCTGGCTCATTTTCTTGACCGTCGGTCGGTGCAGAAAATGTCATGAAGCCACGTCGCAGACCGGTTTATCCCCAGACTGACCGTCAAAATGACCCGAAAAAGCGCATCGATATAACCGGGTAACAGGTACTTGTGCACATTAGTTGCGCGAGCTGTAACGATACTGTCATACCAATCCTGACCCCGATGGCTGCCTGCATCGAAAGTTTAAGTCAATGAAAAACATCGCTTTTTTTTGTTGGTGAAAAAATCGTCAGTTTGACTGCGAGCCCCATTCCACAAGGCTTTGCGAGGGTTGAAGGGCGGTTGTCCACTGAGTTATCCACAGCTTCTGTGGATTGTCCCGAGCGCTTGCTCTAGCACGGGCGTGCCGGGTTGTTTTTCGACTTTACCTGTAAGAAAAAGAGAGTAGAGTGGCGCGCCTTCCGATCTGTCCCACAGTGCTTTATGAAGTTTCGCTCAGCATCAGACTCTGTTACCTCACAACACCCGCCTGTTACCCCGACCAAGCGCTTTTCCGTGCGTGTAGCTGAATGGCTGCTCGATAGCCCGCGCTTGAGTGACAGCCATAACGCCAAGCACCTCGCCGGACGCCTGCTCAAGCAGCCGGCACGCGAAGGCGTGGTCGTTGCGCAAAGCCGTCTCGGCCAACTGATGTGCCGTGAGTGCGGCAATGCCCGGGACCGGCGCATCGGTCACGATCTTTTGCGCCAGGCGGCCCGTGCGGGCGACGTGCGGGCGCAACAAGAGCTGGGTCTGATTGAAGACTGAGCTGTCCATGCTCTGAAGCCTTGGTTAACTTTCAGACTTCATCGGATCGGCCGGAATCGCTATGGCTTTGGACCAGGGCGCGGCAATCTAGTCAGTCGTAGCGAGCGGCTGAAATTGTTCGCAAGAGCAAAAGATCGCAGCCTTCGGCAGCTCCTACATGGATCGCGTGCAGGCGCTGCCGAAGGCTGCGATCTTTCATTTAAAGCGGCACATACCGACTCAACAGCGCCCGCAACGCCGCCGGTTTCACCGGTTTGGCCAGATAATCCAGCCCCGCCGCATGCACCTGCGCCACCATTTCCGGACGCCCGTCAGCACTGATCACCACCCCCGGCACCGGCTCGCCCAGCGTGGTGCGCAGCCACGCCATCAACTCGGTGCCGGTGTCACCGTGATCGAGGTGATAGTCGACCAGCGCCAATTGCGGACGTACGCCATCATTCAGCAACGCCGCGCATTCCTCGCGATTACGCGCCGTCCAGACCTGACAACCCCAGCGGCTCAACAGGCTGTTCATGCCGATCAGAATGCTGTCTTCGTTGTCGATGCACAGCACCCGTGCGCCACTCAATAACTTGCCATTCAGCTCGACGGCCGCAGTGACTGGCACAGTTTGCGTGCGGGCCAATGGCACGCTGACGCTGAACACGCTGCCACGCCCCGGCCATGAACGCACGCGCAAGGTGTGGCCGAGCACGCGACATAACCCATCGGCAATCGCCAGACCCAAACCGAGGCCTTTTTCGGCGCGGGTCTGGTGGCTGTCGAGGCGTTTGAACTCCTCGAAAATTACCTGCTGTTTGTCTTCAGGAATCCCCGGCCCGCGATCCCACACTTCCAGGCACAACTCGCCGCCACGCCGGCGCACACCCAGCAGCACCGGGCCTTTGGCGTAACGGAAGGCGTTGGTGAGGAAGTTTTGCAGAATCCGCCGCAGCAGTTTGATGTCGCTGTCGATGCGCAAATGACTGCCGCGCACCCGGAAAGTCAGACCTTGTTCCTGCGCCAGCGCCTTGAACTCGGCGCCGAGGGTGTCGAACAGTTCGTTGACTGCAAACGGCTTGCGGTCCGGGTTGATCTTGCCGTTTTCAAGTCGGGAAATGTCCAGCAGATCACTGATCAGGTCTTCGGCCGAACGCAGCGAACTGTCGAGGTGCTGCACCAGTTTCTGCGCCTCGCTGCTCAAGCCATCGTCCTGATGCGAGAGGGCGGCGGAGAACAGCCGCGCGGCGTTCAGCGGCTGCATCAAGTCATGGCTGACGGCGGCGAGGAAACGGGTTTTCGACTGGTTGGCCGCCTCGGCGGTGCCCTTGGCTTCGGTCAGCGCGACGTTGAGTTGCGACAGCTCTTGTGTGCGCTCGCTGACCCGTTGTTCGAGGCCTTCGTTGGCCTCGGTCAGCGCCTGTTCGGCTTCGCGGAACGCGGTGATGTCGGTAAAACTCATGACGAAACCACCGCCCGGCATCGGGTTGCCGATCAACTCGATCACCCGGCCGTTGGGGAACAGTCGTTCAGAGGTGTGCGCGCGGCCCTGACGCATCCAGTGCAGGCGGCGGGCAACGTGGACTTCGGCTTCGCCGGGGCCGCATAAACCGCGCTCGGCGTTGTAGCGAATGATGTCGGCAATCGGTCGGCCGACGCTGATCAAACCGTCGGGATAATTGAACAGCTCCAGATAGCGACGATTCCACGCCACCAGTTTCAGCGACTGGTCGACCACGCTGATGCCCTGGGTAATGTTCTCGATCGCACCTTGCAGCAAGGCACGGTTGAACTGCAGCACCTCCGAGGCTTCGTCGGCGATTCGGACGACATCCTCCAACTGCATTTCCCGACCTTCGATGGCGGCTTTTACCACGGCGCGCGTCGAAGAAGCACCGAGCACACCGGCCAGCAACCGCTCGGTGTGGGCGATCCATTCGCTGTCGGCGTTCTGGTTGGGGTTGAAGCCTTTGCCCTGACGGTAAGCGAAGCGGATAAAGCTCTGGCGCGCACGTTCTTCACCGACAAAGCGTGCCGCCAGTTGCAGCAAGTCATCGATTTGCACCGCCAGCATCGAGCGTGCACTCGGCCGCGCGCTGATCTCCTGACCGATGAAACGCCCCGCCTGCCAATGCTCCGACACCCGCGTACGCGACAGCACCGAAACCCAGGCGAACAAGGTGAAGTTACCGGCCAGCGACAGCACCACGCCTTGGGTCAGCGGGGTGATCGGCAGGTTCAGCGGATTGCTGTGCAGCCACGCCAGCCCCGGGAAACTGCTCAGCGACCAGCCGAGACTGTGCGCCGCAATCGGCAGAATCAGGGTGTAGAACCACAGGAACGTACCGGCGGCGAGGCCGGCAAACACGCCGCGGCGGTTGGCCTGTTTCCAGTACAGCGCGCCGAGCATGGCGGGCGCCAGTTGGGTCACCGCGGCAAAGGCAATCTGGCCGATGGTTGCCAGGCTCGCCGTCGAGCCCAGCAGGCGATAGCTGACGTATGCCAGCAACAGAATCAGCACGATGCTGACGCGACGCACCGAGAGCATCCACTGGCGGAACACTTCGAAGGGGCGCTCGGCGTTGTTACGTCGCAACAGCCATGGCAACAGCATGTCGTTGGAGACCATGGTCGACAGCGCCACGCTGGCGACGATAACCATGCCGGTCGCCGCCGACGCGCCACCGATAAACGCCAGCATCGCCAGCGCCGGATGCGCCTGCGCCAGTGGCAGGCTGATCACGAAGGAGTCCGGCAGCACGTCGCTTGGCAGCAGCATCTGACCGGCGAGCGCGATCGGCACGACAAACAGCGCGGCCAGGGCGAGATAAGCCGGGAACACCCACTTGGCCAGACGCAGATCCTGCGGGTCGATGTTCTCCACCACTGTGACGTGGAACTGCCGAGGCAGGCAGATAATCGCCATCATCGCCACGCCGGTCTGCACCACCATTGACGGCCAGTTGATGGTTTCCTTCCAGTATTCCTCAAGGCGCGGGGCGAGCATTGCCTGGTTGAACAGGTCATCGAAACCGTCGTACAGACCGAAAGTGACAAAGGCGCCGACGGCGAGGAAGGCGAACAGCTTGACCAGCGATTCGAAGGCAATCGCCAACACCATGCCACGGTGGTGTTCGGTGGCGTCGAGGTTGCGCGTACCGAAGACGATGGTGAACAGCGCCAGCACCAGCGACACGATCAGCGCCGTGTCCTGGGCGCGGGTGCCCATGGCGTCGGCACCGGCGCCGATCAACAGGTTTACGCCGAGAACGATGCCTTTGAGTTGCAGGGCGATGTAGGGGAGGACGCCGACCAGGCAGATCAGCGCGACGACCACCGCCAGCGATTGCGATTTGCCGTAACGCGCGGCGATAAAGTCGGCGATGGAGGTGATGTTCTCCTGCTTGCTGATCATCACCATTTTCTGCAGTACCCACGGCGCGCCGAGCAGCAGCAGGATCGGCCCGAGGTAGATCGGCAGGAATGACCACAGTTGTTCGGCAGCCTGGCCGACCGCGCCGAAGAATGTCCAACTGGTGCAGTAAACCGCCAGCGACAGGCTGTACACCCAGGCACGCATGCGCGGCGGCAAGGGCGCGCTGCGACGGTCGCCGTAGAAGGCGATGGCGAACATGATGGCCATATAGGCCAGGGCGACGGCGGCGATCAGCCCGGTGGACAACGACATGCAACACTCCCGACAGAAGACTCCCCGGCAGTCCTGCCCGGGCGGACAGTCTCGCATGCGCGGGGCGGTTAGTCAGTGTCGACCAAGGTCGTGGCGCGGCGGGGTGTCGCAGGGTGGTGCTCGAGCAAAACCCTGTAGGAGCTGCGGCACGCTGCGATCTTTTGATCTTGATTTCAAAGATCAAAAGATCGCAGCGTGCCGCAGCTCCTACATGGAAATCGGGGTCAGTTCTGCTGCAATGCGATATCAATCAACCTGTGCAGTTCTTCCACCTCCAGCGCCGCCGCCGAAAACAGAATCCGGAACACCACCGGCGCGACCACCAGATTGATCAGCCGATCAGCACTCGGCGCCACTTCATCGGGATGCCGCGCAATGATCGTCTGCAACTGCGCGCCAATAATCGTCACGCAATACCCCGGCGTCGCACTCGCCTGGACGTCGCGCATCATGTTGCGCCCGGGCTCGGAACTCATCTCATCGAGATACTGCTCGGCCCACGCGCGGATATCGCTGCGCAGGCTGCCGGTTTCTGCCGGCGCGCTGTCGGGGCGCATGCGGGCGAGGGCGACGTCGGCCAGCAACGCCGCCAGATCACCCCAGCGCCGATAAATCGTCGACGGCGTCACCCCGGCGCGGGCCGCGATTTGCGGGACGGTCACGGTGGAACGCTCCTGTTCTTGCAGAAGCGCGTGGACTGCCGAATGAATCGACTCTTGTACCCGGGCACTGCGGCCACCGGGGCGTAAACCTTCTTTAATAGCCATGCGGCAGACCTTAACACAAAGAATTTGCTTTAAGCGCGAGGCGGTAGCACACTCCGCAAAAGCAAAAAATTAGCTTTTGCGGAGTGTGCCCATGACCAGCCTTGCTTCCCATCGATCCAGCCTGTGGTTTCTGGCGATCACCTTACTGAGTTTTCTCGCAGCGTCCACGGCGCCGACGCCGCTCTATCATCTCTATCAGGATCAACTGCACTTCTCCTCGGCGGTGCTGACGCTGATCTTCGGTGTCTATGCGCTGAGTCTGTTGGCGGCGTTATTAACAGTGGGGTCGCTGTCTGACCATCTGGGGCGCAAACCGGTGATCTTCAGCGCGGTGCTGCTCAATGCGCTGGCGATGCTGCTGTTCATCTATGCCGACAGCGTGGCATGGCTGATCAGCGCGCGTGTCTTGCAAGGTTTCGCCACCGGCATGGCCACCGCCGTGTTAAGCGCGACGTTGCTTGACACCGACCGGCAGCAGGGGCCGTTGATCAACAGTGTGGCGCCGTTGTTGGGAATGGCGCTGGGCGGCATGGGCTGTGGCTTGCTCGCCGAGTTCGCCCCGGCACCGTTGCAACTGACCTATTGGTTGCTGCTCGGATTGTTTGTGTTGCAGGGGATTTACGTCTGGCGTCTGCCGGAAAGCGTCACGCCGCAAGCTGGCGCCTGGGCATCGCTGCGGCCGACCCTGCATGTGCCGGTTCAGGCGCGCGCGACCTTGTGGAAAGTCCTGCCGTTGAACACTGCCACCTGGGCGTTGGGTGGTTTTTACGCGTCACTGGCGCCCTCGCTGGTGCGCACCGCCACCGGATCGACGTCGAACCTGATCGGCGGGGCGACGGTGGCGGCCTTGACCGTGACTGGCGCCCTGATGATCTTCACCTTGCGCAATCGCAGCGCCCGACGCTCGCTGCAACTGGGCGCGAGTTTGCTGCCGATCGGTCTGGTGCTGATTCTGCTGGGGGTGCACAGCGCCAGCCTGACGTTGTTCTTTGTTGGCACGCTGATCGCCGGTTGTGGTTTCGGCGCGGGTTTTCTCGGTGCGGTGCGCAGCCTGGTGCCGCTGGCCTTGCCCCATGAGCGGGCGGGGTTGATGTCGGCGTATTACGCACTCAGCTATCTGGCGTTTTGCTTGCCGGCATTGCTGGCCGGGTATCTGACGCGCAACGTGGGTTTGCTCACGACCACCGACGGCTACGGTGCCGTGTTGATCGTGCTGGCGATTGGCGCGCTGCTGCTCAGCCTGCGTCCAGCCACCGCCAAGGTGTGCAGCGCTCCATAAGCGTTGCGGTTTCGGTTAGCCTTGCTCAGCCTTCTCCTCACGGATCGATTCATGAAGATTATTCGCAGCAAGACCTTCACCGCTGACCGCGCCTGGGGCGCGCTGGACATCGCCAACATGAATGGCATCACCACGCGTCTGCACTGGACCGATCAGCCGTATAAATGGCACGTCAACGATGGCGAGGAAGTGTTCGTGGTACTCGACGGCCAAGTGCTGATGCACTACCGCGAGCAGGGCGAAGAAAAACAGGTGCAGATGGGCGTTGGCGACATCTTTCATGCCTCGATCGGCACCGAGCATGTCGCCCATCCGCAAGGCGTGGCGAGGATTCTGGTGATCGAGTCCGAGGGCAGCGTCTAGGCGCTTATTGGTAAAACAGATAACAGTTAGAGAAATTACCCGTTATATAGATATTCGATTCAGTTCTACCATGAACTCAACCTCACCCGAGGACAGGAGTTCATGATGATTTGCCCCAACAGCAGCAAACCCGGCATCAAGCCGCTCAGCCAGCTTCAGCACCCGCGTGAAGTGATCCGCCAATTCACGCCGAACTGGTTCGCCGCGACCATGGGTACCGGCGTGCTGGCGTTGGCCCTGGCGCAATTGCCAGTGGCAATCCCTGGCATGCACGTGGTGGCCGAAGGGCTGTGGTTGTTCAACATTCTGTTGTTCTGCCTGTTTACCGCGGCGTATGCCGCTCGGTGGATTTTGTTCTTCGATGAAGCCCGGCGGATTTTCGGGCACTCCACCGTGTCGATGTTCTTCGGCACCATTCCCATGGGCCTGGCCACGATCATCAATGGCTTTCTGCTGTTCGGCCTGCCGCGTTGGGGCAACGGGGTGATTCATCTCGCCGAAGTGCTGTGGTGGATTGATGTGGCCATGTCGCTGGCCTGCGGCGTATTGATTCCCTACATGATGTTTACTCGACAGGAACACAGCATCGACCAGATGACCGCCGTCTGGCTGCTGCCAGTGGTGGCGGCAGAAGTGGCGGCGGCCAGCGGTGGTTTGCTCGCGCCGCACCTGGCCGACGCCCACTCGCAACTGGTGGTGCTGACGACGAGCTACGTGCTCTGGGCCTTTTCCCTGCCGGTGGCGTTCAGCATTCTGACCATCCTGCTGCTGCGCATGGCGCTGCACAAACTGCCCCACGAAAACATGGCCGCCTCAAGCTGGCTGGCCCTCGGCCCGATCGGCACCGGCGCGCTGGGCATGTTGCTGCTGGGGGGTGATGCACCGGCAATCTTTGCTGCCAACGGTTTGCCGGGGGTCGGTGAAATCGCTGCGGGCCTGGGCCTGGTGGCCGGCATTACCTTGTGGGGCTTCGGCTTGTGGTGGATGTTGATGGCGCTGCTGATCACCGTGCGCTATCTGCGTGACGGCATCCCGTTCAACCTCGGCTGGTGGGGCTTCACTTTCCCGCTGGGCGTGTATTCGCTGGCCACGCTGAAACTGGCGAATGTTCTCAACCTGACGTTTTTCAGCGTGTTCGGCACCGTGCTGGTGACGTTGCTCGCGGTGATGTGGCTGATCGTCGGCAAACGCACCGTGCAAGGTGCTTGGCGCGGCGAGCTGTTTGTCTCGCCGTGCATCGCAGGTTTAAAGAAATAACCTGAAAAGTTTAGGTAAGGTGTGGCCTGAAACGCGGTTTGAGATTCCAATAAGCACTACCCAGGCCCTTTCCAAGCACAATCAGCTAAGCACAATCAGGGAAACACGGAAGATGAGTCACCCCTCACAGTTCAACCTGCTGCGCACTCGGCGCTTCCTGCCATTTTTCATCACGCAGTCGCTCGGTGCGTTTAACGACAACGTGTTTAAACAGTCGCTGATCCTGGCGATTCTTTATCGGCTGGCCATCGAGGGTGATCGTTCGATCTGGGTCAACCTGTGTGCGTTGCTGTTTATCCTGCCGTTTTTCCTGTTCTCGGCGCTGGCCGGACAATTCGGCGAAAAGTTCGCCAAGGACGCGTTGATCCGGGTCATCAAGCTTGCGGAGATCGCCATCATGGCGATCGGCTCCGTCGGTTTCCTCTTCGATCATCTGTCGTTGATGCTGGTGGCGCTCTTCGCCATGGGCACGCACTCGGCGCTGTTCGGGCCGGTGAAGTATTCGATCCTGCCGCAGGCATTGCGCGAGGATGAGCTGGTCGGTGGCAATGGTCTGGTGGAGATGGGCACGTTTCTGGCGATCCTCGCCGGCACCATCGGCGCCGGGGTCATCATGTCCTCCACGCACTATGCGCCGCTGGTTTCCGGCGCCATCGTCGGCATTGCAGTGCTCGGTTACCTGGCCAGTCGCAGCATTCCGCGCGCGGCAGCGGCGACCCCGGAAATGCGCCTGAACTGGAACATTTTCAGTCAATCCTGGGCCACGCTGAAACTTGGCCTGGGCCAGACGCCTGCAGTGTCGCGCTCGATTGTCGGCAACTCGTGGTTCTGGTTTGTCGGGGCGATTTACCTGACGCAGATCCCGGCGTATGCCAAGGAGTGGATGCACGGCGATGAAACCGTGGTCACCTTGATTCTGACGGTGTTCTCGGTGGGTATCGCCCTCGGTTCGATGCTCTGCGAGAAGCTTTCCGGGCGTAAGGTCGAGATCGGTCTGGTGCCGTTCGGCTCGTTCGGCCTGACGGTGTTCGGCTTGTTGCTGTGGTGGCATTCCGGCGGTATTCCGGACAGCGTCACTGGCCACAGCTGGACCGAAGTGCTGGGCTTTGTGCACACCTGGGCGGTGCTGATCGACATTCTCGGCCTCGGCATTTTCGGCGGCTTCTATATTGTGCCGCTGTACGCGCTGATCCAGTCGCGCACCGCTGAGAACGAGCGGGCGCGGGTGATTGCCGCCAACAACATTCTCAACGCACTGTTTATGGTGGTGTCGGCCATTGTTTCGATCGTGCTGTTGAGCGTGGTCAAACTGTCGATCCCGCAGCTGTTCCTGGTGGTCTCGCTGCTCAACATCGGCGTCAACGCCTACATCTTCAAGATCGTCCCCGAGTTCAGCATGCGTTTCATGATCTGGCTGCTCAGCCATTCCATGTACCGCGTCGAGCATCGCAACCTTGAAGCGATTCCTGATGAGGGCGCGGCGCTGCTGGTGTGCAACCACGTTTCCTTCGTCGATGCCTTGTTGATTGGCGGCGCGGTGCGTCGGCCGATTCGCTTTGTCATGTACTACAAAATCTACAATCTGCCGGTGCTGAACTTTATCTTTCGCACAGCGGGGACTATTCCTATCGCGGGGCGGCAGGAAGACATCCAGATCTACGAAAAGGCTTTCACCCGGATTGCTCAATACCTGAAGGACGGTGAGCTGGTGTGCATCTTCCCGGAAGGCAAGTTGACCGCAGATGGCGAGATCAATGAGTTCAAGGGTGGGCTGACGCGGATTCTCGAAGAGACGCCGGTGCCGGTGATTCCGCTGGCATTGCAGGGGCTGTGGGGGAGCTTCTTCAGCCGCGATCCGAACAAGGGCTTTTTCCACCGGTTGTGGTCGCGGGTGACGTTGGTGGCGGGCGCGCCGGTGGATGTTGGCGCGGCTGAGCCGGCGAAGTTGCAGGGGTTGGTCGGGGAGTTGCGCGGGGGCGTTAGATAGTCGCTGATTGTGTTGGCCTCATCGCTGGCAAGCCAGCTCCCACAGTGATCTTCAGTGGACACCTTATTTGTGTACACCAAAGAACCTGTGGGAGCTGGCTTGCCAGCGATGGGGACAGAGGCCTAGGCGCTGACCTTAAGCCCGATCAACCCGGTAATGATCAACGCCACACTGGCCAGCCGAATCAACGCCATCGACTCGCCAAACAGGATGATCCCGGCAATCACCGTGCCCACGGCACCGACGCCGGTCCAGATCGCATACGCCGTGCCCAATGGCAATTCCTTCATCGCAAGGCCAAGCAAGCCAAGGCTGATGGCCATGGCCGCAACGGTCAATGCAGTAGGAAGTGGACGGCTGAAACCGTCGGTGTATTTCAGGCCGACGGCCCAGCCGACTTCAAACAGGCCGGCGAAAAACAGAATGATCCAGGACATGAAAGACCTCCATCGATTGACGGGGTCGTCCCCAGATTAATGACTCGATCGAGCCGCAGGGTCGTCCCCGCGTTGCGCAACAGTTTGACCAGCATTAATCCGGGGATCAAGTTTGCCCTCAGTCGGCGGCTTGTTGCGCCAGCGCTTCGCGGTCTTCCTTTTCACTCATGCGGCGGAAGTACGTCGAGAGCAACGCTCCGGAAATGTTGTGCCAGACGCTGAACAGCGCACTCGGCACTGCCGCCAATGGCGAGAAATGCGCACTGGCCAACGCGGCGCCCAATCCCGAATTCTGCATGCCGACTTCCAGCGCCAGCGATTTGCGCTGAGCCAATGGCAGTTTGAACAGCCGGCCGGTGAAGTAACCCAGCAGATAACCGAAGCTGTTGTGCAGCATCACCACGGCCATGATCAACAGGCCGGATTCGGCGATTTTTGCTTGGCTGGCCGCGACCACAGCGGTCACGATAATCACGATGCTGACCACCGACACCAGCGGCAACACGTCCACGGCATGACGAACCTTGTCGCCGAGCAGGCGTTGGGCAACCACGCCGAGAATGATCGGCAGCAGCACCACTTGCAGGATCGACCAGAACAGCTCCATGAACGACACCGGCAACCATGCCGAAGCCAGCAGCCAGATCAGCGCCGGGGTTAGCAGCGGAGCGAGGAGGGTGGTGACGGCTGCGATGGCCACCGACAACGCCAGATCGCCGCGCGCCAGCCAAGTCATCACGTTGGAGGAGGTGCCGCTTGGGCAGCAGCCGACCAGAATTACCCCGACGGCGATTTCCGGCGGCAGGTGAAACACCTGGCAAAGCAACCACGCTACACCGGGCATGATCACGAAATGGGCAACCACGCCCAGCGCCACACGCCATGGATGGCGGGCAACGGCAGCGAAGTCGTCGAGTTTGAGGGTCAGGCCCATACCGAACATCACCAGCCCGAGCAGCGGCACGATCGCGCTTTTCAGGCCGAGGAACCATGCCGGTTGCAAGAACGCGATGACCGCGAAAATCAGAACCCAGTAAGCGAAGGTATTGCCGACAAAGCGGCTGAGTGCAGCCAGTGCGCGCATGGCTTGTTCCTTATTATTGGTTACACTAAAAAACACTGTGGGAGCTGGCTTGCCAGCGATGGCGGCGTGTCAGACTCCATATAAGCCATCTGTAACACCGCTATCGCTGGCAAGCCAGCTCCCACATTTGAACCGGTTCCTTCATCAGGAACTGGTTGGCGTTAGATCCCCTGCGGAGTCTCTTCGCCACCCAACGCTTCCACCAGCGCCGGCAGGAAGTCGCCGAACGTCAGCATCATCAGGGTGAAGCTGGCATCCAGTTGCCCCAACGCTTCATCGCCGCCGTCCTGTTCCGCCTGATCCTGCAACAGATCTTCGAACTTCAGGCGCTTGACGGTCATCTTGTCATCAAGCATGAACGACAGCTTGTCCTGCCAGGCCAGCGACAATTGAGTCACGACTTTGCCGGTGCTCAGGTGCAGCTGGATTTCTTCGCTGGTCAGGTCCTGACGCTTGCAACGCACAATACCGCCGTCTTCGTGGGTGTCGCGCAGTTCGCACTCGTCCAGTACATAGAAGTCGTCGGCGGCTTTTTGCGTGGTGACCCATTCGGTCATGGTCGCGGTTGGCGACATTTTCACGGTCAGCGGGCGGACGGGCAGGGTGCCGATCACTTCGCGCAGGGTCGACAGCAGGTCTTCGGCACGTTTCGGGCTGGCCGAATTGACCAGGATCAGGCCCTGTTTCGGCGCGATGGCGGCGAAAGTCGACGAGCGACGGATAAACGCGCGCGGCAGGAACGCCTGGATGATTTCATCCTTGATCTGATCGCGTTCCTTCTTATAGACCTTGCGCATCTGCTCGGCTTCGATCTCTTCGACCTTTTCCTTTACGGCGTCACGTACGACGCTGCCCGGCAGGATGCGTTCTTCTTTGCGCGCGGAAATCAGCAGGAAGTCACCGCTGACATGCACCAGTGGAGCATCTTCGCCTTTGCCGAACGGCGCGACGAAACCGTAGGTGGTCAACTCCTGGCTTGCACATGGACGCGCCAGTTTGGTGGCCAGTGCAGTTTCCAGCGCCTCGGCATCGACAGGCAGGTCTTGGGTCAGGCGATAGATAAGCAGGTTTTTGAACCACATGGGGTGAGTCTCTCCTTTATACAAAGGGGGGCATTATTGTCTTCGCCGTCTAATAGGCCAACCCTTCTCTAAGCCTTTGGAAGGCCTGAGAAAATTATTTAAAAAAGTGCTTGCCAGAGGTTGGGTCGCTCCGTAGAATGCGCGCCACACCGAAGCGAAGGGTGATTAGCTCAGCTGGGAGAGCGTCTGCCTTACAAGCAGAATGTCGGCGGTTCGATCCCGTCATCACCCACCATTCGTTTCAAGTGTTTAGCGCAGCGGTAGTTCAGTCGGTTAGAATACCGGCCTGTCACGCCGGGGGTCGCGGGTTCGAGTCCCGTCCGCTGCGCCATATTCGGTAACCTGGACCACTGAACGCCAGGTCACCACGGAAAAACCCGCCAAAGCGGGTTTTTTTCTGCCTCAAGGTTTGTACAGTTGTACCCGCGGGATGTGTCGTTTTACCGGTTTTCGGATTTATTTGAAAAAAACTTCAATTAAATCAACACTTTACGAAAACTTGTGGCATAATGCGTCCCGTAACGAAGCGAAGGGTGATTAGCTCAGCTGGGAGAGCGTCTGCCTTACAAGCAGAATGTCGGCGGTTCGATCCCGTCATCACCCACCATTCGTTTCAAGCGTTTCGCGCAGCGGTAGTTCAGTCGGTTAGAATACCGGCCTGTCACGCCGGGGGTCGCGGGTTCGAGTCCCGTCCGCTGCGCCATATTCGGAATCTGGAACACTGAACGCCAGAGTCCACAGAAAGCCCGCCTAGTGCGGGCTTTTTGCTGTCTGGAGTTTATGAAATCTCAGATTTGATGCTGACCTGTGGCGAGGGGATTTATCCCCGTTGGCCTGCGCAGCAGGCCCAGATTTTAAAAGTGGGGGGCCGCTTCGCAGCCCAACGGGGATAAATCCCCTCGCCACAGGTTATGTGCATATTTTTTTAGTGCGCGGCATTCTGGCTGTGGCGATAGTCGCTCACCGCTTCATACACCGCTTTACGCAGACGATTGATCCCGCCAATCGGCCGATGCGCCTCGATACCAAACCACGGATTGAACGACAGGTTGTCGCACGCCAGATTCAGCGCCGGCGTATCGAAGTCCTGAGGCGGCAAAGTGATCCGCGCCACGGTTTCGAATGGCGAGTCTTCCTCACGCCATTCAATACTGGTGTCCTCGATCGGCATGTACTTGTGCGCATCCTGGCGCTGAATCTGCAGGACAAAACACGCCGGTACCCGATCCGCTGACAACTGCTGATTCAGAGCACTACGCAGAAAATTCGGCAGATCGTGATTCTGGTTGGGCAACGTGTAGGCCGGGCAATTCTGCGGATCCGGCGTCACCCGGAATTTCGCGTTGGCTTCACCGAATTTGTACGGCGATACCGAAAAGTAAGTGGTCTGCGTCGGGCTGTCCGGCGGTGGTGCCAGCGTTGCCAGCGCAATAAACAAATGGCGGATCTGCCAGGTGCGCGGATCCCACCCCGGAAAAAACGCCGTGACCTTCTTTCCGTCAGCCTGCGCCGCCACATTCTGACGATACTCGGCGACATCGCTGACAAAGAAGTTCGCATGGCTGAACATCACGAAATCCTGTTCGCGGCGTTCCCGGCGATCCCCCAGCAACTGTTTACCCGGCACATCCAGCAATTTGATCGCCATGCCCCGAGCGTCGCGGATGCTGTCAAATTGCGGATAAGCGTTGCCATTCGATAGGCGAATCATCGCCTGCCAGGTTTTCCCCGGCTCACTGAACACGCCTTGGCGCAGCGATTGCGCGAGGTCCGGCAGCACGCGTACCTCAGCCCTCACACAACCATGCGCCTTGGCGTGTGCGTCGCGTAAATAACGCGTGCCTTCACGATGCTGATCGACGATGCGCACGGCGGTCTGGGTCACATCTTGCGTCATTGCCGCCTCACCGGGCGGAATCTGCTCCAGCGCCGAAACCGGGCCGCGGTCATGCCAGGCAAACCAGGCCGTAGCGATCGCCCAGCCAAGCAGGCCAATGATGAGCAGGATCAACAAGGTTTTGCCCAGCAAGCGCCCCAGCCACAACCAGATCCGGGCGAGCAAAGGCAGTTCTTTCTTGAATGTCGGCAGGATCATGGCAATTGCGCCTCCAGCGGGCCGCCCAGCACTTTCAGGTATTCGAGCAGCGCCCAGCGTTCTTCCGGCTGCAGCAGTCTGCCGATCACCCCGTTGCCACGCTCGCCGGCACGGAATTCATGTCCGCTGTTGTGGTTGCCGCTGATGCGCGTATCGAACAGAAAACCATTGGTAAATGCCTCGGTGCGATAGCCCAGATGCCGAGGGTCGTATTCGAAGTTGCCTTTATAGAAGGTGGTCGCGCGTTCATCCTGGGGCGAGAGCAATTGATAAAGGCTCGGCACCGACCCGTTGTGCAAAAACGGCGCGGTCGCCCAAATGCCCGCCAATGGCCGGGCTTTGTAAGCGACTTTTTCGCGAACGCCGATGGGCAAACCGAATCCGTCGAGGCCAGGCTTTTCCTGCGGTGTGACTTTGGCTTCGCGATAGGCGCGGTTTTCGACGAATGCGGTGACATACGCCAGGCCTTTAGCGACCGATAATTGGCTGAGATCCAGCGGTTCCTTGGGCGTTGGATGCAACTTCACATCCATTTTTTCCAGTTCGTTCAAGTCCCATTGCAGCGCGGAGAGGTCGAAGCGGTGGCTGGCAATGTTGTTGGCCGCGTTAGGATCAGTGCCAATAACGTCCAACGGCAGCATGTGCAAATGTTGCACCCAGCGTCCGCCTTCCTCGGTTTTGCGCGGCACGTGGCAGCCCGCGCAGTTCTCGGCGAACAACGTGCGACCTTTGCTGGCTAACGTCTTGTCCACGGCGCCCAACACGTCTTCCGGCCACGCGGGTGGCTGAAGTTTTTGCAGGGTCTGCTCAATCGTGTGCAGATCACGCACGCGGACGCTGGAGGGATAACGTGCTTCGCCTTGCAGCGGTTGGCCATTGGCATCGAAGAAATTCAAGGTGGCGCCGACGCCCAGCGCCTCGCCGACATTGCGCGCCATTGGCTGCTGTGCCGAACCGTTCCACTGCACCCAGTCGAACGTCCACATGTTCCACAACTGCGGGTAATCCACTGGTGCGTTGGCCACGCGGTAGTTGGCGGGGGAGATCGCATCGCCAAACGTCGCGTTGGCAATTCGCCCGAACGCATCGGTCCGCCCAGGGCCTTCTTCGGTCGGGTAGAGGCCGCGATGGGTGTCGTTCCAGGCAACTTTGAGGAAAGTATCGAGCGATTGTTTGAAGTCGTTGCGCAGTTGTTGATGGCGCGCGTCGTATGCATCGCCCAGCACCTGGCGGGCGAAGCGTTCGAATTTCCATGGGTTGTAATAAGTCGAGGTCAGACTGGCGACCAAGGCCTGTCCGAAACTGCCGCCACGTAGTGTAGGAACGCTGGACGGCAACACATGCTGCGCTGTCCCGCCGTCGATGCGCACGGCCTGACCTTTGAAACGCAGTTCGCCGGCGTGGCAAGCGGCGCAAGTTATGTCCAGATATTGCTCGGAACTGCCGGGATTTTGATGCCGGGCAAAGCCCACAGGCAGGTTGCCGGGGTTGTTCGGCGTGGCTTTCTGTTGCGGATCAATCAGAAAGCCGAAACGTGCCAGGTAATCGGGCGCGGCGAAACGTTGCTCGGAGAAGGGCAGTTCCAGCGCCTGGAACCACTCATAGCGCAGACCTTTGACCTGAGTGCCTTGGGGGGTGAAATAGTAGGTCTGCCGTTCTGCTTCCGACCATTGGTTCAGGTAATGCACCTGTTCGGCGGGGGTATAGAAGGGCAGTTTCGGGTTGACGATGTAATACAGCACTACCGCCAGGACGATTCCCAGCAGTACGACGATCAAAGCCAGAACGCGGAATAAGAGGCGCAAGTTAAACATCCTTGTCGAATTGTTGCGCTGTTATGCCTGAGCCAGGCCTGATGCGGCAAGTGGCCATTACGTCAGATCGTGTACGAGGAAGATCAAGCTGCTGTCAGGGCAAGATGACAGAAGCTTCATCGTCGCTTTGCCCGAATGCGTTTTAATCCCTGAACTTATCGCCGCTTTACTGCTCTCATGCCGGTAGCCATTGGTCGTGGCGGCCTGATAAGCTCGCGGCTTTACTCGATTGCCCTTTCGGCGCATGAACAAGGAAATAGCATGAAACAGCATCGGTTGGCGGCGGCGGTTGCCCTGGTTAGCCTGGTCCTCGCGGGTTGTGATTCGCAGACCAGCGTAGAGCTGAAAACCCCGGCGCAAAAAGCTTCCTACGGTATCGGCCTGAACATGGGCAAGAGCCTTGCTCAGGAAGGCATGGATGATCTGGACTCCAAAGCGGTAGCCCAGGGCATCGAAGATGCCGTCGGCAAGAAAGAACAGAAGCTGAAAGACGAAGAACTGGTCGAAGCCTTCGCCGCGCTGCAAAAGCGTGCTGAAGAGCGCATGGCCAAGATGAGCGAAGAGTCGGCAGCTGCCGGCAAGAAATTCCTCGAAGAAAACGGCAAGAAAGCAGGTGTAACGACCACCGCTTCCGGCCTGCAGTACGAAGTGGTCAAGAAGGCCGATGGCCCACAGCCTAAGCCTACCGACGTAGTGACTGTTCACTACACCGGCAAGCTGACCAACGGCACCGTATTCGACAGCTCCGTCGAGCGCGGCAGCCCGATCGATCTGCCGGTGAGCGGCGTGATCCCGGGTTGGGTTGAAGGTCTGCAACTGATGCACGTTGGCGAGAAGTACAAACTGTACATCCCTAGCGATCTGGCTTACGGCGCGCAATCGCCAAGCCCGGCAATCCCGGCCAACTCGGTTCTGGTTTTCGACCTGGAACTGCTGGCCATCAAGGATCCAGCCAAAGAAGACGCCGCTGCTGCCAAGTAATCGGCCTCGGCTTCAACAACAACGCCTCGCTTAAGCGGGGCGTTGTTGCATCTGCACGTTGGCAAAGGTAAACAGAGCGAACGGATGCCGATCAGGGCAGTCATAGCTTTGAGGCTGCCGGTGCTAGACGCACCAGGCCGCCAAGTCAATGAAATATTGGGGTTTTTTATGTGAGTAAAAAACGCCCGATCTGAGCGCAGCCCATATAAAACGGGGCTCTCAGCGCTGAAATGCAGCTCTGTTCACAAGGTTATCCACAATTTGTGTGGATAACATTTCAACGGGAGGAATAGATGAAAGCTCCGTGGAATTTCGCTCGATTCCTGCCCTTGGCCGGCCGCTTGCTGGCCCGTGGCCGTCTGCCGACCTTGCTGTTCGCCGTGGCCAGCAAAGGCGCCGCGCAGGGCAATCGCCTTGGCAAGCTCAAAGATGACCTGCGTCTGCTCCAGGCCTTGTGCCTGGCTTACTGGCGCGGCGAGTACCGCGCCATCAGTGGCAAAGCGCTGGTTTCGGTAGTGGCGGGGTTGATGTATTTCCTCAGCCCTGTCGATGCGATTCCGGATTTCATCCCGGTATTCGGCATGCTCGACGACATCGCCGTGCTCGCCTGGCTGATGAAAACCCTCGACGATGAACTCAATGCCTTCCGTCTCTGGCGCAACCGCCAGCAACCGGAGAAGCTCGCCGTGGTCGAACGGCTGCCCGATACCCCTGAACAACTTCAACTTCAGGGCCCGAAAAAGCCCTGATTGTTGTAGTCCCTTTTACAGATAGATACCCCCCGCGACCTTAGCCGCTGTTAGGATTACACTTCTAGGGAAAAGTGCCGACTCGCTAAGTGTTGTTGTCCTACGGGGTAGTCATGGATATTCAGATAATTGCACGCGATGGCGAACCCGAATACGCGGTTCTGCCTTGGGCTCAATATCAGGCTCTATTGAAAGCAGCAGGTATCAACGCAACACCGTCGCAGCCGGCCCCAGCGCCGCTCGCGGCAGCACCGGAGCCGATTCTTCCGGGTCTGGATCAACTACGCAGTTTGCGCGAAGGGAAGGGCATCGCCATCGAGGCGCTGGCCCGCACGGTAGGCATCAGCCCGTCTTATCTGGCCATGATCGAAAGTGGCGAGCGTCTGCCCGACGCCGCGATTCGCCGCAGCCTGGCCTGGGAACTGACGGTGCCAGGTTGGAGGGATGAATCGTGAGCGTACGCATCAGTCGTCAACATTGGGACGGATTGCTGGGGGAACTTGATCAGGCGCGCCGTCAGCGCCATCTTCTGACATACCGGGCGCTGCTGGAGCGTTTGCAACTGCCGACACCGGCGATGCAAACCCTGACCGCCGCGCTCGAGCATCTGGCAGCGCTGGATGCCAAGGCCGAACAGCCCTTGCGCAGTTCGCTGGTCATCAGCCAGGGTGCCAGTCGCCTGCCGCGCACCGGATTTTTTGAATGCGTTGAGCGCCTGGGGCGTTTTTCCGGGCCGTCCGACGGCGTCGCCGCAGCCTCGTGGCATGCTTCTGAAGTGGTCAGAGTCTTCGAATACGAGTACCCGGAATCGGCGGAGGCCTGAGTGTTTTTACGACTCAAGGCGCGGGCCGCTTACTGGCTGGCCCGCAGGCTGTTTCACTGGTCATGGTTCGTCCGCCAACCACGCGGCTGGCGCTGGCTGGAAGGGCAGTTCGCGCGCATGGCCAACCTTGGCGATGTCGACGCGCAAAGCTTCTATGGGCACATCCTGACATTTCGCGGCGTTGGTCTCGGCGCGCGTGAAGAGGGTGTGCGCTTGCTGCGTCTGGCAGCGCTGGCAGGTGATGGCAAAGCGGCTTATCAGGTCGGCGTCATTTGTCTGGCCGGCAGCCCGAGCAAGGCCCCTGACCCTGACGAAGCGGCACGCTGGTGGAGCATGGCCGCCAAGGCCGGGCATCCATTGGCCGAACACAAACTGCAAGCATTGAGCGCGCGCGACGCTGCGCCATAAACCATTTGGTCTGTGTTTCTAAACGCGGCGTGAGGGAAACCTCACGCCGCGTTTGCGTTTTTGCGGGGCTGTTTATCTGTTGCCGACTTTTTACAGATTAGTCCTACAGCCATCGCCTACTTGCCTGACTTCTTTCCTGATTGATCCCCCGCACAGTTCCCGCGCCTAATTTTTTTGCGCGAGGGAACGCTCATGCTCGACCGGATCAACCCGCCCATCCCGCACGCAGACGTGCACTGATGGAAGCCATCGCTCGTATCGAGCAAGAACTCGACAGCTTCCCGGAGACCCTCAGCCTCTATCGCGAACAGCTCAAGCACTGGGCCAGCCGCACGGCGGACCAGCTCAGCCAGGCGACGGATCTACCGTCGCTGATGGGCATGGAGCGGGTCATCCGCTTCGGTGACAGCCGCACCGCTGTCAGCGTCGGCGACAACGATTTTTTCTCCAGCGTCTTCCAGTGCCCGCAGGGCGGGAAGATGGAGATCGAAAGCAAGTTCGAGTCGGTGTACGACATTGCGCTGGGCAACATCGTGGTCGATGTGGTCGCCGTGGAGAGCGGCGAGAGCACCCCAGTGACTCTTGATGAGCAAGGCAAGGGCACGTTCGTTGGAACGGTGGGCAAGTTCTATCGAGTGCATGTGCACAGCGAAGTGACGCCGGCTCAGGTCGACGACTTGTTCATCGCCTACGACGGCCTGACCGCCGAGCTGGATGGCTGGCTGCGCAGCGAGTGGCAAGGGTTCAAGCCACAGTGGTCGCAGTCGGTGGCGACGGCGGCGGGCAACGGCATGTTGGCCGGCAGTTGGGCGGCGATCGAAGGCGTCTGGGACAGCATTGCCATGCTCTCGGACATCCTCAAGGACCCCGGAGCGTTTGCCGAGCGGTTGGGTGAGGGGGCCGCGCAACTGAAGACGCTGGCAGAAACCGCTCCCGATCTTATGGAAAAGCTGCAGCTACTGGTCAGCGATGAAGCAGCACTGTGCCTGCTGTTACGCACCGCGAGCCTCTGGCTGGAAATGTTGCCCCCCGGTGACATCAGCGGCCAGACCGCTGAAGCGGTCTCGATGGTCGTGGTGCAGGTGTTGATCGATGTGCTGATTGGCGTGGTCTTGACGTTCGTCGGGGCGGGCGCGGGCATTGCCTATCTGACACTGCGCCTGGCGCAGCGCGCCGGGCAATTGTTGTCGGCCGTGATGCGTCTGGTGAAGGCGATGTTTGCCATCGTCGAAGGGTTCATCAAATACGTCGAAAAATACAAAACCGTTGCCGCTCGAGGCATTGCTGCCGGGGTGAAAAAAGGTCGCATGCAGTTGCGCTGGGATGCCCGGCGCAATACCTCGTTGAAGAAAGACAAGCCTCACGACGACGCGCCGGATCAGGCGAAAAATCCCAACGGTGACAGTGCTGACTGTGCGCTGGCGACCTGCACCAACGGTTGCCCGGTGTCGATGGTCACCGGCGAAGAGCTACTGACGCTGACTGATGGCGTGCTTGATGGACGATTGCCGTTCGAGTTCACCCGGTTGTACCGCAGCAGTGCAGTCGAGATCGATGTTGGGCTGGGGTTTGGCTGGAGCCATTCGCTGGCGCATCGGTTGCTGTTCGAAGGCGATGGGGTTGTCTGGGTTGACCATGAAAACCGCCGTACGCGGTTTCCGTTGCCGAGTGTTTCGCGTCCGGCGATTCACAACAGCCTGTCGCGGGCAGCGGTCTTTCTCGGGGATGAGCCCGAGGAATTGATCCTCGCCCTCGCCGGGGAAAAATCGCAGTTCTATCACTTTCGTGCCGGGCGGCTGACAGCCATCAGTGACGCGTACGACAACCGTCTGCGCATTGCCCGAGATCGTCAGGAGCGCATCAGCCGCCTCGACAATGGCGCGGGTCGGGCACTGCGCTTGCGCTACGACCGCGCGCAGTTGATTGCTGTCGACTACCAGAGCTTCCGCCCTGCGAAAAGTGTAGAGGAGGCCTGGCACACCGAGCAGACGCTGGTCAGCTACCGCTACGACGCGCTGCAGCGCTTGATCGAAGCCACCAACGCCGTCGGCGAAAGCGAACGCTACGACTACGACGACGCCCACGTGATCCTGCAGCGGCAACTGAGCGGCGGCGCGAGTTTCTTCTGGGAATGGGAACGCGCCGGTAAGGCCGCCCGTTGCGTGCGCCACTGGGCATCGTTTTCGCAGATGAATACGCGGTACGTCTGGGATGAGGACGGCAGTGTCACGGTGCATTACGTCGATGGCACCGAAGAAGTGTACGTCCACGACGACCATGCGCGGCTGGTGCGCAAGGTCGAGGCCAACGGTGGCGAACACCTCAAGGCCTACGACGACTCAGGGCGTCTGGTGGCCGAGCAGGATCCGCTCGGCGCTGTCACTGAATATCGCTACGACGAAATCGGACGGCTGATTGCGCTGATTCCGCCGGAGGACGCGCCCACTTCCTACGAATATCGCAACGGTTTCCTGCACAGGCGTTCCCGAGGCGACGCGACCTGGACTTACCGGCGCAATGCCGAGGGTGATGTCACCGAAGCGGTCGACCCTGACGGTCAGGTCACCCATTATTACTACGACACGCACGGACAACTGCTGTCGATCCGCTACCCGGACGCCAGTCGGCATCGCTGGGTCTGGAATGATCTTGGCCAGTTGACTGAGGAGACTCTGCCCGGCGGCGGTGTGCGGCGCTTTTCCTACGATGCGCTGGGGCGGCGGACGACCACGGTTGACGAGCATGGCGCCGTGACCCGTCAGCAGTGGGACGCCGTTGGCCGACTGCTTCAGACGACTTTTCCTACCGGTGCCACTCGCGCCTATAGCTACGGCAGCTACGGCCAGGTTACTGCCGAGCGTGATGAACTCGGCCACATCACCCGGTATGAATACGACGACGAGCTGCACCTGGTCTCTCGGCGGATCAACCCCGACGGCACGCGGGTGCAGTACCGCTACGACCATGCGCAACTATTGCTCACCGAGATCGAAAACGAGTCCGGCGAGCGATACCTGCTGGACTACACGCCAACCGGGCTGATCCGAGAGGAAACCGGCTTTGACGGCCAACGCACCGCGTATGCCTATGACCTCAACGGTCACCTGCTGGAGAAGACCGAGTTTGGCGACGACGGTTCACAGTTAGTCACCGCCTATAAACGCGATGCTGCCGGGCGTCTTCTGGTCAAAACCCTGCCCGACGGCATCAGGGTCAGCTACCAATACGACCGCCTCGGCCACCTCGTCAGCGTCGATGACGGCCAGCAACATCCGCTGGCCTTCGAGTACGACCGTCAGGATCGCCTGATCACCGAGCACCAAGGCTGGGGCACGTTACGGTATGCCTATGACGCCTGCGGTCAGCTCAAACGCATGCGCCTGCCGGACAACAGCAAGCTCGACTATCACCATGCCAAGGGCGGCGCGCTCACCGGTATCGACCTCAACGGCGCGCAACTGACCAAGCACCAATACGAGTTCGGACGTGAACAGCAGCGTCAGCAGGGATTGCTGCACAGTCATTATCACTATGACGAACAGGGTCGACTGCAGGCTCATGCGGTCAATCAGCAAACCCGCGCGTTGTACCTGCGCCACTACAGCTACGCGGTCAACGGCAACCTGGCGAGCATCGCCGACAGCCGTCATGGCCAGCGCAGCTATTACTACGACGCGCTCGACCGCCTGATCCGCGTCCGGCATTCGCGCGACGAACTGCCGGAAAGCTTCGCCCACGACCCGGCCGGCAACCTGCTGACACAGGATGGCACCGGCCCGAGCCGGATCAAAGGCAACCGCCTGCTGATGCAGGGCGACCGCCACTACGACTACGACGCCTTCGGCAACCTGATCCGCGAACGCCGTGGCAGCGCGCACAAACTGGTCACCGAATACCGCTACGACTGCCAGCACCGCCTGATCGGCCTGACCCGCCCGGACGGCAATACCGCGTCCTACCAATACGATGCCTTCGGCCGCCGCATCCGCAAAACCGTCGACGGCGTCACCACCGAGTTCTTCTGGCAAGGCGACCACCTCGTCGCCGAAAGCAGCCCCAACGAATACCGCAGCTACGTCTACGAACCCGGCACCTTCCGCCCGCTGGCCATGCTCGACGGCAAAGGCCCGAAAAAAGCCTGCCCGTTTTATTACCAACTCGATCACCTCGGCACGCCGCTGGAGCTGACCGATTACAGCGGGGAAATCGTTTGGTCAGCGCAGTACGACGCCTACGGCAAGGTTGCGGCGCTGACCTTGGCGGCCGAGGACTACCTCGATCAACCGTTGCGGTTTCAGGGGCAGTATTTCGATGGGGAAAGTGGGCTGCATTACAACCGGCACCGGTACTACGACCCGAGGTTGGGCCGGTATCTGACGCCGGATCCGGTGAAGCTGGCGGGTGGGATTAATCAGTATCAGTACACGCCGAATCCGACGGGGTGGGTGGATCCGTTGGGGTTGAGTTCCAATTGTCCTCCGCCGAAAAAGCCGGGTTGTAAAGTGCCGGGTGGGAGTGGTGGGGCTAAGGTTAACGAAGGTGAGCCTGCGCTGCCGAAGATGACGGCGCAGGAGCGTAGGATGAGGATCGATGAACTAGCTGAAGAAAACGCATACCGGCGTTTGCATGAAATGGAGGATCCACAAAATGGAGAGCATTTTTTAGAAAAACACGGCGCCCAAACAACCCTGCAGTCTCAGTTTGAAAGAATTACCTCAGGCAAAAATCCAACGACTGGTGTTTTAGAGATCTACATCGGTGGACCAAAAAACGGGCAGCCTAAAATCCCAAGCGCGGCCACTCATTTTTTCAGTCATAGAGACCAGTTAAATGCTATTTATAGAGCAAAACTAATACTTCGTCAGACCAATCTTCAAATATCGAAAAGGCCCATGGATATGGGGAAGATTATTGGGGAAGGTTATACGAAGCACGGAGTTTACGGGCAGCAGAGGAGAGCTGTCGTTATTCTCAAAGCAAATGGCGGTACCGTAACTTCTTATGCGGACTTTGATTGATGAAAAATTCATATGAAATTGTAGATGTAAAAAATTTACTGTTTGTTTTTGATATCGAAAATACCTGTGATGTCGAGCGCGAGCGATTGATAGTTGAAAAAAACGTAAATGATCCTCGGCAATTAAGGGAGTTATTCGATGTTTTGTTAAAGTCTGAGTTTAATGAGTACACCGATGGCGAGCAAAAGTCTTTTATAGATACAGTTGATCATTTCTTGAGGGTGGATGATAATTTTGATCGTGTATTTAATCGAATGACTACATATTTTAATGAAGAGGTTAAGGATAGACCTAGTTTCATGAGGATCTTGTTGGAGTGCTTAACAAAATATCGAAATGAGAAGACTCTAGCTAATCAAATTGTGAAATGAGAGGGCGACCCCCGTTTCGCGGGAAAGCCTCCTCACACAGGGGTTTGTGTTGTTGTAGATGTTAGCGTTGGCCCATTAGCTGCTGCTGGTGGAGTGCTGCAGTTGCAAGGCTATCGAGTAGATGAATGCTAAACCCCGCAACATTCTTCGCATGATGCTTGGCCTGCGAAGCCATCTCCGCAAGTTGGCTCGCGTCGAGGTGCGCGCAGGCTTCGGGATGTAGGTGCACTACGCCAATGGACAGCGACAGCAGCGGAAACTCCTGCCGCACTCCCTGACGATTCGGCGCAATAAAGCATCCAGCCTCAAGGTGTTCAGGCCGATAGAAGCGGCGACATTGGCTCTGGAAATCGTCGAGCAATTGATTGAGGCGTTTGCGCCAGTCTTCGGGGCCGAGGACTAACAGGAAGTCGTCGCCGCCGATGTGACCGACGAAGTCGCGCGTGGGATCGACACGTTCGTTGAGACATTGCGCCAGACACAACAACACTTCATCGCCGCGACCGTAGCCGTAGATGTCGTTGAAAGGCTTGAAGCTATCGATGTCGACATAGCAAATCACCGACTCGCGCCCTTGCTGCAGCAACCGCGTCAGGCATTGCTGAATCGGCACATTACCCGGCAACAAGGTCAGCGGATTGGCATAACGCGCCTGTTGAATTTTCAGTTCGGTGATGAGTTTGAGCACGTCGATCACCCGGCCGAGGCCGAGGTAGCCGCCGTTGAGGGTGATGATGAAGTCTTCCTCAATACGTTGCCGGGCGCGGCTGGTGATCAAGCGGCTAACCTGTTGCAGCGACTGGCTCATTTCCACCGCGAGGAAATCGTCGTTCATCAGGCGGCTGATCGGTTTGCGGGCAAACAGGTCGGTGGCGAAGGGTTTGAGCAGGGCGTCCGACAATGAGTGGCGGTGGACGATACCGCAAGGCTGACCTTGTTCGTCGAGCACGGCCAACGAGTTGAGGTTGGCCTGGCGGCGGAAGGCTTCCAGCACCGTGGCGGTGGGTGTGTCGCGTTGCACGGCCGGCTGGTCGTTGAGCAGGGCGCTGAGATCGCTGCCTTCGTCGTTCAGCGCAACGCTGCTGCTGTCGTGTTTGGGCATCAAGGCACGGGCATCGCGCGGTGGGTGTTCCTGCGGGCGACCGAGCAGGTAGCCCTGCACCAGATCCACGCCCATTTCGGTCAGTACCGCGAGTTCTTCGGGCAGTTCGATGCCTTCGGCGATGACCTGAGCGCGCGAGGCTTTGGCGATTTGCAGGATCGAGCCGACGAATTCGCGCTTCAACGCGTCCTGATGAATGCCGTCGATGAAATGCCGATCTATCTTCACGTAGTCCGGTCGCAGTTCCGACCACAGGCGCAGGCTCGAATAGCCGGCACCGAGATCATCCAGCGCAATGGAAAAACCCATGGCCCGATAGTGATGCAGCGCAGTTTGCAGCAGCTGAAAGTCGTCGATCGGCGTCTGTTCGGTCAGTTCGATGACGACCTGACTCGGTGGAATGCCGAAATCCTGCAACAGTTGCAGCGTGCGTCCCGGTTGATGGGCGGCTTCAAGCAGGGATTCTGGCGAGACGTTGAGAAACAGCTTGCCCGGCAATTGCTGTTCGTTGAAACGGCGGCAAGCGCTTTGCCGGCAGGCAATTTCCAGCTCGCTCAGGCGCCCGGCCTGACGCGCCACGGCGAACAGTGCGATGGGCGAGTGCAATGGGCTGTTGGAAGGGCCGCGAGTGAGGGCTTCGTAGCCGAGGATGCGTCGTTCGGAGAGACTGATGATCGGCTGGAACAGGCTGTGCAATCCGCTTTGAGTCAGGATCGAGCTCAAGGCACTCAGCTGTTCGGTCGTGGTCATGGCAATCTCTGGCGATAAAAAAAGGACTGGGAGCGCTCTCGATGAAGAGTGGCTCCCAGTCCTTTATTGCACGACAGAATGATGACTGTTTGATGACGATCCGGGGATCGTCAGCATTAAATTGCCATCACCTTACTTCTTGGCCACCTGATTGCTCAGCTTCAGGTAATCCAGCAGCACACGCCCGGTTTCGCTCAGATAAGCATCGTCTTCTGGCTTGACCTTGTCCGGGTCGGCAGCCGCGAGGGCGTCTTCGTCTTCTTTCTTCAGCTCTTTGAGCGGCTCTTCGCCTTTGGCCTTGCGACGGATGTTTTCCATCGTCAGTTGCTTGGCGTCGATGTCGGCGTGCTGGGCACGGCGTTCGGCTTCGTTGAGACTGACGGTTTTTTCTTCCATCAGTTTCTGCGCCAGAGCCAGCTTGTCACGGATGAACACGAACTCGGCATCTTTCGCGGTACGAGTGTCATGCTCGGACTTGAGCTGAGCCAGGTACGGCTTGAACGGATCGGCCGCCGGTTTGATCGCCGCGCGGATGGTGTCCCACGGCATGGCTTCCGGCAGAGCGCTTTCGCCAATTTCCTTGGTGTCGATCAGCGACGGGTAGTCGATGTCCGGCAACACGCCCTGATGCTGGGTGCTCTGACCGGAAACCCGGTAGAACTTGGCCAGTGTCAGTTTCAGTTCGCCATGGTTCAGCGGCTGAATGGTCTGCACGGTGCCTTTGCCGAAGGTCTGGCCACCGATGATCAGCGCGCGGTGGTAGTCCTGCATGGCGCCGGCAAAAATCTCCGAAGCCGAGGCGGACAAGCGGTTGACCAGCAGCGCCATCGGGCCTTTGTAGAACGCACCCGGGTTTTCATCTTCCAGCACGTCGACACGGCCGTCGGCATTACGCACGAGTACGGTCGGGCCCTTGTCGATGAACAGACTGGTCAACTCTGTGGCCTCCTGCAGGGAGCCGCCGCCGTTATTGCGCAGGTCGATGACCACGCCGTCGACTTTGTCTTTCTGCAGTTCGGTCAGCAGTTTCTTGACGTCGCGGGTGGTGCTCTTGTAGTCCGGATCACCGGCACGGAACGCCTTGAAGTCGAGGTAGAAGGCCGGAATCTCGATAACGCCGAGCTTGTAGTCCTTGCCGTCCTGTTTCAGGTTGAGGATGGACTTCTTCACGGCCTGGTCTTCGAGCTTCACCGCTTCACGGGTGATCGGCACGATCTTGGTGGTCTGGTCGTTCGGTGCATTGCTCGCCGGAATGACTTCCAGGCGCACCACGGTGCCTTTCGGCCCACGGATCAGCTTGACCACTTCGTCGAGACGCCAGCCGACCACGTCGACCATCTCTTTGTTGCCTTGGGCAACGCCGATGATCTTGTCGGCCGGGGCCACTTGCTTGGTCTTGTCGGCCGGGCCTGCCGGCACCAGACGCACGACTTTCACCTGGTCGTTATCGCTCTGCAACACGGCACCGATGCCCTCGAGGGACAGGCTCATGTTGATGTCGAAGTTTTCCGCGTTATCCGGCGACAGATAGTTGGTGTGCGGGTCGTACGACATGGCGAAGGTGTTGATGTACGCCTGGAAGATGTCTTCCGGACGGGTCTGGTCCAGACGCGCCAACTGGTTCTTGTAGCGTTTGGTCAGGGTTTCCTGAATCTGCTTCGGCTCTTTGCCGGCGATCTTCATCCGCAGCACTTCGTCCTTGACGCGTTTGCGCCAGAGGTCATCGAGTTCCGCGGTGGATTTGAGCCAAGGGGCGTCCTTGCGATCGATCAGCAAAGTCTCCTTGGTGTTGAAGTCCATCTTGTCGACGCCTTTGTTCAGCTCGGCAAGGGCGAAGTCCAGACGCGCCTTGACGCGGTCCAGATAGCGCTTGTAGATGGTGAACCCGGCGTTGAGGTCGCCGCTTTTGAGGAAGTCGTCGAACTGGGTCTTCCACTTGTCGAATTCGGCGATGTCGCTGGCCATGAAATAGCTGCGCGACGGATCCAGCAGCTTGATGTAGCTGTCGTAGATGATCACCGAGCGCGCATCGTCGAGCGGCGGCTTGCTGTAGTGGTGACGCTTGAGCAACTCGACGACGTTCAGACTGGCGATGACTTCATCGCGATCAGGCTGCAACTTGTCCCAGCTGTTGGCTGCGAATGTACTGCCCGATACCGGCAACAGGCCGATACCGATGAAAAGAGCGAGGGCGGTGCTGGGGAGCAAATGCTTCATGCTGATTCGACGCGGGGACAATTGATAACGCATATTAGGCCGTCTTTGAAGTCGCCGGTTCTACGAGAGCCGGTCGCATAATGCAAAAAGCCCGGCGCTACAGCTTCGGGCTCAGTCCAGACTCACTATGGAGGCACTGTGAAGGCATTGCAAGGCGTTGAAGGTCAAGTGGCATGGGTTGAGGAGCCGAGTCCTACGTGCGATGTAGGACAAGTTCGCATCCGAGTGGCGGCAGCCGGCCTCAATCGCGCCGATTTATTACAGAAAGCAGGGCTTTATCCACCACCGCCGGGTGCCAGCCCAGTGCTCGGTCTTGAGTGCTCCGGGGTGATCAGCGAGGTCGGCGCGGGCAGTTCGTGGCAGGTCGGCGATCGGGTTTGCGCCTTGCTGGCCGGGGGCGGGATGGCCGAAGAGGTGGTGGTCGACGGACGGCATGTGCTGCCGGTTCCCGAAGGCGTCTCGCTGATCGAGGCGGCGGCATTGCCCGAGGTTTATGCAACAGTCTGGTTGAATGTGTTTCAACTTGCGGCGCTCAAACCGGGTGAGAAAGTTCTCTTGCACGCTGGCGCAAGTGGAATCGGTTCAGCCGCCATTCAGTTGTGCAAGGCGTTCGGCAATCCGTGTTGGGTCAGCGTCGGTTCTGCCGAGCGTTTGGCCTACTGTGAGGCGTTGGGCGCGCAGGGCGGCGTGGTGCGCAGCGATGATTTGGAAAGCTTGCGTGATTTCGGCCCGTTCGATGTGATCCTCGATCCGGTCGGCGGCAATTATTCGGCGCTGAATCTCAAGCTGATGGCGCTGGATGGGCGTTGGGTGCTGATCGGCCTGATGGGCGGTCGCGAGGCCAAGCTGGATCTGGCGCAGGTGTTGGGCAAGCGCGTGCAGTTGCTGGGCTCGACATTGCGCAGCCGTGATGATCAGTTCAAGGCGGATCTGTTGAGTGATCTGGGGCAGCAGGTGTGGCCGTTGTTTGCTGAGGGGCGGTTGAGTCCGCAGTTGGCTAGGGCATTCCCGGTGAAGGATGCCGAGGCGGCGTTTGCCGAGCTGGCGAGCAATACGGTGGCGGGGAAATTGGTGTTGGTGATTGACGAAAGCCTCACCTGATACAAGAGCAAGGTCAAAAGATCGCAGCCTTCGGCAGCTCCTACAGGGGAATGCATTTCAAATGTAGGAGCTGCCGAAGGCTGCGATCTTTTGCGTTTATTTCCAGAGATGGATCGGCCAGCCGGCTTTTTCGGCGTGCTCAAGCAGCACGGGATCCGGGTTGACCACGTGCGGGAAATCCACCTTCAGCAACAACGGCAGATCATTGCGTGAGTCGGAATAGAAACTCGCGCCTTCGAGGTTTTCCTCTTCAGCATCCAGCCATTCCAGCAATCGCGTGATCTTGCCTTCGCGGTAGGTCAGGGTGCCGACGGTGTGGCCGCTGTACACGCCATGCGCGACTTCCAGTTCGATACCGAGAATTTCATCGATGCCCAGTCTGTCGGCGATCGGTTTGACCAAGTGCGTACCCGACGCCGAGATCACCAGAATCCGGTCGCCGGCCTTGCGGTGGGCGGCGATGGTTTTCGTCGCGTCACTGAAGATGATCGGCTCGATGAAATCTTCCACCCACGGCCCGACCAAGTGCTCGACTTCTTCCGGGGTACGCCCGATCAGTGGTTCGAGGCTGAACGCCATGTACTCTTCCATGCGCAATTTGCCATGGCTGTAAGCGTCCATCAGCTCGTTGTTCTTGCGCATGAACGACTCGGGATCGACCCAGCCCAGGCGCCCCATCTGCTCGCTCCAGAGGGTGGCGCAGTCGCCGTGGATCAACGTTTCGTCCAGATCAAAAATTGCCAGGGCCATCAGTTCTCTCCGAGAACAGCTGCGAGCTACAAGCTTCGAGCTGCAAGAATTGGAATCAGCTGCGCCGCAGTCTACAACTTGAAGCTTGTAGCTCGAAGCTTGCAGCTGCTTTTAAGCGACTTCACACAGGGCCGTCGGATCGATGGAAAGTGCCAGACGCTGACCATCGGGATGCAAATCGGCCGCCGAGCGGTTGAGCACATCCACCACCAGTTCCACGCCGCGCGCTTCGATGCGATAGCGAATGACATTGCCTAGCAGGCTATGGCTGCGGATCTGCGCGTCGAGCTCGCCGTTGAGGCTCAGTTCGATGGCTTCCGGGCGAATGGCAATGCGATGGTTGATCGGGCGTTGCAACAGCTTCGATGCGGCTTCGGCGTCGAGCAGGTTGTAGTTGCCGATGAAGCCTGCGGCGAACACGTCGACCGGCGCCGTATAAAGGGTTTCGGCGTCGCCGCTCTGTACGATTTTTCCCTGATTCATCAGGAAAATGCGATCAGACATTGTCAGCGCTTCTTCCTGGTCGTGTGTGACGAAGATTGTGGTCAGGCCGAGTTCACGCTGGATCTGGCGGATCTGTTCGCGCAGGTGTTTGCGAATCCGTGCATCCAGTGCCGACAGCGGCTCATCCAGCAGCAGCAAACGCGGACGCGTGACCAGTGAGCGGGCAAGGGCGACACGCTGACATTGACCGCCTGACAACTGATGCGGATAACGACTGGCGAAGTCGTTCAGTTCCACCAGTTTCAACACTTCCGACACGCGTTTATGACTGTCATCGGCGTTGACTTTTTGCATGCGCAAACCGAACGCGACGTTCTGCTCGACGGTCATGTTGGGAAACAGCGCGTAGCTCTGGAACACCATGCCGATCCCGCGTTTTTGCGGCGTCAGCGGCACAATGTCGACGCCATCCAGCAGGATTTGGCCGCCATCCACCGGCGTCAGGCCGGCGATGCAGCGCAGCAGGGTGGATTTGCCGCAACCGGACGGGCCGAGCAGGGTGACGAATTCGCCTTTATTGATCTCGCAGTTGATGTCGCTGAACACCGTGGTGCCGGCGTAATTCTTCTGCAGGTGTTGGACGCTGACATAGCTCATTCGCTTTTGTCCTTGTTCAAGATGTTGGCGATCCAGGTCAGGACCAGCACGAAAAAGAAATACGAGATGACCAGCGCACTGGTGAAGTGACCGCTGCTATTGCGCATGTTGTTCAGGTAAACCTGCAAGGTTTCGTAACGCGTGCCGACCAGAATGTTGGCAAAGACGAACTCCCCGAACAGGAACGAGAACGACAGCAGCAAGGCGACCATCAGGCCTTTGCGCAGGTTGGGCAGCACCACCAGAATCGCTGCCTGAAAGGTGCTGGCGCCGAGCAGTTGCGCAGCGTCCATCAGGTCGCGCAGGTTGATTGCTTGCAGGTTGTTGGTGATCGCCCGGTACATGAACGGCAGGGCCACGGTGAAGTAGCAGCCGATCAAAATCCACGGCGTACCAACCATCGCCATCGGCCCGGAACCGTAGAGTTGCAACAGACCTACCGATGACACCACCGGCGGCACCGCGAAGGGCAGCAGGATCAGGATGTTCATCAGCGCATCGAGTTTCGGAAAGTGGTAATGCACGACGAACAGCAGCGGCAGAATCAGCACCACCGACAGCACCAGCGCGCCCACGCACACCAATAACGACTGGCCGAAGGCGTGGAGGAACCGTGGATCGCTCCACAACTGGATGTACCACTTGAAGGTGAAGCCGCTGGGCAGAATGGTCGCCGACCAACTGCTGGCGATCGAGTAGACCAGCGTGCCTGCCAGCGGCAGCAAGAGGATCGCGAACAGCAGATAAACCACGACGCGGTGGTAGAGGCCGGCCGGGCCGGATTCAGCGCGAGACATGGTAGCTCCTCTTCAACAGCAGTTGATGCACGACAGTGACGATGGTCATCAGCGCCACCAGCACCACGGCCAAAGCGCTGGCCAGATTCGGGTCGAGGGAAATATCGCCGGAGACCATCGCCGCGATACGAATCGGCAGGACGTTGAAGTTGCCCGTCGTCAGTGCATACACCGTGGCATAGGCGCCGAGGGCGTTGGCCAGAAGGATCACGAACGTACCCAGCAGCGCTGGCGTCAGCACTGGCAAACCGATGTGCCGCCAGAACTGCCAGCCATTGGCACCGAGCAACGCGGCGGACTCGCGCCAGTCTTCACGCAAAGCGTCGAAGGCTGGGTACAGCAGCAGCACGCCGAGGGGAATCTGGAAGTAGGTGTAGAGGATGATCAAACCGGTTTTCGAGTACAGGTTGAAGTCCTGAATGATCCCCGACTGCTTCAGCATGATGGTGATGCTGCCGTTGAAACCGAGCAGGATGATGAAGGCGAAGGCCAGCGGCACGCCGGCAAAGTTGCTGGTCATGTTGGCGAAGGCGTTGACGAAGTTGCGCAGTTTCGAGTCGACCCGGCGCAGGGAATACGCCCCGAGCACGGCAATGATGATGCCGAACACACTCGACCAGAAGCTGATCTCCAGGCTGTACTGGATCGCCTGCAAATAGAACTTCGAATTGAAGATTTTGGTGAAGTTTTCGATGCCCCAACCGAACTCTTCCGATTGCAGGCTGTTGATCATCACCCAGACCAGCGGGGCGATTTCGAAAACGATAAAGAACAGCGCGAAGGGCACCAGGCACAGTGCCGCCAGCCATTTTCCGCGAGTCATGGCGTTCACTTGAGCAACTCCCGGCACACAGGTTTGTCGTGGGGCACGCCGAGCAGTTCGCAGACCGTGCCGCAGATTTCGGTCTGTTTCGGTGCGGCGTCAGCGTTGAGGCTGAATGCATCACCAAGGACGAACAGCGGCACTTGGCGTTCTTCCGGCAGCAGGCCGTTATGCGAGCGGTCGTTGTTCATGCCGTGGTCGGCGGTCACCAGTATTTGATAGCCGGTGTCGAGCCAGCTCTGCAGATAGTCGGCGAGGATGATGTCGGCCGAGCGCGCACTGTTGCGGTACTGCGAAGAGTCGAGGCCGTGCTTGTGCCCGGCGTCGTCGATGTTCATCGGGTGGATCAGCAGGAAGTTCGGATCGTGGCGCAGGCGCAGGTTTTCGGCGTCGGCGAACAGGTGCGAATCCGGGTAGTGATCGCTCCAGTAGAAATGCCCGTGCTGGATCGGCAGCGACAGATTGTCAGTGTGGCGGTCGCGGGCGGCGACGAAGGGCGAGCGGTTGTACAGCTCGCTGACCCAGTGATACGCCGCGGCGGCGGTTTTCAGACCGGCATCGCGGGCGTAATGATAAATGCTGCGCTGATTGGACAGGCGCGAAACGTTGTTGTGGACGATGCCGCTGTCGATCGGCGGCACGCCGGTGAGGATGCATTCATAAAGCGGTCGGGACAGGGCCGGCAGCTCGCACTCCAACTGGTAGAGCGCGGCGCGTCCTGCGCCAACATAAGCCTGCAGATGCCCCATGGCGTGGCGCGCGACCTCGTAGTTGAGACCGTCGAGCACGACAAGGATGACGTTGTGCTTCATAGGGGCAAAAACTCCGAAAACAAAACTGGAACCAACCCCTGTAGGAGCTGCCGCAGGCTGCGATCTTTTGATGTTGCTTTTAAAGGGCAAGATCAAAAGATCGCAGCCTGCGGCAGCTCCTACAGATGAAGGATTACTTCATCTCTACGATGACTTCTTCGTTCCATGCCTGTGGCAGGGCTTTGGAGGTTTTTTCCCATGCGTCGGCGTCTTTGATCGGGGTGACCTTTTTGTACTGCTCGTTCGGCAGCAGTTTGGCTTTCACGTCTTCCGGCAGTTGCAGGTGCTCGGCGCGGATCGGACGTGCGTTGCCGCGGGCGAGGTTGGTCTGGCCGGCGTCGCTGAAGATGTATTCGCGGGTCAGCTTGGCGGCGTTAGGGTTTTTCGCGTATTTGTTGATGATCGTGGTGTAGCCGGAAATCACCGAGCCGTCGGACGGGATCAGCACGACGTAGTCATCCGGGTTGGCCATCTTGGCTTTGTAGCTCAGGCCGTTGAAGTCCCAGACCACACCGACTTCGATCTCGCCTTTTTCCATGGTGGCGATGGTCGGGTTGGCCATCGACAGGCGACCTTGCTTGGCAATGTCGGCAAACAACAGCAGCGCAGGCTTGATGTTTTTCTCGTCGCCACCGTTGGCCAGTGCCGCAGCGAGTACGCCGTTGGCAGCTTGGGCGGCGGTGCTCACGTCACCAATCGAGACCTTGTATTTGCCGCCCTTGAGGTCAGCCCATTTGGTCGGTACTTCGGAACCGTGCAGCAGCTTTTTGTTGACGATAAAGGCGATGGTGCCGGTGTAGGCCAGTGCCCAGTTGCCATCCTTGTCCTTGGCCCAGTCCGGAACCTGATCCCAGGTGCTTGGCTTGTACGGTTGCACCACGCCTTGCTTGACCGCGATCGGGCCGAAAGCGGCACCGACGTCGCCGATGTCGGCGGTGGCGTTGTCTTTTTCAGCGGCGAACTTGGCGATTTCCTGGGCGGAACTCATGTCGGTGTCGATGTGTTTCAGGCCGTAGGTCTTGGCCAGGTCTTCCCAGGTGCCTTTCCAGTTGGCCCAGTCATCCGGCATGCCGACGCTGTTGACGGCGCCTTCCGCTTTCGCAGCGGCTTCGAGGGTTTTCAGATCGGTGCCGGCCGCCATGGCGGAGGTGCACAGTGCAATGGTCGAGCCTAACAGTGTTGCCAGGAAAAGCTGTTTCATTCCGAAGCTCCTTGGTCGTGTTCAACGCTGCGATTGCGGTGGTTGTTGGTCTAGGTCAGCAATACCTGAGCCAATTTAAGGGGGCTGGATGACACTTTGATGTCGGTGGCCTCGCGCCAGGCCTTTTATTTGGTCGATATCGGCAGGTGCCAGATAAGCGTAGACCATGCTCAAAGGCCCGTAGGGCAAGGGACTTGGCCGATGTATTGCAAGTCGTGAGGACGACCGTTGGGTAGTTTTGTCATCTCTCGGTCATCTGTACTGCCTAGGCTTGCAACACCGCAAAACGGTTTGATCGCCGTGCGGTTTTGCCCCGAAACAGTGCTGGTCTAGTCCAGATAGGTAACGTTGATGCGCGATGAGGCAACAAAAGCGGTGACAGCCATTGGCCAGGTCTTGCAGGAGCAGCTCGATCATGGGCTGTTGGCGGCGGGCAGCAAGTTGCCGGCCGAGCGTAAGCTCAGTGAGTTGTTTGGCACTACGCGGATTACTGTGCGTGAGGCGTTGTTGCAGTTGGAGGCGCAGGGGCAGATTTATCGTGAGGAGCGGCGTGGCTGGTTCGTTTCACCGCCGCGGCTGGCGTACAACTTGATGCAGCGCAGTCATTTTCACGCGATGGTCAGTGCGCAGGGGCGGGTGCCGTCGACCGAGGTGATTTCGGCGCGGTTGCAGCCGGCTTCGGCGGCGGTGTGTGCCTGGCTGCAGCTGCCGGCGTTGTCGAGTGTGATTCAGATTTGCCGGTCGCGGCGCATTGATGGGCGGCTGGTGTTGTATGTGGAGCACTATTTGAATCCGCAGTTTTTTCCGGGGATTCTTGAGTTTGATCTGAATCAGTCGATGACCGAGTTGTATGCGCGGCATTACGATTTGCACTATGGGCGGGTGCGGTTTGAGATTGTGCCTACGTCGTTGTCGGTGGATGCGGCGGCGGCTTTAAGGGTGTCGGTGGGGAGTCCGGGGTTGCGGATTGCTCGGGTCAATTATGATCAGCATGAGCGGTTGATTGATTGTGATCTGGAGTTTTGGCGGCATGATGCGATTCACGTTGGGGTTGATGTGGTTTGATCGTTTTGGCCTTGGCGGCCTGTGGGCCGACCAGGTTCTTGGGTTTTGGGTGTATATCCGTTGCTTCGGGTGCTGCCGCTGACGGTTTCGCTCTTACAGCGACTCACTTTTCCAGACGCCGAAAAGTAAGCAAAAGGCTGGGCCCCGGCGTTCGGCCCGCTCGCTGGAGCTCGGGGTTCCTTCGTTCCGGGATCGATCCGGGGGCATCGCTTCCGGTTTGCTTCGCTGCACCTCCTTTCGATGTGTTCGACTTCGTCGAACGGCGCTGCGCGCCTACCCCCGGATAGACCCCTCCACTCAGCCTGCCGAAGGGGCCGACACGGCAAGATCAAGAGCGGTACTCGAGCTTGCGCTCATTGTGTTGAGTGGTGAGGAGCAGAAGCGATATAGGTTTACGGTTGGACTCAACCCCTGTGGGAGCTGGCTTGCCAGCGATGGCGGCCTGCCAGCCGACCTGTTTCTGGCGGATGAACTCGATTCCAAATGTAGGAGCTGCCGAAGGCTGCGATCTTTTGATGTTGATTCTGGCGAACGCTCCGCTGGAGCTCGGGGTTCCTTCGTTCCGGGATCGATCCGGGGGCATCGCTTCCGGTTTGCTTCGCTGCACCTTTTTTCGATGTATTCGACTTCGTCAAACGGCGCTGCGCGCCTACCCCCGGATAGACCCCTCCACTCAGCCTGCCGAAGGGGCTGGCACGGCAAGATCAAGAGCGGTACTCGAGCTTGCGCTCATTGTGTTGAGTGGTGAGGAGCAGAAGCGATATAGGTTTA
>NZ_JBODOE010000007.1:0-182980 GCF_051913165.1 Pseudomonas sp. SM4 | reverse complement strand
CCGGTTGGATTCAATCCCTGTGGGATCTGGCTTGCCAGCGATGGCGGCCTGACAGCCGACCTGTTTCTGGCGGATGAACTCGATTCAAATGTAGGAGCTGCCGAAGGCTGCGATCTTTTGATGTTGATTCCGGCGAACGCTCAAATGCCCAGATCAAAAGATCGCAGCCTCGTTGCTCTCGGCAGCTCCTACAGGTCAGTGGGCGTTGGTGTAGAGGTAGTCTGTTGCCAGTGAGGCCAGGGTGCGAACGCCGACCACCAGCGCCGACTCATCCACAAAGAATCCCGGATTGTGGTTCGGTGCGGCTTTGCTCATGTCTTGGTCGCGTGGCGTCACGCCGAGAAACACAAACAACCCTGGCACTTCCTTGGCATAGAACGAAAAGTCTTCCGCGCCCCCCACCAGCGGCGCATTCACCACGTCGTCCTTGGCTGCCCACTTCAATGTCGGCAGCATTTTTTCTGTGAGGGCTGGGTTGTTGATCGTCGGGTCGTATTTTTCGATGATGGTGACGTCCGCTTTCGCACCACCACTCTCGGCGATTTTTTCGATGGTCTGGCGGACGTCGGCGTGCAGTTTCTGGCGGATGCCGTAGTCGTAGGAGCGGATCGTGCCGCTCATGTCGACCGATTCGGGGATGATGTTGTAGCGGGTGCCGCCGTTGATGGTGCCGATGCTGACCACTGAGGGGTAAGAAGAGATGTCGGTGCGGCGGCTGACCACGGTTTGCAGGCCGACGATGGTTTGCGCGCCGACGGTGATCGGGTCGATGCCGTCCCAGGGGCGGCCGGCGTGGGTTTGTTTGCCGAGGATTTTGATGCGCAGGTCGTCGGAGCTGGCCAGCGTTGGGCCTGGGCGGTAGGCGATCTGGCCGGCGGGGACGCCGGCCCAGACGTGCAGGCCGAATACCGCGTCGGGTTTCGGTGATTTCATCACGCCTTCCTCGACCATCATTTTCGCGCCCCAGGTGTTTTTGCCGTCGGGGATGAAGTCGCTTGGGCCTTCTTCGGCGGGCTGGAAGTAGAACACCACGGTGCCGGGTAATGTGTCGCGCATGCCCGAGAGAATTTTCGCCGTGCTCAGCAGGATCGCGGTGTGGGCGTCATGACCGCAGGCGTGCATGACGTCGACTTCTTTGTCGAGGTAGGTGCCTTTGGCTTTCGAGGCGAAAGGCAGGTCGGAGACTTCTTTGACCGGCAGCGCGTCCATGTCGGCGCGCAGGGCCACGGTCGGGCCGGGCAGGGCACCTTTGAGTACGGCGACCACGCCGGTGCGGGCGACGCCGGTTTTGACGTCCAGGCCCATGGCTTTGAGTTGTTTGGCGACCAGTTCGGCGGTGCGTTTTTCAGTGTTGCCGAGTTCCGGATGAGCGTGGATGTCGCGGCGGGTTTCCAGCAGTTCCGGTTCGAGCTTTTGCGCCTGTTCGGCGATTGTGGTGCGGGTGCTTTCCAGCGTCGCGGCGCCGGCGTGGCTGGCGAACAGTGTGAGTAGAACGGCTTGGGCAATGCGCGTCAGTGGCATCGGGTTCTCCTTGATTGTTGTTGTTCGGGCTTCCCTGCCTGTGACTGCAACCGCGCACGTGAGTGCTATTCCTTCGGCTGGCCGCCACCGGCAGTGATCACTTGCACGCTCATGCGCGGTGTTGCCAGATCGAGTCCGGCCTCGTCGAGATGGCGTTTGAGCGAGAGGTTGAAGGCGCGGGACACTTCCCACTGTTTGATCGGCGCGGTCTTGAACCGGGCGCGCAGAATCGCGCTGCCGGACTCGAAACTTTCGACACCCTGAATTTCCAGCGGCGACCAGATGTTGCGTCGTTGCAGCGGGTCGGTGCGCATCTTCTGGCCGACTTCGCGCATCAGTTTGATCGCGTCGTCGATTTCCATGTTGTACGGCACCGCGACGCGGAAGATTGCGTAGCCGAATTCCCGCGAGTAGTTCTTGATGCTTTTGATTTCGCTGAACGGGATGGTGTGGACGATGCCGTCGATGTCGCGCAGGCGCACGGTGCGAATGGTCAGGCCTTCGACGGTGCCGAGGTGGCCGCCGACGTCGACGTAGTCATCAATTGCCAGCGAGTCTTCGATGATGATGAACAAACCAGTGATCAAGTCCGCGACCAGCGACTGCGCACCGAAACCGATGGCCAGACCGATCACGCCGGCACCGGCCAGCAGTGGCGTGACGTTCATGCCCATGTTCGCCAGCGCGACGATCAGCGCGATGATGAAGATCGCCACGAACAGCACGTTGCGAATCAGCGGCATCATCGTTTGCGCGCGGGCGTTGGCCAGGCCTTTGCGCGAGCGGGTGAGGGCGTGATGCACGGCGGTGTCGGCGAGGATCCAGACCAGCCAGGAGAAAATCAGTGTGCCGATCAGGCTGAACAGTTTGACGCTGACGTCATGCCCTTCACCTTCGGCGAAACCGATCAGCGACTGGCCCCACACGCGCAGGCCGAGCTCGATGAAGACCAGCCACACCACGAGGTGCGCGAGGGTGTAGAAGAAGCTCTTCAGGCGTTCGGAGTAGAGCGCGTGGCGTTTCGGTCCGCGTTGCGGCTTCAGCGAATGGCGGCGGACGAGGCCGTTGATCACCATGCACATCACCAGCAGCACGGTACAGATCAGTGACTGGCGCAAGGCTGTGCTGGTGTCGCCAGCGGAAACGAACGTGGCGAACAGCGAAATACCGACCAGCACCAGCGCCGGCACGTACCAGAAGGTCCCGAGGATTTCGATGGTGTCGCTGAGGGCGCGGCGAGTCAGGCGTCGCGACAACGGTTGGTTGCGGATCAGGTGGGCAATCGGTCGGCGGAAACGCAGGATGAACAGGCCGGTCGACAGTGCCGCCAGCACATTGGCGACGGTTGCGGCGGTGTGGGCCAGATGCACGCCGAGGCTTTCGATCAGGCGCGGATCATTCAGGGCTTCACCGAACGCGGCGAAACTGCCGATAAGCCACAGCGGCCGGAACGCCTGATGACGAAGGATGTACAACGCGCGATGGCGGTGCGGGCCGTCGAGCAGGGAAAAGGCAATCACGCAGATCGCCGAGAAACAGGTGCCGACCACCAGCGCATACGCCAGCACCATCGCCAGGCTTTTGCCCAGTGAAGACGGCAACGCGTAGCTCATGTAAACCGTCATCACCAACGCGATCAGCCACGGCCCGAGCTTGCGCAAAGCGAAGCGCAGCATGTCGAGCGCCCTGGGATGTTGCGGCAGTTCTTCGGTGAGGCCGAAGCGCATGCGCACACGATGCCCGAGCCAGATCAGCGCGGCGGCGAGCAAGCTCCAGACCATCAGGATCATGGCGAAACCGAAGATGATTGGCAGCCATTCGTTGGCCGGCAACATCATGCCGCTGAGTTCGTCCTTGGCCAGGTCGAACTCGTTGCCCCAGCGGTTGAGCGGGCTGTCGGCACCGGTGAATTGTTTTTCAAAGCTGGCGAGGGTGCCGCCGATCAGGCCGAGCACGCCTTCTTCCGGGTTGGCCTGAGCTTTTTTGGTGGCGTCGCGCAGCTTCTTCAGGTCGGTCAGCAACTGCGCGCGTTGCTTGTCGTTCTCCAGCGACTTGATGACTTCGTCGAGGGACTGGCCGAGCGGTTCCTGTGCTTCGGGCTGGGCTTTGTTGGTGTTGAGCAGGCCCGGCAGGCCGACCGCGTGGGCGGGCGCCAGCGGCAGCAGCGTCATCAGGCAGACGAGGAACAGACTGGGCAAAGCAAAAAGACGAGCAAACACTAGGCGGTCAACCTCGCAAGGGGCGGATTCGCTGGAGTGTACGAGGCCCACCCAATCAATGCGAGCCGTCGCCGATTATTCGTTGAGTTTGGCGAGGATCTTGTAGATCACGGTGGCGAGGATCATCAGCATGCCGATCCACATGGCGAAAACGCCAGCGTTCTTGTCACGGAAGTTGAAGCCGACTGCCAGCAGGATCATCCCGGTGAGGATCGGGACGAGCATGGCGTGAAACGAAGACATCGAGATCATGGAGACTGCCTTGTCGAAATGAATGATGTAAGTCTAGTGGCTTTACCCGTGTAGGAGCTGCCGCAGGCTGCGATCTTTTGATCTCGGAAAACAACATCAAAAGATCGCAGCCTGCGGCAGCTCCTACAGAGGGTTACGGGAGTTCCTGGCAGGCGTAGAACGCGCTCAGCACTTTGACCAGGTGCGCCAGGTCGTGGCTCCCGCACAGTTCGCGGATCGAGTGCATGGCGAACGTCGGCAAGCCGATGTCGACGGTGCGCACGCCCAGGTGGCTGGCGGTGATCGGGCCGATGGTCGAGCCACAGCCCATGTCGCTGCGCACCACGAAGCTCTGCACCGGCACTTCTTCGGCCATGCACAGGTGGCGGAAGAAGCCAGCGGTTTCGCTGTTGGTGGCGTAGCGCTGGTTGCTGTTGACCTTGATCACCGGGCCGGCGTTGAGTTTCGGGCCGTGGTTGGCGTCGTGTTTCTCGGCGTAGTTGGGGTGCACGCCGTGGGCGTTGTCGGCCGAGACCAACAGGGATTTCTGAATGGTGCGGACGAATTCGTCACCTTCCTGCAGCAGGCGACGCAGGGTCTGCTCAAGCATTGGGCCATCGGCACCGCAGGCCGAGCAGGAGCCGACTTCTTCGTGATCGTTGCACACCAGCACGCAGGTTTCGTCGGTTTCGGCGGTGAGCAGCGCTTGCAGGCCGGCGTAGCACGACAGCAGGTTGTCGAGGCGCGCGCCGGCAATGAAATCGCCGTTCAGGCCAATGACCGCAGCACTTTGTGTGTCGTAGAAACTCAGCTCGTAATCCAGCACCACGTCGGCATTCAAGCCGTGTTCACGGGCCAGTTGATCGGTGAGCACGGCGCGGAAGTCGACGCGCTCGTCACCGGCGAATTGCGCGAGGATCGGCGGCAGTTCGGTCTGCGCATTGATCGCCCAGCCCTGATTGGCTTCACGGTTGAGGTGAATGGCCAGGTTGGGAATGATCGCGATCGGTGCCTTGAAGTCGATGAGTTGGCTTTCGACCTTGCCGTCGCGGCGGAAGGTCACGCGCCCGGCCAGCGACAGATCGCGGTCGAACCACGGCGCCAGCAGCGCACCGCCATAGACTTCAACGCCCAATTGCCAGAAACCCTGGCGTTGCAGTTCCGGTTGCGGCTTGACCCGCAGGCACGGGCTGTCGGTGTGCGCGCCAACCAGGCGAATGCCGCCGTGCAGTGGCGAGTGGCGACCCATTTTGATCGCGACGATCGAGGAGTCATTGCGGGTGACGTAATAGCGGCCGTTGGCCTCGGTGTTCCACGGCTCGCGCTCGTCGAGGCGCACGAAACCGGCGGCCTCCAGACGCTGAACAAGACTGGCAGTGGCGTGGAACGGGGTAGGGGAGGCCTTGAGGAAGTCGATCAGGCCTTGGTTCAACTCTTCGCGCATAAGAAGCTCCAGACAGCAATGGCCGGGAGTTTAACGCATCGGCCAGAGGGTTTGGACATGACATGCGGTCGTTGTTGGCCAACACAAACCCTGAGGGGGCTGCCTGATGCCTGCTTCGTTTAATACCCGCCAATCCTGTAGGAGCCGAGCTTGCTCGCGAAGGCGTCGGGTCAGCAACATCTTTGCTGAATGACTGAGCGCTTTCGCGAGCAAGCTTTGCTCCTACAAAGGGAGCGGTGTCAGCGGGGGGTGAGTACGCGTTTCTTCAGGTAGTTCATGATGACTTTTTCGTCTTCAGGTTTGTCCGGACGCGGCAGCTGTTTTGGCCAGCGACTCTGGTTCAGCAGTTTCTTCTGCCGGCTTTCGTCCCAGCGCAGAATCTCCCGCGAGGCGCATTCCCACCATTCATGCCGACAAGCGCTGTAGTACGGATCTTCCGGTGCGGCACTGCCGTACAGCAGATCGCGCGCGACCTTGCGCATGGCGCCGCTCTGGTTGCGCAGTTTCCATTTGATTTTCAGGCGCTGCCAGGCCGAAGGGAACGGCTTGACCCGTGGCACATCGCGGCACAAATCAACCAGGCGCTGGCTGAACGTTTCGCCATGCTGAGAGAAGAAGTACGTCTGCATCGCGTGGAAGAAGCGCTTCTCGGCGAAGTAGTGATAAACGTGCTTGCGCGCTTCCACCACCTCACGCCCGCGCATGGCGTACGACAGGGCGATCTGCTCGATGGTGTGAATCTCGAAACCGCCCGCCGTCCATTCATCAATCAGCCGGATCGACTCTTCAAACAGTGCTGAGTCGCTTTCGGTGATGCCGCACAGGCCGCTGTTGTAGAGCTTGAAGCCGTTGTCCGGCGTCACGCCGTGAGCACGCAGGTCGCGACCGAGTTTCAGGTAATCGCGGCGTTCGTGGACGTCTTGCCAGTCGTACTCGAAGCGATCCATCACCGAGCGGTTCGCCTCGATCAATTCAAAGAGGCGCTGCGGGTGGCTGGTGAACAGCGTGTCGGTGTCGACGAACAGTGTTTTCTCCGCCAGCTGCATGCCGGCCGCGATGGCGCAGGCCTTGCGCCGATGGTGGTAGCCGTGCACGCCTTGCCAGCGCGTCAGGGTCGCTTCGTCGAGCAACACGGTATCGACCGGCCAGCCGGCGTAGTCTTGCGGGCGGTCGGTCAGAATCCTGATCGCCGGGAGCTTGCCGTCCTTGGCCTGGGACAGCACCGTGAGGATGCTGAACTTGGCTTCGCGGCGGTAGACGTCCTGGTTGCCGTAGATCAGATACAGCAACTGGTGACGCACTTTCTTGAGGGGTGTCGCCAGGGAATCGATACAACTCATCCGAAACAAAATCCTTTCCAACAACAGGACGGCCGGTCAGGCCATCCTTAGAACGGGGCCGGGCATTCGAAACGCAAACGCTCGCCGGACTGCGGGTGGGTGAAGCTCAACATGCTCGCGTGCAGGCACAGGCGCGGCCAGGCGGCGAGGGCTTGCTCGTGGGCGTAGAGCCCGTCGCCGAGCAGCGGGTGGCCGATCGACAACATGTGCACGCGCAACTGGTGTGAACGGCCGGTGATCGGCGTCAGTTCGACGCGGCACCAATCGCCACAACGTTCCAACACCCGCCAGAAGGTCAGCGCGTGTTTGCCGAATTCGTGATCAACCACGTGGCGCGGCTTGGTCGGTGGGTCGTAGCGCAGGGGCAGGTCAATGCTGCCGCTGTCCAGTTCCGGTTGTCCCCAAGCCAGGGCAGTGTAGGCCTTCTCTGTTTCACGGTCGTGAAACTGGCGTGACAGTTCGCGGTGAGTGTCGGCGTCACGCGCGAGCAGAATGATGCCGGAGGTTTCCCAGTCCAGGCGATGGACGATGCGCGCTTCCGGGTAGCCGTTTTCCTGCAGGCGGGTGATCAGGCAATCCTTGTTGTCGTCGGCGCGACCGGGCACCGAGAGCAGCAACGTCGGTTTGTTCACCACCAGTACGGCGGCGTCCTGATGGATGATGTGGATGTTGGACAGCGGCATTAAAACAGCCTCGTAACAAATGCCAACGGCGGCTCGGGACTGCTGATAACCCTGTAGGAGCTGCCGAAGGCTGCGATCTTTTGACGTTGAAAGATCAAAAGATCGCAGCCTTCGGCAGCTCCTACACGAGCATCAACAGCCCGAGCCGCCGTAGCGACTGCCGGATCGACTCAGCGATCGGGCAGGGTGATGTTGAGTTCCAGAATCGAGCAACTGCCCTGGCTTTCCAGTGCAACATGTACGTCGTCGTTGCCGATGTTGACGTACTTGCGGATCACGTCGACCAGTTCCTTCTGCAAGGCTGGCAAGTAATCCGGCGTGCTGCGCTGGCCGCGCTCATGCGCCACGATGATCTGTAGACGCTCTTTCGCTACCGAGGCGGTACTTGGCTTTTTGTTGGCACGAAAGAAGTCAAAAAGGTTCATTACCTACCTCCAAACAGGCGCTCGAAGAATCCCTTCTTCTCGACATCGAGGAAACGGTGGGCTTTTTCTTTGCCCAGCAAACGGTCGACGGTATCGCTGTAAGCCTGACCGGCATCGCTCTGGTCGTCGAGAATCACCGGTACGCCCTGGTTGGATGCCTTGAGCACCGCCTGGGATTCCGGGATCACGCCGAGCAGGGTTACCGAGAGGATTTCCTTGACGTCTTCAACGCCAAGCATTTCGCCCTTTTCCACACGCTCTGGGTGGTAGCGGGTGATCAGCAGGTGTTCCTTGATCGGGTCTTCGCCACGTTCGGCGCGACGCGATTTGCTCGCCAGCAGGCCGAGCATGCGGTCCGAATCTCGTACCGAGGACACTTCCGGGTTGGTCACGACGATCGCTTCATCAGCGAAGTACATGGCCAGGTGCGCGCCTTTCTCGATGCCCGCCGGGGAGTCGCAGACGACGAACTCGAATTGTTCCTTGAGCTCCATCAGGACTTTTTCCACGCCTTCGACAGTCAGCGCGTCTTTGTCGCGGGTCTGACTGGCGGCCAGTACGTAGAGGTTTTCCAGGCGCTTGTCTTTGATCAGCGCTTGTTGCAGGTTGGCTTCGCCGTTGACCACGTTGACGAAGTCATACACCACGCGGCGCTCGCAACCCATGATCAGGTCAAGGTTACGCAAGCCCACGTCGAAGTCGACGATCACTGTTTTGTGGCCGCGCAGAGCGAGGCCGGTACCGATAGCGGCGCTGGTGGTGGTCTTACCCACACCACCCTTGCCGGATGTAACCACGAGAATCTTGGCCAAGGTGTTTCACCCCTAAGGAAGAAGGACTTTTTAGCCCCTGAAAAACATCTCTTGAAAACTACTGCAGTCGGACAGCCTTGGCTGGAATTCGGCTTTTGGCCTTTTTCCTACTTCGTTTGAGCCGTTTTCGCTACGTTTTAGAGATGCTTGGAAAATGCGGCAGTATCCGTTAAAGCCGAATGATGTTCAACACGTCGCCCGACAGGCTGACCTGTACGCCCGAGCCCCACATTGGGTCGCGGCGCAAATCTTCGGAGACCTTGTAATGACCGGCGATGGAGATCAGTTCAGCGCTCAATTGCTGACAGAAAATCCGTGCCTTGGTATCACCCTTCACGCCGGCCAGCGCCCGACCGCGCATCGGGCCGTATACATGGATGTTGCCATCGGCAAGAAGTTCCGCCCCCGGACTGACCGAGGACACCACGACCAAATCGCCACCCTGCGCATATATCTGTTGGCCACCACGTACTGGCGTGGTGATGACGCGGGTCTGTTTGACGGTCGGCTCAGGCGGTTTTTCCGGCTTCTTTTTGACTTCGGCCTCGGCCATTTCCAGCGGCCGCTCACGGGCACCGGACGGCGGCAGCACCGGGATGTCGATGGCGATGGCGGCGGCGATGTCTTCGATGCGGCTGGCGCGAATCGCCAGGGTGCGCAGGCCATGTTGACGGCACACGCGCATCAGGCCTGGCAGATCGACGGCGCCTTCGCTCGGCGGCAGCTTGTCCAGCGCCAGAACCAGCGGCGCGTTGCTGAAGAAATTCGGCGCCTGCGCGACTTTGGCGGCCAATTGCCGATCGAGGCTGTCGAGGTCGTTACGGGCCAGTTCCAGCACAGTAATGGCCAGCATGCTGCCCTTGAGCTGGAATACGGGATCTTGGTCTAACGGTTCGGTTTGGCTCATGTCGGCATACAACGGCTTGTCACTAAAAGTGCCGAGACTTATAACGAGAACGCCCGCAGGCCGCAAGCCGGGTCGAACGATGTAGAATGCGCGGCCACTGTATTTACGGAAGCTTTAATGGATCGCCCGCGTTTTCGAAAAGCATTTCTTGCTCCGCGCTTCTGGCCGCTCTGGTGCGGCCTGGGGCTTTTGTGGCTGATCGTGCAGCTGCCTTATCCGGCCTTGCTGACCATCGGTCGAGTTTTGGGTGCGTTGATGTATCGCTTCGCCGGCGACCGACGGCGCATCGCCAAGCGCAATCTGGAATTGTGCTTCCCGGAAAAATCCGCCGCCGAGCGCAAACGCCTGCTCAAGGAAAATTTCGCCTCCACCGGCATCGCCTTTTTCGAAATGGCGATGAGCTGGTGGTGGTCGCGTGAGCGTCTGGCCAAACTGGCCCACGTCGAAGGTCTGGAGCATTTGCAAAAAGCCCAGCGCGAAGGCAAAGGCGTGATTCTGATGGCGGTGCATTTCACCACCCTGGAAATCGGCGCAGCGTTGCTCGGTCAGCAGCACACCATCGACGGCATGTACCGCGAGCACAAAAATCCGTTGTTCGACTTCATCCAGCGTCAGGGCCGTGAGCGGCACAACCTCGATTCGCTGGCGGTGGAGCGCGACGACGTGCGCGGCATGCTCAAGCTGCTGCGTTCGGGCCGGGCGATCTGGTACGCGCCGGATCAGGACTACGGCGCCAAGCAGAGCATCTTCGTGCCGCTGTTCGGCATTCAGGCCGCAACCGTGACCGCGACCACCAAGTTTGCTCGCCTGGGTAAGGCGCTGGTGGTGCCGTTCACGCAGGAGCGTCTGGCCGATGGCAGTGGTTATCGTCTGGTCGTGCATGCGCCGCTGGAAGACTTCCCGGGCGAAACCGAAGAAGCCGACTGCATCCGTATCAACCAATGGGTTGAAGGCGTGTTGCGCGATTGCCCGGAGCAATACTTGTGGGCGCATCGTCGCTTCAAGAGTCGGCCACCGGGCGAGCCGAAGTTGTACGCCAAACGCCGCTGAAAAAATAACTGACAAGCACCATGGAGCGTTGCGATGAGCCCAGCTGAACCGGTCACAGGTTTGATTCTTTCCGGCGGCGGGGCTCGGGCGGCGTATCAGGTGGGGGTGCTGGCGGCGATTGCCGAACTGTTGCCATTGGGCGCGGACAATCCGTTTCCGGTGATCGTCGGCACCTCGGCCGGGGCGATCAACGCGGTCAGCCTCGCCAGCGGCGCCACCGATTTTCGTGCCGCCATCGAACGCCTCACCTTATTCTGGCAAGGCTTTCGCAGCCATCGCGTGCTGCGCAGTGACTGGCCCGGCGTCATCCGTCAGGCCAGCCGCTTCGTCAGTCACAGCTTGCTCGGCCTCGGTCGGCATCTGCCGGTGGCGCTGCTCAACAGTTCGCCGCTGCGCGAGCTGCTCAATGAAAAACTGCACATGCCCGGCATTGCCGAATCCATCGCGCGCAAGCAATTGCACGCGGTGGCGGTGACCGCGTTCGGCTACGAATCGGGGCAGGCGGTGACGTTCTACCAGGGCGGCGGCAAGATTGATTCGTGGCTGCGGCATCGGCGCATTGGGGTGCCGACGCAATTGTCGGTCGACCATCTATTGGCCAGCTCGGCGATTCCGCTGTTGTTCGCGCCAGTGAAGATCGGTGATGAGTATTTCGGTGACGGCGCGGTGCGGCAATCGGCACCGATCAGTCCGGCGTTGCACCTGGGCGCCAGTCGCGTGCTGGTGGTCGGCGTCAGCGGCAACCCGCGCGGCGTTGATCCGCAGCAGCCGCTGGAGCGCACTTACACGGGGCAACAGCCGACACTCGCGCAGATCGGCGGGCACATGCTCAACAGCACGTTCATTGACAGTCTGGAGAGCGACATCGAGTTGCTGCAGCGTCTCAACCAGTTCAGCCATCTGATGCCCGCCGGCACGCCGACGCGCGAGTTGGGCGTGGCGCCGGTGGAGGTGTTGGTGATTTCGCCAAGCCAGCCGATCGATGAGATCGCGGCGCGGCATCGTCAGGAATTGCCGGCGGCGTTGCGCTTGTTTTTGCGTGGGCCGGGGGCGACCAAGACGAGTGGGGCGGGGGTGCTGAGTTATCTGCTGTTCGAGGCGGGGTATTGCAGCGAGTTGATTGATCTGGGGCGGCGCGATGCGTTGGCCAAGCGCGAGGAGTTGTGCCGGTTTTTGGGGATAAGCGAGGCGGTGACTCGCGCCTGAGATTTGTGGTGCGACAATCGCTGGCAAGCCAGCTCCCACAGGTTTCTGGGTGAACGCAACAATTGTGTGCGACACAAAACCCTGTGGGAGCTGGCTTGCCAGCGATGGCGTCTTTGCAGACGCCACTTACAGCAGCATCAGAAGTGGAACTTCACCAGGAAGCTTGTGGTGCTCTGATTGGTCTTGAACGCACCGGTGTCGTCGATGCCGTACTTGTCTTTCCAGTAGTCGTATTCAACACCGACATACAACTGCTTCTCGCCAAAGCTCAGCGCTTTGCCCAAGTCATATTTGACTTGTGGGTTGAAGTGCAGGTTGGCGTGGTAATCGCCCTTGGAGTTGGAGTCGTTGTCAGTCACCCAGTCCATGTAGCCGTCGATCAGGATGTCCGACTTGCCGACCGGGATGGTGTAGGACCAGACCGGGGTGATCTGCCAGACGTTGTCACCGGCACGCGAGCCTTCGGTGTGACGCTGATAGAAGTTCAACTGGAAGTAGTCGAAGCCCGGAATGGCCAGGTCGAAACCCGGACCGATCAGGTAAGACTCGGTGTCACCCTCACCGAACTCGTAGGTCATCGCCAACAGGACGTCTTTGATCGGGCCGAACTCGATCTTCTGGTCGAGCACCTTGCCCAGCGAGATGCGCGGGCTGAACTCACCGTAGTAGGTGTTCGGACCGTTGCTGAAGTCCTTGCCACCGTTGTAGAAGATCTTGTCGAAGAAGAAAAAGTTGTCGCCGTACGTCCACGCATTGGCGTGTTCGAAGGTGACGGTCTGCTGGATGCGCGGGTTGACCTGGAAGTCCTTGCCATACAGATAGGTCAGGCTGTTGTTCTGCCACTGCAGCAGGCCATCGGCCATGGCCTGGCCGCCGGCCAACATCGATCCCGCGAGCATCAGGCTGGTGCACATACGTTTCATTCGGTTGCTCCCAAAGTAGGTGTTCCACGTTTATTTTTTTAAGATCGGCGCTCTGGTGTGGCGCCTTTTTTCGTTGCTGCAAAAGTCATCCGATTGGTCAGCTTTCATGCTGTTAGCAAGAGCTGGGCCAAGGCTTTTCGAAAAGCAAAAAAACGCCCGTCGGCTGCTGAAAAACAGTCGATTGAGCGTGTTTTCGGGATGCCTCGGTACTGGCCGGGGCCGGGATAAGTTGGCCCGTCGGTCAGGAATTAAATCCGGGCTTTTTTTTAGACCGAATTCAAGAGGCCGCGGAGAATACTGACTCCTCGGCCAGCTCTCAAGTGCCCCGCAACAGAGCACCGACGACAGGTATGGAGCACGGTTGCGGGCCATCTTAAAAGTGCACCTTCACCAGCAGGCTGGCGGTGTTCTGATTGGTGTCGAAATTGTGTGTGTTTTCGACGCCGTATTTGTTCTTCCAGTAGCTGTATTCGGTGCCGACGTACAGCTGCTTCTGACTCCAGCCGAGGGCTTTGCCGAGGTCATATTTGATCTGCGGATTGATGTGCAGGTTGGCGTGATAGGTGCCGCGCGAGTTCTCGTCGTTGTCGACCACCCAGTCCAGGTATCCGTCGATCAGCACATCGGAATTGCCCAGGGGAAAGCTGTAGGACCAGCCCGGCGTGATCTGCCAGACACCGTCGCCGGGGCGCGGGCCTTCGGTCTGGCGGCGGAAGATATTCAGGGTCACGTAGTTGAAACCGGGCACTTTGAGGTCGAAGCCGGGGCCGATCAGATAGGCCTCGCTGTCGCCCTCGCCGTACTCGTAAGTCATGGCGAGCAGCACGTCTTTGATCGGGCCGAATTCAAGCTTCTGGTCGAAGATCTTGCCGAAGGAAAAGCGTGGGGTGAATTCACCGTAGAAGGCGTGGGGGCCTTTGTTCGCATCTTCTTTGCCGTTGTAGAAGATTTTGTCGACGAACAGGAAGTTGTCGCCGTACTTCCATTTATCGGCGTGCTCGAACGTGACCGTCTGCTGGATCGACGGGTTGATCGCGAAATTCTTGCCATACAGGTAGCTGAGGCTGTTGGTCTGCCACAGCAGTAAATCGCCGGCCATGGCTTGACTCGCGGCCAGCAGGCCGCCACTCAACAACACGTTGGTTTGCGTGCGAATCATCTGTTGCTCCCTCTTGTTTTTATTGTTTGAGGCGCAGAGCTGTTTGCCCTTGTAGGAGAGAGCCTGCTCGCGATAGCGGTATGACATTCAACACATCAGTTGACTGAAAAAACGCTATCGCGAGCAGGCTCACTCCTACAGGGGGGACATCGGTGTTGCTGTTAGTGCTGGTGTGCGTGGCAGTCGTTGATCGCCGCGCGCTCTTTGCCGCCGAGAATGTTGAACAGCAGGTTCAGCGTCAGCGCGCTGAGGGTTGCCATGGCGATGCCACTGTGGGTAATCGGGCTCATCCACAGCGGCAGGTGCGCGAAGAACTCAGGGCGCACCACCGGGATCAGGCCCATGCCGATGCTCACCGCGACCAGCAACTGGTTGCGGCGGTCACCGATGTCGGCTTCTTGCAGAATCTTGATGCCGGTGGCCGCGACCATGCCGAACATCGCAATCGCGGCGCCGCCGAGTACTGCCGGTGGAATCGATGCCACCAGGAACGCGGCTTTCGGCAGCAGGCTCAGGACGATCAGCAAGCCACCGGCAACGATGGTCACCGAACGGCAGCGCACGCCGGTCATCTGCACCAGGCCGATGTTTTGCGCGAACGAGGAGTGGGTGAAGGTGTTGAAGAAACCGGCGACAAACGAGGCGCCGGCATCACACAGCAAGCCGCGACGCAGCATGCGCGGGCAGACTTCCTGGCCGGTGATCTTGCCCAGCGCGAGGAACATCCCGGTGGACTCGACGAAGATGATCACCACCACCAGGCACATCGACAGGATCGGCGCGAGTTCGAATTTCGGCATGCCGAAATGCAGCGGGGTGACGAACTGAATCCATGGCGCATTGGCCATGCCGCTGAGGTCGACCATACCGATCACGCCGCACAGGATGTAGCCGAAGCACATGCCGATCAGTACGGAAATGTTCACCCAGAAACCGCGCATGAAGCGGTGCACCAGCAGGATAGTGCCCAACACCAGTGCGGCGATGGCCAGATAAATCGGTGAGCCGAATTGCGCGGCGCCAGCACCGCCGCCGGCCCAATTCACGGCCACGGGGAACAGCGACAAACCGATCGAGGTGATGACCGTGCCGGTCACCAGAGGCGGGAAGAAGCGTACGACCTTGGACATGAACGGCGCGATGATCATGCCGAAGAAACCGGCGGCGATCGTTGCGCCGAAGATGCCTTGCAGGCCGATACCGGGCATGCCGGCCATGGCGACCATGCTGCCGACAGCGGCAAAACTGGCGCCCATCATCACCGGCATGCGAATGCCCATCGGGCCGATGCCCATGGACTGGACGATGGTGGCGACACCGGCGACCAGCAGGTCGGCGTTGATCAGGAAGGCAATTTCTTCACGACTCAGGCCAGCGGCCTGTCCAATGATCAGCGGCACCGCGATGGCACCACCGTACATCAGCAGAACATGTTGCAAACCGACCAGGATCAGTTGCAAAAGGGGCAATCGCTGAATGGCGGGTGCGTCGGGGATGCGCGCTTTGGACAGCTCGGACATGCAACACCTCGGATCTTTTTATTCTTGTGATTAACAGCTGCCGGGTTGCTCACAGCTGTTTCTTTGCATCAGGTAAAAACCGCGTTGCGGCCAATCGCTGGCAAGCCAGCTCCCACACAGGCAGTGCAAAACCCTGTGGGAGCTGGCTTGCCAGCGATGCTTTTACTGCTTAGTTGGTCTGTGCTCCCTGGGCGATCCATGCACCGATCAGGTCACGTTCCTGCTGGGTCATCTGAGTGATGTTGCCCAGTGGCATGATCTGCGTGGTGATGGCTTGCGCCTGGATGCGCGCCGCGTTCTGGCGGATCTGCTCAGGAGTGTCAAACATCACACCCGCTGGCGCTGCGCTGAACAACGGGCTGGTTGGTTTGGCCGAATGGCAAACCGCGCAACGTTCCTGGATCACTGTGTGCACTTTGTCGAAACCCGGGCCAGCATTCGACGCCTGCGCCGGTGCTGCTGCAGGTTCGGCAGGGGCTGCCGGTGCCGCTTCAGCCGGTTTCAAGCCGCCACCCAGTGCCGTTTCCGGCAGCGGTTGGTACTCGATTTTTGCTGGAGCCTTGGCCACTTCCGGCGCGGTCGACATCGGTGCAGGACCGGTGACGTAGGCCAGGGTGATCATGCCCACCGCTGCAACCGGCAGCGTCCAGGCAAACTTGTGGCTGTCGTGACGGGTGTTGAAGTAGTGACGCACCAACACGGCCAACACCGCGATCCCGGCCAGGATCAACCAGTTGTACTGGCTGCCATAGGTGCTCGGGAAGTGATTGCTGATCATGATGAACAGCACCGGCAGGGTGAAGTAGTTGTTGTGACGTGAGCGCAGCAGGCCTTTGGCCGGCAGTGCCGGATCCGGCGTGCGGTTCTCGGCAATCGCCGCCACCAGTGCCCGTTGCGCCGGCATGATGATGCGGAACACGTTGCCGACCATGATGGTGCCGATGATCGCGCCGACGTGCAGGTACGCACCACGACCGCTGAACACTTTGCTGAAGCCATACGCCGCGCCGATGATCAGCACGAACAGAATGAAGCCGAGCAGAGCAGGGCGTTTGCCCAAGGCCGAGTCGCACAGGAAGGAGTAGATGAACCAGCCGAGGAACAGCGAGCCGATACCGATGGCCACGCCTTCAGGGCCGCTCAGTGTGCTGCCCGGAGCCAGCAGGTAGAGCGTAGGGTTGGAGTAGAACACCACGCACAGCAGCGCGATACCCGACATCCAGGTGAAGTAGGCTTCCCATTTGAACCAGTGCAGGTTCTCCGGCATTGCCGGTGGGGCCAGTTTGTATTTTTCCAGGTGATAGATACCGCCACCGTGGATCGCCCACAGGTCACCGGCCAGACCGGTTTTCGGGTTGACGCGGTTGAGGTTGTTCTCCAGCCAGACGAAGTAGAACGACGCGCCGATCCAGGCCACGCCAGTAATCATGTGAACCCAGCGCACGCTCAGGTTCAGCCATTCCAACAGATGTGCTTCCACAGTCTTTACCTCTCGCCTGTCACTCTTGTTGTCGAGTGATCAGACCTTCTCTTATTGGTGGGGGGCGAGGATCAAACGCTCATCCTCTTTGAAAAAATGCTCATCGCAGTTATTGCCTGTGCCACTGCGATCAACCACCAGGAAGTCATCCCGCTTTTCGATCGTCAGCACCGGATGGTGCCAAACGCCGCGATGGTAATTAATGCCCTGCCTGCCGTTGGTGACGAAGGCGCGGACCAAGCCTGATACAGGTTCATCGCCAATTGGCGCGACCACGATCAGAAAGGGGTTGCCGAGCAGCGGTATGAAAGCCTGGCTGCCCAGCGGATGGCGTTCCAGCATGCAAACGGTCAGCGGCATGTCCTGCGCGTCGGCGCGGAAGATGCTTATGATCGCGTTGTCCTCAGGCTGAGCGGTTTCGACCGTCGCCAGTTTATGGAAGCGCATGGTCGAACCGTTGTTGATCATGAAGTGATCGCTGCCGTCGGTTTCGATGACGTCACCGAAAGGGGCGAAGGCTTCTTTGCTCAGCGGTTCAATCTGTAGTGTGCGCATGCTGTTCTTCTTATCCGAATTCTGTGTTGTTAGAACTATCGCCATCGCGGGCAAGCCCGCTCCCACAGTGGACTGTGGCGTTCACAAAACCTGTGGGAGCTGGCTTGCCAGCGATTGGGTTCAAACCTATTTAGCGACCTTGCCGAGAACGCGCAGGCGGCTTACACCACCGTCCGGGAACACGTTCAGGCGGATGTGGGTGATCGGGCCCAGTGCTTTGATCTGCTCGACGAAGGTGTGCTCGGCGTGCATTTCCAGCTTCTGGCTTGGCAGCAGATCGCGCCAGAACAGCGACTGGGTTTCGATCTGGCTGTCAGTACCACCTTTCACGAACGCGCCCTGGATCGAGCAAGTGTCCGGGTAGTTGCCTTTGAAGTGCAGGGTGTCGACGACGATCTTCTCGATCTCGCCCGGGTGACCCAGCGCGACGATGACCCAGTCATTGCCCGGCGTACGACGACGTGCAGTTTCCCAGCCGTCGCCCATGTTGATGCCGCGCCCCGGGTTGAGGATGTTGCTCATGCGGCCGAAGTGTTCGTCGGAGCAGGCGAGGGCGCGGCCACCGTTGAGGGCTGCTGCCAGATCGACTTGCTCGTTATCGCCAACCGCCGACCAGTCGCGATGCGGCACACCGTACACGCGCAGACGGGCAACACCGCCGTCCGGGTAGATGTTGAAGCGCAGGTGGCTGAACGCTTGGTCGTTGCTGATTTCGTGGTAGTGGTGGCTGTTGCCCTGCAGCTCGACGGCCGACAGCACTTCAGTCCACTGGGTGTTTTCGTCAGGCTCGCCCGAGGCCAGGAAGCACGCTTCCAGAGAGGCCGATGGCGGGAAGTTGCCGGTGAAGAATGAAGTGTCGATGTCCACGCCTTTGATCGAGCCCGGTACGCCCAGACGGATCACTGCGCTGTCGAAGCCTTCGAAGCGCTTGCGGCGCGATTCCCAGCCGTCCATCCACTTGCCGTTGTCATCGAACACGCCCTCCTTCCATACGGCCGGGGTCGGTTGGAACAGACGATTGGCGTCTGCGAACCAGTCATCGGTGACCGAGATGATTTTGGTGCCCAGACGGGCATCGGCCAGGTTGACGAATTTTTCGAAAGGTACGGCGTAAGCTTTCATTCTTCTTGTCTGCCTTTAAATAAGTGGCTGGGGATGCTTGCGAGGCCCTGGGCATTCTCCGCGTCTGACATGCTCGGGCCAGGCTTGCTAAAGAGTCAGTAAACGGAACAGGGCAATCTTGTTGATCTCCGCCAGCGCGCACTTGAACTCGGTGTCTTGCGAGTTGTGAATGCGCGTTTCGAACGCCGCGAGGATCTGATGCCGGTTGCTGCCTTTTACCGCCATGATGAAGGGAAACTTGAACTTGGCTTTGTAGGCGTCGTTCAGCTCGGTGAAGCGCTGGAACTCTTCGGCCGTGCATTGGTGAATACCGGCGCCAGCTTGTTCATTGGTGCTGGCTTCGGTCAGTTGGCCCTGGACGGCAGCTTTGCCGGCCAGGTCCGGGTGAGCGTTGATCAGTGCCAGTTGACTGGCGTGATCGGCGCTCAACAGGATGTCGCTCATGCGCTGGTGCAGGGTTTCGATCTCGTCGATCGAAGCGTCCACGCCCAGGTCGTAGGCCTTCTCGGCCACCCATGGCGAATGTTCGTAGATGTCGGCGAAAGCGTTGACGAAAGCGTCGCGGCTCAGGGTCGACGGTTGCAGGGTTTGAAAGCGGCTCATTTGGCGGCCCCTTGGTACGGCTGGGTTTCGTGCCAGTGACGCGCGATGTCGACGCGACGGCTGAACCACACCTGTTCATGACTTTTGGCGTATTCGATAAAGCGTTTGAGCGAGGCGATGCGACCCGGACGGCCGATCAAGCGGCAGTGCAGACCGATCGAGAGCATTTTCGGTGCTTCAGCGCCTTCGGCGTAGAGCACGTCGAACGCGTCTTTGAGGTATTCGAAGAAGTCGTCACCCTTGTTGAAACCCTGCACTTGCGTGAAGCGCATGTCGTTGGTGTCGAGGGTGTACGGGATCACCAGATGCGGCTTGCCGGTCGGGTTGTTCGGTTCCCAGTAGGGCAGGTCATCGTCGTAGGTGTCGCAGTCGTAGAGGAAACCACCTTCTTCCATGACCAGGCGACGGGTGTTCGGGCCAGTGCGGCCGGTGTACCAGCCCAGTGGGCGCTCGCCGGTGATTTCGGTGAGGATGCGGATCGCTTCGAGCATGTGCTCGCGTTCCTGCGCTTCGTCCATGTACTGATAGTCGATCCAGCGATAGCCGTGGCTGCAGATTTCGTGGCCGGCATCGACCATCGCACGGATCACGTCCGGGTGGCGCTGGGCGGCCATGGCGACGGCGAAGATGGTCAGCGGAATGTCGAATTCCTTGAACAGTTTCAGGATCCGCCAGACGCCGGCACGGCTGCCATACTCGTAAAGCGATTCCATGCTCATGTTGCGCGCGCCTTGCAGCGGCTGAGCAGCAACCATTTCAGACAGGAAGGCTTCGGATTCTTTGTCGCCGTGCAGAATGTTGCGCTCGCCGCCTTCTTCGTAATTGAGTACGAAGGACAGGGCGATGCGGGCATTGCCCGGCCAGTGTGGGTGAGGAGGGTTACTGCCGTAACCGATCAGGTCGCGTGGGTAGTCAGCGCTCACTGCAGTCTTCCTTCTTATTCGTTGACAGATGTGTGTGGCGGCCTGGCAGGCTGGCGTCACAGCGATGGGCTGATTGTATACAACTTTAATCGCAATTTGTAAGCCTGAATTTTCGCATTTTTCACCGACTGTCATCTTTTGCTGTTAATGGCTTGAGCCTGCAAGAAACCTGCCTGACCAGTCAGCTAATGGATAGGAGGTTCAATGAATAGGCGTATGGCTGGCCAATCGGCGGGAAAGCCCCGAATGGCGGGGGTGGTGTGAAAAATGTCGTTTTTATTGTGTACAATTTTTTTGAAAAGTGTCTTAATCAGTCGCTCGCCGCAGCTTTTCGTGCTCCGAATCGGTGCGGTCTCCTTTTCAACTGACTTCGGGAGGCGCGAAGTCTGACTGCTTCCACGCAGGCAGGCGCGCAGAATCAATGGGACGTTTGACAACACACGTTTTGGACGCTGCACACGGTTGCCCGGGCAGTTCGATCAAGGTCGAGCTGTACCGCGTTGAAGGTTCGCAACTGGAATTGGTCGCCAGTGCCGTAACCAACAGCGATGGCCGGGTCGATGCACCGCTGCTGCAAGGCGATGATTATCGTACCGGCGTTTATCAGGTTCAGTTTCACGCGGGCGATTACTACCGCGCCCGCGGTGTTCAGTTGCCGGAACCGGCATTCCTGGACGTGGTTGTACTGCGCTTCGGCATCTCTGCCGAACAGGATCACTACCATGTTCCGTTGCTGATTTCGCCGTACAGCTATTCCACGTACCGGGGCAGCTGACCCCAAGCAGCTGCCCCCACCGGGAAGCGACTGCGCATATAGCTTCTTTGGTCTTTCGCCCGCCCACACTGCGGGCTTTTTTTTGCCTGTCTTAAAGTCAAATGATCGCAGCCTGCGGCAGCTCCTACAGATTGAAGTGCAATCCCATGTAGGAGCTGCCGCAGGCTGCGATCTTTTGCTCTTTAACGGCTCAACAGGGATGCAGCGCCAGCACCACTGAACAATCCGGCACTGATTCGGTTGAACCAACTCTGACCTTTACCGCCGCGCAAATACCGCGCCGCGCCATGCGCACCCAGCCCATAAGCCAGTTTGCAGCACAGATCGAGCACCACCCACGTCGCAATCATGATCAGCAACTGCGGCAAAAACGGCTGCTGCGCGCTCAGAAACTGCGGCAGAAATGCGGCGAAAAACAGAATGTCCTTCGGATTGCTCGCGCCCAGCACAAACGCACGCCCGAACAAGGTGCGAAAGCGCGGAGTCGGTGCCGCCTGAGGCACTTCTGCACCCACTGACGGCTGACGCGATTGCTGCCAGCTCTGCCAGGCGAGGTAGAACAAATACAGCGCACCGACGATTTTCAGCGCACTGAACAACTGCTCCGACGCCAACAGCAGGGCGCCGAGCCCCAAAGCCGACGCACTGAGCAAACAGATCGAGGCAATCACGCCACCCAAAAATGCCGGGTAAGAACGGCGCAGACCGTAATTCAGACTGTTGCTGATCATCAGCAATGACAGCGGCCCCGGAATCAGGATCACCACCAACGCAGCGCCGCTGAACAGCAGCCAGGTTTCCAGACTCATCACTTTCCTCCTTTTTTGTTGTATTGAAAAATGCACAAAAGCCCCACCCGTGAGGGTGAGGCCGTTTTGAAGCCTGAACCGCGTAGCGCTTACAGGAAGATGAACTTGGCGATGAAGATCGCGCAGAGCACCCACAGGCTCACGGAAATTTCCTTGTACTTGCCGGTACCGGCCTTCAGCGCCACGTAGGTGATGAAGCCCAGTGCGATACCGTCGGCGACCGAAAAGGTTAGCGGCATCATGATGGCGGTGACGATAGCCGGGATCGCATCAGTGGCTTCGTCCCACTCGATGTGGGCCATGCCGCCCATCATCAGCATCGCTACATAGATCAGTGCACCGGCGGTGGCGTAAGCGGGAATCATGCCGGCCAGCGGTGCGAAAAACATTGCCGCTATAAATAGCACACCTACGGTGACTGCGGTAAGACCAGTCCGACCACCAGCGGCCACGCCGGCAGCACTTTCTACGTAGCTTGTTACTGGAGGAACACCGACCACGGCGCCGAAAACACTGGAGGCACTGTCGGCTTTCATCGCGCGGGAGAGGTTTTCGATACGGCCGTCAGCGTTGACCAGATTGGCGCGTTGGGCGACGCCCATCAGGGTGCCGGCGGTGTCGAACATGTGTACGAAGAGGAAGGCCAACACCACGCTGATCATGCTGACGTTGAATACGCCAGCGACGTTCATCGCCATGAAGGTCGGCGCCAGACTTGGCGGCGTCGACATGATCCCTTCGTAATGCACGATGCCCAGGCCCCAACCGGCCAGGGTCACGGTGATGATGCTGATGAGGATTGCGCCGAAGATTTTGTGGTAGCTGAGGATCGCAATCATCAGGAAGCAGATGGCGGCGAGCAGCGGGCCGGGCTCACGCAGGGAGCCGAGCTTGATCAGCGTCGCCGGACTGTCGACGACGATGCCAGCGGTTTTCAGGCCGATCAGACCGAGGAACAGACCGACACCGGCACCCATCGCAAAGCGCAGGCTGACCGGAATACTGTTGAGCAGCCACTCACGAATCCGCGAGAAGGTCAGGATCATGAACAACACGCCGGAAACAAACACCGCACCGAGCGCGGTTTCCCAGTTGTAGCCCATGGTGCCGACCACGGTATAAGTGAAAAATGCGTTGAGGCCCATGCCCGGCGCCAGGCCGACTGGCCAGTTGGCGTACAGGCCCATCAACAGGCAGCCCAGCGCAGCGGCGATACAGGTGGCGACGAACGCCGCACCGTGGTCAATCCCGGCATCGGCCATGATGTTCGGGTTGACGAAGATGATGTAAGCCATGGTGATGAAGGTTGTCAGACCGGCAATCAGCTCGGTCTTCACCGTGGTGCCATGCAAGCTGAGTTTAAACAAGCGCTCCAGCAGGCCAGTGCGTAATGGCGGCGAGAGATCCAGCGTCGATGCTTCGGATTTGCGGCTTTCCACAGCGAGTACTCCTCAAGAGTTTTATTGTTATTTCCAGGGCCGGACCCATGAGGGGTGGCAGCGGCCCTTTGAGGCACTTGCGAATTTGTTGACCATGCGGTCAGGAACTCGCACGCTGTGGATTATGCTTTTGTGTACAAATAAAGCAAATATTGTTTTTGGTTTTGTTTACGAAAGTTCCGTCGTTAGTGATATATCGCCCTTGAGGACCCCATCGCTGGCAAGCCAGCTCCCACATTGATCTGTGGCGTACACAAAACATGTGGGAGCTGGCTTGCCAGCGATGAGGCCCGAACAGTCAATCGAGAACTGCCTGACTGTTCCCCAGCGCCAGATTCACCGCCAACCACCCATTCACCGCCGCCTCCCCAGCCTCGGCAAACACCCGCTCCAGCAACTTCACCTGTTCACGCCGCAACGCCTGCTCGAACTTCGCGCCTTCGGCCGTCAACGCCAGCAGCCGCTTTCGCTTGTCCGTCTCCGAGGCCACGCTGTCCACCAGGTGCATTTCCTGCAACTGCCGCAACGGCATGTTCAGCGCCTGTTTACTCACGCCGAGCAATCCCAGCAATTCCTTCACATTCAAATTCGGGTACCGCGCGATGAAAAACACAATGCGCTGATGCACCCGCGACAACCCGCGGCGCTCGAGCATTTCGTCAGCCTTGGCGGTGAAGGCCTGATAGCCGAAGAAAAACGCTTCCATCGCCTGTTGTTGGCTTGCAGGGTTTTTAAGGTCAAGCATGTTGACGTACTCGCTCAAGCTGTCGTAATTTCAGTCAATCAGTTTGACTTATTTTTCGTCCGCCTCGCTACCGGTGACCCCCATGGCTTTTTCCGAACGTGTCTCGCGCCTTAAAAGTTCTTTGATCCGTGAAATTCTCGCCGCCGCCCAGCGCCCCGAGGTGATGTCGTTCGCCGGAGGTTTACCCGCCGAAGCCATGCTGCCGAAAGTCGAATGGGCCGACATGCCGCTGGCGCTCGGTCAATACGGCATGAGCGAAGGCGAGCCGGCGTTGCGCGAAGCGTTGGCGGCTGAGGCGAGGGCGCTTGGCCTGCAATGCGAGGCGAGTCAGGTATTGGTGGTCAGCGGCTCCCAGCAAACCCTCGATCTGGCGGCCAAGCTGTACATCGACAAGGGCACGGAAATCCTGCTCGAAGCGCCGACCTATCTTGCTGCGTTGCAAATCTTCCAGCTGTTCGGCGCCGACTGCCTGACCGTGCCGCAAGAGTCCGATGGCCCGAACCTGGCGCAACTGCGCAGTCGTCTCGAACAACATCGTCCGGCGTTCATCTACCTGATCCCGACGTTCCAGAACCCGTCCGCCGTGCGTTACAGCGAAGCCAAGCGCGCAGCGGTCGCAGCGCTGCTCGACGAGTTCGGCGTGACCCTGATCGAAGACGAGCCTTACCGTGAATTGACCTTCGATGGCGGCAGTGCCAAACCAATTGCCGGACGTTTGCAGAAATCCAGCTGGATCTACACCGGCACCGTGTCAAAAACCTTGCTGCCGGGTTTGCGCGTGGGCTATCTGATCGCCAGCCCGGATCTGTTTCCGCATTTGCTTAAACTCAAGCAATCGGCGGATCTGCACACCAACCGTATTGGTCAGTGGCAGGCGCTGCAATGGATTGACACTGAGAAATATCAGCAGCATTTGAGTGAATTGCGTGGGTTCTACCGTCAGCGGCGCGATGCGTTTCAAGCGGCGCTGGAAACGCATTTTGCTGATCTGGCCGACTGGAACATGCCACAGGGTGGGCTGTTTTTCTGGCTGACGTTGAAGCAACCGCTGGATACGCGAACGTTGCTCAATGAGGCGCTGGCCAATGACGTGGCGTTTATGCCGGGGGAGCCGTTCTTCCCGGAGCCGGAGAAACATCATGGGCATTTGCGTTTGAATTTCAGCCATATCGATCCGGCGCGGCTGGATGAAGGGCTGAAGCGATTGGCGGCGGTGGTGCGCCAGGCGCAGATCGATAAAGCAGCGTGAAAAAAATAAACCGGCTCATGGGCCGGTTTATTTTTGTCTGATATTAGTGTTGGCCAAGAGGGCCTCATCGCTGGCAAGCCAGCTCCCACAGGTTTTGTGAACGCCACAGATCACTGTGGGAGCTGGCTTGCCAGCGATGGGACCATCAGCAACTGCGCCCAACCATCAGACCGCCGCGAAGCGCTTATCCAGATAATCAATAATCACCTTCGACTCATACATCCAGGTCGTCTGTCCATTCTCGTCAATGCGCAAGCAAGGCACCTTGATCCGGCCACCCTGTTCCAGCAGTGCCTGACGATCCTGCTCGTTATTCTTCGCATCCTTCAGCGCCACCGGCACATTCAGGCGACGCAAAGTACGGCGGGTTTTCACACAGAACGGGCAGGCGTGGAACTGATACAACGTCAGATCCTTGGCCGCCGTATCCACCTGAGCCTGCGCAGCAGCGGGGCGTTTTTTCTTGCCCGGACGGGTGATGAAGTCGATGAAGATAACCAGTTGGCCGAGGCCGACACGAAGCGCTTTGACGAACACGTTGAAAGCCTCACGGTGCAAATAAAGAAAGGCGCGCAGCTTACCCGATTTTTCACGGGCGAAAAAAAACCGGCGATGAATGCCGGTTTTCTTCGTGCTGCGTTTTACTTGATCAAGCTGAGAAACTCGCTGCGGGTCGCCGCGTTTTCGCGGAACTCACCGAGCATCACCGAAGTGATCATCGACGAATTCTGCTTCTCGACACCGCGCATCATCATGCACATGTGCTTGGCCTCAATCACCACGGCCACGCCCAGCGCGCCGGTCACCTGCTGGACCGCATCGGCGATCTGGCGGCTGAGGTTTTCCTGGATCTGCAGACGGCGGGCGTACATGTCGACGATCCGCGCGACCTTCGACAGGCCCAGCACTTTGCCGCTCGGAATGTACGCAACGTGCGCCTTGCCGATGAACGGCAGCAGGTGGTGTTCGCACAGCGAGTACAGCTCGATGTCCTTGACCAGCACCATTTCGCTGTTGTCGGAGCTGAACAGGGCACCGTTGGTGACCTCTTCGAGCGTCTGTTCATAACCGCGGCAGAGGTACTGCATGGCTTTGGCGGCACGCTTCGGCGTGTCGAGCAGGCCCTCGCGGGAGACGTCCTCGCCCAGTTGGCCGAGGATCGCGGTGTAGTTCTGTTCCAGTGTCACAGGGGCTGATTCCATAAGGGTTTCAGAGGGGTACTGTTTCTGTCTGTACCAATTTTGTGCCAATCAAGCTGTTTTCGAGCTTACCGAGTTCACCCCAGTCGGTGCTGGAATTGATTCGTCGGGCATAAGTCGATAGCAACATCTGAACGCTATGACCGAGCTGAGTGGCAATAAACGCAGGGTTCATACCCGCCATGAAGCACATGGTAGCGTATGTGTGTCGGCAGTTGTATGGCCGGCGGGCGCGAATCCCCAATTCGATCAGCGCGGCCTGGAAGAGTTGGTCCGCCAGTTCGAATGGGGGCTCAGTTCGCGACAGGTGTTTGAATGGCAGAAAATAACCTGCTCCGAAACGCTCACCGCCATCCAGCGCACCAGAGTAGATCGCTCACGTCAGCGATTTTATCGAGTAAAATCCTGAACCGTCATTTTTGCTATGGCAGCACTTGCCATTCTCGCTGCCTCTAATGACCCGTAAAGGTGTCACTGACGCAACGGCCACACCCTGTAAAGAAGCCAGAGAGCTGCTGCGTGTCGAGGCTGAGCCTTGGCGTTCACAGGCAAAAAATGCTGGGTAAAAGATTCATTTAAAACAACGGCCCGAAGGGGCCTTTTGCATGACCAGGATGCGATTTTCGCGCCTACTAGCCAAAGGAAAATCATGAAAAGTTCAATCAATGATATGGCATTTACTGAGCGTCGCCGCGTGCCTGTGAGAGCTCTGTTAGGTGGCATTTTATTCTTGGTTATGGCGATCCAGGGATTCCGTATGGAGTCCAATGGTATCGCTGGGCTGCTGTTGGTGTGTTCGATATGGTACTTGGGCATGGCGTGGCTGAACCGCAACGCGGGTTCGCAAACGTTGATGATCCTCAAGGACAAAGGCATCTGGTTTTTCAATGCTGATGGGTTAGTTCCCTACACATCGATTGAAGCTACAGAGGTCGAGTCGTACAGCGGGATAGCTCAGATGCAGCTCAATACGGTACTTCATATCATTGCCGAAAAGGCTGACACCCTGCCGAACTTTAATGACAGCCGGTGGAAGATCTTTTTCAAGATGCCAAGTGCGCGTAAGGGCAAAGGCTTTCGCAAGCATCTTGTCGTGTTCAACTATGGTGGTCTGCGCGACGAAGACGGCAAAAACGTCGACTATGAGAACCTTGAAGAAGAACTTACGTATCGCATCGAGAAGGCTCATCAAGAGGAACACGAGCTGAGCAATTCAGTTTATGTGCCCTCATCGTCAGCCAACGATGCGCTGTCGCCTGTCACTCATTGAATCGCGCTTAACGCGGCGGGCGCTGGCAGTGGGTGCAAAGCCGACTGCCGAAAGCTGCCGTTCAGCTCCGTGATTCGAACATCTTGAGTAAAGAAAAAGCCCCGCATTTGATTAACCATGCGGGGCTTCAGTGGGGCAGCGAAGGCGAATCTCAGAGCTAACGGGATTATTCGTCGCGGCCTTCCATCATCGTGCGCTTGAGCATCACATAAACCGCGCCGGCACCGCCGTGTTTCGCTTGGCATGAGCAGAAACCCAGCACTTGCGCATGTTGGCGCAGCCAGGTGTTGACGTGGCTTTTGATCATCGGCCGTTTGCCGTCCAGGCGCACGGCTTTGCCGTGGGTGACGCGCACGCAGCGGATTTCGAATTTTGTCGCCTCAGCGAGAAACGCCCAAAGGGTTTCGCGGGCCTTTTCGACACTCATGCCGTGCAGGTCGAGGCTGCCTTCAAACGGAATCTGGCCGACCTTGAGCTTGCGCATCTGACTTTCCTGCACGCCGTCGCGCGACCACATCAACTCGTCTTCCGGGCCGACGTCGATCACGAACTGATCGGACAGACCATCAACGGTGGTGGTTTCGGTGCGCACGGTGGCCGACTGGCGCAGCTTGGCAATCTGTGCGCGGTCAGTCTTGGGTTTGCCGGTATCGGCGCGATCGTGCTTGATCGGCTTGACGCCGCGCAGCTCGTTTTTGAACAGGGAAAAATCGTCGTCTTGCATGTCAGCCTCCGCGAAGGGCGGCCAGTTTACCCAAGTCGAAACAAAACGGCCCGGCAAAAAGCCAGGCCGGTGATTCAGTCGTGTTTTTTCATCAGGTGCGGGGACATGTTCAGCTCCCGCGATTGCCGTGCGCGACGGCGGCAGCGACGCCACAGCGCGACACCGAAATACACGAACAGCAAACCGACCGCCAGAATGATCGCCGAACCCATCGGTGTAGCGTTCAAATCACCGAGCGCCGGTGGGTGCCCGATCAGGCTGGCAGCGCCGGCCAATGCCAGCAGCACGCCGAACGTGGCCAGAATGGCCGCGATCGCCGCGCCGAAGCGAAAACGCCAGTTGCTTTGGCCTTTGGGCCGCAAGCGGCGTGCGTCAAATCCATCGGATAACTTCATTCCGACCTTCCTCAATGGGTATCGGCCCTTCGACCGGGAGTTGACCGGGTTGTTCCTGAGGCTATGGCATTTGCGGCAAATGAAAGGTTTTTGCGGATGAGCGGCGCGGTGAGCCGCTCATCAGAGCGGATCAGATCAAGTCTTGCGTCAAGGCGAGGGTGGCGAAGTTGTCGGCCATGATCGCCATTTCGGCTTCCTGCACAACTGCGGCGCTGAGCACGCGGCCCTTGAACGGCAGGTCGCGAGTAGCGCAGGCGTCTTCCACCAGGGTGCAGCGGAAACCCAGGTTCTTCGCCGCGCGCACGGTGGTGCTGACGCTGGAATGGCTCATGAAACCGCAGACGATCAAGTCCAGCGAGCCGAGGTTTTGCAGGCGATCCAACAGCTCGGTGCCATGGAATGCGCTCGGCAGCAGTTTGCCGATGATGGTTTCATCACCTTGCGGCTCCAGGCCGGGGATGAATTCGCCGCGTTCGCCCTGCGGGTCGAACAGGCCACCGACGGTGCCGAGGTGACGCACGTGCACGATCGGCCGACCGGCTGCACGGGCTGCGGCAACCACTTGTTTGATGTTCGCGACGGCCGCGTCCATGCCGCTCAGGGCCAGCGGGCCACTGAGGTATTCTTTCTGGGCATCGATGATGACCACGGTGGCATGGCTCAGTGTGGCCGCTGCGTAACCGCGACCGCTGAGTTGAAACATCGTTTTTGGAACGGACATTCTGGGGCTCCTTGGGGTGGGGCTTTTGCGACATTGTCCTCTGGCTGAGCGCTTCTGTGAATCGCTACCATCGTAGACACCGTCGTTATTGGCCTGCAGCCTTGTCAAGTTACACGTTCTGTTCAATAGCTGATGCAAAAAACAGAAAACTCCTACCGTCGCCTCGGAATTTTTCCTGCGTCGTCGTCACGCGTTTTGGCTGGTAGAATCGCCAGTCGTTTTTTCTGGAGTTCTGCCCCGTGATCACTTCCCGACTTCGTACCCTGCGCGACCACATCCGTTGGGCCGTCAGCCGCTTCCATGGGGAGGATCTGTTTTTCGGCCATGGCACTGACAATGCCTGGGACGAAGCCCGGCAGTTGGTACTCGGTGCCTTGCACCTGCCATGGGAAATCGCCGACAGCTACCTCGATTGCGCGCTGGAAGACGACGAACTGGTCAACCTGCAACGCCTGCTCAAACGCCGCATCGAAGAACGCATTCCCACCGCTTACCTGTTGGGCGAAGCGTGGTTCTGCGGCATGTCGTTTATCGTCGACGAGCGCGTGTTGATCCCGCGCTCACCGATTGGCGAACTGATCGAAAACCACTTTGCCCCGTGGATCGGCACTGAGCCGGCGCGCATTCTCGACCTGTGCACCGGCTCCGGCTGCATCGGCATTGCCTGCGCCTACGAGTTCGAGAACGCTGAAGTGGTGCTGGCGGATCTGTCGTTCGAAGCGCTGGAAGTGGCCAATCAGAACATCGAGCGTCATGGTGTCGATGAGCGCGTGTACACAGTGCAGGGCGATGGTTTTGATGGTTTGCCGGGTCAGCGTTTCGACCTGATCGTGTCGAACCCGCCATACGTTGATGCAGAAGATTTCGCCGACATGCCGGATGAATATCAGCATGAGCCGGAGCTGGGCCTGGCCTGTGGTGACGATGGTCTGAACCTGGTGCGCCGCATGCTCGCCGAAGCGGCGGATCATCTGACCGAGAAGGGCTTGTTGATTGTCGAGGTGGGCAACAGCCAGGTACACGTTGAAGCGTTGTACCCGGAAGTCGATTTCGCCTGGCTGGAGTTCGAGCGTGGCGGGCATGGCGTGTTCATGCTCACGGCGGAGCAGTGCCGCAACCACCAGGCCCTGTTCGCTTCCCGCGTCTGACCCTTAAAAGCATCGCGGGCAAGCCCGCTCCCACAGGTTTTTGTGTGTACCGCAACATTCGGGTACGGCGCAAAACCTGTGGGAGCGTGGCTTGCCCGCGATGGGAGCGCCTCGGTCTTGAATCTTTACCGGTGTGTGGCAATCCAGATCAACAGCCCCGCCTGAAACACCGCAAACGCCACCAGACAGGTAATCGTGAACCGCAACCCGGCGTCTTCACGCTTGAACTTGCTGACCTTGTCTTCCTGCTTCTTCAGCTTCACTTCCTGCTCGGCCAGATTCTGCTCGGCCTGCTGCAGCATCTGCGCCGCTTCAAGAATCTCGACGATCTGCAGCTTTTCGCTGTTCCAGTCGCCGAGCAAATCGCCGACCAGCACATCCTTGACGCTACCCTTCAAATGCTGGGCATCGGCATACACCACATCAAAACCGTGCACGCGCAGAAAATGATCGCGACGCAGGCGCGTGTCTTCGTTCAGCGCGTCCTTGTTGTTCAAGTCCATGCCGTCGACGGTGTAGGCGGGCCAGCGCTTTTTCGCCCAGGTGATGCCTTGTGCGGCCATGAAACGGCCGATCCCGCGATTCAGCGGTTCGATCTGCAAGCCGCTGTCCGGGCCGAAACTCACACGCTTGGTGGTGTGATCGACCCACACATCGAGATGATTCTGCTCTTTGCGAACGCGCTGGCTCGGCAGTTTGATCGCCATGCGCATCAGGCTTTTTTCTTTGCTGTTGCGCTCGGCGTAGCCGAATTCGACAAAGCGCAGAGGCCGGCCGCCGGTATTGCGGTCGGTCTGCAGCGGGGCCAGGCGGAGCATCTTGTGGTGCTCGACGTGGACATCCGCCCACGGCAGCTCGGCCGCTGGCGATGCGTCTTTTTCAGCGGTGGTGTCGGGTGAAGTCTGGGTATCAGTCATAACGGCGAGATCCTGTCCAAGCCCTGCTTGCCGCCAGCCATAGCGCTGGCGACAAAGGCTTATCGGCCGTTTTTTGCAGGACTGGAGGGCAAACAGCGTTTAACGGGTGCGAAGTCCGTCAATAAACTCGATGATTCTGCTGCCCAGTTCTGCGGCCAGCGGCAAATTCGGGTCCTTGTACGAGGCCAATTGCCGCTTCATGTCGTTGTGCACGATGCGCATGACGTGGTTCATGCCTTCGATGACCACCAGTTCGGCGTCCGGTTTGGCAGCCTTGAGCAGCTTGGCGTCATCAACGCCGACCTGAATGTCGTTGCTGCCTTGAACAATCAGCGCCGGCATCTTCAGTTGCGCAAACGCCCTGGCCGGATCCTGACGGAACAGCGAAATCAGATACGGCTGCACGCTCGGGCGGAAAATCACCTGCAACGGTTGTGGAACATCGTCATCGGTGTGGCCGGCCTTGAGGCTGTCGAGCAATTCATTGCTGCGCAGCATCAGCGGCGGCGGCAGGCTGCGCGCCAGTTGTTCACGCAGGACCTGATCGATCGGCCGGGCAGTGCCGGACAGGGAAATCAGCGCCGCCGCCTCGGCATTCGGCGCGGCCAGCGTGGCGATCATCGCGCCTTCACTGTGGCCAAGCAGAATCAGCGGGCCGAAACGCGGATCAGCCTTGAGCTTGCGCGCCCAGGCCTGCGCGTCGGCCACGTAGGCCTCGACCGACAAATTACGCTCGTCCGGCGTCGCCGCCAGGCTGGCGGCCACGCCGCGCTTGTCGTAACGCACGCTGGCGATGTTGTGTTTGGCCAGCACCCACGCCAGTCGTTTGAGGCTGTCGTTGCGCCCGCCGTCGGGGTTGTTTCCGTCACGGTCTGTAGGGCCGGAGCCTGAAATGATCAGGACAACCGGCACCGGCTTGTCGGACTTTGGCAGCAACAGTGAGCCGAAAAGCTCACCGGTGCCAGTATCCAAAGTTACCGGGCGTTGTAAGACCGTCGCTTGGGCAAAGCCCGTAAACAGGGTAAGACTCAAGATCAAAACTCGCAGCATCATCACGCCATCATTCGCCAAGATGCCGGTTGGACTCACCCGCACCACTAAGGTTCGAGGATGAACTACTCGGTTAGCCTGCGTATACTGGCGCGCATCACGAATTTGGGTTTGATTTCACGGAGCGTCCTGCATGTCCGGCAATACCTACGGCAAGTTGTTCACTGTCACCACCGCGGGCGAAAGCCATGGTCCGGCGTTGGTCGCCATTGTCGACGGCTGCCCGCCGGGCCTGGAGATCTCCCTCGAAGACCTGCAGCGCGACCTCGATCGCCGCAAGCCAGGCACCAGCCGCCACACCACCCAGCGTCAGGAAGCCGACGAAGTCGAAATCCTTTCCGGCGTGTTCGAAGGGCGTACCACCGGTTGCTCGATCGGCCTGCTGATCCGCAACACCGACCAGAAGTCCAAGGACTACTCGGCGATCAAGGATCTGTTCCGCCCGGCCCACGCCGACTACACCTACCACCACAAATACGGCGAGCGCGACTACCGTGGCGGCGGCCGCAGCTCGGCGCGCGAAACCGCGATGCGCGTGGCAGCCGGTGCGATAGCCAAGAAATATCTGGCCAGCCAAGGCATCGTCATTCGTGGCTACATGAGCCAGCTCGGCCCGATCGAAATCCCGTTCAAGACCTGGGATTCAGTGGAAGAGAACGCCTTCTTCAGCCCGGATCCGGACAAGGTTCCTGAGCTTGAGGCCTACATGGATCAATTGCGTCGCGACCAGGACTCGGTCGGGGCGAAGATCACCGTTGTTGCCGAAGGTGTGATGCCGGGTCTGGGCGAGCCGATTTTCGACCGCCTCGACGCAGAACTGGCGCACGCGCTGATGAGCATCAACGCGGTGAAAGGCGTGGAGATCGGCGCCGGTTTCGCTTCGGTCGCCCAACGCGGCACCGAACACCGCGATGAAATGACCCCGCAAGGTTTCCTCAGCAACAATGCCGGCGGCATTCTCGGCGGCATCTCGTCCGGTCAGCCGATCGTTGCCCATCTGGCGTTGAAACCGACGTCGAGCATCACCACCCCGGGCCGTTCGATCGACATCCACGGCAACCCGGTCGACGTCATCACCAAGGGCCGTCACGACCCGTGCGTCGGCATCCGCGCCACGCCGATTGCCGAAGCGATGATGGCCATCGTGCTGATGGACCACCTGCTGCGTCACCGTGGCCAGAACGCCGATGTGCGCGTGAGCACGCCGGTGCTGGGTCAGCTTTGATGGCAGGCTCTAAAGCCGTCGCGGCATAACTGGCGTGGCGGCGCTCCCTTACTGGCGGCTGTCCAGTTTCTATCTGTTCTATTTCGCCTTGCTGGGTTCGACAGCGCCGTTTCTGGCGCTGTACTTCGATCACCTCGGTTTCAGTCCGGCGCGAATCGGTGAACTGGTCGCGATCCCTATGTTGATGCGCTGCGTAGCGCCAAACATCTGGGGCTGGCTCGGCGACTACACCGGCAAGCGCCTGGCCATCGTGCGCTTCGGCGCCGTGTGTACGCTGCTGACCTTCTCGTTGATTTTCGTCAGCAAAACCTACGCCTGGCTGGCAATGGTCATGGCGCTGCACGCATTCTTCTGGCACGCGGTGCTGCCGCAGTTCGAAGTCATCACCCTCGCGCATTTGCAGGGGCAGACCTCGCGGTACAGCCAGATTCGCCTGTGGGGGTCGATCGGTTTCATCATCACCGTGGTCGTGCTCGGTCGTCTGTTCGAATGGCTCAGCCTCGACATCTACCCGGCGGCGCTTGTACTGATCATGGCTGGCATCGTCCTCAGCAGTCTGTGGGTGCCGAACGCGCAACCGCCGCAAGGCAACCGGCCGAGCGGCGAGGGTTTCCTCAAGCAGCTGCGCAATCCCGGCGTGCTGGCGTTTTATGGCTGCGTGGCGCTGATGCAGATGAGCCACGGCCCGTATTACACCTTTCTGACCTTGCACCTCGAACGACTTGGTTACACGCGCGGCACGATCGGCATGCTCTGGGCCGTGGGCGTGGTCGCCGAAGTGCTGATGTTCATGGCGATGAGCCGGATTCTTGCGCGGTTTTCCCTGCGCCGCGTATTGCTGGCGAGTTTTCTGCTGGCGGCGCTGCGCTGGTTGCTGCTAGGTTCGTTCGCCGAGTTTCTGTGGGTGCTGTTGTTCGCACAGGTTCTGCACGCGGCGACCTTCGGCAGTTTTCACGCCGCTGCCATCGCTTTCGTGCAACGTAGCTTCGGCGCGCGCCAGCAAGGGCAGGGCCAGGCACTGTATGCGGCACTCGCCGGCACCGGCGGTGCGCTCGGCGCGTTGTATTCCGGTTACAGCTGGAATGCCCTCGGCGCGACATTGACCTTTAGTATTGCCAGTCTCGCGGCACTCGCCGCTGCCGTTATCATTGCCACACGTATGCAAGAGGACAGGCCATGAGCCTTACGCGTGAACAGCTCGCCCAGCAAATCGTCGACGCCGGGCGTTTTCTTTATGGTCGCGGCTGGTCGCCGGCCACCAGCAGCAATTATTCGACGCGCCTGTCGCCGAGCGAAGCGCTGCTGACGGTGTCGGGCAAGCACAAGGGCCAGTTGGGTCTGGACGATGTGCTCGCCACCGATCTTTCCGGCAACAGTCTGGAACCGGGCAAAAAGCCCTCCGCCGAAACCCTGCTGCACACTCAGCTGTATAGCTGGCGTCCGGAGATCGGCGCGGTGCTGCACACCCATTCGGTCAACGCCACGGTACTGTCGCGCCTGACGCCGGAAGACTTTATCGAGTTCGAAGATTACGAACTGCAAAAAGCCTTCAGCGGTGTTTCGACCCACGAATCGCGGGTGCGCGTGCCGATTTTTGACAACGATCAGGACATTGCGCGCCTCGCCGCCAAGGTGCAGCCTTGGCTCGACGCCCATCCCGATTGCGTCGGCTATCTGATTCGCGGCCACGGCCTCTACACCTGGGGCGCGCAGATGAACGACGCGCTGCGGCAGATCGAGGCCTTTGAATTTCTGTTTGAATGCGAGTTGAAAACCCGCAGCGTCATGAACCGCCAAGGCTGACTTCACCAGAAGTAGCCCATTTGCCTGATGAAATGCTGTGCCCGACCGGTCTGCAAGAACCGGACGGCAAGGCCGATACCGAGGAATTGCCCCAATGAGCAGCCTGTCCGTCTATCACGTCTCCAGCCCCGACATTCCCAACAAAGTGCTGACTCACTTTGAAGACATCGCCTCGACCCTGGCCGAGCAGGGCGTGCGCTTTGACCGCTGGCAAGCCACGGCGAAGATTCAGCCCGGCGCCACCCAGGAAGAAGTGATCAGCGCTTATAAAGAGCAGATCGACATACTGATGACCGAACGCGGTTACATCACCGTCGACGTCATCAGCCTTAATAGCGACCATCCGCAAAAAGCCGAACTGCGCGCCAAGTTTCTCGAAGAACATCGGCATGGCGAAGACGAAGTACGATTCTTCGTCGCCGGCCGTGGGCTGTTTACCCTGCACATCGACGATTATGTCTACGCCGTACTCTGCGAGAAGAATGATCTGATCTCGGTACCGGCCGGCACCAAACACTGGTTCGACATGGGCGAGCATCCGCACTTCGTCGCGATCCGCCTGTTCAACAACCCTGAAGGCTGGGTTGCCAATTTCACCGGCGAAGACATCGCCGGTCGTTTCCCGCGTCTGGAGGACTGATTCGATGTCGATCAAAGCCATTGTCACTGACATCGAAGGCACCACCAGCGCGGTGAGTTTCGTGTTTGACGTGCTGTTTCCCTACGCGGCCAAACACCTGCCGGACTTCGTTCGGCAGAACGCCGGACGTGCCGACGTCGCCGAACAACTCGATGCCGTGCGCCGTGACAGCAATGCACCGCAAGCCGATGTTGAGCGGGTTGTTGAAATTCTCTTGAGCTGGATCGAGGAAGATCGCAAAGCCACGCCGCTCAAGGCCTTGCAAGGCATGGTCTGGGCGCAGGGTTATCACGCCGGGCAGTTAAAAGGGCACGTTTACCCCGACGCGGTCGAAGCGCTGCAACGCTGGCACGCTGCGGGTTATCAATTGTTTGTGTATTCGTCGGGCTCGATTCAGGCGCAGAAACTGATTTTCGGCTGCTCGGAGGCGGGGGATTTGACGTCGTTGTTCAGCGGCTACTTCGACACCACGTCGGGGCCCAAGCGTGAGGCGCAGTCTTACACCAACATCCAGCAAGCCATCGGCGTTGAGCCGGCTGAGATTCTGTTCCTCTCCGACATCGTCGAAGAACTCGACGCCGCACAAGCGGCCGGCCTGCAAACCTGCGGCCTGGCCCGCGAAGGCGGCGAGCTGGGCAGCCACATCACCGTCGACACCTTTACCGCCATCGAACCCGAAGCCTTCTAACCACACAAAACCCTGTAGGAGCTGCGGCACGCTGCGATCTTTTGATCCTGATATTTAAAAAACAAGATCAAAAGATCGCAGCGTTCCGCAGCTCCTACAGTGAGTCCGCGATGAAGTAGTGAAAGCGCACAAAAAACAGGCCGTGAAGCGAGCGCTCCACGGCCTGTTTTGTTTAAGGCGGTTTAAAACTTACAGCGAGTGATACGTCGGCAGAGCAAAACGCTGCTGGCTTTGCAGCATGGCGATTTGCGGCAGCTCACTGGCTTGTTCCGCGAGGTCACGACGGATTGCGCTGATCGCCCACGACAGTTGGTCGCCAGCATGCAGTTGTTGATAAGTCAGTGCACGCTTGAACACTTTGCCATCGCTGCTGCGCAAGGTCAGCAGGATCCCGCCATCGGGACGTGGCGCAGTGGTGACGTCGAAGTTGGAGAACAGGGAGGTAAATTTTTCTTGGATCAGGCTCATGTCTTTCAGCTCCGTATGCACTTGAATGGCAAGCATGCAGAGGAGGTTGCAGAGTTTGTGCCAGCATTTGATTAAAAAAATATCGTTATAAATCAATGGCTTGAAAATAATGGTTTTTCAAGGCGTCGTGCAATCTGCATGAGTGGCCATCGTGCATCCTGCATTTTGCGGGATCGTGTTCATTTCTACGGAACCAAACGCTGACCCGGGGATCAGCTCCGCGCCCGCCACGTCAGCGGATACAAAACATTGCAAAAACCGCGTGTACAGCCCGAGAAGCGCTGACGTATTTTCGATCTCGGCCCGCGCTCGGATGCGTCGGTCGTATCAGCCTTTGCCCGACAATAAAAACACCGGCCTGCACGTCAAGGTCGAACGGGGAGCTTCCATGAGTCACGCGCCAAGCGACACGATTACCTGGGGCATGATGCTCCGCAAGCTGCCGATGATTGCCAAAGCCATCCCGCGGGTGGTCAAAGGCATGAAGGTGGCCAACGTCACGGATCCGACACAGAGTTGTGGCCTTGGCTGGACCTTCGAGCAAGCGACCCTGCGCAATCCGCACGGGCCTGCGTTATTGCAGGGCGATGTGTCGCTGACGTATGCACAGGTCAACCAGTGGGCCAACCGCATCGCTCATTATCTGAGCGGGCAGGGCATCGGCAAGGGCGACGTGGTCGCGGTGTTTATCGAAAACCGTCCGGAATTGCTGGTGACCATTCTGGCGCTGGCCAAGGTCGGGGCGGTCAGCGCATTGCTCAACACCTCGCAAACGCGCGACACGCTGATCCACAGCGTGAACCTGGTGGCGCCGGTGGCGATTGTTGTTGGTGAAGAATTGCTGCCCGCATTTGCCGCCGTGCGCGAGCAAGTGTCGATTGTGCCCCAGCGGGTCTGGTTTGTGGCCGATCAGGACACTTACAGCCATCCGGGCATCGCGCCCGACAGCTACGTCAATCTGATCAGCGCCAGTGCCGACGCCTGCAGCGATAATCCGCCGAGCAGCCAGCAGGTGTTTTTCGACGACCCGTGTTTCTACATCTACACCTCAGGCACCACCGGCCTGCCCAAAGCCGGGGTGTTCAAGCACGGCCGCTGGATGCGCAGCTCCGCCAGTTTCGGCCTGATCGCCCTCGATATGGGCCCTGACGACGTCGTTTATTGCACCTTGCCGCTGTACCACGCCACCGGTCTTTGCGTGTGCTGGGGCTCGGCGGTCAACGGCGCCTCGGGCTTCGCGATCAGGCGCAAGTTCAGTGCCAGCCAGTTCTGGAACGACGTGCGCCGCTATCGAGCGACCACCATCGGATACGTCGGCGAATTGTGCCGTTATCTGGTCGATCAACCGGCCAGCGCCGACGACAACCGCCACGAGGTGCGCAAGATGATCGGCAACGGTTTGCGCCCCGGTGCCTGGGCCGAGTTCAAGACACGCTTCGCGGTGGATCACATCTGTGAGCTGTACGCAGCGAGCGACGGCAATATCGGTTTCACCAACGTCCTCAATTTCGACAACACCATCGGCTTCTCGCTGATGGCTTGGGAGTTGGTTGCCTACGACCATGACAGTGGCGAGCCGATCCGCAGCGACGACGGCTTTATGCGCAAGGTCGGCAAGGGCAATCAGGGCCTGTTGCTGGCGCGGATCGACGAGAAAGCGCCGCTGGACGGCTACACCGATCCGCAGAAAACCGCCAAGGTCGTGTTGAAAGATGTGTTCAGCAAGGGCGACCGCTTTTTCAACACTGGCGACCTGCTGCGCAACATCGGCTTCGGCCATGCGCAGTTTGTTGATCGATTGGGCGACACCTATCGCTGGAAGGGAGAGAACGTCTCCACCACGGAAGTTGAAAACCTCTTGCTGCAACACCCGCAGATCTCCGAGGCCGTGGCGTATGGCGTCGAAATACGCAACACCAACGGGCGCGCCGGCATGGCGGCCATCACGCCGTCCGAGTCCCTCGCGACGCTGGATTTCGCCGCGTTACTGAGCTTCATCCGTGAACGCATGCCGGCGTATGCGGTACCGCTTTTCCTGCGGGTGAAAGTGAAAATGGAAACCACCGGTACCTTCAAGTACCAGAAAACTCGCTTGAAGAACGAAGGTTTCGATCCCGGCCAGACAGGTGACGATCCGATCTTCGCCTGGCTGCCGGGCAGCGAGACTTACGTACAGGTGACCGATGCAGTGTTGGCTGAAATCAATCACGGCAAGTACCGTTATTGATTGTGGCTATAGATCATCTTGAGAAAAAGGGGGTGACAGTTTTCGTCTCGCTCGGGAAACTGTCGGCTTTCCGATTGACCGAAAGTGGAGTTGCCCCATGTCCGACCAAAGCCGCCAGATGACCCCTGAAGAAGCTGCCGAATTCACCGAGCAGGTTTTCAACAAGGCGCGCGACGGTGATGCCGAGATGCTTGATCGCCTGGTCAGCGCCGGTTTGCCGGTCAACCTGAAGAACAGCAAGGGCGACACGCTGCTGATGCTCGCCAGTTATTACGGTCATGTTGACGCCGTGAATGTGCTGCTTAAACACCAAGCCGATCCGGAAATGCGCAATGGCAACGGCCAAAGCCCGATTGCCGGTGCGGCGTTCAAAGGTGACCTGGCGGTGGTCAAGGCGTTGGTCGAGGCGGGTGCCGAGATCGAAGGTTCGTCGTTTGATGGCCGTACCGCGCTGATGATGGCGGCGATGTTCAACCGTGTTGAAATCGTTGATTACCTGCTCGGCAAAGGCGCCAATGCACAGGCCAAGGACGCCAATGGCGTGACGGCACTCGATGCGGCCCGCACCATGGGCGCGGTTGATACCACTGCGCAGCTGGAAAAATTGTTGGGTTGATAAGGTCAAAAGATCGCAGCCTGCGGCAGCTCCTACACTGATCCCTCTGTAGGAGCTGCCGCAGGCTGCGATCTTTTGCTTTGTGCGCTATCCTCCGCGCCCTGAAATTTCACCTTCGCCACAGGATCCGCCCTCATGAAAGCCGCACTCGTCGAACTCATCAGCAAAATCAGCTCCGGCTGCATGGGCGAGGACGAGATCCTGAGCGTGGCCGATGAAGCGGCGCAAGCCTACGCTGATTCCGACGCCTTCCTGGCCGCCAACCCGGACATCAACTACGACGACACCTTCCCGATCCCGTTGGGCGAGTGGGTGGTGGTCGGCAGCCTGCCGGAAACCGTGCTGTTCCAGGCCGACACCTACGTCGATTTGTTTGCGCAGATCGTCGCCTCGTTCGGCCCGGGCGTGGATTTCAACCTCAAGCCCAAGCAACTGGCGAAAACCGAAGCCCTGACCGCGCTCAACCGCATCCAGGTGCAGATGAGCAGCATGAACAAGGAAAACGGCGGTTACACGCTGATGAACTTCAGCCAACTGCTCGACGATGAGCTGCAAATGGTGCTGGTCTTCGGCAACGATGTGCCACGGGTGCTGGAGCTGTGCGCCGAAGTCGGCATCGCCGCCGCGCCAGCGCTGGAAGCCCTGAAGATCGCCGTTCACGTCTGAGTGCAATAAAAGGGAACCCTGCGCGCGACCGTCTATCCTAAAAGTGCATGCCACTATTCTGGAGCGACACCATGGGTTCCACGTTCAACGGTCTGATTGGCCTGATCATCCTCGCCCTCGACATCTGGGCCATCATCAACGTACTGAAAAGCGGCGCGACCACCGGGATGAAAATCGTCTGGGTGCTGCTGATCATCCTCCTGCCAGTGCTGGGCCTGATCATCTGGGCAATCGCCGGACCGCGCGGCAACGTCCGGATCTGACCGCACCTATGTAGGAGCTGCCGCAGGCTGCGATCTTTTGATGTTGATTGTAAAAAAACAAGATCAAAAGATCGCAGCCTGCGGCAGCTCCTACAGGGATTATGGTTGTGAGGTTCGACCTGTCATCTTCGGCAACGTAGAATGCGCGCCTTTCCCGGGCAATCATCCCCACGATTGACGCCCGCGCATTCATCGGAGCACTTCACCATGACCGTCACCAAAACCAGCGAGTACCTGGAAACCCTCTACGAAGGCTACGGCCAGCGTTTTCGCATGGAAAAACTGCTGCACGAAGTGCGCACCGAACACCAGCACCTGGTGATCTTCCAGAACCCGCGCATGGGCCGTGTGATGGCGCTGGACGGCGTGATCCAGACCACCGAAGCCGACGAATTCATCTACCACGAAATGCTCACCCACGTGCCGATCCTCGCCCACGGCAGCGCCAAGCGCGTGCTGATCATCGGCGGCGGTGACGGCGGCATGCTGCGCGAAGTGACCAAGCATGCCGGTGTCGAGCACATCACCATGGTCGAGATCGACGGCACCGTGGTCGACATGTGCAAAGAATTCCTGCCGAACCACTCCAGCGGTGCTTACGACGATCCACGGCTGAACCTGGTGATCGACGACGGCATGCGTTTCGTCGCCACCACCACGGAAAAATTCGACGTGATCATCTCCGACTCCACCGACCCGATCGGCCCGGGCGAAGTGCTGTTCTCGGAGAACTTCTATCAGGCCTGCCACCGCTGCCTGAATGAAGGCGGCATCCTCGTGACCCAGAACGGCACGCCGTTCATGCAGATCGACGAAGTGAAAACCACCGCCGGTCGCCTGAAAAGCCTGTTCCCGGACTGGCACTTCTACCAGGCGGCGGTGCCGACCTACATCGGTGGTTCGATGACATTTGCGTGGGGTTCAACCAACCCGGCCTACCGCAAGCTCAGCCGGGAAACCCTGCAACAGCGCTTCATCGGCAGCGGCATCGTCACCCGCTATTACAACCCGGAAATCCACATCGGCGCGTTCGCCTTGCCGCAATACGTGCTGCAAGCGATCAACAAGCCAAGCAACGACTGATCCCACCGCAAGCTCCCCATTGAGGGAGCTTTTGTGGCGAGGGGATTTATCCCCGTTGGGATGCGAAGCATCCCCAAAATCAGCACCCACGGTCTTCCTGATACACCGCGTTTGCTGATTTCACGACTGCTGCGCAGCCGAACGGGGATAAATCCCCTCGCCACAGGTAAATCCCCTCACCACAGGTAAATCCCCTCACCACAGGTAAATCCCCTTACCACAATGGTTGCGTGCAAAATTCGCGGTGCATCTCCACGATGTCATTTTTTTCATGTTCGTGCGTTGTAATCCTTTTGAACCAACTTTCGGCGCACCAGTCGATTTAGGTGTAAGCCCATTTGCGGGTTTGATCGAGGAGGCACCGATGCAAAAGTGGAAAGTCACTTTCGTGGACGATCATGGTGAAATTGTCGATGAGGTGTTCGAGCGCGCGGAATGCCCCAGTGACGATGAGGCCGCTCAACTGATCAAGGCGAAGCTTCTGCCCGTGGCCGCCGCACTGGATCTGAACGATCTGGAAGGGCGCACCCCCGACGCCGGGGCGAAAAGCCTGAAAACCCAGAACAGCATTGAAATCCGCAGCATCACTCCCGTCTGACATTCTTCCTGTCACCTTGACACCAGGCCTTGGCAGCAGCTCTGACTTGGGGCTACTCTGCAAGCGAGATCAGCGAACGGATCGCTAAGGTCTGGTCTTGTCAGCTACATGCTTGTTCCCGCGTGCAACCACGTTGCCGTCGTACTTTGGCCTGAGGCCCGGGGCGGGAATACGGAAAGTCTATCCATCTATGTGAGGGGGACGATTCATGAGCACAGCCTATCAAGAAGACATCAGCAGCAATGTTCTGCGCCGCATGAAAGAAGGCGGTTTCGATTTTTCCCGATTCCATCCCATCGAGTTCTACGCCATTTTCCCGGACGAGGAGCGGGCGCGCAGGGCGGCAGGCAAATTTCGTGGTGAGTCCATCAATGCCCAGGTCAGCGTGCGCGATGACGGCGCGTGGGCGCTGGAATTGAGCAAAGTGATGTATGCGACGTATGACGATATTGGCGATTTCGAGCAGGGTTTCTCTGCCGTGGTCGAACCGCTGGGCGGCATTATCGAAGGCTGGGGCGTCAAGCAGGAGGTGCGCAACCGCCACCGTTTGAACTGATCTCCGTTTATTTTCAAAGTCAACAGATCGCAGCCTTCGGCAGCTCCTACAGGTGATCAATGTAGGAGCTGCCGGAGGCTGCGATCTTTTGCTTTTGCTTTCAAAACATTTCCAAAAGGCAAAAAAAAGCCACCGGAGAGGGTGGCTAAAAGGGAAGACCGATAAGCAGAGGAAACCGGTCAGGGTTAAGGCTGGGCGGGTTGCCGGGGCAGTCCAGGTCAGTTGAGCTGAGCACTTCGCAATGCTGTGAGCGGCTAAGTTTTGCAGCGAATGCGCGGATTATCCGCAAGCGGCGCCGGGCAGTGAAATCAACTCTGACTATGCTGGTGATAGGCGATGCAGTGCGTCGCAATGAAGCGGGGGCAATCAGGTTGGGGCAATTGCCGCACAGGAATGGTGCGGTCTCTCTGGCGTGAATATCCAACCGATTGAAATCAAAGCGTTTATGCCGATGGCACGGGCCTTGCGAAGGCCTGTAGGTCCGGGTGACAAGGAGTACGGCATGATCCGCACCTATTTTGATGAGATGTACGACGCCGGCGGCCAGGTTCGCCCGCATTATCGGGAGTTCGCCCGATGGCTGGCCGACACGCCTGACGAGCTGCTGGCCCAACGGCGACGCGAGGCCGATCTGCTGTTCCATCGCGCCGGGATTACTTTCACGCTCTATGGCGACGAGCAGGGCACCGAGCGGCTGATTCCTTTCGATACCATTCCGCGCAGCATCCCCGCCAGCGAGTGGCGGATCGTCGAGCGCGGCTGCATCCAGCGGGTCAAGGCGTTGAACATGTTTCTCGCCGACCTCTATCACGAGCAACGCATCATCAAGGCCGGGATCATTCCCGCCGAACAGGTGCTGGCCAACGAGCAATACCAGTTGGCGATGCAAGGCCTGGATCTGCACCGCGATATCTATTCGCATATCTCCGGCGTCGATCTGGTGCGCGATGGCGACGGCACGTATTACGTGCTCGAAGACAACCTGCGGACGCCGAGCGGCGTCAGCTACATGCTCGAAGACCGCAAGATGATGATGCGCCTGTTCCCGGAGCTGTTCGCCGCGCAACGCATCGCGCCGATCGATCACTACCCGAACCTGCTGCTCGACACCCTGAAAAGCTCCAGCCCGATCGATGACCCGAGCGTCGTGGTGCTGACGCCGGGGCGCTTCAACAGTGCATTCTTCGAGCATGCATTTCTTGCGCGGGAAATGGGCGTGGAACTGGTCGAGGGTGCGGATCTGTTCGTGCGTGACGACAAAGTCTTCATGCGCACCACCGACGGCCCGAAAGCGGTAGATGTGATCTACCGCCGGCTCGACGACGCCTTCCTCGATCCATTGGCGTTCAACCCGGACTCGATGCTCGGCGTGCCGGGTCTGCTGTCATCCTATCGCTCCGGCAACGTCGTGTTGGCCAACGCCATCGGTACCGGCGTGGCCGATGACAAATCGGTGTACCCGTTTGTCACCGACATGATCCGTTTCTACCTCGATGAAGAACCGATCCTGAAAAACGTGCCGACCTGGCAATGCCGCAACCCGTCTGAACTTTCCCACGTGCTGGCCAATCTTCCAGATCTGGTGGTCAAGGAAACCCAAGGCTCCGGCGGTTACGGAATGCTGGTCGGGCCGGCGTCGACGAAGGCCGAAATCGACGCCTTTCGCGAACGTATCAAGGCAAAGCCCCACGCGTACATCGCGCAACCGACGCTGTCGCTGTCGACCTGTCCGACCTTTGTCGAAAACGGCATTGCGCCGCGCCATATCGACCTGCGCCCGTTTGTCTTGTCCGGGCGCGAAACCCGCGTGGTGCCCGGCGGTTTGACTCGCGTCGCGCTGCGCGAAGGCTCGCTGGTGGTGAACTCATCACAGGGCGGCGGAACCAAGGACACCTGGGTGGTCGAGGATTGAAGGAAGCTTGCCATGTTAAGTAGAACTGCCTCGGATCTGTATTGGATGTCGCGTTACCTGGAGCGGGCGGAAAACCTCGCACGGATGCTCGACGTCAGTTATTCGCTGTCGCTGATGCCGCAGGACGGTCGCGGTGATGGCTTGCACGAACTGGCAATGCCGCTGTTGATCACCGGCACCCTTGAGGATTATCTGGAGCGTCACGGCGCGCTGCATGCCGAACGCTTGCTGCACTTTTTCGCCCTCGACGCGGCCAACCCGGCGAGCATCTACAGCTGCCTCGGCGCCGCGCGAGCCAGTGCCCATGCAGTGCGCGGACGCATCACGGCGGACATGTGGGAGAACATCAACGCGACATGGCTGGAGATTCGCGGGATCGCCGAACAGGGCCTCAGCCGCTACGGCATGAGCCGTTTCTGCGAGTGGATCAAGGAGCGTTCGCACCTGTTTCGTGGTGCGTCGTACGGCACGATCATGCGCAACGATGCGTTCCGTTTCATTCGTCTCGGCACGTTTATCGAGCGCGCGGACAACACGCTGCGGCTTCTCGATGCCCGCTACGAAATGGCTGGCGATCAAGCCGAAGCGGTGAGCGATGGCACCGCCCACGCGTACTACCAATGGAGTGCCTTGCTGCGTGCGCTGTCGTCGTTCGAGGCCTACACCGAGATCTACCGTGATGCGCCGGGCGCGCGGCACGTCGCCGAGTTGCTGCTGTTGCGCGCCGACGTGCCGCGTTCGCTGCGCGCCTGCACCGAAGAGATCGACCAGATTCTCGCGCAACTGCCCGGGGCCAACGGTCTTCCCGCGCAACGCTTGGCCGCCGAGATGGACGCGCGCCTGCGCTACACCGGCATCAACGAAATCCTCGAGGAAGGCCTGCATGCCTGGCTGACCGAATTCATCCCGCTGGTGCGCCAGTTGGGTAACGCCATTCACAGTTCCTACCTGGAGGCTGCATGAGACTTTCCATTAGCCACGAGACCACCTATCACTACGAAGATAAGGTGCGGGCGAGCATCCAGTACCTGCGGTTGACCCCCCACGACAGTGAGCGTCAACATGTGCTGAGCTGGCAACTCGACCTGCCGCGTCCGGTGCGCGCGCAACTCGATCCGTTCGGCAACATCCTGCATGTGCTGACCATGGACGAACCGCACGAAGCGATCATCATCGGTGCGCGTGGTCAGGTTGATATCGATGAATTGCGCGAGGCTGAACACGAGAGCCAGTCGGCGCTGCCGTTTCTGCGCTTTACCCGGTTGACCGAGGCCGATGAGGCTTTGCGCGCATTCGCCGAGAAGTCCTGCAAGCAGCGGCGCGACCGCACGGCGTTGATCGATCTGATGCACGGCTTGAATCAGCACATGACCTACACGCCGGGCTCCACCGAGGTCGACACCAGCGCCGCTGAAGCCTTCGCCGGGCGTGCCGGGGTTTGTCAGGATCACACCCACGCGTTTCTGGCCTGCGCACGCAGTCTGGGCGTGCCATCGCGTTACGTGTCGGGGTATTTGTACAGCGAAGATTGCGAGCATCTGGCCAGCCATGCCTGGGCCGAAGCGTGGCTGGATGACGCGTGGTACAGCTTTGACGTGACCAACGAACTGGCGCGGCCGGAGCGGCATTTGAAGCTGGCGGTGGGTCTGGATTACCTCGACGCCTGCCCGGTGCGCGGCATGCGCCGGGGTGGTGGGTGTGAGCAGATGCACGCGAAAGTATTCGTCTCACCCACCCCGATCATCTCCGTGCAACAACAGTAGATCCGAGGTACCGCAATCGCTGGCAAGCCAGCTCCCACAGGATTACCGCTGATTCAAAGTCAGCGCATAACCTGTGGGAGCTGGCTTGCCAGCGATGAGGCCAGAAATAGCCACCCAAGGCTCAAGGTTTCAGGGCTTAATTTTGCGTCCGGCCATGTGCTTGAGATAACCCACAAGCAAATCCAGATCCCCGTCCGGCAACACCTCTGCCGAAAACCCCGGCATCTTCGCCTGCGGCCACTGACGCAAACTCTGCGGATCACGAATGTAGCGCTTCAGGAAATCCGCCCCGAAATACTCGGTCGGGTTATACGGAATATTCAGATCCGGCCCGAACTGCGCATCCCCGGCACCGTTCAATCGGTGACACGCCAGGCAATTCTTCTGAAATAACGCAAAACCCAGATTCACCGGATCATCTTTCCTCAACGCCGGATCAGGCAGCAGGGCAGGGAAGCGCTCCGCCACCGGCGCCATGCGCTTGATGCTCGCCACTTCAAACGGCCACTGCTCGGGGCTGATGTTGCCCGCCTGCGGATTCGTCCACACCAGATAAAACGGTCCGGCGCTGTGCTTGTCTTTCGACAACGGTGGCCACGGATGCGCCGGATCTTCAATCGCCAGCCAGGCTCGGGCGCCTTCGCCATTGAGCAATGGCGCCGCCGCCAATTCCGCAGCAAAGCCGTCCAGTGCGACTGCTTGCAGATGATCCTCGGGTTTAATCCCGGTCAATAACGCGGCCACCGGCACGGCGCGATAGACCATGTCCTTCTTGTAGGACACGTCGTTTTTGATGGTGATGCTTTGCACCTGAGGATGCTTGAGCAACTCCTCGGTCTGCCAGGTGCGACTGTTTTCGCCCAGTTGCAAGTGCAACTGCGCGGCAGACAAGGGCATGCTCAGCAGCAGGGCCCCGAATACGATGAGCGCTTTCAAATGATCGCCGTCCATGTCGTGGAAGTGCGCAAAGGTTGGCACAGCCACGCTGGCCCGGGTAGCGGGCCAGTCACATATTCAGTGGCGATAGATATACCTGCCGCTCGATTCAGCCGATGACCTTGGTCAGATTCGGCAAAATCAACAACAGCGTCGTGGCGAAAAGAATGAGCCCTGCTTGACGAACTTTCGGTTGTTTGAACATGGCTTGACCGCCTTTATTGTTATTTCCTGATGCCTGCCTGCATATCCATGACGGCAAGCGGTGCACTTCCTGTTGAAGGACGCCGGCCTCGGCAAAACCCGACGACTCTGACGTACAAGTACTACCTTAGGGCCCGCGTCACGCTTGGCTTAGATCCATTTCATATGGAGCTTTAAGAAATTGCGATTAAAAAGGCATGAGGCGTATTGCCAGCTTCTTTGCCGCCCGCTGGCTAGACAACTCGCCGACCTGAACCGGTTCACCCGACGCCCGATGACCGTCCGTCTGAGCGTGTGCGTCAACCGCATTGAGCGCTGTGGTCATTGAATCCACGACCGCACGGGTCAAGAGTGAAGGCACAAGCAATCACTCACCGCACAGGTTCGAGGACGTCATGACCCAAGCTTTGATTTTCGATGCGTTACGCACGCCCCGCGGCAAAGGCAAGGCAGACGGCGCCCTGCACAGCGTCAAACCGGTGAATCTGCTGGCCGGTTTGCTGACCGCTTTGCAGGAACGCACTTCGCTGGACACCAGCCAGGTCGATGACGTGGTGCTCGGTTGCGTCACGCCGATTGGTGATCAGGGTTCGGACATCGCCAAGACCGCCGTGCAAGTGGCTGATTGGGACGTCAGCGTCGCGGGCGTGCAGATCAACCGCTTCTGCGCTTCGGGGCTGGAGGCGGTGAACCTCGGCGCGATGAAAGTGCGCTCCGGTTTCGAAGACCTGGTGGTGGTCGGCGGTGTCGAGTCGATGTCGCGGGTGCCAATGGGCAGCGATGGCGGTGCCTGGGCGCTGGATCCGCAGACCAACCTGCACAGCCACTTCACCCCGCAAGGCGTTGGTGCGGACTTGATTGCCACCCTCGAAGGCTTCAGCCGTCATGACGTCGATGCCTACGCGCTGCATTCGCAGCAGAAAGCCGCACGGGCGCGGTCGGACGGCTCGTTCAACAAATCGCTGGTGCCGGTGCAGGATCAGAACGGCATCATCCTGCTCGATCATGATGAATTCATTCGCGCCGAATCGACCCTTGAAGGCTTGGGCAAGCTCAAGCCGAGTTTCGAAATGATCGGGCAGATGGGCTTCGACGCGACCGCGCTGCGGGTCTACAGCCATGTCGAGCGAATCAATCACGTGCACACGCCCGGCAACAGCTCGGGGATCGTTGACGGTGCGGCGCTGATGTTGATCGGCTCCGAGGCCAAGGGGCGGGCGCTGGGCTTGCAACCTCGGGCGCGAATCGTCGCCACGGCGGTCACCAGTACCGACCCGACCATCATGCTCACCGGCCCGGCGCCGGCCACCCGCAAGGCATTGGCCAAGGCCGGGCTGCGCGTCGAAGACATCGACCTGTTCGAGGTCAACGAGGCGTTTGCCTCGGTGGTGTTGAAGTTCATCAAGGACATGGCCGTCGACCCGGCCAAGGTCAATGTCAACGGCGGCTCCATCGCCATGGGCCACCCGTTGGGCGCCACCGGTTGCGCGATCCTCGGCACCCTGCTCGATGAACTGGAAGCGCGGCGCCTGCGCTATGGCCTGGCGACGCTGTGCGTCGGCGGCGGCATGGGCATTGCAACCATCATCGAACGCCTCTGAGCCCCGAAATTCAAGGAACCTTGTTATGAGCGAAGCCATTCGTTACGAAAAAGCTCAGGACGGCATTGTCGTGCTGACCATCGACATGCCGGGCCAGAGCGCCAACACCATGAACGCCGTGTACCGCGAGGCCATGGCCGCGTGCGTCGCCCGACTGCTGGCGGAAAAAGACAGCCTTGCCGGCGTGATCATTACCTCGGCGAAGAAAACCTTCTTTGCCGGCGGCGATCTCAATGAGCTGATCAAAGTCGGCAAGCCCGAAGCCAAAGCTTTCTACGACATGGTGCTGACCCTCAAAGGGCAACTGCGCACCCTGGAAACCCTCGGCAAACCGGTGGTCGCGGCGATTAACGGCGCGGCGTTGGGTGGAGGATGGGAAATCTGTCTCGCCTGCCATCACCGCGTGGCGCTGGACGATGCGTCGGTGCAGCTCGGTCTGCCGGAAGTGACACTCGGCCTGCTGCCGGGCGGCGGCGGGGTGGTGCGCATGGTGCGCATGCTCGGGATCGAGAAGGCGCTGCCGTACCTGCTGGAAGGCAAGAAAGTGCGGCCGCAACAGGCCTTGCAGGCCGGTTTGATTGATGAGCTGGCGGCGGATCGCGACGAGTTGCTGGCCAAGTCGCGCGCGTGGATCGTCGCCAATCCGACGGCGGTGCAGCGTTGGGATGTGAAGGGTTATCAGATTCCCGGCGGTACGCCGTCGAACCCGAAAGTTGCGCAAATGCTGGCGATTGCACCGTCGATTCTGCGCAGTAAAACCCAAGGGACAATGCCGGCACCGGAGAAAATTCTCTGCGCGGCGGTGGAAGGCGCGCAAGTGGATTTCGACACTGCGCACCTGATTGAAACCCGTTATTTCACCGAGCTGACCACTGGGCAGATTTCAAAAAACCTGATCGGCACGTTCTGGTTTCAGCTCAACGAAATCAATGCCGGTGGTTCGCGGCCTCAGGGTTTTGCGCCTTATAAAACACAGAAGGTTGGCGTGCTCGGTGCCGGGATGATGGGCGCCGGGATTGCGTTTGTCAGTGCTTCGGCGGGGATCGAGGTGGTGCTCAAGGACATCAACCTCGCGGCTGCCGAGAAAGGCAAAGCGCACTCGGCGGCATTGCTGGACAAAAAAGTCACCCGTGGCCAGATGAATGCTGCGCAGCGTGATCAAGTGCTGGCGCGGATCACACCGTCCGAAAGCGATGCCGATCTGGCCGGGTGCGATCTGATCATCGAAGCGGTGTTCGAGGATCGTGAGCTCAAGGCCAAGGTGTCTCTGGCCGCGCAGCAGGTGGTCGGCGCAGATGCGGTCATTGCTTCCAATACATCGACCTTGCCGATCACCGGACTGGCGAGCGCCGTGCCGGATCAAAGCAAATTCATCGGCCTGCATTTCTTCAGTCCGGTAGAAAAAATGCCGCTGGTGGAAATCATCAAAGGCGCGCAAACCAGCGACGAAACCCTCGCGCGCGGTTTTGATTTCGTCCTGCAAATCAAGAAAACCCCGATCGTGGTCAACGACAGTCGCGGTTTCTTCACCTCGCGGGTTTTCGGCACCTTCACCAACGAAGGCATCGCCATGCTCGGTGAAGGCGTCAGCGCACCAATGATCGAGACCGAAGCACGCAAGGCCGGGATGCCGGTCGGGCCTCTGGCGATCTCCGACGAAGTTTCCCTCAGCCTGATGAGTCATATCCGCAAGCAAACGGCCAAAGACCTACAGGCAGAAGGGAAACCGCTGATTGAGCACCCGGCCTTCGCCGTGATTGACTTGCTGCTCAACGAATACAAACGTCCGGGCAAGGCTGCTGGCGGTGGTTTTTATGGATATCCGGCGGGTGGCCAGAAGTATTTGTGGCCGGAACTGAAAACGCGTTTCGAGAAGGCCGACGGGCAGATCTCGCCGAAGGACGTACGTGATCGGCTGTTGTTCGTGCAAGCCATCGAAACCGTGCGTTGCGTGGAGGAGGGCGTGCTGACCTCGACGGCGGACGCCAATATTGGCTCGATCTTCGGCATCGGCTTCGCAGAATGGACCGGCGGTGCGTTGCAGTTCATCAATCAATACGGCGTGAAGGACTTCGTCGCCCGCGCGCAGTACCTGGCCGAGCAATATGGCGAGCGTTTCGCCCCGCCAGCGCTGCTGCTGGACAAAGCGGCAAAGGGTGAAATGTTCTAACGGGAGGCGCACTCCGGGGCTTGCCTTGTCAGGGCGTTTCAAGGCAGGCTCTGGGGTGTTCATTATTCCCATCACGTGTCAGGTATTTTTTATGTCGCTACGCATCTGCATTCTGGAAACCGACATCCTGCGTCCGGAACTGGTCGATCAATATCAGGGTTATGGGCAGATGTTCCAGCGCCTGTTCTCGCAGCAACCGATTGCCGCCGAGTTCACCGTCTACAACGTGATGCAGGGCGAATACCCGAGCGACGACCTGACCTTTGACGCGTACCTGGTCACCGGCAGCAAGGCCGACTCGTTCGGTACCGAGCCGTGGATTCAAACACTCAGGGAATACCTGCTGAACCGTTACGAGCGTGGCGACAAACTGCTTGGCGTGTGCTTCGGCCATCAATTGCTCGCATTGCTGCTCGGTGGCAAGAGTGAGCGGGCGACGCAAGGCTGGGGCGTCGGCACCCACAACTACAAACTGGCGGCGAAGGCGCCGTGGATGAGCCCGGTGCGTGAGGAGCTGACGCTGTTGATCAGCCACCAGGATCAGGTTACTGCACTGCCGGAAAACGCCACGGTGATTGCTTCCAGCGATTTCTGCCCGTTTGCCGCGTACCACATCAATGATCAGGTGCTGTGCTTCCAGGGCCATCCGGAGTTCATTCACGATTACTCGCGGGCGCTGCTCGATTTGCGTCAGGAAGCACTGGGTTCGCAGATCTACAGCAAGGGTGTGGCCAGTCTTGAACAGGAACACCATGGCGCGACGGTTGCGGAATGGATGATGCGGTTTGTGGCGCACAAGCCTGAGGTCGCTTAATAGCAGATCAAAAGATCGCAGCCTTCGGCAGCTCCTACACTGAAATCCCGTAGGGGCTGCCGAAGGCTGCGATCTTTTGATTTACAACCACCCAGACTTCTTGAAACTCGCCCACAAACTCACACATCCCACCGTAATAAACCCCAGCACACCGAAATAGCCGTAATGCCAGCTCAGCTCCGGCATGTTCTGGAAGTTCATCCCGTAAATCCCCGCCACCGCCGTGGGAAACGCCAGAATCGCCGCCCAGGCAGCAAACTTGCGCTGCACCACGCTCTGCCGAGACGCTTCCAGTAACACACCGATCTCGATGGTCTGGCTGGCAATGTCGGCCAGAGTGCTCAGGTCTTCCATTTGCCGCGTCACGTGAATCTGCACATCGCGGAAGTACGGGCGCATGTTCTTGTCGATAAACGGAAAGCTGAGCTTCTGCAATTCCTCGCCAATCTCGACCATCGGTGCTGCGTAACGACGCAGGCGCACGACATCGCGGCGCAAGCCATGCAGCTTCTGAATATCGCGCTCGTTCAAAGCGCTGCACAGCACGTTGCGCTCCAGCTCATCAATCTCGGCATGAATCGCTTCGCCCACCGGCTGATAGTTCTCGATGACGAAATCGAGCAACGCATAGAGGACGAAGTCTTCTCCGTGCTCCAGCAACAGCGGCCGCGCCTCACAGCGTTGACGGACATGGGCGTAGGACGCCGAGTGACCGTTGCGTGCGGTGATGATGTAGCCCTTGCCCGCGAAGATGTGCGTCTCGATGAACTGCAGAACGCCGTTCTCACGGATGGGCGAGTAGGTGACAATAAACAAAGCGTCGCCAAAGGTTTCCAGCTTTGGTCGGCTGTGTTTCTCCAGGGCGTCTTCGATGGCCAATTCGTGCAGGTTGAACTGACGTTGCAGATTGAACAGTTCCTGAGCGTCCGGCTCTTCCAGACCGATCCAGACAAAGTGACCGGTTTTCGCGGCCCAAGCAGCACCTTCATCGAGGGTAATATTGGTGACTTTCTTACCCGCGCTGTACACCGCAGCAGCAACAACTCGACCCATGGTGGTGATTCACTTCTTTTTGGCAAATGGCAGGGAATGCAAGGCTTCAGCTTAGCCGTGTCGCTGCTTCAGAGTCAGTGAAATCTGCACAGTTCACCGGGCAAAAGAAAACCCGCACAGGGCGGGTTTCGTTTTCAGGCGGCTTGTAGCTGCCGATCCATCGATTCGATGCACTCGCGCATCTGCTCACGGCACTGATCGATCAGCATGGGCATGTCATCCATGGTCAATCCGGCTGTAGGAATCGCCGGCAGCGAGCGTATGAGAATTTTCCCGCTGCGCCAGCGATTCAGGCGCATGTGTTTGATGTAACTGCTGACGCACACCGGCACGATCGGCACACCCGCGGCAATCGCCATCTGGAACGCGCCTTTCTTGAATGGCAGCAAGTCTTCGCCAAGGTTACGCGTACCTTCCGGGAACACCCAAATCGAGGTGTCTTCATTCTGCAGGGTATTGGTAGTGGTCAGCATCGACTGTCGCGCCTTGTGCGCATTGCCACGGTCGATCAACACATTGCCGGCCAGCCAGAACAACTGCCCGAACAGCGGTACCCACTTCAGGCTCTTCTTACCGATGCACACGGTGCGACGAGGTACGACGTTGCCGAACACGAACAGATCGTAGTTGGATTGGTGGTTGGCGATGATCACGCAACTGTCGGGCTTGTTCATCAAACCGCTGACATCGGACTTGACCCGCAGGCGCAAAATGCACATCGCCGGGACCGCGTAGAGGCGGGCGCACAGTCGGCTGTTGTCCGGATTGAAAGGGCGGCATATCCCGAGGATCACCCCAAGGATGCCCGCCAGAATAAAGTGCAGGCCCATCAATAACATACGAAACACGAACAGCATTTTCAGGCCCCACCGGGACAAAAGGTGGCGCAGTGTACGGATGTGCACTGTTTTCGGCAATTGCCGCTATAGAGTCCGGAGATAGGCGATGTTTAAGCGCATGTTTCAGAGTTGCTTGTCAGACCCGTCCTAGAGCCGCTACGGCGTTTTCAACCGAGCGTGTAAGAAAAAGCCCGACACGAGGGTCGGGCTTTTCTTCAATGCTTGAGCCTGGGCTTAACCCAGATGCTCCTGATCCTGGACGATGGCGTTATCGAGGGTTTCCAGCAGCGCCTTGCGCACCTTCAGCTTGGTATTTTTGTGCGCGAGCATGTTGATCTTCTTCAGCTGGCGCGCGGCAGCAAGGGCGGCACCTTGCAGTTCCTCGGCGGACACCACCTTGTCGAGGAACCCGGCATCCACAGCACTTTTCGGATCAAACATCTCGCCATTGATCACTGAGCGGTGAAACGCCGAACGACGTAGGCGATCACGCGCCAGCTCGATCCCGGCGTGGTGCATGGTCATGCCGATCTGCACTTCATTCAGGCCGATGCTGAACGGGCCATCGACGCCGATGCGGTAATCCGCCGACAACAGAATGAAAGCACCTTTGGCCACGGCGTGACCCGGGCAAGCAACAATCACCGGGAACGGGTGAGAGAGCAGGCGACGGGCCAGCGTCGACCCCGCAGTCACCAGCGCCACCGCTTCTTTAGGGCCGGCTGTCATCACCTTCAGATCATAGCCGCCCGAGAGAATGCCTGGCTGACCGGTAATGATCACGATGGCACGATCAGTCACCGCTTGGTCCAGCGCCGCATTAAAGGCCGCAATCACGTCCGGGGAAATGGCATTGACCTTGCCGTTGCTCAAGGTCAGGGTCGCGATACCGTCTTCGAGGTGGTAGGAAATCAACTCACTCATGACGCTATTCCTTGTAAGAAAGATGGGCAGACGTTACCCACCGCCGCAGGTCAGGTAAAGCGCCGTGACTGACCCGCCAGTCACCGATTCGCGGCTGATCCGGCGTAGCTCGCCATTTTGCTTCTATATAGAAGGGGCACAGTCACCGGAGATTGGCCGGTTTGCCATGGGCCGTCAGCAGCGCAAACGGCTTTTTCTCTTAAGCGCATGAAAATTCTGCAAAAAAAGTTTGCCATCGGAAAAGCTTTCGACTACATTAGCGCGCCTCGACAGACAGAACATGTTTGAAGAGATACGGTGAAGTGTCCGAGTGGCTTAAGGAGCACGCCTGGAAAGTGTGTATACAGGAAACTGTATCGAGAGTTCGAATCTCTCCTTCACCGCCACATTCAGTAAACACAAACCCCTGATTTTCCTAGAGAAAGTCGGGGGTTTGTGGTTTTTGGCGTCTGAAAAAAGGCCATATGGGACTGAGATGGGACTGGAAGTCGTTTATGTTGATTCATTTGCTTGACCTAGCTGCCCTCAATGTCTCGATCTAGTTTACGTTCGTGCATGATGGTGTTGAATGCAGCGCTTCTTCATTTTGGCCACGTTCGATTTATCGGTAGAAATCACCGTTCGGGTGGTGATAATGACCAGATTGTGATGGCTCCTTGAATTTGGCTGGGTACGCGCTGACGTGTTTAATATGTCATTTGCGTACGGTTGGGGATGTAGGTAATAGACCATGCTCCTACTGCTTTGCTTGATAAAGTAGTGAGCTTCGAAAGGAAGCTAAATTTACTGGAGGTTGATATGGCTTCACCACAGCAAGAGCTAATTGTCAGGGGCGAGCAGGTAGAGCGTATTTACATAAATTATGTAGATAGAAAGTACGTTGTGAATAGACGCTATCAGCGGAAGCTGATCTGGACCATTGAAGAAAAGCAAAACTTTATTGACTCTATAATTAGTGGATTTCCTGTACCTATTATCTTGCTCGCGGACCCTCAAGATAATCCAGCGGGTCAGTTAGAAATTATTGATGGCATGCAGCGAATGGACGCAATTACGTCATTTATTAGTAATGACTTTGCTGTCGATGAAACTTATTTTGATTTGAATACGTTCGCTACAACTAAGGATATGCTGGATCGGGGTGTCTTGGTGCAGCGCACTCCATTGATGGCGCGGGAGAAATGCCTCTCGATAGCTGCTTACCCGGTTCCGCTTTCTATTTACGAGTTTGCTGATGGCGAATCAGTTGATGAAGTGTTTAGGCGAATTAACTCTGGTGGCCGTCAACTGTCTCGTCAAGAACTAAGAGTGGCAGGTGCTACAAACGCTTTCGCTGATTGCGTGCGCGTAGTGTCTTCAAGAATTCGCGGTGATACTTCTAACGGTGTTACGCTTTTCTTGAATGAAATGAAAAAAATCAGCATTACTAATCGAGATCTATCATACGGGATCAATGCAGATAATGTGTTTTGGGTGTATCACGGGATCTTAACGAAAGATCATCTTCGGCAGAGTCGAGATGAAGAGCTTGTGGCCGACGTGATTGCCTATATGGTATCCGATGGGCCAGTAGCATCCAGGACTGAGTTGTTCGATGATTATTATGGTGCAAGAGTACCCCTCGAAGGTGGGAGTCTTGATAGATTCCGATCCATGGATCAGGCGATTCGACGTCGAAACCCTGATTTAGTAGACCTTGATTATCAGCGTACTCATGATGCCCTTGTTTTAATGTTGGTTCAGGCAGGGGTATCTTTCTACCAGCTATTATTCCCTGCTAGCGGAGTAGGCAATCCTATACCTCGATATTTTCAAGCTGTATTCTTGGCTATGCATGACTTGATAGTCAAAAAGGGCATGGTTGTAGCGGATAGGGCCGGCGCGATCGCTGCTTTGACCAACAAAGGCAAGCATATTGTAATTCAAGAAGGTGGTCGATGGGGCGCAGAGAATAGGGCTGCAGCGGTTAATACTGTTGTTGGTATTATTCAGCAATATTTCGAAATTGATTTGAATCCGGATCCTGCGAAAGTTCACTGGGTGACTAAGCTGCAGAATTTACTTACGAACTCTAAGACTGAGCAAGCTGCATTTGACTTTAAGCAAGGCTTTTTGGAGCTTTCTGATAATCCTAAGTTTGATGACGGGTCGTTTGACAAGATTTTGGAGACCTGTGCTGCAATTGCAAATATTCAGAAAGGACATAAGGGATATGTGGTCGTAGGTGTTGCTGATAATGCTCAAACTGCTTTACGTGTAAGTAAGCTCTTTGGGGTTGATCCACTTTTGTTTGGGGAATTTCATGTTACAGGCGTCGAGCATGAAGCTAAATTCCTAGGTAAGGATTTGGATCAGTTGTTTCAGATGATAACTGATCGCATAAATCGTTCTGAGCTTTCTGAGCCGTTGAAATCTTATGTTGGCACACATATGAAATGTGTAAGCTACTTTGATAAGACGGTTTTTGTCCTTGAGGTAGAAGGGCAGCAACAGCCATCGCTGTACAAAAAGACATACTTCTCCAGGCGTGGCACGCAAGTCATTGAATTGGGGCACGAAGACTTTCCAGCCTTGTTCTCAAGGTTCCGGTAGTCTATAGAGTCTTCAGGAGTGCGCCCTTTTAGAGGGCGCGTTTTTTTTTGCCGGGCGTTTCTCCTTACGGCAATTCTTTCTGCTGAAACTTTAAAAGGAAGATGGCGCGGATAATTCGCTATACAGCACTCGTATTTACTTGCAGTAGCATCATTCGATATATCTTCAGCGCCAACTACAACATCCCGACAACATCTGGCCCATCCTCATTTATCCACATTCCGTAATGCTGGCGGATCATGTTGCCGTTGGTGTGACCCATCTGTTCCGCAATCCAGTCGATCGACGCCTCGCCGGTGGTCAGCAACTGACTGGCATAAGTATGCCGGCACTGCCCAGGCCCCCGATAACGCACCAACTGGTTCCGACTTCAGAAATGGAAACCAGTTCATACTTCGGTAGTAGTAACGCTCGGTTGAGTGATCGGGAGATGTTGCCAATGTTCTGGATCAATAATGGGATTCAGTATGGTGCATTCTTGATTTTTGGATATTCTAAATTTGATAAGTGATTTTATTTAGAGGTTTTTGGGCCGTATTGTATTTCATGGTTTTGGGTAAAATTCGACATTGTGCCTGCTAACATTCTTGGCTCCATTTCTAACAAAGGTGGAGCTTGTTCGGGTGCTGGGAGAAGATGCCGCTAGCTTCCGCTCTCTTGCACCTTGCGCGCATCGCCGTTATCGGCATTGCACTCAGCGACATTGAGTGCATCGCTGGCTGCAAAAATGCGCAGTCTCGGTGGTGCTAGAAAGGACGGGCCGCGCGCACGCTGTCAGCGTGAGCAGCGGACATTAATCCCTAATAAATATTGCTGAAACTCCTTGAAAATGTCAAACGGCCATCATAATCTGTAGTTACGTGAGCCGGTCATCTTTTGGTATAGCAGATTCTAATCTGAAGGTATATGAGGTTTTTACGGTTAATCAATTTGACGACGGTGAAGGCTGTTGTAAGAGGCAGGAATGGAAGTAAAAGAGCTTCTTGTTGTTTTCGAAAAAATGTATCTGCAAGAAAATGAAATCAAGGAGAAAATCACTATCAGGGTGCAGATAGTATTTACTTTGATACTTGCAGTGATAACGGTTTCTAGCTATATGCTACGCATGCTTGATCTGGATCGTTATGTTTTTGTTGGTGCTACAATAATTGCGTCGTTAGTTATTTTTTTTGCTAGTTTGGGAGTCTCGTTAAATTACGCTATTAGGGCGTTTTGGGGTAATACTTTCAAACAAATGCCACCGGCTCTTGAGGTGAAAGGTTATTGCAGTGCGTTGGTAAGCTATAATGAAGAGGTTGAAAAGGCAATACAGGAGGGTGATGGTGATGGGGGTAGTGTCCAAGCGGTTGATGTAAGGTCTGAAGTGGATACCTATTTAAGCAATGCTTATGAGGAGTGTGCGACCCATAATTCTGAAGTTAATCAAGAGCGCTCCAGGAAGGTGCACGAAGCGTTTAAATTGTTGTTGTGTTCTTTCGTGCCTTTGGGTGTTGCTGGCGTTTTGTTTGTTGGCTTTGATATGGATGTCTCATCACCTCGGAAAAATTATCAGGTAATAGACAAATATGTAGGTGATCAGATAGGCAAGGTGGAGCGCGGTATTGCCATTATTGCCGATCATGCAGAAAAATCAAAGGGGGTTAAAATGAGTGACAAAGACAAAAGTAATACAGATTCCGCGAAACAGCCTACAAGTACTCCTGCGCCTATAAAGACCAGTGGTCCTACTAAGCCTGATGCCCCACGAGTGCGAATCGTGCTAGAAGATGATAGAAGTCAATCTTTCGAGGTGAACGATGAGTGGCGACAAAAGTGATAAAATAGCGGTAATCAGAGATAAGCCTAACCCTCCTAAATTGCCAAAGCCGCCGCCTGTGCGATATGTAAAAGACGAGAAGCCAAGGCCTAAGCGTTAAAAATAAAAGGCTGTACGGGTCTATCGGTCTGAGAGGCCCGTACAGAGTATATTTTGTGGCTTCGCTATCAATGGAGTTCTGGCTGGCAGAGTTACATTGATAGCGACATAGGCAAGCCTGCTGTTACAAGTACAGGCGAATCAGTCATTGATGCTAAGAAGCTGCAATAGCCTTCAGGATCACTTTGATTCCGATCAACATTGGCGTGCTTTGATTAGTATCTGGCTCGTCAATGATTTTAAATCCAAGCTCCTCATAAAATGAGACGGCATTGGGTGCTGCATCCAGGTAGACACCCTTGATCGGGACTTCTTTATGGACCCGTGCCGCTTGCTTGAACGCTTCCATCAGGAGTGTTTGGCCTATGCCCCAACCCTGATATTTTATGTCTACACCCAGCATCACCAGCCGTACCACAGGGATGCGCGAAGGCAGGTTGGTGTCGTCGATACCGTTTTGAGCCAACTTCTTATCGATATCAGACACGGTCAGCGTACAGAACGCTACGATTTCCAGTGTTGGGGCGATGGCACCAATTGCACTGATGTTCTCGCTTTTAAGAGCGCGTTTGAAACTGCCCTTGTAATACGAATCGATCACATCAACTCCGCAACTAAAAGTCTTGGAGAATTTGTATTTGTCAAAATTGACCAGCAGGTTGCGGTCAATTTCACATTTTGGCGTCTCTTCTGTTCTCATGTTGTCCCCTCATTAGTCTAAGCAGCGCATCAGATGGCGCGGCGGTTTCATCCTCCAGGAGGATTTTTTGTATACGCGAAAAGGCTCTTTCTGAGGCCTCTATTTTTTTATGGCTTTCTATAATTGCTTTTGCTTTTTCAAAGGCGGATGCAATGATGAAAGACGTCATATCTAGCCCTTGAAGCGATGCCGCTCTTTTTATTAGATCTTTTGCAAAGTCTGTGGTTTTGATTTCAAGTCGTGCGGTTTTTGTCAGCTTCTGTGTTTTGTTTAAAGTTGTCATGTTTAATACCTACTAAATGGTGATGCCTATTCCCTTTCAAAATTTTTGTCATCTTCGTTTTCTTACTCTCTTAGGCCATCTAAACGTCATGGTCGCTCCTCTCGTTCTAGGGTTTCTAATTCTCGTGTCTAAAATTTATATTATTTTTCTACCAGCCGTACGGATGCTAGCCGTACGTACGGGGATAGTCAATCCCCGTACGGATGATGTCCGTACGTATAACGAATCAGTCGGCTCTGATTAACCCCCGTCCAACCCACTCCGCCACCTGCGTAACAACGGCATTTCCGGCACCGAAAGCCTCTGCAAGGTTGGCCGCATCCAGTCCGAGGCAAAACCCATCATCTTCAGCCGCTCGCTGCCGCTCGCTCCCGCTCAGCCATCTGATCCCATCCGTTCGTGTGAGCGACGAGAGTGGTACAACCCATAGCGATCTGGGATCCGGCTTTGCTGGCCAATAGAGTATTGGCAGCCCAGGCATCCGCGGGGCGTGGCCACTGCTGCGATTGAGACGCTGGAGGTATTGCGTCCACTGGCGCGGCGTCAGCCAGGAACCCAAAACAATCCGCTGCGTTCGCCGCGCAGTCCCCGGGTGTCTCGATTACTTTCTCGGGCGCCGGCGATGCTGATGTCCTGGCAGGGAATCCTGCGGTGAGGATGTCGACGGAGCAGAGGTTGTGAGCGCCGCAGTGGCGCACGTCTTCAAATTCCTGTGCATGGGATTCGAATCTCTCCTTCACCGCCACATTTAGTACACAAAACCCCTGATTTCGAAAGAAGTCAGGGGTTTTGTGGTTTCTGGTGTCTGGAATTTATCAGGCGGCGGATTGGAGTTGCGTTGAGCATTACAATCAGCGCTTTTATTCATCAGTAAAAGGACGACACCATGATCATTTCAACGACTCAATCCATTGAGGGTCGCCAGATCACCGCCTACCTGGACATTGTCAGTGCGGAATCGGTGCAGGGCGTCAATGTGATCCGCGACATGTTCGCCGGTATGCGCGACTTTTTCGGTGGACGTTCGCAGACGCTGGAGCGGGCGTTGAAGGAGGCTCGTGTGCAGGCGACGGAAGAACTTCGCGAGCGGGCGCGCGCTTTGCAGGCGGATGCGGTGGTCGGGGTGGATTTCGAGATCAGCATGCCCGGCGGCAAGGGCGGGATGGTTGTGGTGTTTGCGACGGGGACGGCGGTGAAGTTGCGCTGATGGGGTGTCAGGCCTGTGAGCCCATTCAAAAGTCGAATGGGCTCTTTAGGTTGGCGATCAGCCCTGTGGCTTGAGGATCACCAGACCTTTATCGTCATAGGTCAGCGGCGTGTCGATAGCGACCAGCGGAGGCGTATCGGAGGGTTGGCTCGGTTGCACCGGCTGGCTCGGATGGTAAATGACGCCAGGCTGCAGAACTGGCGTATCCGGCCCCGGATTTTTGATGGTGATTTCGCCGGAAGCGATCTTGTCCTTGAGTTTTTCCGCACCAGCCTTGCCGGCTGCGATTTGTTCGTCCGTGAGCTTTACGACGGGCAGATTCGGGAATCCGTTGATTTGCATGTTCTCTCCTTGAGATTCATTTGTATGAAAAAGGGCAACGGCCTGTCTCCGCAATTCTTTAGTGATGTGGGACCAATGGTTTATTCGCCCGTCTATTTTTTGTAGGCCATTCGTCGGGCATCAGACGATCTGAATAACAAGTCCAGGAATGACCGGCTAGTCTCAAAAGCCTTGGAGGTCGATATTTTTTCAGGCAAAAGGGTTTTTGCCGGTGTCGACTGATGGCGAAGGGGCGAAGGTATGACTGATCCGTATATCGAAGACGATGGCGCTGAATTTTCCTTCAACAACTGCGTACGGTGCGGCCAGACCGAGTACCAGGCAGGTTTTGGCGAGGACCCGGTGCAGACCGGCAAGATCAAATCCACGGCGCCCAAGGGGCCGAAAGCCAAATTTCTTCCGAAGGTCGCAACTCGTGCCCGAAAATAATTGCGCAATGAACGACCCCGTCAAATGAGCGGGGTTTTTTGTCCCTGATGAATGGAGGGGAACAATCCCTGCAGACGACGAAATGGTTCGGAAGGTTTTCACAAACTTTTCACGTTGATCGAAGTAGGGTGAAGCCATCCGTTAGAAAGCAAGTCTCCAGCCCGTCTCCCCAGCGGGCTTTTTTTTGCCTGTCATAAAACCTTTTCCAGAATCGCTGTCCAATCGGCGCCACGTGCGCGCAGGTCTCTGAATTCGTCTGGACTTTTGCGCCCCGAGAGCATTAAATCCCGGCCCTTTTTGTCATCCCAATTTTTGAGGTTTTCTTCATGCGTTTAACTCTGCCTGCTCTGGTTCTGGGCCTTCTGGTTGCTCAAGGTGCAATGGCTGCCGGTGACGGCACCGCTGCGCTGGGCGGCGGCCTGGGTGGCGCGCTGGGTAATGTGCTCGGTCAGAAAATGGGCGGTAGCACCGGTGCCGCAGTGGGTGCCGGCGTTGCAGGCGCGGCGGGCAGTGCACTGACGGCTCGCAAGGGCAGCCGCACCAAAGCAGCCATCGGCGGTGGTGTCGGGGCAGCCGGTGGTTCGGTAATCGGCAACAGCTTGGGCGGCCGGACTGGCGCCACCATCGGTGCAGGACTGGGCGGTGCAGCGGGCGGTGCGGTCGGCAGCAATCTGGCCAAAGGTCACAAGCGTCACTGAGACTGATCGTCGTCAAGAAAAAGCCCGGCTCAATGCCGGGCTTTTTCGTTGCTGAACGTTTTTCCCACAAGCGTCTCCAATCTCACATAGGCCCTTGCTTGGGCGGACTGTCCCGATTCGGGAACTGTGAGGTTCATATGCGATTGTCATTATCTGCACTGTTTTTCGGATTGCTGGTGACGCAAGGCGCGATGGCTGCCGGGGATGGTTCGGCAGCCGTCGGCGGCGGGCTCGGTGGCGTACTGGGTAACGTGGTTGGCGGCCAACTTGGCGGCAGCACAGGTGCGGCGGTCGGTGCAGGTGTAGGCGGCGCGGCCGGCGGTGCGGTCGGGGCGAATAAACGCAATCGCACCGAAGCCGCGATTGGCGGTGGCCTCGGCGCTGCGGGTGGCTCAGTAATCGGTAATAGCCTCGGCGGATCAACGGGTTCGGCGGTCGGTGCAGGATTAGGTGGCGCGGCTGGTGGTGCGGTCGGCAACAACCTGGGGGACGACGGCGGATCCCACTCCGGCGGCGGCCACAAACACAAGAATAAACACAAGAACCGTCATCATTGATCAGCGGTTCAACAGAAACCCGGCCTCGTGCCGGGTTTTTCGTTTTTGCAGGTAGGACTCAGGAACGATTGGCTGCAGGGCTTTTCGAACGTCATACACTTCCCCGAAAAAAGAGGTTTGCCATGACTCCCGAAACCGAAGGCAAGGAAGAAAAAGGCCCGAGCGGGCTGCCGTTTATCAATGATCCCGGGAACGAGGATCCGGGTTCGTTGATGGATGATGCGACGGTGCCGCTGAATGATTCGGATGAGGCGGATATGGAGTATGAAGAGGATGAGGATGAGCAATAACCGATTGTTAGTGGTTTCCTGACAGTTTGAAAAGGCGAGTCTTCAGGGCCTGTTTCAGGCCCTCGAGAAAATCTTTGCTAGAGAGGTGTCGCAGTTAAGTAGACGCTAGGCTCCCGTAATCTTAATGATGATGCAGTGAAGTTTATTTCTGAAGCGCTTGATGTAGCCAAGATTGAATATCTTTCATCTGTTTTATTAATGCTTAATTTCAGAATTTCTTTCGCCGGGATGTTGGTGGCTTTCAGGCATTTAATATCGCTAAAAGTTATTCCGATACGGCAAGCGTTGTATTGTGTGGATTGCCATTTGATCGGAGGCTTGTCTGGAAGCTCCTTGATGTCGAATGCTAGTGTCAGTGTTGAAAGGTTGTTGTCGATGTTTAAGGCGAAAAGTTTTATCTCGTCGATCTCAATTGTTTCACTAAATATTATGTTGAAAAATTTACTTCCTTCCATTTCATTCCAGTATTTCATGGTCACCTTCTGAAGGGGTAATGTTCATTTGTATTATCAATCTTGCCATTTCGTGGATCGTCAGCTGGTCGGACATTTATGTGGGGCGCTTGATCGCCTTTATTATTTCTGTCTCCAAATTTGTGTCCTGCGGAGTGATCTTGCAGGATTAGCTTGAAACCATCCTCACGGGTGTATCCATATACTCTGGTTATAATAGGTATTCCGCTACTGTTTAGTATATTTTTCCCGTTTTTATCGGTCATGTTGACGTAGGAATACTGACTTGGCTTGCCACTAACATCATCAATTTGTGTGTCCGGCTGCTGTCCCTTTGGAATTCCAGCATCAACTTTTGCTTGCCTGAAAGCGCCTCGCCTAGAAACCTCCGGAAGTTCAACTCCATCAGGATTCGGACACCCAAGCGATTTTCGCCCCTTGGGAGGACAATTGGAACTCAACCCCAACGGATCCACCCACCCCGTCGGATTCGGCGTGTACTGATACTGATTAATCCCACCCGCCAGCTTCACCGGATCCGGCGTCAGATACCGCCCCAACCTCGGGTCGTAGTACCGGTGCCGGTTGTAATGCAGCCCACTTTCCCCATCGAAATACTGCCCCTGAAACCGCAACGGTTGATCGAGATAGTCTTCGGCCGCCAGGGTCAGCGCCGCGACCTTGCCGTACGCGTCGTACTGCGCCGACCAAACGATTTCCCCGCTGTAATCGGTCAGCTCCAGCGGCGTACCGAGGTGATCGAGTTGGTAATAAAACGGGCAGGCCTTTTTCGGGCCTTTGCCGTCGAGCATGGCCAGCGGGCGGAAGGTGCCGGGTTCGTAGACGTAGCTGCGGTATTCGTTGGGGCTGCTTTCGGCGACGAGGTGGTCGCCTTGCCAGAAGAACTCGGTGGTGACGCCGTCGACGGTTTTGCGGATGCGGCGGCCGAAGGCATCGTATTGGTAGGACGCGGTTTTGCCGTCCGGGCGGGTCAGGCCGATCAGGCGGTGCTGGCAGTCGTAGCGGTATTCGGTGACCAGTTTGTGCGCGCTGCCGCGGCGTTCGCGGATCAGGTTGCCGAAGGCGTCGTAGTCGTAGTGGCGGTCGCCCTGCATCAGCAGGCGGTTGCCTTTAATCCGGCTCGGGCCGGTGCCGTCCTGTGTCAGCAGGTTGCCGGCCGGGTCGTGGGCGAAGCTTTCCGGCAGTTCGTCGCGCGAATGGCGGACGCGGATCAGGCGGTCGAGGGCGTCGTAACCGTAGGTGCGCTGGCCATGGCGGGTGTCGGCGATGTGTTCAAGGTTGCCGTTGGCGCTGTAGGCATAGTCGCGCCGATACAGTGACTGGTGTTCATGGCCTACGGTATGGGCCAGCAATCGGCCCTGATCGTCGTAGGAATATTCGCTGAGCAACAGGCCTTGCTGACGCTGCTGTTCGCGTCCGGACTGGAAGGTGTGCGTGGTCAGTTGCGCGCCGTTGAGGTCGATACCGCTCAGCGCGCCGCCCTTGGTGTAGCGGTAGTCGAGCTTGCTGTTGTCCGGCAGGCGCAGTTGTTTGAGCTGACCGCAGGCGTCATAGGCATACCGAAACGTGCCCCAGCCTTGGTGCTCGGTAATCAGCCGATCCTGACGGTCGTACTCGAAAGCCAGCGGGTGGTTCTGGCCGTCATCGACGCCGATCAAACGGCCGAGGCGGTCGTATTGGTAGCTGACCCTGATCCCGTCGGGCAGGGTTTTGACCAGAAGACGCCCGGCAGCATCGCGTTTATAGGCGGTGACTAACTGTGAGCCGTCGTCGCCAAACTCGGTCTTCTCCAGCAGGTGCCCGTTGAGGTCATAGGCATACGCGGTACGTTGGCCGTCAAAGCCGGTTTCCTGTCGGATCAATCCGGTTGGCGTGTAGTCCAGCAGGTATCGCTCGCCGGACTCGTTTTCGATCTCGGTGAGCAATAGTTGCGCATGGTCGTAGCGGTACTGCACCCGCGTGCCGTCGGGGTTGATCCGCCGCGAAACCAGGTGCAGCTCATCGTCGTATTCATAACGGGTGATGCGCCCGAGTTCATCACGCTCGGCAGTAACCTGGCCGTAGGCGCCGTAGCTGTAGGCGCGAGTCGCGCCTGTGGGAAATGTCGTCTGCGCCAGTCGGCCAACGGCGTCCCACTGCTGACGGGTCACCGCACCGTGTTCGTCAACAACAGTCGTCCGCCGTCCCTGCGCATCGTAGGAAAAGCGTCGTACGCCACCCTCAGGCAACGTTTCCTCGGTCAGTTGGCCAAGGTCATTCCAGACCCAGCGATGCCGGCTGCTGTCCGGGTAACGGATTGACAGCAGCTGCCCGCGAATATCGTAGTAGTAATGGGTGACCTGTCCGTCGGGATCGACGGCTTCGGTGACATCACCTTCGGCATTGCGCCGGTAGATCCAGGTTGCGTCGCCCCGGCTGCGTTTGTGCAGGAAACCGTTGCGATATTCGTAGGACGTTGGCGCGTCATCCGGCGGAATCAGTGCAATCAGCCGTCCGATTTCGTCGTAGTGATATTCGGTTATGGCCCCCAGCGCGTCCTGCTCAGCGACCAGACGCCCGCAATCGTCGTAGGCCTTGAGATATTCGCCACCGTTGGCCTCGACCTTGCGCACCAGTCGTGCACGGTCGTCGTGGACGTAAACCTCTTCGGTGCCGTCGACGTAATGCACTGTGACGCTGCCATCGTCATCCCAGACGTACCGCGTATTCATCTGCGAAAACGATGCCCAGTGGCGCACGCAACGGGCGGCCTTGCCGGCGCGTTCCCATTCCCAGAAGAAACTCGCGCCGCCGCTCAGTTGCCGCTGCAGGATCACGTGGGCGTCGTCGTAGTCGTAGCGCTCGCTGTCACCGACGGCGTTGGTCGCGGCTAACAGGCGTTGGCGGGCGTCGTAGCAGTAGCGGGCGAGGGTTTGTTCAGTGGCCCATTCAGACGCGTGGAAAACCTGGTAATCGACCGCGATCAATTGCGCCCGGTCATAGCGCAATCGCAGCGCCCGGCCAGCGCCATTGTCGAGACGATCAATACGATCCTGACGGTCCCGACTGATGCACAGTCGATTGCCATACGCATCACTGATCGCCGTCAGTCGCCCCGCGCGGAAGTGGTAAAAGCGCGGCACATCCCCGGCCAGTGCAAGGATCAGTTCCTGCGGTTCATCGCCAAGAAAGATCGCCGCCCGCGACAGACTGTTGTGAATCGCCTGCCGCTCGACGTCTGGTAACGGGAACCGAGTTCGGCGGTTCTCGTGGTCGATCCAGACCACACAATCGCCTTCGAACAGCAGGCGGTGCGCCAGCGAATGACTCCAGCCAAATCCCAGGCCGACATCGACCTCGACAGCGCTGGTGCGATACACCCGGGTGAACTCGAACGGCAGTCGCCCATCGAGCACACCATCGGTCAGGGTCAACAGTTCTTCGCCGGTGACCATCGACACCGGGCAGCCATTGGTGCAGGTCAGCGGTACGCAATCGGCGTTGTCGCCGTTAGGGTTTTTCGCCTGATCCGGTACATCGTCGTGTGGCTCATGGCGTTGCAGGGCCGCCATGTTGCGAGTCTTGTCGCGTGTAATGGGCGCCGGATTTGGCACCGTCAACACCAAAGAATCGGCTTGACGAATGTTCAGAGGAATGGCGGGCGTCGGATTCAGCACAACGTCGCGTGCATTGATCATCAGCGGTTTCAGCACGCTGGCATGTTTGTCCAGCGGCGGTGCAGTGCTCAGTTCCGCCAGTCGCAACGCTGAAGCCGCCAGCCACTCCCGTGCTCGCGGCGACTTGATCTTCGCCAGTACTTTGCTGCTCAGGCGTATTTGCACGCCGACACCGCCAGACAGCCGCATCAGCAGAAAAGCGATCAGCAGTTCGACGCGAACTTCAGCCACCACTTCAGCCACATACTGCGGCGGCAGCATTTTCAGCCAGCTGGTGAATGCCGCGAGATGAATGAACAGCAGCGGCTCATCGCTGAGGATCAACAAGCCGTCGGCAATGGACGCGCTGGACGCTTGCAGCAACGCTTCAAGCTCGGCTTCGCTGAGGTAATCGAGGAGCTTTTCGCTGTTGGCCTGCAAGCCGGCGAGGAGGGCGAACACCTGCTTGATGTCATCCCAGACGCCGTGCAGGGCACTCTCGAATCCGCGCCAGTCGGCCCGCTGTAATTGGCCGTAACGGTCAGCGAATCCGGCGCTGGAAAACTCTTTCCACAGGGGTTGGAACCCGCTCCACTCAGTCCGCAGCCAGCCTTCGAGACCGGCGAGGATGGCCTCATAGGAGGCGAACAGAGCACTGACGTGAGCGGCTGAAACATCGGGAAAGAAGGTGATGCGATAACGCTGGCCCCGATCGCAGTCGGTCACTTGCAGAATGCCGCTCGGGCCAATGGTGTGATGCAGCGGTGCGCCAAAGGTGAGAACCCCGTTGACGTCACTCAGCAGCGGTTCAAGTGTTAGCGGGGTATCGCCGATCGGCACAAACCGTGCGGCTTCGAACATGTGCACCAGCGTCAACGGCCCGCTGGCCGGGCACATCACCACCGATGAACTGATCGGCTTGGAGGATTTCAGCGGTGCACTGAGCTGGACGTCGTTGCCGACCTTGAACACCTGCTCGATATCCAGCGCCGTCCCGGTCCAGAACGCTTCGGCCCAGGCCTCGTAATCGTTCAGGCACAGACGGAACTCCTCGATCAGGGTCTCGAAATCCGGGTGTTCGGGATTCAGTGCGGCAACTACCAGCAGGCCAATGCTGTTGTTGAGGGCCAGTAGCCGATCGGTTTCGAGCATTCGCAGTTCTCGCGCACATCAAAAAGGTGCGAGGACTTTGCGGGGGATCAACGCGGAAAGAAGTCGGCCAAGTAGGTGATGCCTGTAGGACGTTTCGCTAAATGTTCGCGAGTAGTTCATCGCCGCCAGAGACATTGACCGTTGCTCTATGTCGGTCACGCTCGTTATGCTGCTGAACCCTTTAATCAGATCCGAGCAGCGACCTGCTTCAGGCGCCTGGGATGTTTTTGATAACGGATCCGATGATGAATGCACCGCTGAAGGCGTTCGGCCCGATCAAGGCCGTGATTTTCGATATGGACGGTTTGCTGCTGGACACCGAGGGCATTTACACCGAAGTCACCTCGCTGATTGCCGGGCGCTATGGGCGCACCTTCGACTGGAGCATCAAGCAGAACATCATTGGCCGTGGGGCAAACGATCTGGCGAATTATGTGGTGCAGGCCCTCGATCTGCCGATTACCGCCGAAGAGTTTCTGCTGATCCGCGAGCCGCTGATGCGTGAGCGTTTTCCCACCGCACAAGCGATGCCCGGCGCCGAGGAGCTGATCCGTCACCTCAAGGCGCACAACATCCCGATTGCCGTAGGCACCAGTTCATCGCGCCAATCGTTCGGCCAGAAAACCACGTTGCACCGCGACTGGTTTGCGTTGTTCGATTTCATTGTCACGGCTGACGATCCGGAAGTCGGCGCAGCCAAGCCGGCACCGGACATTTTCCTCACCGCTGCCCGGCGTCTGGGCGTGGCGCCTGAGGATTGCCTGGTGTTCGAAGATTCGCCGTTTGGCGTGACTGCTGCGAAAGCCGCCGGTATGACCGCCATCGCCATTCCCGACGCCGCCATGGCCGATGAAAAATACGCACACGCCGACGGGATTCTTCGTACGCTGAAAGCGTTCACCCCGAGTGCCTGTGGTTTGCCGGCGCTGGATTGGGCTTAAACCAGCGAGACAAAAAAACGCCGCCCCTCTGTCAAGGAGGGGCGGCGTTTTTCGTTCAGGCAATCTGGAACAATCAGGCGCCGAAACCACCGTCGATGGTCAGGCTGGCACCGGTGATGTATCCGGCTTCCGGGCCTGCCAGGTAGGCGACGAAACTGGCAATTTCTTCGGCTTTACCGTAACGGCCGACGGCCATCAGCGGGATCAGGCTTTCGGCGAAGTCACCGTGTGCCGGGTTCATGTCGGTATCAACCGGCCCCGGCTGCACGTTGTTGACGGTGATGCCGCGAGGGCCGAGGTCGCGGGCCAGGCCTTTGGTCAGGCCGACCAGCGCCGATTTGCTCATTGCATACACTCCGCCGCCGGCAAAGGGCATGCGGTCGGCGTTGGTGCTGCCGATGTTGATGATGCGTGCGCCTTCGCCCATGTGTTTAGCGGCTTCCTGGGAAGCGATGAATACGCTGCGAATGTTGATCGCCACGGTCTGGTCGAATTCTTCGAGTTTGAAGTCTTCCAGTGGGGCAACGGCCAGTACACCAGCGTTGTTGACCAGAATGTCGACGCGGCCAAAAGCTTCGACGGTAGCGTTGACGGCGTGGCGGATAGCAGCGGCATCGGCGCTGTCGGCCTTGATCGCCAGGGCTTGGCCGCCGTTGGCGGTGATGCTGTTCTGCAACTCTTCGGCTTTAGCGGTGGAGCTGACGTAGGTGAAGGCTACGGCAGCGCCTTCAGCGGCCAGGCGTTTGACGATGGCAGCGCCGATACCGCGGGAACCGCCTTGAATCAGAGCGACTTTACCGCTGAGGTGTTGAGTGGTCATGTTCGATCTCCAGAGTGTTCAAGGCGGGAATGCCTTGGTATTGGTGGCGAGTATCGGCGTGGTATCGACAACTGTGTAGACCATGATTGCTATAGTCTGTGTAAACCAGAAGTTTATAGTGGCGATCATGGAAACTTTCAGCAGCATCGAATGCTTCGTGCGCAGTGCCGAAGTCGGCAGCTTTGCCGAGGCCGCGCGACGTTTGAGTCTGACCCCGGCGGCCGTCGGCAAGAGTGTGGCGAAACTTGAGGTGCGGCTCGGCGTACGGCTGTTCCAGCGTAGTACACGCAGCTTGACGCTGACCGAGGCCGGGCAGCTTTTCCTCGATCAGGTCAGTGGCAGTTTGACGACGATTCAAAATGCCGTGGCCAATCTGTCCAGTGTCGAAGGGCTGCCGGCCGGGACGCTGAAAGTCAGCATGGGCGCCGCGTTTGGTTGCCTGCACATCGTGCCGATGCTCGGTGAGTTTCTGCGGCGATACCCTGCAATCAACCCGGACTGGCATTTCGATAATCGCCAGGTCGATCTGATCGGGCAGGGCTTCGACGCGGCCATCGGTGGCGGCTTCGAACTGCCGCAAGGGGTGATTGCACGCAAGCTGAGCCCGGCGCATCGGATATTGGTGACGTCTGCGGATTACTTGCAGGCCAACCCTCGGATCCTCGAACCGGACGACCTCAGCCATCACGACGGAATTTTGATCCGCTCGCCGCAAACCGGGCGTGTGCGTTCCTGGCAGTTGACCGGGCGCAATCCGCAGAATTGCCGGCCATTGGTGCTCAAGACGCGAATGACCATGAGCGATTCCGAAGCCGCGTGCAGGACGGCGGCGCAGGGCTTGGGGATTGCCTTGGTGAGCATGCCGTTTGCGGTGGGGTACCTGGAGGCGGGGACGTTACAGCGGGTGTTGCCGGATTGGTTCGTCGATGATGGCAATATTTCGATTTACTACGCCGAGCATAAATTGTTGCCGGGCAAGACGCGGGCGTTTGTGGATTTTCTGATTGAGCAGTTTGCGGAGCGGGGGTTGGCGCGGCGGTTCAGTGCGATTTGAGCAAGGCATCAGACCGAGGTGTGGCCATCGCGAGCAGGCTCACTCCTACATTGGAATGCGTCCCCTTTGTAGGAGTGAGCCTGCTCGCGATCAACGATAACGCGGTCTACCGGGCAAACCGCCCCGGCCAGCCAATAATGTTCTTCGGCCGCGGCGTCGCATAAGTCCGCACCTTGGACGTCGACAAGCGCAAGCGCACCAGCGATTCGGCAATCGTCACCGCCGCCGTCACGCCATCCACCACTGGCACACCCGTGCGTCGACGAATTTGCTCATCCAGCCCGGCCATGCCGCCGCAACCCAGGCAAATCACCTCGGCTTTATCCTGCGTCACCGCCAGTTCAGCCTGATGAACGATCGCTTCCAGCGCACGCTGCGGCTCGTGTTCCAATTCCAGCACCGCCAAGCCACTGGCCCGCACCGATGCGCAACGATCCCACAGGCCAGACAATTTCAACCGATCCTCAATCAGCGGCACGGTGCGATCCAGCGTGGTCACCACCGAATAGGCGTGGCCCAGAAACATCGCGGTACTCGCCGCCGCATCAGTGATGTCCACCACCGGCACGTTGAGCAATTCCTGCAAGCCTTCCCGGCCATGCTCGCCATAACCGGCCTGAATCACTGCGTCGAACGGCTGATCGTAGGACATCACCCGATCCATCACGGCGATGGCGGCCAAATAGCTTTCGAAGTTACCTTCAATCGAATCGGCACCGAAATACGGCGTCAGGCCAATGATTTCGGTACCGGGTGACGCAACAGCCTGCGCCGAGCGCGCGATGGCCTCGGTGATGGATTCGGTGGTGTTGACGTTGACCACGAGAATACGCATGGGGAAATCCTTATAGCGGGCAGTTCTGCGGCCCGAGGTCCGGGCCGCGAGGGAGTTAATGGCAGACGTTGTCGACCGCAATCGATTCGCCACTGATGTCGGCGTAGTGCGGCTGACGCTTGGCGATGATCAGGTAGAGCATTCCGGCGATCCCGGCGCCGATCAGCCAGGAGAACGGCGAAACGCTGTGGAAACCGGGAACGAGCGCGAGGACGATGGCGATCAACGCCGCAGGAATAAACGCCGCGACAGCGCGGAAATTGACCCCGTGGCTGTAGTAATAAGCGCCGTTGGGATCTTCACTGTAGAGCTGCGGGACGTTGACCCGGCCTTTGCGGATCAGCCAGTAGTCGACCATGATCACCCCGTACAACGGGCCGAGCAGGGCGCCGAGGCCGGACAGGAAATAGACGATCACCAGCGGGCTGTTGTAGAGATTCCACGGCAGGATCAACACCGCGATGGTGGCGCTGATCAATCCGGCGCGGCGGAAGGTCAGGTACTTCGGCGCGAGGTTGCTGAGGACGAAGGCCGGGGCGACGAAGTTGGCCATGATGTTCACCGCAACGGTGACGATCAGGAATGCCAGGCAACCAAGGACCAGGAAGAAGGTGTTGGGAATCGACGCAATGATCTCGGTCGGGCTTTCGATGATCCGGCCATTGATCTGAAATTGCGCACCGCAGAGCAGCACGGTAATCGCGGCAAACACCAGAATATTCACCGGCAAACCCCAGAAGTTTCCTACCTTGATGGTCTTGCGGCACGGCGAAGAGCGGGCGAAGTCGCAGAAGTTGAGGATCAATGTGCCGTAGATCGCCAGCCACAACGCACCGCCGGCAAAGATGTTGCGCCACATCTCGCCACCGGTCAGTGGATCGCGGGTCGACCAGGCGATGGTCGCGTTGGCCTGGAAGTACATCCACGCGGCGAGGGCGGCGACGGTCAGCAGAATCACCGGGCCGGCAAAGGCTTCGTAACGGCGGACCATTTCCATGCCGTAGGCGAGAATCGCCAGTTGCACGAACCAGATCGCCACGAAGCACACCCAGCCCAAGGTCGACAGGCCAAGAATCGAGTTGTGATCGTATTCAGCGAAGCCGGGATGCACCGCCGTCAGCAGCACGCGGAACACCACCGAGGCCAGATACGTCTGAATGCCGAACCAGGCGATGGCGATAACCGCCCTGATCAGTGCAGGAATTTGCGCGCCGTGAATGCCGAAACTGATCCGGCTGATCACCGGAAACGGCACACCGGTTTTCTGCCCCATGTAACCGGACAGGTTCATGAAGAAATACACCAGCGCCGCGCCGATCCCCAGCGACAGCAGAATCTGCCAGCCACCCAGCCCCAATGCGTACAAGCCAATGGCGAAGGAGTAGTTGGCGATGTTGTGCACGTCGTTGGTCCAAAGCGCGAAGATGCTGTATTTGCCCCAGCGTCGGCCTTCAGCCTTGGTGGGCGCCAGGTCGCTGTTGTGCAAACGGGGGCTGAGTTGTAACGGCTCGCTCAGACCGTCGTAGGGCAACGGTTGATCAAGGGCAGAGGCGGGCAGATTCAGCGCGATGTTATTCGAGAGACTTGTACGCATTCCGGCAGGCTCCTGATGTTCAGGGCCGCGATGACTGTGCATAAGCCGTCAGGCTCGACAAATCTTCGTCGCGGCAGTGAAAGCATCACTGGTTACGGGGCATCTGCAGCCTGTACGGTATAGGGCGCTTCAGGCTTGCGGATCGAAAGTGTTTATGTTTTGCAGTTTTGTATACAAAACATGTATGCACTTAAGCCAGTTTTGTGCCAGTTGGCGATCTATGCACAGCCGTGCTCATTTCGAAAAGTTATCGAAGCACGCCAAGTATCTGAAAATAAATGGTTATAAATTGACCGATTGAACAGGTATTTATTTTTTGTGGAGGATTTTTACGGCGGGCGGAAGCGGGGGTTTTTCAGGCGGGATGTAACTTTTCAGGGCGCGGAAACAAAAAAGTGCACACATAAATGGCACCGATGGTGACATTTATGTGTACACATTTTTTGAGGTCAAAAGATCGCAGCCTGCGGCAGCTCCTACATGGCAATGCGGTCACCTGTAGGAGCTGCCGCAGGCTGCGATCTTTTAGCTGTTGGATTTGCTGATGATGTTACCGGCATGCAGCCCGCACTCTTTCTGCGTGGCTTCTTCCCACCACCAACGGCCTTCGCGCTCGTGCTGGTTCGGCAGGACAGGGCGGGTGCACGGTTCGCAGCCGATGCTGATGAAACCGCGCTCATGCAGGCTGTTGTAAGGCAGTTCGAGCATGCGGATGTAACCCCAGATCTCTTCACTGGTCATCTGCGCCAACGGATTGAACTTGTACAACGTGCGCTCTGGGGTGGAGAACGCTGTATCGATTTCCATCACCGCCACGGCACTGCGAGTGCCCGGGCTCTGGTCGCGGCGCTGGCCGGTGGCCCAGGCTTTGACGCCTGACAATTTGCGCCGCAGCGGCTCGATCTTGCGGATGCCGCAGCATTCGCCGTGGCCGTCCTTGTAGAAACTGAACAGGCCTTTTTCCTTCACGAACGGTTCCAGTTTCGTGTAGTCCGGCGACACCAGTTCGATGTCGATCTTGTAGTGCTCGCGCACCTGATCGATGAAGCGATAGGTTTCCGGGTGCAGGCGGCCGGTGTCGAGGCTGAACACCTTGACGTTCTTGTTGAGCTTCCAGGCCATGTCCACCAGCACCACATCCTCGGCGCCGCTGAAAGATATCCACAAGTCATCGCCGAACTCGGCAAAGGCGAGTTTGAGAATGTCTTGCGCGGATTTGTTGGCATAGGTCGTGGCGAGTTCCACGACGTCGAACGTTGCACTCATCAGGGCGGCTTCCTACAGGTCGGTGGCGCTGGGCGCTCTATATGGGGCCGATGGTAACAAAAAGCTGCGTGGCTCGGGGCGTGCTGTGCGTTGCGCGAGTGGATTTGAGCCGCTAGAGTTCGGCCTCGCTCGACTCAAATAATCAATACAAACGGGAGTGTCTTGTGGAAATTGCTTGCCTGGATCTTGAAGGGGTGTTGGTGCCGGAAATCTGGATCGCCTTCGCCGAAAAAACCGGAATCGACTCCCTCAAGGCCACCACCCGGGACATTCCCGATTACGACGTGCTGATGAAGCAGCGTCTGCGCATCCTCGACGAGCACGGCCTGAAGCTCGCCGACATTCAGGAAGTGATCGCCACGCTGAAGCCGCTGGACGGCGCGGTGGAGTTCGTCAACTGGCTGCGCGAGCGCTTTCAGGTGGTGATTCTGTCGGATACGTTCTACGAGTTCTCACAGCCGCTGATGCGTCAGTTGGGCTTCCCGACGTTGCTGTGCCATCGTCTGATCACTGACGACACCGGGCGGGTGACCAGCTATCAGTTGCGCCAGAAAGATCCGAAGCGCCAGTCGGTGCTGGCGTTCAAAAGCCTGTATTACCGGGTGATTGCGGCGGGGGATTCGTATAACGACACGACGATGCTGGGCGAGGCCGATGCGGGGATTCTGTTCCATGCGCCGGAGAATGTGATTCGCGAGTTTCCGCAATTTCCGGCGGTGCACACCTTTGCCGACCTTAAGCAGGAATTCCTCAAAGCCTCCAACCGGGATTTGAGTTTGTAATGAATACCCCTGTAGGAGCTGCCGAAGGCTGCGATCTTTTGATCTGGTTTTCTTGGAGCAAGATCAAAAGATCGCAGCCTTCGGCAGCTCCTACAGGGTTGATGATCGTTCCCACGCGGAGCGTGGGAACGATCATTACTCAGAGGTTTTGCAGGGTTTCGAGGAGGATTCTGACTTTGGTAATCGACTCCTGATACTCAGCCTGCCAGTCCGAATCCGCAACAATCCCGCCACCACCCCAGCAGCACACCTGCCCATCCTTGACCAACAGACTGCGAATCGCGATGGAGCTGTCCATCTCGCCGCGCACGTCCAGGTACAGCAACGAGCCGCAATACAATCCGCGCCGGGTCGGCTCCAGTTCATCAATAATCTGCATCGCACGAATCTTCGGGGCGCCGGTGATCGAGCCGCCGGGGAAGCTGCCGGCAATCAAATCCAGTGCATCGCGGTCGTCCGCCAATTCGCCGGTCACGCTGCTGACCAGGTGATGCACGTTCGGATAGCTCTCCAGGCTAAACAACTCCGGCACCCGCACCGAACCAATGCGGCAGGTGCGGCCGAGGTCGTTGCGCAGCAGATCAACGATCATCAGGTTTTCCGCGCGATCCTTGGGGCTGGCCAGCAGTTCGGCGGCGTTGGCAGCGTCTTCGGCCGGCGTGAGACCTCGCGGGCGAGTGCCTTTGATGGGGCGGGTTTCGACCTGACGCTGGCTGACTTTGACAAAGCGCTCCGGCGACAGGCTCAACACCGCGCCGCCGTCGGGCAAGCTCTGGAAACCGGAGAACGGGGTCGGGCAGGCTTCGCGCAATTTGCAGTAGGCCAGCCACGGATCGCCCTGGCACGACGCGCGAAAGCGCTGGGCGAAGTTGACCTGATAGCAATCGCCGGCCTGAATGTAATGCTGAATGCGTTCGAAGGCCTGACGGTAATCGTCGGCCGAAAGGTCCGCGGCCATCGGGTTGTTGAGCTTGAACGGGGTTAAAGCACGAACGACTGGCTGCGTGAACAACAAAATCAGCCGCTGTTTCTCGCTGTCGATCACGGACGGGTGAAAGACCAATTGACTGGTCGCCGTCTGGTGATCGCTGATCAGCGCCCAGTCGTACAACCCGAAACGCGCGTCCGGCAATTGCAGGTCATCGCCGGCGTGACTCGGCAGGTGTTCCAGATGCCGACCGAAGTCGTAGCTCAGGTAGCCAATCAAACCGCCAGCAAACGGCAGCTCGAAACCCGCAGGCAAATCTGCCTCACCGAGGCGACTTAAGTTGTCGCGCAATCGTTGCAGGAAACGGCTGCCGCTCTCGTCCGGCAGCACCGACAGTTGTTCCAGCGGCCAGGCGCTGAGCAAGTCATAACGGCCACGGTCGGCACTTGGCCGGCCGCTGTCGAGCAGCACGGCGCCGGGGGCGTTGCGGATGGCCGCGAAGTAGTCGGCGGGATTGGCGCGGTAGGGCAGCGGGTGTACGGAACAGGTCAGCATGGGCGGGGCAGATCGGCCGTTGAGGCGGGGTGGGGATTGTAGTCCTCCGGGCGATTTGCTCCTAGAGGGGATGTCGGGGATTGGCAGATTGGCGGCAGGGTTGAATTATGTGGTGACTGTGAATGAGCCATCGCGAGCAGGCTCACTCCTACATTTGGAATCCATTCCCCTGTAGGAGTGAGCCTGCTCGCGATGGCCTCGACTCGGTTTCGGATCAGCCCTCGACCGCAGGAATATGCCCAAACATTTCCTGGGTAAACGCCACGCGCTCTTCAGCCGTCTCCGTCACGCCACGCGCCTTCAACTCCTCCAGGCGCGCTTCAACCGCATGCGTACGCAACGTCAGCCCACAGTCGTTAGCAATCTGAATATTCAACCCCGGCCGCGCATTCAGCTCGAGAATCAGCGGGCCTTTCTCCTGATCGAGCACCATGTCCACACCGATGTAACCCAGTCCGCACAGCTCATAACAGCCGGCCGCGAGTTTCATGAAACCGTCCCAGTAGGGCAGTTGCACGCCATCCACCGCGTTGGTGGTGTCGGGGTGTTTGGTGATGATGTTGTTCAGCCAGGTGCCGCGCAAGGTCAGACCGGTGGCCAGATCGACACCAACGCCGATGGCGCCCTGGTGCAGGTTGGCCTTGCCGCCGGACTGCCGGGTCGGCAGGCGCAGCATCGCCATCACCGGATAGCCCATCAAGACGATGATGCGGATGTCCGGCACGCCTTCGTAGCTGATGCTTTTGAAGATCTGATCCGGGGTCACCCGGTATTCGATCAGCGCCCGGTCGCGGTGGCCGCCCAGTGAATACAGGCCAGTGAGGATGCTCGAGATGTGATGCTCCAGCTCTTCGTGGGCAATGATCTTGCCCGACACCGTGCGATAGCGGCCTTCGAAACGGTCGGCGACGACGATAATGCCGTCACCGCCAGCACCCTGCGCAGGCTTGATCACGAAGTCGCTGCGCCCGCCGATGATCTCGCCGAGCTTGTCGATTTCCTTCTCGGTGGAGATCACGCCATACAATTCCGGCACGTGGATGCCGGCCTCGATCGCGCGTTCCTTGGTGATGATCTTGTCATCGACGATCGGGTACAGGCTGCGCTTGTTGTACTTGAGCACGTAGTCGGCGTTTCGCCGATTGATGCCCATGATCCCCCGCGCTTCCAGCGCCTTCCAGGTCTTCCAGAAACCGAACATCAGGCGTCAGCCTTCTTCAGGAAAGCCTTGAAGCGCACCAGTTCGGTCAGGCGGTAGCCGCGATAACGACCCATCGCCAGCATGAAGCCGACCAGAATCAGCAGGATCGCCGGGAAGGTGAACACGAAGTAAACCAGCTCAGGCACGGTCATGATCAGGTGCGCCAGGGACGCCGCGAACAGCGTGCCGATCGCCACTTTCATCGCATGGCTGGCGCCGCGTTCTTCCCAGGTGATCGACAGGCGTTCGATGGTCATGGTCAGAATCACCATCGGGAACAGCGCCACGGACAAGCCGCGCTCCAGACCGAGTTTATGACTGAACAGGCTGATCGCCGCGATCAGCACCACGACAAAGGTCAACACCACCGACAGTCGCGGCAGCATTTGCAGCTTCAGGTGTTCCAGGTAAGAACGTAATGACAGCCCCAGCGCCGTGATCACGGTAAACAGCAATATACCGAAGCCCAGTTGCGTTTCGCGGAAGGCGAGGGCGATCAGCACCGGGGTGAACGTACCGAGGGTTTGCAGGCCGATCAGGTTGCGCAGGATCAAAATCACCAGCACGCCGATCGGGATCATCACCATGATCATGAAAGTCTGCTGGGTCTGCAGCGGTAAGCCGTACAGCGAGTATTCAAGGAAGTTGGCGTCGGTGTTTTCGTCCGTGAGCTTGGCCAGACGAATCGCGTTCATCTCGCTGTTGTTCAGGCTGAAGGTCACGTTGGCTTTCTTGCCGCCGTCGACGGTGATCAGGTTTTCATCGCCAGTCCACCACAGCAGGCGATCGGTCGGCAGGCCTTGCTCGCCGGTTTCCGGGTTGAAGTACAGCCAGTCGTTGCCGTTGAAGCTGCGTAGCCACAGTTCGGGCATTTGCGGCTGGTCGGCGACGAGGCGGATGGTGTGGACTTTTTCCACCGGGACGTGGGCGATCGACAGCAGCAGTTCGACGATTTTGGCTTTGTGCGCGGTCGACGGATCGCCGGCCAGCAGCAGTTTCACGTTGTCATCGTTGAGGTTGTTGACGCGTTTGATCGCTTCGCCGATGAAAGTTTCAACGTCGGCGGAGTGTTGGCGGATCGGCGCGAGCAGAGCTTCAGCGGCGATTTTTTCCGGGCCTTCGATGGCGATGCTGTCGCGGAAGGTCGGGCCTTTGATCTTGGTTTTTTCCGCGGTATATCGCTTGGTCAGCACCAGACGGTAATAAAGGGTCTGGTTGCCCTTGGCCCGGCGCGCCGACCAGGTCACCTTGCGGTTGCCGTCGACACGGTTCACGGCGACACCGTAGTTATTGGAGATAAAACTCTCGTTGAGGCTGACGTAGTCGCGGCTCAACGGCGGCACAAACATCTGGATCTTTACCGGGTCTTTGGTGCTGGCGACGAACTCGACCTTGGCGTCGATGTTCCACAAGTCGTCGGTCGCGTCTTCGGTCACCGGGATGCCGAGCACGAAAATCTGATAGGCCGTAACCGAAACGCCCAGCAGCACCAGAATGGTGATCAGGATTTTCAGGTGGAAGGTTAGAGAACGCATGGAAATTACTCGGCGGTATGAGCGGCGATGGTGCAGGCGGGTTTGCCGGCAGCGTATTTAAGACTGGGGTCGACCAGCGCGTCGAAGCGTTTCAGCGCCTCGGAGCCAATCAAAAGCGGATATTGGAACGCACTTCGGTCGGTCAGGTTCACTTCGATGCTGCGCAGCGCCGTGCCCATGCAGATATCCAGCTCGATCACCGGACGGGCGGTGTACTTCTTGCCTTCTTCCGGGTCGTAGTCGCCGGCGCGGCGCTTGATCTTGCTGACCCGGGCCAGCGGCCGTTCGATCGGGTGCGAATGCGCGGCGTCGATGGCCAAGTAGAAACGTACCCAGGACTCACCGTTGCGTTTAAAACGTTTGATATCGCGGGCACTCAGCGAGGCGGTTTTCGCGCCGGTGTCGAGTTTGGCCGCGACTTCGAGATTGATGCCGTCAAGCGAAGCGTATTCGTTGAGGCCATACACGGTTTTTTCCCCCGCGGCGGCAAGGCCGGGCAGGCAAAACAGGGCAAAGAATGTGGGGAAGGGCTTGAGTCTCATAAATCCTGGTGCGCAGCGTTCCGTTGTCGGTTCAGGTCCCTGGCAAAACTTGCGCAAGGCCCTTCGTGTGCCTATCAGCTTTTTATGACAAGCCGTACAAATGGCCAGCAAATGCGGGCGGCATTCTAGCACGGTGGTTTTATGGCGCCAGCGCTGGGGGCGGTCTATGGAAGATCAAAAGATCGCAGCCTGCGGCAGCTCCTACGCTGATCCCTGTAGGAGCTGCCGCAGGCTGCGATCTTTTAAGGTTATTAGACAATTGTCGACAATACCCATTTATCCTTTGACTGATTCGGCTGAATTAGCTAGTTTTTGCCGCATTGGATTTAAAGGTGTCGACAATCATGCTGGATCAACTCGATCCCCCGGTCATCAGCGGCGACGATTCCGAGACGCTCTCGGAAAACGTCTTCCGGCGTATTCAGGCGGCCATCGTCAAAGGCGAGATCGCCCCGGGCAGCAAGATCTCCGAGCCGGAGCTGGCGCGCACTTACGGCATCAGCCGTGGGCCGCTACGTGAGGCAATTCATCGGCTGGAAGGCCAGCGCCTGCTGGTGCGTGTACCGCACGTCGGCGCACGGGTTGTCTCACTCAGCCACGCCGAATTGCTCGAACTCTATGAAATCCGCGAATCCCTCGAAGGCATGGCCTGCCGCCTGGCGGCCGAACGCATGAGCGTCGAAGAAATCGACGAACTGCGTCGCGTACTGGAAACCCACGAACGCGACGCGGCGTTTCAGGCCGGCGTTGGCTACTACCAGCAGGAAGGCGATTTCGACTTTCACTACCGGATCATCCAGGGCAGCGGCAACCGCACGCTGACGCAGATGCTCTGCGGCGAGCTGTATCAACTGGTGCGCATGTACCGCATACAGTTCTCGACCACGCCGAACCGCCCACGCCAGGCCTTTGCCGAACACCACCGGATTCTCGATGCCATCGCCGACCGTGACGGCGAACTCGCGGAATTGCTGATGCGCCGTCACATCGGCGCCTCGAAACGCAACATCGCCCGTCACTACCAGGACGGCGCCCACAATAAGACAGCCACTGAACGAGGTGAGTCATGAGTTCCAAGCACAGCACTCCAGGCCAGCGTTTCCGCGATGCGGTCGCCAGCGAGCATCCATTGCAGGTGGTCGGCGCGATCAACGCCAACCACGCGTTGCTGGCCAAGCGCGCCGGTTTCAAGGCGATCTACCTGTCCGGTGGCGGGGTGGCTGCAGGCTCGCTCGGCGTGCCGGATCTGGGCATCACCGGTCTGGATGATGTGCTGACCGACGTGCGCCGCATCACCGATGTTTGCGATCTGCCACTGCTGGTCGACGTCGACACCGGGTTCGGCTCGTCGGCGTTCAACGTGGCGCGCACGGTCAAGTCGATGATGAAGTTCGGCGCGGCGGCGATTCATATCGAAGATCAGGTTGGCGCCAAGCGCTGTGGCCACCGTCCGAACAAAGAGATCGTCAGCCAGCAGGAAATGGTCGACCGCATCAAAGCCGCCGTGGATGCGCGCACCGATGACAGCTTTGTGATCATGGCGCGCACCGATGCGCTGGCGGTGGAGGGGCTGGAATCGGCACTCGATCGCGCTGCGGCGTGCATCGAGGCCGGCGCCGACATGATTTTTCCGGAAGCCATCACTGAGCTGGAGATGTACAAGCTGTTCGCCAACCGCGTGAAAGCGCCGATTCTGGCCAACATCACCGAGTTCGGCGCGACGCCGCTGTACACCACCGAGCAACTGGCGGGTGCCGATGTTTCGCTGGTGCTGTATCCGCTGTCGGCGTTCCGTGCGATGAACAAGGCTGCGGAAAACGTTTACACGGCGATCCGTCGCGACGGTACGCAGCAGAATGTCATCGACACCATGCAGACTCGCATGGAGCTTTACGATCGCATCGATTACCACACGTTCGAGCAGAAGCTCGATGCGTTGTTTGCTGCGAAGAAATAAAGATCAAAAGATCGCAGCCTGCGGCAGCTCCTACAGTGCAAGGGGCTGCGATCTTTTCGCCACACTCCCTAACAAATTCAAGATTGGAGAACACAATGGCCGAAGCAAAAGTACTCAGTGGCGCCGGGCTCCGTGGCCAGGTTGCCGGGCAAACCGCACTGTCCACGGTGGGCCAGGCCGGTGCCGGGCTGACCTATCGCGGCTACGACGTGCGCGAACTGGCAGCCGATGCGCAATTTGAAGAAGTCGCCTACCTGCTGCTCTACGGCGAGCTGCCAAACCAGGCGCAACTCGACGAATACCAGGGCAAGCTGAGCAAGCTGCGCGATCTGCCGCAAGCGCTGAAAGAAGTGCTCGAACGCATCCCCGCCGACGCCCACCCGATGGACGTGATGCGCACCGGTTGCTCGTTCCTTGGCAATATCGAACCGGAGAAAGACTTCTCCGAACAGCGCGACAAGACCGACCGCTTGCTCGCCGCATTCCCGGCGATCATGTGCTACTGGTATCGCTTCAGCCACGACGGCAAGCGCATCAACTGCGTGAGCAGCGAGCCAACCATCGGCGGCCACTTCCTGCACCTGCTGCACGACAAGAAGCCGAGCGAACTGCACGTGAAAGTGATGAACGTGTCGCTGATCCTTTACGCCGAGCACGAATTCAACGCCTCGACCTTCACCGCGCGCGTTTGCGCCTCCACCCTGTCTGATCTGTATTCCTGCGTCACCGCCGCCATCGGTTCGCTGCGCGGCCCGTTGCATGGCGGCGCCAACGAAGCGGCAATGGAAATGATCGAGCGCTTCTCTTCGCCGGAAGAGGCGATCAAAGGCACCCTCGGCATGCTTGAGCGCAAAGACAAGATCATGGGCTTCGGCCACGCGATCTATAAGGACAGCGACCCGCGCAACGAAGTGATCAAAGGCTGGGCGAAACAGCTGGCTGATGAAGTCGGTGACAAGGTGTTGTTCCCGGTCTCGGAAGCCATCGACAAGACCATGTGGGAGCAGAAAAAACTCTTCCCCAACGCCGATTTCTACCATGCCTCGGCGTATCACTTCATGGGCATTCCGACCAAGCTGTTTACGCCGATCTTCGTCTGCTCGCGCCTGACCGGCTGGGCCGCGCACGTGTTCGAACAACGCGCCAACAATCGCATCATCCGCCCAAGCGCCGAATACATCGGCGTCGAACAGCGCAAGTTCGTGCCAATCGAACGTCGCTGAATGGTGAGTGCCAACCGCTGATCGCAATCCCTGTAGGAGCTGCCGAAGGCTGCGATCTTTTGATCTTTGTTTTCAAGATCAGGATCAACAGATCGCAGCCTTCGGCAGCTCCTACAAGGGGGATCGGCGAGAAGGCATCACCCTTTGCAACCACCGTGACCCGAGTCCTGACCCGATGAACACAGCATTCCGCAAAACCCTGCCCGGCAGCCCTCTGGATTATTTCGACGCCCGCGCGGCGGTCGAGGCGATTCAGCCCGGCAGTTACGACACCCTGCCGTACACCTCCCGCGTGCTGGCGGAAAACCTCGTGCGTCGCTGCGACCCGGCCGCGCTCACCGATTCGCTCAAGCAACTGATCGAGCGCAAACGCGACCTCGACTTCCCATGGTTCCCGGCGCGAGTGGTGTGCCACGACATTCTCGGCCAGACCGCTCTGGTCGACCTCGCTGGCCTGCGCGACGCGATCGCCTTGCAGGGCGGCGACCCGGCGCAAGTCAACCCGGTGGTGCCGACGCAACTGATCGTCGACCATTCGCTGGCCGTCGAGGCCGGTGGTTTCGATGCCCAGGCGTTCGAGAAAAACCGCGCCATCGAAGACCGTCGCAACGAAGACCGTTTCCACTTCATCAACTGGACCAAAAAGGCTTTCAAGAACGTTGATGTGATCCCGCCAGGCAACGGCATCATGCACCAGATCAACCTGGAGAAAATGTCTCCGGTGATTCAGGTACGTGAAGGCGTCGCGTTCCCTGACACCTGCGTCGGCACCGACAGTCACACCCCGCACGTCGATGCCTTGGGCGTGATCGCCATCGGCGTTGGCGGCCTCGAAGCCGAGAGCGTGATGCTTGGTCGCGCGTCGTGGATGCGTCTGCCGGAAAGCGTCGGCGTCGAACTGACCGGCAAGCTGCAACCGGGCATCACTGCCACTGACATGGTGCTGGCGCTGACCGAATACCTGCGTAAACAGAAAGTCGTCGGCGCCTGGCTGGAGTTCTTCGGCGAAGGCGCCGCTGCGCTGACCCTCGGCGACCGCGCAACCATCTCCAACATGGCCCCGGAATACGGCGCGACGGCGGCGATGTTCTACATCGACCAGCAGACCATCGACTACCTGAAACTCACCGGTCGTGAAGACCAGCAAGTGCAGCTCGTCGAGCAATACGCCAAGCTGACTGGCCTGTGGGCAGACAGCCTGAAAGGCGCGCAATACGAGCGCGGTCTGACTTTCGATTTGTCTTCGGTGGTGCGCAACATGGCCGGCCCGAGCAACCCGCACGCCCGCGTCGCGACCTCGGATCTGGCGGCCAAAGGCATCTCCGGTCAGTGGGAAGAAGTCCCCGGGCAAATGCCTGACGGCGCGGTGATCATCGCCGCCATCACCAGTTGCACCAACACCAGCAACCCGCGCAATGTCATCGCCGCTGGCCTGCTCGCGCGCAACGCCAACAAGCTCGGCCTGACCCGCAAACCGTGGGTGAAATCCTCGCTGGCGCCGGGCTCGAAAACCGTCGCGCTGTACCTTGACGAAGCGGGGCTGACCACTGAACTGGAGCAGCTCGGTTTCGGTGTTGTTGCCTTCGCCTGCACCACGTGCAATGGCATGTCCGGTGCGCTCGATCCAGTGATCCAGCAAGAGATCATCGACCGCGATCTGTATGCGACTGCGGTACTCTCGGGCAACCGCAACTTCGACGGCCGCATCCACCCGTACGCCAAGCAAGCGTTCCTCGCTTCGCCGCCGCTGGTGGTCGCTTACGCCATCGCCGGGACCATCCGTTTCGATATCGAGAAGGATGTCTTGGGCGTGGTCGACGGCAAGGAAATCCGCCTGAAAGACATCTGGCCGAGCGATGAAGAAATCGATGCGGTGGTGAAATCTTCGGTCAAGCCTGAGCAGTTCCGCCAGGTCTACATTCCGATGTTCGCCATCCACGAAGACACCGGCCCGAAAGTCACGCCGCTGTACGACTGGCGCGAGATGAGCACCTACATCCGCCGTCCGCCGTACTGGGAAGGCGCTCTGGCCGGCGCACGTCCGCTCAAAGGCATGCGCCCGCTGGCGGTGCTGCCCGACAACATCACCACCGATCACCTGTCGCCATCCAACGCAATCATGCTCGACAGCGCCGCCGGCGAATACCTGGCGAAAATGGGCTTGCCGGAAGAGGACTTCAACTCGTACGCCACCCACCGTGGCGACCACTTGACCGCGCAGCGCGCTACCTTCGCCAACCCGAAACTGTTCAACGAAATGGTCGTGGAAAACGGCAAGGTCAAACAGGGTTCGCTGGCGCGCGTCGAGCCGGAAGGCAAAGTGATGCGCATGTGGGAAGCCATCGAAACCTACATGGAGCGCAAGCAGCCGCTGATCATCATCGCCGGCGCCGATTACGGTCAGGGTTCGTCCCGTGACTGGGCGGCGAAAGGCGTGCGTCTGGCCGGTGTCGAAGCGATTGCCGCTGAGGGTTTCGAGCGCATTCACCGCACCAACCTGGTGGGCATGGGAGTGCTGCCGCTGGAGTTCAAGCCGGGCACCGACCGGCACACGCTGGCCATCGACGGCAGCGAAACCTACGACGTGATCGGCGAGCGCAAACCACGTGCAGATCTGACGCTGGTGATCCATCGCAAGAACGGCGAGCGCATTGATGTGCCGGTGACTTGCCGTCTGGATACCGCAGAAGAAGTGTCGATCTACGAAGCCGGCGGCGTGTTGCAACGTTTCGCTCAGGACTTCCTTGAAGAGTCGGCGGTTGCCGTTTAAATCTACTGATGCAGGCGTGAGATCTCGGTCTCACGCCTGTGGATAAGGAGCACCATGGCTCACTCACCACAAATAAAAATCCCCGCCACCTACATGCGCGGCGGCACCAGCAAAGGCGTGTTTTTCAGCCTCAAGGATTTGCCCGAAGCGGCGCAGATTCCCGGGCCGGTTCGCGACGCTCTGTTGCTGCGCGTGATCGGCAGCCCCGACCCGTACGACAAGCAGATCGACGGCATGGGCGGCGCCACTTCGAGCACCAGCAAAACCGTGATCCTGTCGAAAAGCCTCAAGGCTGATCACGACGTCGATTACCTGTTCGGACAGGTCTCCATCGACAAGCCCTTTGTGGATTGGAGCGGCAACTGCGGCAACCTCTCGGCTGCGGTCGGTTCGTTTGCCATCAGCAACGGTCTGGTCGATGCCAGCCGTATTCCGCACAACGGTGTTGCGGTGGTGCGCGTGTGGCAGGCCAACATCGGCAAAACCATCATCGCCCACGTGCCGATCACCAACGGCGAGGTGCAGGAAACCGGCGATTTCGAACTCGACGGCGTGACCTTTCCGGCCGCTGAAGTGCAAGTCGAATTCATGGACCCGGCGGCGGAAGAAGAGGGCGGCGGTGGCTCGATGTTCCCTACCGGTAACCTGGTCGATGAGCTGGAAGTGCCGGGTGTCGGCACGTTCAAAGCGACGATGATCAACGCCGGCATCCCGACGATTTTCGTCAACGCCGAAGACATTGGCTACACCGGCACCGAGCTGCAAGGCGCGATCAACAGCGATCCGCAAGCATTGCAGATGTTCGAGACCATTCGTGCTTACGGCGCGCTGAGCATGGGCCTGATTGCCAATCTCGACGAAGCGGCGAAACGGCAGCACACGCCGAAAGTCGCGTTCGTTGCCAAGCCTGCGGATTATGTGGCTTCCAGTGGTAAGGCGATTGGTGCCGGTGATGTGGATTTGCTGGTGCGCGCGTTGTCGATGGGCAAATTGCACCACGCGATGATGGGCACGGCGGCGGTGGCGATTGGTACGGCGGCGGCCATTTCCGGCACGCTGGTGAACCTTGCTGCAGGTGGCGTTGAACGCAATGCCGTGCGCTTTGGGCATCCGTCCGGGACGTTGCGGGTTGGCGCTGAAGCCAGCCTGGAAAACGGCGAGTGGATTGTGAAAAAAGCCATCATGAGCCGCAGTGCTCGGGTGCTGATGGAAGGTTACGTACGCGTCCCGGGCGATTCTTTCTGACCCAACACCTGACGCCACCCTGGATTGCTTCAACCTGTAGGAGCTGCCGAAGGCTGCGATCTTTTGATCTATGTTTTTTAGGTCAAGATCAAAAGATCGCAGCCTTCGGCAGCTCCTACAGGGTTTGCATTTCGATAATAAAAATCCAACACAGCCTGAACCGAGGTCCCATCAACGAACCACTTCAAGAGTGAATCGAACATGAGCGCCAACGTCGACCTGAACAACCGCCCCGACTACGACCGTGTCCTGCAGGACATCGCCGATTACGTCCTCACCTTCAAAGTCACCTCTGCCGAAGCCCTGGACACCGCCCGCAACTGCCTGATGGACACGCTCGGCTGCGGCCTGCTGGCCCTGCGCTTTCCCGAATGCACCAAACACCTCGGCTCGATCGTTGAAGGGACGGTGGTTCCTCACGGCGCGCGCGTCCCCGGCACTTCCTATCGCCTCGACCCGGTCAAAGCCGCGTGGGACATCGGCTGCATCGTCCGCTGGCTCGACTACAACGACACCTGGCTCGCCGCCGAATGGGGGCATCCGTCGGACAACCTCGGCGCGATTCTCGCGGTGGCCGATCATCTCTCGCAAAAACGCGTGGCCAACGCTGAAGCGCCGCTGACGATCCGCGATGTGCTGGAAGCGATGATCATGGCTCACGAGATTCAAGGCGTGATCGCCCTGGAAAACTCCTTCAACCGTGTAGGACTCGATCACGTCATCCTGGTGAAAGTCGCCTCCACTGCCGTCACCGCAAAATTGATGGGCGCCAATCGCAAGCAACTGTTATCAGCCTTGTCCCATGCATTCGCCGACGGCCAAGCGCTGCGCACTTATCGTCATGCCCCCAACGCCGGCTCGCGAAAATCCTGGGCGGCGGGGGATGCGTCGAGTCGTGGCGTGCGCCTGGCTGACATTGCCATGCGCGGCGAAATGGGTATTCCCGGGGTTCTGACTGCAAAGCAGTGGGGTTTTTATGACGTGCTGTTCAGTCACAACAACAGCGATCTGGCATTGAAACCCGAGGACAAACGCGCCTTCAGTTTCTCGCGACCGTTCGGCAGTTATGTGATGGAAAACGTCCTGTTCAAGATCAGTTTCCCCGCCGAATTCCATGCGCAAACCGCCTGCGAAGCGGCGGTGACCTTGCACCCGCAATTGCGCAATCGTCTGCATGAAATCGACCGCATCGTCATCACCACCCACGAATCGGTGATTCGCATCATTTCCAAAGTCGGGCCGCTGGCCAATGCCGCTGACCGTGACCACTGCATCCAGTACATGACCGCCGTGCCGCTGGCGTTTGGCAATCTGGTCGCCGAGCAATACGAAGACGATTTCCACAAGGCGCACCCGATCATCGATGTGCTGCGCGAGAAAATGGTCATCGTCGAAGAACCGCGTTTCACCCGCGAATACCTCGAGCCCGACAAGCGCTCGATTGCCAACGCCGTGCAGGTGTTTTTCAAGGACGGCAGCAGCACCGAGAACGTCGTGGTGGAATACCCGATCGGTCACCGTCGCCGCCGTGCCGAGGGCATTCCGTTGCTGGAGGACAAGTTCAAAGCCAATCTGGCCACGCGTTTCACCGGCCAGCGCAGCGGCGAGATTTTCGCGTTGTGCAAAGATCAAACCCGGCTGGAGTCCACCCCGGTCAACCGCTTCGTCGACCTGTTCGTCCTCTGAAGTTACAACCACGCTCCCTGTAGGAGCTGCCGCAGGCTGCGATCTTTTGATCTTGTTTTTTACAATCCAGATCAAAAGATCGCAGCCTTCGGCAGCTCCTACAGGGAAGGTTTGCGCCATTTTTCGATGGGCAATTTGGTGATGGCAAACCCGCTCAACAGGATCGCCGAATAGATCATCAGCTCCCGGGACAAGGTTTGCCCCTCGTACCAGGCGCCGATGATCACGGCGAACACCGGGAAAATGATAAACACGAACGACAGGATGATCGGGCTCAGGCGTTTGAGCAGCAAAAAGTAAACGATAAAGCCGCCCACCGAGGCCACCAGCCCGAGGTAAAACAGCGCGCCCCACGAGCGTGCGGTGATGTCCTGGAACACCGGTGTTTCGAAGCTCAGTCCGACAATAAATAACATCGCACCGGCGATACCGATCGGCAGTGTGTTGTAGGTGATCACGCTGATCGCACTCCCGTGTTTTTTCGTCACCACGTAACACAGCGCATGCATCACTGCGGCGCAGAGAATCGCCAGCACCCCCAGCCACTCCGCCTGATCCAGGTGCAGACCCTGACTGCGAATAATCATGAACAGACTGCCAAAACCAATGGCAATGCCGAGCATTTGCGACGGGTAGATTTTCTCGCGCAGAAATAGAGCAGAAAACAGCAGGATAAACACCGGCATGCAACTGAACAGCAGTGCCGTCAGACCAGACGAGACGTGCATCTCGCCGTAGTTGAGCAGGTAATACGGCAGGCTGAAATACGACAGCGTGACGAACACAAAAAACCAGCGGCTCTGCCGAGGGAACAGCAACGGTTCTTTGCGCAACAACGCGAAACTCAAAAACAGTGGAAATGCGATAAGAAAGCGCAGCCCGGCGGCCGTCAGCGGCGGCACGCTTTCCACGGCGATCTTGATCCCAAGCCAAGTGGTGCCCCAACTCAAGCAGACGATCAGAAACAGGGTGCTGGTGATCAATCCGGCGAGCCAGGGTTTGCTGATGTTCATCGGTGTGCTGACGGCGGTCGACATATTGGGTGCTCCGAGCGGTGGAATTGACCTGATCGATGAAACAGTCTATTTCTGATTGAACCTGTTTTAAGCACGCTATTCGGGGCGCGAATGACTGTCAAAGTAAGTATTGCCATGGTGTCAATCCTCCGCGACAGCCTCAGCAATGGCATCGGCGTGAAGTACAAACGCCTTGCCAATGGCGTGGCGCAGGCCATCGAGGAGGGTGTGATAGAGGCTGGCGGCAAGTTACCGCCGCATCGACTGTTGGCCGACAGCTTGGGCGTGACCATCGGCACGATCAGCCGTGCCTACGGTGAGCTGGAACGTGTGGGATTGGTCGTCGCCCGTGTAGGCGACGGCACTTACGTGCGTAAGAGGGGGATGGAGCGGCCGCAGGACAAAGGCTTTCGCAATGTCAGCGATGAGCCGTCCACGTGCCTGGACATGAGTCGGAATCAGCCGATGCCCGGGCAGGAAACCGAATTCATGCGGCAAAGCCTGCTGGATCTGGCCAATGAGCCGGGCGTCTTGCGGCAACTCAGCGGGTATACCGCCGAAGCCGGTATGGCGCGGCATCGCGTGGCGGGGGCCGTTTGGCTCAGCCACGGCGAATTCGTACCCCGCGCCGATCAGGTGCTGTGCGTCAACGGCGGCCAGCATGGTCTGTTGAGCGCGTTGATGGGGTTGCTCAAGGCCGGCGACACGGTTGTCACCGAGCATTTGTCCTACCCCGGATTGATCGGTGTTGCCCGTCAACTCGGGATAAAACTCATCGGCGCCGCGATGGATGACGAAGGGCTTTTACCTGCAGCGCTGGAGGAAATCTGCCGTCAACATCGCGTTTCGGCGCTGTATTGCACGCCGACGATCCAGAATCCTACGGCGGCGGTGATGTCCGTCCCACGGCGCGAGGCGATTGCCGAAGTCTGTCGCCAACACAATCTGCTGATCATCGAAGACGAAGCGCATGCGGTGCTGGATCGCCAGCGCCCGTTGCCGCTCAGTTATTTTGCGCCGGAGCGATCAATACTGATCGGTAGTTTGAGCAAGGCTGTTTCAGCGGGGTTGCGCGTCGGTTATCTGCACGCGCCGCAAGCGTTGATCGGCCGTATCAGTTCAGCCATTCGCAGCACGTGTTGGATGGCGAATCCTTTATCGATGGAAGTGGCGAGCCTGTGGATCGAAAACGGCATGGCTAAGCACTTGCTGGATGAGCAGATCATTGAGATTGGTCGGCGCAAAGCGCTGGTCGCGCCGGTGCTGGAGGGCTTGAGCTACAACACTCACGCCTTTAGTCCGCACTTCTGGGTGGAAGTCCCCGAGTTGTGGCGCGCCTCGCAGATTGCGGCGGAGTTGAAGGAGAACAATTATCTAGTGGCGACCGCTGAGGCGTTTGCGGTCGGGCATGCGGCGGTGCCGCAGTTCATTCGGGTGAGTGTGTGTAATTCGGTGGGGGATGATCGGTTGTTGCTTGGCGGGTTTGAGGCTCTGGCAAATGCCCTGACACAACACAATCCCCTGTAGGAGCTGCCGCAGGCTGCGATCTTTTGATTCTGTTTTTAAAAGACAAGATCAAAAGATCGCAGCCTGCGGCAGCTCCTACAGGAGGTTTGCAGGGTTATTTGAATCGTCGCTCCACGCCTTTCTCCACCAGAATTTTCGCCGAAATCTCTTCCACGGAAAAATGCGTGGAATTGATATTGGGGATGTTCTCGCGGCGGAACAGGTTCTCCACCTCACGCACTTCAAATTCGCACTGGGCGTAGCTCGAATAGCGGCTGTTGGGCTTGCGCTCATTGCGGATCGCGGTAAGGCGGTCCGGGTCGATGGTCAGGCCGAACAGTTTGTGCTGGTGCGCGCGCAGAGCGGCCGGCAGGGTCAGGCGCTCCATGTCGTCTTCAGTCAGCGGATAGTTGGCTGCGCGGATGCCGAACTGCATGGCCATGTACAGACACGTCGGTGTCTTACCGCAGCGCGACACGCCCACTAGTATCAGGTCGGCTTTGTCGTAATAGTGCGTGCGCGCACCGTCGTCGTTGTCGAGGGCGAAGTTCACCGCCTCGATGCGCTCCATGTAATTGGAGTTGTGCCCGATCGAATGGGACTTGCCGACGGTGTAGGAAGAATGCTCGGTCAGTTCCTGCTCCAGCGGGGCGAGGAAGGTCGAGAAAATGTCGATCATGAAACCATTGGACGTTGCGAGAATCTCACGGATGTCCTGATTGACGATGGTGTCAAAGATGATCGGGCGAAAGCCGTCGGTTTCGGCGGCTTTGTTGATTTGTTGTACCATGGCCCGCGCTTTTTCAACGCTGTCGATGTACGGTCGCGTGAATTTGCTGAAGGTAATGTTTTCGAACTGCGCCAGAAGGCTTTGACCCAGGGTTTCGGCTGTGATGCCGGTGCCATCGGAGATGAAGAAAGCAGATCGTTTCATTTGCACCTTGGGCCTTAAGCTAGTGACGATTCTTGGATATGATAGGCGCGATTTGTTGGCCGCCAATGGCCAGCATTCTCACTTATTTTCCAGGTCCAGGCCATACAACCGGCCGAGGCTCCCCCGGGCCGCCGGTTTCTGAGCTTTTCCAACACAGTTAGTGGAGAGATCACCTTGGTAGAGTACGTAGTTTCCCTCGATAAGCTCGGCAAACACGATGTTGAGCATGTGGGGGGCAAGAACGCATCCCTGGGCGAGATGATCAGCAACCTGGCAGGCGCCGGTGTGTCGGTCCCTGGCGGCTTTGCCACCACCGCCCAGGCCTATCGCGACTTCCTCGAACTGAGCGGCTTGAACGACCAGATCCACCAGGCCCTCGACGCGCTCGACGTCGACGACGTCAACGCCCTGGCCAAGACCGGCGCACAGATCCGTCAATGGATCATGGACGCCGAATTCCCGGAAAAACTCAATGCCGAGATCCGCACCGCGTTCGCCGCGCTGTCGGCCGGCAACCCTGATGTGGCCGTGGCTGTGCGTTCTTCCGCCACCGCCGAAGACTTGCCGGACGCCTCGTTCGCCGGTCAGCAGGAAACCTTCCTGAACATCCGTGGTGTGGAAAACGTTATCCGCGCCGCCAAAGAGGTGTTCGCGTCGCTGTTCAACGACCGTGCGATCTCCTACCGCGTGCACCAGGGCTTCGACCACAAACTGGTCGCCCTGTCGGCTGGCGTGCAGCGCATGGTGCGTTCGGAAACCGGCACTGCCGGCGTGATGTTCACCCTCGACACCGAATCCGGTTTCCGTGACGTGGTGTTCATCACCGGCGCCTACGGCCTGGGCGAAACCGTCGTACAAGGCGCGGTCAACCCGGACGAATTCTACGTACACAAGGGCACGCTGGAGGCCGGTCGTCCGGCGATCCTGCGTCGCAACCTGGGCAGCAAAGCGATCAAGATGATCTACGGCGACGAGGCCAAGGCCGGTCGTTCGGTCAAGACCATCGACGTCGACAAGGCTGAGCGCGCGCGTTTCTGTCTGTCCGACGCTGAAGTCAGCGAGCTGGCCAAACAAGCGATGATCATCGAGAAGCACTATGGCTGCCCGATGGACATCGAGTGGGCCAAGGACGGTGACGACGGCAAGCTGTACATCGTGCAGGCGCGTCCGGAAACCGTGAAAAGCCGCACCCAGGCCAACGTCATGGAACGTTACCTGCTGAAAGAAACCGGCACCGTGCTGGTTGAAGGTCGCGCGATTGGCCAGCGCATCGGCGCCGGCAAAGTGCGCATCATCAAAGACGTCTCCGAGATGGACAAAGTCCAGCCGGGCGACGTGCTGGTTTCCGACATGACCGACCCGGACTGGGAACCGGTGATGAAGCGCGCCAGCGCCATCGTCACCAACCGTGGCGGCCGTACCTGCCACGCAGCGATCATCGCTCGTGAGCTGGGCATCCCGGCAGTGGTTGGTTGCGGCAACGCCACCCAACTGCTGAAAGATGGCCAGGGCGTGACCGTTTCGTGCGCCGAGGGCGACACCGGTTACATCTTCGAAGGCGAACTGGGCTTCGACATCAAGAAGAACTCCGTCGACGCCATGCCGGAGCTGCCGTTCAAAATCATGATGAACGTCGGCAACCCGGACCGCGCCTTCGACTTCGCGCAACTGCCGAACGCCGGTGTGGGCCTGGCCCGTCTGGAATTCATCATCAACCGCATGATCGGCGTCCACCCGAAAGCGCTGTTGAACTACGACGGCCTGCCGCAGGAAATCAAGGACAGCGTCGACAAGCGTATCGCCGGTTACAACGACCCGGTCGACTTCTACGTCGACAAACTGGTGGAAGGCATCAGCACCCTCGCTGCAGCGTTCACGCCGAAAAAAGTCATCGTGCGTCTGTCGGACTTCAAGTCCAACGAATACGCCAACCTGATCGGCGGCAAGCTTTACGAGCCGGAAGAAGAAAACCCGATGCTGGGTTTCCGTGGCGCTTCGCGTTACATCAGCGAATCGTTCCGTGACTGCTTCGAACTCGAATGCCGCGCGCTGAAACGTGTGCGCAACGAGATGGGCCTGACCAACGTCGAAATCATGGTGCCGTTCGTCCGTACCCTCGGCGAAGCGAGCCAGGTGATCGATCTGCTGGCCGCAAACGGTCTGGCTCGTGGCGAGAATGGTCTGCGCATCATCATGATGTGCGAACTGCCGTCCAACGCGATCCTCGCTGAAGAATTCCTCGAATTCTTCGACGGTTTCTCGATCGGTTCCAACGACCTGACTCAGCTGACCCTGGGCCTGGACCGTGACTCCGGTATCATCGCGCACCTGTTCGATGAGCGTAATCCGGCGGTCAAGAAGCTGTTGGCCAACGCGATTGCCGCGTGCAACAAGGCCGGCAAGTACATCGGCATCTGCGGTCAGGGGCCTTCGGATCACCCGGATCTGGCCAAGTGGCTGATGGAGCAGGGCATCGAAAGCGTGTCGCTGAACCCGGATTCCGTGCTGGAAACCTGGTTCTTCCTCGCCGAAGGCCAGGCGCAGGCTTGATCCATACGTGAACGGCCCGTTCCCCTGTAGGAGCGAGCCTGCTCGCGAAGACGGCATAACATCCGCCATAAATGTCGGCTGATACACCGCAATCGCGAGCAGGCTCACTCCTACAAGGGGCGGGCTTTGAGATTGAAGTAGGGCGGGCTCCTGTGGATGCCGCCCTTTTTTGTGCAAGAGCATTATGCAAAGCAGCAGCAACCTATTTCCTGTCGCTCTGATCAGCGCCGAGCGGCGCGGCGATCTGAGCGAAGACGTTTATCGTTTGAAACCCGGCAACAGTCCCGACTGGTCGGTGGAAATCGCCGTCACCCGTTTGGGCATGGCCGACGACTCGGCGCCTCGCGGCGTGCCGGTGATTTTGCTGCACGGCAGTTTTTCCAATCGGCGTTTCTGGTTTTCACCCAAAGGCCTGGGGCTGGGCGCGTACCTGACACGTCTGGGCTTTGATGTATGGATTCCGGAGATGCGCGGCCATGGTTTGTCGCAGCGCAACGAGGAATACCGACGCAATCGTGTCGCCGACTACGCCCGTTACGACTTGCCGGCGATTGCCGCGTTCGTGCGTGAGCAGAGCGGGCAGATCCCGCACTGGATCGGCCATTCGCTGGGCGGCATCACTTTGGCGGCGGCGCTCGGTGGCGAATACCTTGGCGAGCCGGCCGTGGCCTCGGCGGCGTTTTTCGGCACGCAGGTCAGTCGCACCTACTGGCCGTTGAAAATCCCGCCGGTGGAGTGGAGCAGTCGCTTTATCCTCAAGCGTTTTGCCCAGTTGTCCGGTTCACGCCTCAAGCGCGGCCCTGAGGACGAGCCAATCGGTCTGGCCATCGAAAGCATGCGCTGGTACGGCTTGTTCGGCCGGTTTGGCGACAAGGACAAGGATTGGTGGGCGGGTCTGGCCGATGTTCAGGTGCCGGTATTGGCCGTGAGCGCGGCGGGTGATCATCAGGATCCGACTTGGGCCTGTCGCAAGTTGTTCGAACAGATTGGCGCCGAACACAAGCAGTTCATCAATCTGGGGCGTGATCAGGGCTTCAACGACAATTTCGGCCATGTTGAAATGCTGGTGAGCAAAGCGGCGCAGGTTGAAGTGTGGCCGTTGGTGGCGCGCTGGTTGAGCGATCAGCAGACACCGTTGCTGGGTGAGAAGCCGGATCTGGCCGCAGCAGTCTGAAGTCGCGCCGCTGAAAAGGGCGTTTCGTTCGGATTGGCTTGCGGCTAAGATATGACGCATTGTGCGGTTCTGGTCATTTTTGGTGGCTGTTTAGCGATTACGTTTCAGCGTTTGTTCAGGTTCGTTCAGCGACCATGGGATGGACTAAGGTAAACAGCGACCGCCGGATCTCGTCTCAACAGAATGCGTCATCCTTGATCGTCTTCCTTGTTACAGGAGTTTTTCGATGAACCATTACCTCACGCCTGACCTGTGCGACGCCTATCCGGAGCTGGTTCAGGTGCTGGAACCGATGTTCAGCAATTTCGGCGGCCGTGATTCGTTCGGCGGCGAAATCGTGACCATCAAATGTTTCGAAGACAACTCGCTGGTCAAGGAGCAGGCCGACCTCAAGGGCAACGGCAAGGTGTTGGTGGTGGATGGCGGCGGTTCTCTGCGCCGGGCCTTGTTGGGCGACATGATTGCCGAGAATGCCGCCAAAAACGGTTGGGAAGGGCTGGTGATCTACGGCTGCATCCGTGACGTCGACGTCATTGCGCAAACCGATCTGGGCGTGCAGGCACTGGCCAGCCACCCGATGAAAACTGAAAAACGCGGCCTCGGCGACCTGAATGTCCCGGTGACTTTCGCCGGTGTGACGTTCCACCCGGGCCACTACATTTATGCGGACAACAACGGCGTGATCATCTCGCCGAGCCCGCTGCAAATGCCTGAATAAGCTTTCGACAAAGGGATGCGGATGTTCGAGGAAGAAAACGCGCAATGGGGGCTGGTGCATGCCCTGGTGCTGGACGGTAGAGGCGGTGCGCGTTCGATAGCCCGGACTGAGCTCGACGATTTGCAACTGCAGGCGCATGAAAGCCTGTGGCTGCATTGGGATCGCAGCCATCCGCAAACCCAGACCTGGCTGCGCAAATCCAGCGGCCTCAATGAATTCACCTGCGACTTGCTGCTGGAAGAGAACACTCGACCGCGCCTGTTGCCGCTGCCCGATTCCGAGCTGCTGCTGTTCCTGCGCGGGGTCAATCTCAATCCCGGCGCCGAGCCGGAGGACATGGTCTCGGTGCGGATTTTTGCTTCCGCCCAGCGCGTGATTTCCCTGCGTTTGCGTCCGTTGCGCGCCACCGATGAATTGCTGGTGCAATTGGCGGACGGCAACGGCCCGAAAACGGCGTCTGAACTCATCCTTTATCTGGCGCAGTTTCTCACCAACAAGGTGCAGGATCTGGTCACTTGCCTCTCGGAAATCGCCGATGAGGAAGAAGAAAAGATGGATGCCGACGAACGGTATACCCCCGAGCACGGCGCCATTTTGCACATCCGTCGCCGGGCCGCCGGACTGAAGCGATTTCTTGCGCCGCAGCGGGATATTTTCGGCCAGCTGACGCGGATAAAACTGCCGTGGTTCGTCGACGACGATGCTGATTACTGGAACGAATTGAACAACAGCCTGACCCGCTATCTGGAAGAACTCGAATTGACCCGAGAGCGCGTGGGGCTTGTGCTGGAGGCCGAAGACCGGCGTTTGAGCGAGCGCATGAACCGCACGATGTACCGCTTCGGGATCATCACCTGCATCTTTTTGCCGATGAGTTTCATCACTGGTCTGTTGGGTATCAACGTTGGCGGAATTCCGTTCTCCAGCAGCCCTTACGGCTTCCTGATCGCCTGCTTGACGGTGCTCGTTCTGGCCTTCGGCCAGTGGTGGTTATTCCGTCGTTTGCGCTGGGTCTGAACATGGCGCATGTGACCCGACCAAATCTGCCCGCGTCTTTCACAGACATCACGAGAGGTGCGTATGCACGATCCGTTTGAACAGTCTTTGCGCGACATGCTCAACGCTTCGCCGTCCAGTCGCGACGACGATGCCTGCCTGGGTCGCGTGCTCAAAACCGCCAACCGCCAGGTAGGCGCCGGTGATCTGTTCAGCCTGCTGGGCCGCTGGCTGCCCGCGCTGATGATCGCCTTGAATAACGGATCGGCCCATGTCTCGCCGGTTTCCCGTCTACGTAAACCTACTGCTCGCACTGCTGATAAGGCTGATTGAATATGGAACTTGATCTCTGGACTCAGAGCCTCGTCACTGCAATGACTGCGTTGTGGACCAAAGTCGCCAACTTCATCCCGAACCTGTTCGGCGCACTGGTCGTGCTGCTGTTGGGTTTCGTCGTGGCCAAGCTGCTCGATACATTGCTGTCCAAACTGCTCGCCAAACTGGGCCTCGATCGCCTGATGGGCGGCACCGGGCTGACCAAGCTGATGTCGCGCGCAGGCCTGCAAGTACCGATCTCGACCCTCATCGGCAAGATCGTCTACTGGTTCGTTCTTCTGATTTTCCTGGTTTCTGCAGCAGAATCCCTTGGACTTGAGCGAGTTTCAGCTACGCTGGATATGTTGGCGCTCTATTTGCCGAAAGTATTCGGTGCGGCGCTGGTTTTGCTGGTGGGGGTGTTGCTCGCACAATTGGCCAACGGGCTGGTGCGCGGAGCGGCAGAAGGCGTAGGCCTGGACTACGCTTCGGGGCTGGGACGCATCGCCCAGGGGCTGGTGATCATCATCAGCATCTCGGTCGCGATCAGTCAGCTTGAGGTCAAGACCGACCTGCTGAACCATGTGATTGTCATTGTTTTGATTACCGTTGGTCTGGCCGTTGCGCTGGCCATGGGTTTGGGAAGCCGGGAAATTGCCGGTCAGATTCTTGCGGGAATCTATGTGCGTGAGTTGTATCAGGTTGGGCAACAAGTGCGTGTTGGCGAGGTCGAAGGCCAGATCGAAGAGATCGGCACGGTTAAAACCACATTGCTGACCGATGAGGGTGAGCTAGTCTCTCTTTCCAATCGGATCCTGCTGGAACAGCATGTGAGTAGCCGCTAATCCGGCAAACCCTGCTAATGTATGCCGCCGCAAAATGCCAGCTGATGCTGGTTGTGGCGGACATTGACCTGACTGTCGGCACGACTTGTTTTGAATAAAGCCCAAACGCTATCCACGCGCTACGACCCCCGCGAGCTCTCTGATGAGGAGTTGGTCGCGCGCTCGCATACCGAGCTGTTTCACGTGACGCGCGCCTATGAAGAACTGATGCGGCGTTACCAGCGAACATTATTTAACGTCTGTGCGAGATATCTTGGGAACGATCGCGACGCAGACGATGTCTGTCAGGAAGTCATGTTGAAGGTGCTGTATGGCCTGAAGAACTTCGAGGGGAAATCGAAGTTCAAGACATGGCTATACAGCATCACGTACAACGAATGTATTACGCAGTATCGGAAGGAACGGCGAAAGCGTCGCTTGATGGACGCATTGAGTCTTGACCCCCTTGAGGAAGCGTCTGAAGAAAAGACGCCCAACCCTGAGGAGAAGGGCGGACTTGATCGCTGGCTGGTGTATGTGAACCCGATCGACCGTGAAATTCTGGTGCTACGATTTGTCGCAGAGCTGGAATTTCAGGAGATCGCAGACATCATGCACATGGGTTTGAGTGCGACAAAAATGCGTTACAAACGTGCTCTAGATAAATTGCGTGAGAAATTTGCAGGCATTGCTGAAACTTAGTTCAGCGCAAATATCTCTTACGTGTAGGCAAGTTCTGATAGACTTGCCGCCGAGTTGTCCCCCGGTTTGCGGGACTGCTTCACAATCACCAGATGGGGATTTAACGGATGAAACTGAAAAACACCTTGGGCTTGGCCATTGGTTCTCTGATTGCCGCCACTTCGTTCGGCGCTCTGGCACAAGGCCAAGGCGCAGTTGAAATCGAAGGCTTCGCAAAGAAAGAACAATTCGACAGCGCTCGTAACTTCAAGAACAACGGCAACCTGTTCGGCGGTTCGATCGGTTACTTCCTGACCGACGACGTTGAACTGCGTCTGGGCTACGACGAAGTTCACAACGTACGTGCTGATGATGGCAAGAACGTAAAAGGCGCTAACACCGCTCTGGACGCTCTGTACCACTTCAACAACCCAGGCGACATGCTGCGTCCATACGTCTCGGCCGGTTTCTCCGACCAGAGCATCGACCAGAACGGTTCGAACGGTCGTAACCGTTCTACCTTCGCTAACCTGGGCGCTGGTGCCAAGCTGTACTTCACCGACAACTTCTACGCCCGTGCTGGCGTTGAAGCTCAATACAACATCGACCAGGGCGACACCGAGTGGGCTCCTAGCGTCGGTATCGGTGTGAACTTCGGTGGCGGCTCCAAGCCTGCTGCTGCTCCAGTTCCAGCACCAGCTGAAGTCTGCTCCGACAGCGACAACGATGGCGTTTGCGACAACGTTGACAAGTGCCCGGACACCCCAGCCAACGTAACTGTTGACGCTGACGGCTGCCCAGCAGTTGCTGAAGTTGTTCGTGTTGAGCTGGACGTTAAGTTCGATTTCGACAAGTCTGTTGTTAAAACCAACAGCTACGGCGACATCAAGAACCTGGCTGACTTCATGAAGCAGTACCCATCCACCACCACTACTGTTGAAGGTCACACTGACTCCGTCGGTCCTGACGCTTACAACCAGAAACTGTCTGAGCGTCGTGCAAACGCCGTTAAGCAAGTTCTGACCAACCAGTACGGTGTTGAATCGTCCCGCGTTCAGTCTGTTGGCTACGGCGAATCCCGCCCAGTTGCTGACAACAAAACTGACGCTGGCCGTGCTGTTAACCGTCGCGTAGAAGCGCAGGTTGAAGCTCAAGCTAAGTAATTAGCTGCCGCTCTGAGAAAAGCCCGGCTTAGGCCGGGCTTTTCTTTGCCTGCGATTTGGCTTTGCAGCTTTAAAAGATCGCAGCCTTCGGCAGCTCCTACATGAAATCTGCATACATCCCGCAGGCTGCGATCTTTTGATCTTCAACAACAGCCGCCACCGCACCAATCACCAGAATCGCCGGGCTTTTCAGTCCAAACGCACACGCATCCTCTCCCATGCCCCGCAGATCACTCCGACATTCCCGCTGCTCCGGCAGTGACGCATTCTCGATCATCGCCACCGGTGTATCCGCCGCCATCCCGCCCGCCAACAATTGATCGCGAATCTCGCCCAGTTTGGCCACGCCCATGTAGATCACCAGCGTCGTGCCGCCTTGCGCCAGGGCCTGCCAGTTCAGTTGACTGTCGTCCTGGGTGTGCGCCGTCACCAGCGTCACCCCGCGCGCGACACCGCGCAGCGTCAGCGGAATATCACACTGCGTCGCTCCGGCCAGCCCGGCGGTGATGCCGTTGACCAGTTCCACCGCAACCCCGCGTTCACGCAACCACTGCGCCTCTTCACCGCCACGGCCGAAAATGCACGGATCGCCGCCCTTTAGCCGCACCACGCACTTACCTTGGCGGGCATAACGCAGCATCAAGCGATGAATGAACGCCTGCGGCGTCGAGCGACAACCACCGCGCTTACCCACGGCAATGATGCGTGCGGCAGGGCAGTGTTCCAGAACCGCATCGTTGACCAGGTCATCGATCAGCACCACATCGGCCTCACGCAGGGCGCGCACTGCTTTGAGGGTCAACAGTTCCGGATCGCCGGGGCCAGCGCCCACCAGCCAGACTTTTGCACTCATGTTGTTTTCCTCATCAGATGACGGCGACCGGCTGCAGCTCGGCAGCCAGCAAGCGCTTTATTTCCGGGACGCACGAGCCGCATTGCGTGCCGCAGCCCAAATTGTTTTTCAAGCCCTGCAAATCCAGACCTTGGCGAATGCCGGCGCAGACCGCGTTGAGGCTGACGTTGTTGCAATTGCACAGGGTCTTGTCGGCAGCGACCTGGCCGCCGACGCTGCCCGGTGGTGCACTCATTGGCGCCAGCAGCCAGCGCCGCAGTTGCTCGTCGGCATGGCCCTCCAGCCAAAGGCTTTGCAGCCAATGCTGCGCGAGGGTTTCGCCGGCCAGTCGAATCGCCGTGATCCGGCCGTTTTCAATGCGCACGCGTTTACCGATGGCCCGACGCGGGTCGTCGTAGGCCAATACAGGGCCGTCGATCAGTGACAGGCATCGGTCGATTTCAGCCAGTAACTGTGGATCCGGTGCCTCGGCGTTGGCTGCGCGTATCAGCAATGCCGATCGTTCACGTCCGACAAGGCTGAGACTTACGTAGGAAAATGCCTCGCAGAGCGGTCGTAGCGCCTCGAAATGCCGTTGAACATCGCCCTCGATCAGTGCGAACAGTTGCCAAGGCAATTTCACCGGCTCCAGACGCACGCCGCTGTGTTTGAGTTCCGGCTGTTTCGACAGCGGGTCGAAAGCAGGCAGGGTCAGGCTGTTTACCCCACCTTTTAGAAACCGGTCACCCCAGTGCATCGGCAAAAAAGCCTGGCCTGGACGCACACTGTCATCGCTGCCGACCGCGACAATTACCGCGCCGCGACGACTTTTCAGGTTGACCAGATCGCCCGGCTGCAAGCGCTGCCGGCGCAATTCATCCGAGTGCAGACTCAGTACCGCTTCACTGACATGCCCGAATAACTGCGCCGCCGTGCCGGTACGGCTCATACCGTGCCACTGATCGCGCAAACGCCCGGTGATCAGCGTCAACGGGAAGCGCGCATCGCGCTGTTCCCTGGCGGCGCGATACGGGTCGGCGATGAACTGCGCGCGACCGCTGGCCGTAGGAAAAATACCGTCTTCATAGAGTCGCGTGGTTCCTTGCCGGGCACCGACGGGGAAGGGCCATTGCTGCGGCCCGATCTCGTCGATCAAGGCATGGCTGATCCCGGACAAATCCAGATCCCGCCCGCGTGTCAGCCCTTTGAATTCATCGAACAACTGCGAAGGTTGATCGAACCCGAACAGGCTCGACTCAGAGGGGCGCAGACGTTTCTCCAGCCGCTGTGCGAAATCCACCGTGATCGCCCAGTCTGGCCGCGCTTCACCCGGTGGGAGAATGGCGTTGCGCACGTGGGAAATGCGCCGCTCGGAGTTGGTTACAGAGCCTTCCTTCTCGCCCCAACTGGCGGCGGGCAGCAGCAGATCGGCAAACGCAGCCGTTTCGGTGGTGCGAAAGGCTTCTTGCAGAACCACAAACGGGCAAGCCTCCAGCGCTGCTCGCACCGAATGTTGATCCGGCATCGATTGCGCAGGGTTGGTGCAGGCTATCCACAACGCCTTGATCTTGCCGCCGCGCACCTCCTCGAACAGTTCGATGGCGCTGAGGCCGGTGTTTTCCGGCAGCCGATCAACCCCCCAATAAGCCGCCACTTGCGCGCGGTGCTCTGGGTTGGCCGCGTCACGATGGCCGGGCAACAGATTCGACAAACTGCCGGTTTCTCGCCCGCCCATGGCATTCGGCTGACCGGTGAGGGAGAAAGGTCCTGCACCCGGACGACCAATTTGCCCGGTGGCCAGGTGAAGGTTGATCAACGCACTGTTCTTCGCGCTGCCGGCGGTGGACTGGTTCAAACCCATGCACCACAGCGAGAGGAAGCTCGGCGACGTGCCAACCCATTCAGCGCACTGCTGCAATTGCTCGACGCTGATCCCGCACAGTTGCGAAACCATTTGCGGGGTGTAGTCGCGCACCAGGTTCTTCAGTTCGGCGAGGCCTTCGGTGTGCGCCTTGATAAAGTCGCGGTCGATCCAGTCTTCCCACAGCAACAGATGCAAAATCCCATGGAACAAAGCGACATCGGTGCCGGGCAGAATCGCCAGGTGCAGATCGGCGAGGTCGCAAGTGTCGGTGCGCCGTGGATCAATGACGATGACTTTCATCTGCGGGCGGTGGGACTTTGCCTCTTCCAGTCGACGGAAAAGTACCGGGTGGGCGTAGGCCATGTTGCTGCCGACGATCATCACGCAATCGCTGAGCTCCAGATCCTCATAGCTGCACGGCGGGGCGTCGGCACCGAGACTGCGCTTGTAGCCGACCACGGCTGACGACATGCACAGGCGTGAATTGCTGTCGATGTTGTTGGTGCCGACCAGCGCCCGCGCGAGTTTGTTGAAGGCGTAGTAGTCCTCGGTCAACAGTTGCCCGGAAATGTAGAACGCCACGCTGTCCGGGCCGTGCTCGCTGATGGTCTCGGCGAACACGTTAACGGCGTGCTCCAGCGCCGTGTCCCAATCGGTGCGGCTACGTGCCAGTCCTTTGCCCAGACGCAGTTCCGGGTACAGCGCCCGGGCCGCGAGGTCGCCGGTCAGGTGCAGGGTCGAGCCTTTGCTGCACAGTTTGCCGAAGTTGGCCGGATGCGCCGGATCGCCGCTGACGCCGAGGATGCGCTCGCCGTCATGCTCGATCAGCACGCCGCAGCCGACCCCGCAATAACAGCAGGTCGAGGCGGTCGTCTGGCGGTTCATCAGATGGCGTCCCGCAGAGCCAACTGCACCCGACCGTTTTCGACCCGCGCCGGATGGTGATGCGCGCAACCGATGTCCGGCGCCTGGGCTTCACCGGACTGCAGATCGATCTGCCAGTTGTGCAGCGGGCAAGCGACGCGTTTGCCGTAGATCAGGCCTTGCGATAACGGCCCGCCCTTGTGCGGGCAGCGGTCGTCGAGGGCGAAAACTTCATCGTCGCTCGTACGAAAAATCGCGATGTCACCTTTTGGCCCGGCAATGATCCGCGAGCCGAGGGCGTTGATCTCTTCGAGAGCACAGATATCGAGCCAGTTCATGCCGGCACCTCCAGATTTTTCACCGGGATCACGTCAAATTCTTTCTTCAGTTGCGGCTGGGCCAGGCGTTCTTTCCACGGATCCTGTTCGAATGACAGGGAGAATTGCAGGCGCTCGTTCAGGGCCTTGCGGCGCTCCGGGTCTTCCAGCACGGCTTTCTTGATGTGCTCCATGCCGACCCGTTGCAGGTAGTGCACGGTGCGTTCGAGGTAGAAGGCTTCTTCGCGATACAGCTGCAGGAAGGCACCGTTGTATTCGCGCACTTCCTCGGCGGTTTTCAGCTTGACGAAGAATTCGGCAACTTCGGTTTTGATCCCGCCGTTGCCACCGATGTACATCTCCCAACCGGAATCGACGCCGATAATTCCTACGTCCTTGATGCCCGCTTCCGAGCAGTTGCGTGGGCATCCGGAGACGGCGAGTTTCACTTTGTGCGGCGACCACATGTTGAACAGGTCGTGTTCCAGCTCGATGCCCAGTTGTGTCGAGTTTTGCGTGCCGAAGCGGCAGAACTCGCTGCCGACGCAGGTTTTCACCGTGCGGATGGATTTGCCGTAAGCGTGGCCGGACGGCATGTCGAGGTCTTTCCAGACGCCGGGCAAATCCTGCTTCTTGATGCCGAGCAAATCGATACGCTGGCCGCCGGTGACCTTGACCATGGGCACGTTGTACTTGTCGGCCACGTCGGCAATCCGCCGCAGTTCTGAAGGATTGGTCACGCCGCCCCACATGCGTGGTACCACCGAGTAAGTACCGTCCTTCTGAATGTTGGCGTGCGCACGTTCGTTGATCAGGCGCGATTGCGGGTCGTCCTTGGCTTCGCCGGGCCAGGTGGAAATCAGGTAATAGTTGAGGGCCGGGCGGCACGTTGCGCAGCCGTTCGGCGTGCGCCAATTGAGGTAGCTCAGGGTGCCAGCGATGGTCAACAGGTGTTGCTCGCGAATCGCCTGGCGAATCTGCCCGTGGTTGAGGTCGCTGCACCCGCAGATGGCTTTTTCGCTTTTCGGTTTGACGTCGGCTGCGCCACCCACGGTGTTGATCAGGATCTGCTCGACCAGCCCGGCGCACGAGCCGCAGGAGCTGGCAGCCTTGGTGTGTTTCTTCACCTCATCGACGCTGAACAGGCCGTGTTCCTGAATCGCTTTGACGATGGTGCCTTTGCACACGCCGTTGCAGCCGCAGACTTCGGCAGTGTCGGCCATGACCATGGCTTTGTCCTGGCCTTGATGTCCTACGTCGCCTAATGCGTTTTCTCCGAACATCAGGTGATCACGGATCTCGCCGATGGCGTGATTCTCACGAATCTGTCGGAAATACCAACCGCCATCTGCCGTATCGCCGTACAGACAGGCGCCGACCAGCACGTCATCCTTGATCACCAGTTTTTTGTACACACCGCCAATCGGATCGGAGAGGGTGATGGTCTCGGTGCCTTCGCCGCCCATGAAGTCGCCGGCGGAAAACAAATCAATGCCAGTGACTTTGAGTTTGGTTGAAGTCACCGAGCCCTGATAACGGGCGAAACCCAGTTGTGCGAGATGGTTGGCGCAGACCTTGGCCTGTTCGAACAGTGGCGCGACCAGACCGTAGGCAATGCCGCGATGGCTGGCGCACTCGCCGATGGCGTAGATGCGCGGATCGTAGGTTTGCAGGGTGTCATTGACCAGAATCCCGCGATTGCACGGGATGCCGGCCTTTTCCGCCAGTTCGGTGTTGGGGCGAATGCCGGCGGCCATCACCACCAGATCGGCAGGGATAATGTCACCGTTCTTGAATTGCACCGAGCCGACCCGGCCATTGCCGGCGTCGTGCAGCGCCTGGGTCTGTTCGCACAGGCGGAAGTGCAGGCCCCGCGATTCGAGGGCGCTTTGCAGCAGTTGACCGCTGGTTTTATCCAGTTGCCGCTCCAGCAACCACTCGCCGATGTGCACCACGGTGACGTGCATGCCGCGCAGCATCAGGCCGTTGGCGGCTTCGAGACCGAGCAGGCCACCGCCGATGACCACCGCGTGCTTGTGGGTTTTTGCGGTGTCGATCATCGCCTGGGTGTCGGCGATGTCGCGGTAACCGATCACGCCGTGCAGGGTATTGCCGGGGATCGGCAGAATAAACGGCGTCGAACCGGTGGCGATCAGCAGGCGATCGTATTCGGCTTCGGTGCCGTCCTCGGCGATCACCCGACGTTTGACCCGGTCGATCTCCACCACTTTGCGGTTGAGCAGCAACTTGATGTGGTTTTCCAGGTACCAGTCGAGGTCGTTGAGGACGATCTCTTCGAAGGTCTGCTCACCGGCCAGCACCGGCGAGAGCAGGATGCGGTTGTAGTTGGTGTGCGGTTCGGCGCCGAAGACGGTGATGTCGTACAGCTCGTTGCTCAGTTTGAGCAATTCTTCGAGGGTGCGGACCCCGGCCATGCCATTGCCGATCATCACCAGTTTGAGTTTTTTCATCAGGTTCTCCGGGGAGCGACGGCTGGCCTCTTGTGGGCATTCAGGCCTTGCTCGAGAAATTTTGCGCAAACAAAAAAAGGCGTCCCGCTAGTTGCCTAGCGAGGACGCCTTTGTCCTGGTCCCGTTCTCTCGGGAAGCGCAGCCTTCGTCGTTGAAGGTTGGGCTTTATGTGTGTGTTGAGTGGGGTAATGCAGTGGTTGTGCCAACTAGCTATGGCGCCGTAATTGCTGGGCTGGTGGCTCGATTGGAGATGTCCCGCTGCACTCTCTGGAGGCGTGTTGCGCTTTTTTGGAGCGCGGGATCAAAAGATCGCAGCCTTCGGCAGCTCCTACAGGTGTACGCAATCAACTGTAGGAGCTGCCGAAGGCTGCGATCTTTTCAGCGCTGATGAAACAACAACACCAGCAGCAGCAGATTCCCGAGCAAGGCCAGCAACGCCATCGTCCGCCACACCTTCAACGGTTCACGCTCCAATAATGGTCTGGGTCGGATGCTCAAACTCCGCCGCTCACCCTGTTCCAGCACCAGCAACCATTCTTCAGCCGTTTCAAAGCGCTGCTCGGGATCAGCCGCCACCCCACGCTCCAGACTCTGCGCCAGCCATTCCGGCAGATCAGGCCGATAGCGACTGGCGCTCACCGGCAGACCAAAGCGCGGCCGCTGAAACGCTTCGATCTCGCCATAGGGGAAATGCCCGGTAAGCAGGAAATACAGGGTCACACCGACCGCATACAAATCCTGCTGCGCACTCGGCGGATCACCGCGGAACGCTTCCGGGGCGATGTAGCTCGGAGTGCCCGGCAGTGTCGACGGCGCGTCTTCGGACAATCCCGGGCAATACGCCAGGCCGAAATCGAGCAAACGCAGTTCACCGTCGTCGCCTACGTGCAGATTCTCCGGTTTGATGTCCCGGTGCAGAATCTGCCGCCGATGCAGCAGGCCGACCGCACGCAGCAGGCGTTCGGCGATGTCCTGCCATTGCGCCAAGGGCAAAAGCTCGAGCTGTGCCAGAGTCTTTCCGGAATATTCCCGCATCACGTAGTACAAATGCTGACGCTGACTGCACGGGTGGACTTCAGGGAAATGCCGCCCGGCTACGCGTTTGAGAAACCATTCCTCGGACAGCAACGCTTGCCCGGCGCAGGCATCATCGCCGGAACGCGTGGGCAGGGTTTTCAGAAGCCACGTCTGACCTAGTTCATCGAGCACTCGATAGAGCAGCGATTGCTGGCTTTGGGCGACAATTCCCTGCACCTGCCAGCCTTCGAATGATTGACCGGGTTTCAGCGCTGGCGGCAGAGGCCATTGCTGCAAATGCATCAGCGCATCGCCGATGTTCGCCTCGCCGACCGCATCAACCCGCACCAGCAAAGCGCTGGCGTTGTCCTGGCTGCCGGCCAAATGTGCGGCGTTGACCAATGTTTTCGCCGCACTGTGCAGATCCGGCTGATCACGCAAAATCGCGGCAATCGCGGTATCACCCAGCATCGACCAGACGCCGTCACTGAGCAGCACAAAGCTTTCGCCATCACGCAGTTCACCGTCGAGAAAATCCAGCACCAGATGCTGATCCAGCCCCAGTGCACGCTTGAGCACATGCTGCATGCCCGGCTGATCCCAGACGTGGTCTTCGCTGATCCGTTGCAAGCGCTCGGCGTGCCAGCGATACACCCGGCAATCTCCTACGTGGGCGAGGGTAAAACGCCGACCACGCATGACCAAAGCGCTGACTGTGGTGAGCAGCGGTTGCCCACCACCATTGGCTTGCAACCAGCGATTCTGCGCGAGCAGCAGGCGATCCATCGCCTGCGCCACGCTCCAGGTTTCCGGGGTGGCGTAATAGTCGAGCGCCAACGCCTGCAAGGTCGAACGCGCGGCGAGCCCGCCATCGGCGCACTGGCTGACGCCGTCGGCGATGGCGAACAGATAACCTTTGCTCGCCGCCAGCGCTGGCGCCGGTGTCACCGAACGCAGGGCGTCCTGATTCTCCGCGCGCGGACCGGTGGCGCTGGCTTCGGCAAAGCTCAGTTGCAGGGCCATCGACGCCTCAGACCCGCGCCGCTGTCACTGCCGCCGAGCCCCAGGTGGTTCTCCAGCGACGCTTGACGCCGTGCAGGCCGAACCATGCCAGCACGCCAAGGCTGGCGAACAACCACAGGGCCAGTTGATAGCTGCCGGTGCTCTGTTTGATTGCGCCCATGCCGGCGGCCAAGGCAAAACCGCCGATGCCGCCGGCCATGCCGATCAGTCCGGTCATCACGCCGATCTCCAGACGAAAACGCTGTGGCACCAGTTGGAACACCGCGCCGTTGCCCGCGCCCAGGCCGAGCATGGTGCAGACGAAAAGGGCCAGTGCGGCGTAGGAACTTGGCAGGTTGAAACCGACGGCCGCGATGCAGATGGCCGCGACGGTGTACATCGCCAGCAAGGTGCGGATGCCACCGAAGCGATCCGCCAGCGCGCCGCCCAACGGCCGCATCAAACTGCCACCGAACACGCAGGCAGCGGTGTAGTAACCGGCGGTCACTGGGCTCAAACCGTATTGATCGTTGAAGTAGCCGGGCAGGGCGCTGGCCAGACCGATGAAACCGCCGAAAGTCACACTGTAGAAAAACATGAACCACCAACTGTCACGGTCGCCCAAAGCTTTGAAGTAGTCGGCCATGGCTTTGGCTTTCGGCCGCTCAGGCGCGTTTTTCGCCAGCCAGGCAAACAGCACCAACGTCAGGATCAACGGAATCAACGCGAAGCCGAAAACATTGCTCCAGCCGAACGCGGCGGCGAGCACAGGCGCCAGCAGCGCGGCGAACACGGTGCCGGAGTTGCCCGCGCCGGCGATGCCCATGGCTTTGCCCTGATGCTGCGGCGGATACCATTGCGAGGCCAGCGGCAGGGCCACAGCGAAAGACGCGCCGGCCATGCCGAGGAACAGACCGAGGATCAGCGCCTGTTCATAACTGTGGATGCCGATTTTCCAGGCACCGAACAAAGCGCAAATCACGATGACCTGGCCGATCAGCCCGGCGGTTTTTGGCGACAGTCGATCGGCGAGCATGCCCATGATGAAACGCAGTACCGCACCGGCGAGGATCGGCGTGGCGACGACGAGGCCACGCTGTTGCGTGGTCAGGTGCAGGTCGGCGGCGATCTGCACCGCCAGCGGGCCGAGCAGGTACCAGACCATGAAGCTCAGGTCGAAGTAGAGGAAGGCCGCGAACAATGTCGGGGTGTGGCCGGATTTCCAGAAGCTTGAATTCATCGCGCACCTCAGCTGAAAAGAGTCTCGAAAGGAGTCATGCAACAGCAAGTGGGGCGCCGCCACGGCCGCACCACCGGCCCCGGGCTGTGGGGCCAAAACGCAAAAACGCCGCTACCTGATGCGCCGGTTGGGGCGAACGGGTGAGCGACGTCTTTGTCGTGGGTGGGGCAACCGCCGTTGGTTACCTGTGGGGTTTACATAGCGAGATTTGTGCCAAGGATCAAAAGATCGCAGCCTTCGGCAGCTCCTACAGGGATATGCGTGCCTCTGTAGGAGCTGCCGAAGGCTGCGATCCTTTGATCTTGATTCAGCCGAGCAACTCACTCATCGCAATAATCTGCTCCGCCACTTGAATCAGCTTCTGCTGCCTGCTCATCGCCTGGCGCCGCATCAGGGTGTACGCCTCTTCCTCGTTGCAGTCCTTCATCTTCATCAGCAACCCCTTGGCCAGCTCGATGCGCTTGCGCTCAGCCAGTTGCTGATCCCGTGCCTGCAACTGCGCACGCAGCGCCTGATCACTCTCGAAGCGCGCCATCGCCACATCCAGAATCGGCTGCAGACGCTGTGCGTGAATGCCCTCGACAATGTAGGCACTGACCCCGGACTTGATCGCCTGACGCATCACCCCCGGATCATGTTCGTCGGTGAACATCACGATCGGCCGGGGCTGGTCGCGGCTGACCAGCACCACTTGCTCCATGACATCGCGACTCGGTGACTCGGTATCGATCAGGATGACGTCCGGGCGCACCGTTTCGACGCGCGCGGGCAGGTCGATGGTCAGGCCGGATTCGTCTATCACCTCAAAACCGGCTTCGGTGAGGGCCGCTTTCAGGCGTCCGACTTTTTTTGCCGTGTCGTTGATCAGCAGAATGCGCAACATGTTCGCGATCTCCTGTCAGCGGCGGGCGAGAAGGGCGACGTCGTCGCTCATCGCGTGCAGCTTGAAACTGCGCGCATAAGCGGCCGGGTCGTTGCCGTCCCAGATCTTGCCGTCGAGCAACTGGCTGCTGCGCATGTCCGTGCCCCACGCCGCCACGCCGACGGCGGTGGCTGCTTCGCGATAGAGCTCGAGTTGCTGAACCTGGCGGGCGACGGCGAGATAATTCGGGTCTTCGCGCAGCAAACCCCAGCGACGGAACTGAGTCATGAACCACATGCCGTCGGACAAGTACGGCAAATTGACTTCGCCTTTGCCGTGAAAGCGCAGGGCGTGCGGGTCTTGCCAGCGATTGCCCAGGCCATCGGCATAGTCGCCGAGAAAGCGCGGCTCGATGCACGACAGCGGCGCGTCGAGATATTCCGGCGCACTGAGCAGTTGCGCGGTGCTGCGACGGTTCTCCGGACTTTCCTCGATGAAGCGGCTGGCTTCAAGGATCGCCATCACCAGCGCCCGTGCGGTGTTCGGGTATTGCTCGACGAATTCGCGGGTGCAGCCGAGGACTTTTTCCGGATGATCGGGCCAGATGGTCTGGCTGGTGGCGAGGGTGAAACCCAGATCCTGTTGCACGGCGCTGGCTGCCCACGGCTCGCCGACACAAAAGCCGTCAATGCGCCCGGCTTGCAGATGCGCGACCATTTGCGGCGGTGGCACGACCACGCTGTCGACATCCTGCAATGGATGAATGCCCTGACTCGCCAGCCAGTAATACAGCCACATCGCGTGGGTGCCGGTGGGAAACGTCTGGGCGAAGGTGAGTTTTGCGCGGCTTTGGTGCACGTGGCGATCCAGCGCTTCAGGACTGCTCACGCCCAGACGTTGCAGGCCGTGTGACAGGTTGAGGCTTTGCCCGTTCTGGTTCAGGCCCATCAGCACTGCCATGTCGGTCGGGGCGACGCCGCCGATGCCCAAGTGCACGGCGTAAATCAGCCCGTAAAGGCTGTGGGCGGCGTCGAGTTCGCCGCTGACCAGTTTGTCGCGCAGATTGGCCCAGGAAGTCTGACGTTTGAGGTTCAGCGTCAGTCCGTACGGTTGGGCGAAGCCTTGCGTGGCAGCCACCACCACCGAGGCGCAATCACTCAGGGCCATGAAACCGAGGTTGATTGCGCTTTTTTCCGGGGCATCGCTGCCATTGACCCAGGCCAGCGGCCCTGCCGAAGGTTCGTTCATATAAAGCCACCTCGAAAAAAAACGCCGTCGCGGTCTTCGCAAAGGCAAAAACCGCGGACGACGCCATTGTCCTTGCCCACTTGCCGCCATTGGTTTGCGAGCTGATAGCAGGGAAGGGTGCAAGGCATATGCCAGTGACAGCGATTTGCGCGTGCGCCTCGCGCCGCAGGCCGATGCCCGGCTATAATCGCCGCCTCTTTTCGCCGCCCGAGTCATCGCCGCCCATGTACACCCTGGCCCGTCAGCTGTTGTTCAAACTTTCCCCGGAAACCTCCCACGATCTGTCGCTGGATCTGATCGGCGCGGGTGGGCGTTTGGGCCTCAACGGCTTGCTGTGCAAGGCGCCGGCGAACGTGCCGGTGACGGTCATGGGCCTCGAGTTTCCGAACCCGGTGGGTCTGGCGGCGGGTCTGGACAAGAATGGCGCGGCCATCGACGGCTTCGCGCAGTTGGGTTTCGGTTTTGTCGAAATCGGCACCGTGACCCCGCGTCCGCAACCGGGCAACCCGAAACCACGGATCTTTCGTCTGCCGGCAGCCGAGGCGATCATCAACCGCATGGGTTTCAACAACCTCGGTGTCGATAACCTGCTGGCGCGGGTCGCTGCGGCGAAATACACAGGCGTGCTGGGCATCAACATCGGCAAGAACTTCGACACGCCGGTCGAGCGTGCGGTCGACGACTACCTGATCTGCCTGGACAAGGTGTATGCCCACGCCAGCTACGTGACGGTCAACGTCAGCTCGCCGAACACCCCGGGCCTGCGCAGCCTGCAGTTCGGTGATTCGCTCAAGCAATTGTTGGCCGATCTGGCCACGCGCCGCGCCGAACTGGCGTTGCGTCATGGCAAACATGTGCCGCTGGCGATCAAGATCGCCCCGGACATGACCGATGAAGAAACCGCGCAGGTCGCGCAGGCGCTGATCGAAACCGGCATGGACGCGGTGATCGCGACCAACACCACCCTGAGCCGTGTCGGCGTTGAAGGCATGGAGCATGGCGACGAGGCGGGCGGCTTGTCCGGCGCGCCGGTGCGTGAGAAGAGCACCAATACCGTGAAGGTGCTGGCGGGTGAACTGGCCGGGCGTTTGCCAATCATTGCTGCGGGTGGCATCACTGAAGGCAAGCATGCGGCCGAGAAGATTCTCGCTGGTGCGAGCCTGGTGCAGATCTACTCCGGCTTCATCTATAAGGGCCCGGCGCTGATCCGCGAATCGGTAGACGCCATCGCCGCCCTGCGCAAATAACCCGGTCAATGTAGGAGCTGCCGAAGGCTGCGATCTTTTGATCTTGATTTTGATTTTAAAAAACAGGATCAAAAGATCGCAGCCTGCGGCAGCTCCTACATGAGATGTGCATCAGTTTTCGGGCATAAAAAAGGGCTCCTCGAAGGAGCCCCTGGGCCGTAGCCCGCCGTCCGGGAAGGACGTGCATGGTAAGTCGTTACAAATTCAGATTGTCGTGTCGGAATTAATGCCCTGTGTCAGCCGACGGCGTGAAGTTCGTTGAGTCTGTGGATTCCCGCAGTGCCGGTCATACCGTCCCAGTTGTCGCCGCGTCCTTCTCGCCAGCCGTTAATCCAGGCTTGACGTACCGACGGTAGAGTAAATGGGCAAAGCTCACGGGATTTGCCACCAACGCCATATTGATATCCGCGCAAAAATGCTCTTTCCAACGGATCACGCTTAAGTCTTCTCATAGGGTGTTTCCCTCACTTGTTGACTGTTTGTGTCGCGTTGACCTCAATCGAGGTCTGGCAGAAAAAACCTGCCGTGGTGCGGCTCGCTGCCGGCGTGGCGAGCCAAGGTGTTGACGCCGTTGCGACGTCAACCTGTGGTCAGTTCTAACCAATGAGTCACAGCGATGGAATGACCGTTTTGTCATAAGCACGTAACAAAAAGGGTGCTATAGCGATAAGTAACCGCGTATTTATTCAATGTTTATTAGCCAAACCCCGGTATGATCGGCCCCGCGCTGGATGATGGGCTTAATTCTTTAGTGAGAATGACCCACGTTTGCGCTGGGGTACTATTCGACGAAGGGTCGCTTTAAGACTTTTTGTTACTCCAACTTTTTTATCTGTCCCGGCATCTAAGCTCTTTTAACCCGAGCAGCGGGGATGGAACGGCACACCTTCGTGCCACGCGGGCGTTCTTTTAGAAAAGCGCCTGATTGAAAACCGGATCGGCAATGCGTTGCCGATTCACTAGCCAAAGGCTCTGGAAATACCATGTCCGACCGTTTCGAACTCTTCCTCACTTGCCCAAAAGGCCTTGAAGGCCTGCTCATCGAGGAAGCCGTCGGGCTTGGCCTTGAAGAAGCGCGCGAGCACACTTCCGCCGTGCGTGGCATGGCGACCATGGAAACCGCTTATCGCCTGTGCCTCTGGTCGCGTCTGGCCAACCGGGTGCTGCTTGTGCTCAAGCGTTTCCCGATGAAAGACGCTGAAGATCTCTACCACGGTGTCCTCGACATCGAATGGCAGGATCACATGCTCAACGACGGCACCCTCGCCGTTGAATTCAGCGGCCACGGCTCGGGCATCGACAACACCCACTTCGGCGCCTTGAAAGTCAAAGACGCCATCGTCGACAAACTGCGCACCCCGCAGGGCGACCGTCCGTCGATCGACAAGCTCAACCCGGACCTGCGCATTCACCTGCGCCTGGATCGCGGCGAAGCGATTCTCTCCCTCGACCTCTCCGGGCACAGCCTGCACCAGCGTGGCTATCGCTTGCAGCAGGGCGCGGCGCCGCTGAAGGAAAACCTCGCGGCCGCTATCCTGATCCGTTCCGGCTGGCCGCGCATTGCTGCCGAAGGCGGCGCGCTGGCTGACCCGATGTGCGGTGTCGGTACGTTCCTCGTCGAAGCTGCAATGATCGCCGCCGATATGGCGCCGAACCTGCGTCGTGAGCAGTGGGGCTTCACCGCGTGGCTGGGTCACGTCCCGGCGCTGTGGAAAAAACTCCACGAAGAAGCCGTTGAGCGTGCCGCTGCCGGCCTGGCCAAGCCACCGCTGTGGATTCGCGGTTACGAAGCTGATCCACGCCTGATTCAACCGGGCCGCAACAACGTTGAGCGCGCCGGCCTGAGCGAGTGGATCAAGATCTACCAGGGCGAAGTCGCGACCTTCGAGCCGCGTCCGGACCAGAACCAGAAAGGCCTGGTGATCTGCAACCCACCGTATGGCGAGCGTCTCGGTGACGAAGCCAGCCTGTTGTACCTCTACCAGAACCTCGGCGAGCGTCTGCGCCAGGCCTGCCTGAACTGGGAAGCAGCGGTGTTCACCGGCGCGCCAGACCTGGGCAAGCGCATGGGCATTCGCAGCCACAAACAGTATTCGTTCTGGAACGGCGCGTTGCCGTGCAAGCTGCTGTTGATCAAAGTGCTGCCGGATCAGTTCGTCACCGGCGAGCGCCGTACCCCGGAACAGCGTCAGGCCGAGCGCGAGCAAGCGGCTTACGACCAGACCCCGGACGAGCCGCAAGAACGCAAATTCAACAAGAACGGCAACCCGATCAAGCCGACGCCAGCCCCGGCACCGGTGATCGAGCAGCCGCGCTTGAGCGAAGGCGGGCAGATGTTTGCCAACCGTCTGCAAAAGAATCTCAAGGCGATGGGCAAGTGGGTCAAGCGCGAAGGCATCGATTGCTACCGGGTCTACGATGCCGACATGCCTGAGTACGCGATGGCCATCGATTTGTACCACGATTGGGTGCACGTGCAGGAATACGCCGCGCCGAAGTCGATCGACCCGGAAAAAGCCTCGGCACGCATGTTCGACGCGCTGGCAGCCATTCCGCAGGCGCTGAATGTCGACAAGAGCCGCGTGGTGGTCAAACGCCGCGAGCGCCAGAGCGGTACCAAGCAGTACGAGCGTCAGAGCGCGCAGGGCAAGTTCAACGAAGTCAGCGAGGGCGGCGTGAAGTTGCTGGTCAACCTCACCGACTACCTCGACACCGGCCTGTTCCTCGATCACCGGCCGATGCGCATGCGCATTCAGAAAGAGGCCGAGGGCAAGCGCTTCCTCAATCTGTATTGCTACACCGCGACCGCCAGCGTGCACGCGGCCAAGGGCGGCGCGCGCAGCACCACCAGCGTCGATTTGTCGAAAACCTACCTCGACTGGGCGCGCCGCAACTTGTCGCTGAATGGCTTTTCGGACAAGAACCGTCTGGAGCAGGGCGACGTGATGGTGTGGCTGGAAAGCTGCCGTGAAGAGTACGACCTGATCTTCATCGATCCGCCGACCTTCTCCAACTCCAAGCGCATGGAAGGCATTTTCGACGTGCAGCGTGACCAGGTGCAGTTGATCGACCTGGCCATGGCCCGTCTGGCGCCGGGCGGCGTGCTGTACTTCTCCAACAACTTCCGCAAGTTCCAGTTGGAGGACAACCTCGCCGAGCGTTACGCGGTCGAGGAAATCAGCGCGCAGACCATTGATCCGGATTTTGCCCGCAATACCAAGATCCACCGCGCCTGGAAAATCACGGCTCGTTGACACTCTGCTGCACTGGATCCACAGAGCCTTGATTTTTAACGGCTCTTGGATCCGTTCAGTGCTAGCCAAATTAATGGCTAATAGCTATAACTCACTCATGGCCAATGGGACTTCCCCGGAACACTGGCGTAGTGAGTTGTCCTTATGTCGTTGCACCCCGTGCGCCCGAAGATCCTGGGTTTTATCAGCGAAGACGTCTCGGCCTGGCTGGTCGCGCTGCTGGTATTGCTCGCCGGCGGGATTCTCACGGGGCTGCTCGCCTGGGGCGCGCTCAGTCAGTATCAGCAACAATTGCGTCAGCGCTTTCAACTGCTGGCCAACGAGCGTTACAGCCGCATCGAAGAACGTTTTCAGGATCAGGAGCAACGCCTCGACGGCCTGCGCCGCTTCTTCGCCAACTCCGAATCGGTGTCCCGCGCCGAATTCGACGGTTACACCCATCCTTTATTGCTGCGTACCCAGGCTTATTCGTTTGCCTTGCGGGTCAGTGCTGCCGAACGCGCGGCGTTTGAGCAGCGTGTGCGGGATGAGGGCCTGAGCACCTTCACCATTCGCGAGCTCAATGCACAGGGCGAACTGCAGTTGGCTGCGACCCGCGACGAATATGTGCCGGTGTTGTACAGCCAGACTCAGAGCCGTCTCGGCTCGCCGCTGGGTTATGACTTGCTGGCGCAACCCTTGCGCCGCGACACCCTGCAACGCGCCGACAAGCTCCGCAGCCTGGCGGTGTCGCAACCGATGCACCTGGTCAGCATTGAGCCATCGTACGCGCGCGGTGTGCTGCTGGTCGCGCCGGTCAATCGCGACGCGCAGCCACAACCGTTCGGCTATGTGATGGCGGTAATCAGCATGCGCCAGTTGCTCGCTGATGGTTTGCCGGACGCGTTCCACGATTATCTGTCGGTGCGCATTCTCGATATGTCGACCAATGATCAGCACGAGGTGTTGTTCGAGTCGACCAATGAGCCCGCCGCCAGTGAGCTGACGGCTACCCGCTTGCTGCGCATGGCCGATCACGATTATCAGGTCGATATCCTGCCGAGTGAGGCGTTCATTCAGGCCAACCATTCGTCGATCGTCAGCGTGGTGATTCTCGGCGGCTTGCTCAGCCTGCTGCTCAGCGCGTTGCTGTACGTGCTGGTCAGCCAGCGCCAGCGCGCGCTGCGCCTGGTCGAGCAGCGCACGCAGGAATTGCATGAGCGCGAACAGGAACTGCGCGGCACCCACGGTCAATTGCGCGGCGTATTGAACGCGGCGACTCAAGTGGCAATCATCGCCACTGATTTACGCGGGGTGATCAACACGTTCAATCCCGGCGCCGAACAGATGCTCGGTTATAGCAGTGCCGATGTGGTCGGGCACATGACTCTGGAAAACCTCCATCTGCCCCGCGAGCTGAGCGCACGCGCTGCCGAACTGAGTGCGCGTTATGGCAAAAGCATCCCGACGTGCCACGCGATGCTGGTCGAGGGCGGTGAAGTGGGTGGTCACGAGGCGCGGGAATGGACGCTGGTGCGCAGCGATGGCAGCCATATTCCGGTGAACATGCTGGCCACCCCGGTGCTCGATGAGCAGGGCTTGTGGGTCGGGCATCTGGCGATCTGCATCGATATCACCGAGCGCAAGCGTGTGCACGAAGTGCTGGCCGCGCGCGACGTCTTGCTGAAGAAGCTCAGCGCCCATGTGCCCGGCGGTATCTATCAATTCAAAATGGAGTTCGATGGGCGCTTCAGTGTGATCTACGCCAGTGACGGCATCCGTGAGATCTACGAACTGGAACCGGACGTATTGCTGCTCAACGCCGAGGCGATCTTCACGCGCATTCATCCGCAGGACGTCATCCGCGTGCGCTCCTCGGTCCGTGAGTCGGCGGACAACCTCAGCCCGTGGCGCGAGGAATACCGAGTGCAACTGCCCGAGCGCGGCCTGCGCTGGGTGCGTGGCGAGGCAACGCCTGAAGAACTGCCGGGCGGCGGGGTGCTGTGGCACGGCTACATCTCGGACATTTCCGACCTTAAACGCGTCGAGGAAGAGTTGCGTGCGCTGTCGGTGACCGACTCGCTGACGGGCATTCATAACCGCCGCTATTTCCAGGAGCGCCTGACCACCGAAATGGCCCGGGTCGAACGCGGCGGTGGCGAGTTGTCGGTGATCATGCTCGACATCGATCACTTCAAACGCATCAACGACCAATACGGCCATGCCGTCGGCGATCGGGTGCTGCAAGCGGTGTGCGAGCGTATCGGCCATCGTTTGCGCCGCACCGATGTGTTCTGCCGCTTGGGCGGCGAGGAATTCATGGTGTTGTGCCCGGACATCGATGGCGAGCACGCATACATGCTGGCGGTCGAACTCTGGCAGGGTTTGCGCAGTTCACCGGTGGATGTGGTCGGGGTGGTCACGGCGAGTTTCGGTATCGCCAGCTGGCGACCGGGGGAAGGCGCGGATGCGCTGTTGTTGCGCGCGGACTCGGGCGTCTACGCGGCGAAGCAGGGCGGCCGCGATCGCGTCGAACAGATGAGCTGATCCTCGATACACCACAAACCTGTGGGAGCTGGCTTGCCAGCGATAGGGTCATTCCAGTCAGCCTATTCGTTGACTGACACTCCGCTATCGCTGGCAAGCCAGCTCCCACAGGGTTTGGTGATGTTGCTTGGCTTGCGTTACAGCACCGAAGCAGTCTGCGGCAATCTCGGCTGTTTGTAGAGGTCCAGCAGCACTTGGTCCAGCACCGACGACGCGCCAAACGGTGCCTTGTCGTTGAGGATCGCCACCACCGCCCAGGTGTTGCCATTCACATCACGGCTGAAGCCGGCAATCGCCCGCACAGTGTTCAGGGTGCCGGTCTTGACGTGTGCCTCACCGCGCATCGCCGTGGTTTTCAGGCGCTTGCGCATAGTGCCGTCAGTGCCGGCGATTGGCAGCGAGCTGATGTATTCAGCGGCATACGGGCTGTGCCACGCCGCTTGCAGCATTCCAGCCATTTCCCGGGCGCTGACGCGTTCGGCGCGGGACAGGCCGGAGCCGTTTTCCATCACCAGGTGCGGCGCAGTGATGCCTTTCTTCGCCAGCCATTGACGCACGACGCGCTGCGCAGCTTTGGCATCATCACCATCGGCATCGTTGCGGAAGCGCTGGCCAAGGCTGAGGAACAACTGCTGGGCCATGGTGTTGTTACTGTATTTGTTGATGTCGCGGATGATTTCCGCCAGATCCGGCGAGTAGGCCCGTGCGAGCAGTTTGGCGTTGCTCGGGGTCGAGGCCAGACGGTCCTTGCCCTGGATGCTGCCACCCAGTTCTTTCCAGATCGCCCGTACGGCGCCGGCGGTGTAGGTCGCGTGGTCGAGCAGCGACAGGTAGGTCTGCGAGCTGCAACCTTCGCCCAACTGGCCGGCCACGGTCACGGTCACGCTGCCATCAGCCTCTGGCACCGGGTTGTAGCGCACGCCGCCGGTGCATTGCTTGGACGGCAGGGCTTTGACGGTATTTTCGATGCGCACGCTGGCGATCGGCGGCTCAACCGAGATCAGCACCCGGCCGTTGTCGTTACGGGCGACAAAGCGCAGGGCCTTGAGGTTGACCAGCAGCGAGTCGGGTTTGACCAGGAACGGCTTGTTCTCGTCGTTGCCGTCATCGTTGAATTCCGGCAGCACCGGCTGCACGAAGAAGTTGCGGTCGAGGATCAGGTCACCGGTGATCTGGGTCACGCCGTTGGCGCGCAGGTCGCGCATCAGCAGCCAGAGTTTTTCCATGTTCAGCTTCGGATCGCCGCCACCCTTGAGGTAGAGGTTACCGTTGAGGATGCCGCCGTTCAGGTCGCCATCGGTGTAGAACTCGGTCTTCCACTGATGATTGGGGCCGAGCATTTCCAGCGCCGCGTAAGTGGTCACCAGTTTCATGGTAGAAGCCGGGTTGACCGACACGTCGGCGTTGAACACGGTCGGCGTCCCCGGGCCGTCCAGCGGAACCATCACCAGCGACAGGGCGCTAGGCTGCAATTTGCTCGCCTTGAGGGCTTTTTCGACGTTCGGGGTGAGGGAAGTATTGATGGTGGCAGCAGAAACAGGCAGGGCCAGAGGCAGAAGAAGGCCGGCGAGAAACAGTGGACGCAACGATTTGATCATATGAAATAAAACCCTACAGCCGAGGGGAAAAAGACGAGGACATGGATGAAAAGGTCCTCAGTGGTCACGAAAGTGTCGGCATTATGCCCCAAGGTGTAACCGATTGTGGCTTCCTCGGGGTGGCGATTCGTTGATTTTTTTACAGGCGGTCGGCCTCTGTGTCCAGAGAGGCGGGCAATCGATTGCTTAAACTGGTAAAGTGCCCGCCGTATTTACTTAAGAGGATTGTTCCAATGGCGACTAACCGTTCCCAGCGTCTGCGCAAAAAACTGTGCGTTGATGAATTTCAAGAGCTGGGTTTCGAACTGAACCTGGACTTCAAAGAAGACTTGTCCGAAGAAGCCATTGACGCTTTCCTCGAAGCATTCATCAAAGAAGCCATGGAAGCCAACGGTCTGGGTTATGTTGGCGGCGACGACTTCGGTCTGGTTTGCCTGCAGAAGCGTGGCTCGGTCAACGAAGAGCAGCGTGCTGCCGTTGAAGCCTGGCTGAAAACCCGCTCCGAGCTGACCAAGTATGAAGTCAGCCCGTTGCTGGACGTTTGGTATCCGGAAAAGCCGATCAACGCGGCTAAGTGATACTGAAAAAAACGGCGACCTGAGGGTCGCCGTTTTTTTTCGTCGATCAAAAGATCGCAGCCTCGTTTCACTCGACAGCTCCTACAGGGGAGCGCGATCTCCTGTAGGAGCTGCCGAAGGCTGCGATCTTTTCAGGCTTTGCGCCAGTTCAGGATCACCAACGTCAAAACCCCCGCAACAATCCCCCAAAACGCCGACCCGATAGAAAACAGCGTCAACCCCGACGCCGTGACCATAAAGGTAATCAGCGCCGCCTCACGTTCCTTCACCTCAGTCATGGCAATGCTCAAACCATTGATGATCGAACCGAACAGCGCCAACGCCGCGATCGACAGCACCAACTCCTTCGGCAAGGCCGCAAACAATGCCGCCAATGTCGCGCCAAACACCCCGGCAATGCCGTAGAAAATCCCGCACCAGACTGCCGCCGTGTAGCGCTTGTTGCGATCTTCATGGGCGTGCGGCCCGGTACAGATCGCCGCGCTGATGGCGGCGAGGTTGATACCGTGCGAGCCGAACGGCGCCAGCAACAGCGAGGCGATGCCGGTGGTGGTGATCAGCGGCGAGGCCGGGACGGTGTAGCCATCGGCGCGCAGCACGGCAATGCCGGGCATGTTCTGTGAGGTCATGGCCACGACAAACAGCGGAATGCCGATGCTGATGGTCGCCGCCAGCGAGAAGTGCGGTGTTGTCCAAACGGGTGTCGCCACTTCCAGATGAAAACCGCTGAAGTCCAGCAACCCCATGAAGCCCGACAGCGCAGTGCCGATCAGCAGCGCGGCCAGCACGGCATAACGCGGCGACAGGCGCTTGACCACTAAATAAGTGAAGAACATCCCCAGCACCAGCCCGGTACGGTGCTGCGCGGCGACGAAGATTTCGCTGCCGATCTTGAACAGAATCCCCGCCAGCAATGCCGCCGCCAGTGACGCCGGGATCTTTTTCACCAGCCGCTCGAAGCTGCCGGTCAGGCCGCAAATCGTCACCAGCACGGCGCAAGTGATGTAGGCGCCGATGGCCTCGCCATAACTGACACCGCCCAGACTGGTGATCAGCAAAGCCGCGCCGGGTGTCGACCAGGCGATGGTGATTGGCGTGCGATAGCGCAGCGACAGGCCGATCGAACACACCGCCATGCCGATCGAAATCGCCCAGATCCACGAAGAAATCTGCCCGCTGGTCAGGCCCGCCGCTTGCCCGGCCTGGAACATCAGCACCAGCGAGCTGGTGTAGCCGGTCATCATTGCGATGAAACCGGCGACGATCGCCGACGGCGACGTGTCGGCCAGCGGGCGCAGTTGAGTGTGCGTGGCGTCGTTCATGACAACGGTGTTCCTTCTACAGATGATATTCCCCTGTAGGAGCTGCCGCAGGCTGCGATCTTTTGATTTTGTTTTTTTATAAGCAAGATCAAAAGATCGCAGCCTTCGGCAGCTCCTACATGAGGCGGGCGGCGGATTCTGTGATCAAGCCTAAACTCAATCGTAACGGATCGTTGCAATACAGCCGAAGTCACAAACAGCCGTACAGTCGTGTTGCCACCTTTCATTGTGTACAATCGCGCTGTTTTTTACGCGATACTTGCCAGCGACCTACTGTGCCGTATTACAGTCACGGTCTATTCGCCGCAGTTCTCCCGACTCGAGTGCCCATGAACGAACAGTTGCAACCCCTCAAGAAACAACCGCGAGCAGGCAAAGCCGGCCGCAGCGGAACCCAGGACGATATTGTCTACGCGCATATCTTCGAGGCCATCCTCGAACAGCGTCTGGCGCCCGGCACAAAATTGAGCGAAGAAGCGCTGGGGGAAATCTTTGGGGTCAGCCGCACCATCATTCGCCGCGCGCTGTCGCGTCTGGCCCATGAAGGCGTCGTGCTGTTGCGGCCGAACCGTGGCGCCGTCGTCGCCAGCCCGAGTGTTGAAGAAGCGCGTCAGGTGTTTCTCGCCCGCCGTCTGGTTGAGCGCGCGATCACTGAGCTGGCGGTGCAACACGCCACCGCCGAGCAGATCGCCGAATTGCGCCAGATGGTCAACGACGAGCGCGACAGCTTCTCGCGTGGCGATCGCGGTGCCGGTATTCGTCTGTCGGGCGAGTTTCACCTGAAACTGGCGGAAGCGGCGATGAACGCGCCGTTGATCAGCTTCCAGCGCAGTCTGGTTTCGCAGACGTCGCTGATCATTGCCCAGTACGAAAGCGGCAATCGCTCGCATTGTTCGTACGACGAACACACGCAGTTGATCGACGCGATCGAGAAACGCGACGGTGAGCTGGCGGTGAACCTGATGATGCACCACATGGATCACATCGACAGCAAGCTCAACCTCGACGAGGAAGGCGCGTCGGATGACCTGCATGCAGTGTTCTCGCATTTGTTGCAGACCAAAAAACCAGGGCGCCCTGCGGCCAAGCTATAAGTCAGACCGAGTCGCCCCAATCGCTGGCAAGCCAGCTCCCACAGGTTTCTCGGTTTATCGCAGATTTGGTAAACACCACAAATCCCTGTGGGAGCTGGCTTGCCAGCGATAGCAATCTGACAGGCAATAAAAATCCCCCGGACTGAAAAGTACCGGGGGATTTTTTTGCCTTGGGAAAAGCTTAGCGCTGATGCACCAAAGCACCCGCCGCATACGTCTGCTGCACCGTGCGGTCATCACCCAGCGTCATCAACACAAACAACGACTCGGCAATGTTGTTGGCCTGCTTCAAGCGGTAGCTCAGCAGCGGCGTCGCGTTGTAGTCCAGCACCAGGAAGTCAGCGTCGGAACCCGGTTGCAGGTTGCCGATCTTGTCTTCCAGACGCAGCGCCCGCGCGCCACCCAGCGTCGCCAAGTACAACGACTTGAACGGACTCAGTCGCGCGCCTTGCAGTTGCATCACTTTGTACGCTTCGTTCAGCGTTTGCAGCAGCGAGAAACTGGTGCCGCCACCCACGTCAGTGCCCAGGCCGACATTGAGTTTGTGCTTTTCGGCCATCGGCAAGTTGAACAAACCGCTGCCGAGGAAGAAGTTCGACGTCGGACAGAACGAGATCGCCGAGCCGGTTTCCGCCAGACGCGCGCATTCGTCGTCGCACAGGTGTACGCCGTGGGCGAACACCGAGCGCTCACCGAGCAATTTGTAGTGGTCGTAAACGTCGAGGTAGCCCTTGCGCTCCGGGAACAGCTCCTTGACCCACTCGATTTCCTTGAGGTTTTCGCTGATGTGGGTCTGCATGTACAGATCCGGGTATTCAGTCAGCAATTGGCCGGCGAGGGTCAGTTGCTCCGGGGTGCTGGTCGGTGCGAAGCGCGGGGTGACCGCGTAGTGCAAACGGCCCTTGCCGTGCCAGCGCTCGATCAGCGCCTTGCTTTCGACGTAGCTGGATTCGGCGGTATCGGTCAGATAGTCCGGCGCGTTGCGGTCCATCATCACCTTGCCGGCGATCATGCGCAGGTCGAGCTTCTCGGCGGCTTCGAACAACGAGTTCACCGACTGCGGGTGCACGCTGCCGAACACCAGCGCGGTGGTGGTGCCGTTGCGCAGCAACTCCTTGACGAAAATGTCAGCGACTTCGTCGGCGTGAGCCTTGTCGCCGAACTGGCTTTCGCACGGGAAGGTGTAGGTGTTGAGCCAGTCGAGCAGTTGCTCGCCGTAGGCGCCGACCATGCCGGTTTGCGGAAAGTGAATGTGCGTGTCGATGAAGCCCGGGGTGATCAGCGCGTCTTTGTAGTGCTCGATTTCGATGTCTGCCGGCAGCGTCGGCAGCAAATCACTGGCGTGGCCGAGGGCGCTGATCTTGCCGCCATCGACCACCAGCAGGCCATCCTCGAAATATTCGTAGGAGGCTTCGATCCCGACTTCGGCGGGGTCGGCGATGCTGTGCAGGATGGCGGCGCGGTAGGCTTTGCGAGTCAGAGGCATGAGGGTTCTCTAATCAGTTTGAGGCTTTGAGTTTGGCGGCCTGACTGCGCCGTGAAACCGGCAGCAGTTTGGCAATCGGTTCGGCGCTGGCAGTCTGCTGGCCGAAGTTGGCGTTATAGGTGGCGATGATTTCGCCGGCGATGGAGATGGCGATTTCCACAGGCAGTTTGCCTTTGACTTCGCCGATGCCCATCGGGCAGCGCATGCGTTGCACGACGCCGCTGTCGAAACCGCGATCACGCAGACGGTGTTCGAACTTCACGCGTTTGGTCTTCGAACCGATCAGGCCGAAGTAGGCGAAGTCGTTGCGCTTGAGAATCGCGGCAGTGAGTTCAAGGTCGAGCTGATGGTTGTGGGTCATGACGATGCAATAACTGCCGGCGGGCAGGTCATCTATTTCATCCACAGGCTCTTCGGCGACGATTTTACGCACGCCGTGCGGGATGTGTTCGGGGAATTCGGCATCGCGCGAATCGATCCAGCGCACCCGGCAGGGCAGGCTGGCGAGCAGTGGCACCAAGGCGCGGCCGACGTGGCCGGCACCGAACACGGCGATTTGCGCCTGCACCTGGCCCATCGGTTCGAACAGCAACACGGTGGCGCCGCCGCAGCACTGGCCAAGGCTGGCGCCGAGGCTGAAGCGCTCCAGATGGGTGTCCTGCTTACCGCTGGCGAGCATCTCGCGGGCGATCTGCATGGCTTTGTATTCCAGATGCCCGCCACCGATGGTGTCGAAGCTCTGGTTGGCGCTGATGACCATTTTCGAGCCGGCGTTGCGTGGCGTCGAGCCGAGTTCTTCGATGATCGTCACCAGCACACAGGGTTCGCCCTGGTTCTGCAGGTCGGCGAGGGCGTCGATCCAGTTGTACATGTTCACCTCGACATCTTCGTTGTCTGTTCGGGCCTCATCGCTGGCAAGCCAGCTCCCACAGGATTTGCGGTGTAACGCCTATCGGTTAACCACCACAAAACCCTGTGGGAGCTGGCTTGCCAGCGATTGGCCGCGCCTCGGTTCTAGAGCGGAGCCAACTCGGTTTCAGCCGCGACGGCTTTCACCGCCTTCAACTGACGCATCTGCTCACACCCCCACAACACCCGCTCCGGCGTCGCCGGCGCATCAATCTGCGGCTGGTGCTTGTAGTCACCGAGGCTCGCCACCGCATCCTTGATGGCACACCACGAAGCAATCCCGAGCATGAACGGTGGTTCACCGACAGCCTTGGAATGGAACACCGTGTCTTCCGGGTTCTTGCGGTTTTCCACCAGCTTCACGCGCAGGTCGAGCGGCATGTCCGCCACCGCCGGAATCTTGTAGCTGGCCGGGCCGTTGGTCATCAGCTTGCCTTTGTTGTTCCAGACCAGCTCTTCCATGGTCAGCCAGCCCATCCCCTGGATGAAGCCACCCTCGACCTGACCGATGTCGATGGACGGGTTCAACGAGGCGCCGACGTCGTGAAGAATGTCGGTGCGCAGCATCTTGTACTCGCCGGTCAGGGTGTCGACGATCACTTCGCAGCACGCCGCGCCGAAGGCGAAGTAGTAGAACGGACGGCCACGCGCCTGGCTGCGGTCGTAGTAGATTTTCGGGGTCTTGTAGAAGCCGGTGCTCGACAGCGAGACCTGATTGAAATACGCCTGCTGGATCAGCGCTTCAAAGGTCAGGATGTGGTCGCGAACCCGCACGTGGCCGTTGTGGAATTCGACGTCTTCTTCAGTGACTTTGAAGTGACGCGCAGCGAATTCGACCAGACGTTTCTTGATGATTTCCGCCGCGTTCTGCGCCGCTTTACCGTTCAGGTCAGCGCCGCTGGACGCCGCGGTCGGCGAGGTGTTCGGCACCTTGTCGGTGTTGGTCGCGGTGATCTGCACGCGATCGATTTCCACCTGGAATACTTCAGCCACGACTTGCGCGACTTTGGTGTTCAGGCCCTGACCCATTTCCGTGCCGCCATGGTTCAGATGGATGCTGCCATCGGTGTAGATGTGGATCAGCGCGCCGGCCTGGTTCAAGAAGCTCGCGGTGAAGGAAATACCGAATTTCACCGGGGTCAGCGCCAGGCCTTTTTTCAGGATCGGGCTGTTGGCGTTGTAGCGACGAATCGCTTCGCGACGCTCATGATACTGGCTGCTTTCTTCCAGTTCGGCGGTCATTTCCTCGAGCATGTTGTGCTCGACGGTCTGGTAGTAATGGGTGACGTTGCGCTCGGTCTTGCCGTAGTAGTTGGCCTTGCGCACAGCCAGCGGATCGAGGTGCAGGTGACGGGCTATCGCGTCCATCACTTCTTCGATCGCGACCATGCCTTGCGGGCCACCGAAACCACGGTAAGCGGTGTTCGACGCGGTGTTGGTCTTGCAGCGGTGACCGTTGATGGTCGCGTCGCCCAGGTAGTACGAGTTGTCCGAGTGGAACATCGCGCGGTCAACGATCGAGGCGGACAAGTCCGGCGAGCAACCGCAGTTGCCAGCCAGATCCATATTGATCCCGTGCAGGCGCCCGGTGCTGTCGAAGCCGACGTCGTATTCGACGTAGAACGGGTGGCGCTTGCCGGTCATCAGCATGTCTTCAACGCGCGGCAGGCGCATCTTGGTCGGCTGACCGGTGAGGTGCGCAACCACCGCGCACAGGCATGCCGGGCTGGCGGCCTGAGTTTCCTTGCCACCGAAACCGCCGCCCATGCGGCGCATGTCGACAACGATTTTGTTCATCGACACGTCGAGCACTTCGGCGACCAGTTTTTGCACTTCGGTCGGGTTCTGCGTCGAGCAGTAAACGATCATGCCGCCGTCTTCGGTGGGCATTACCGAGGAGATTTGCGTCTCCAGGTAGAAGTGCTCCTGACCACCAATGTGCAGCGTGCCTTGAATGCGGTGTTCAGCGGTCGCCAGTGCAGAGACCGAATCGCCGCGCTGGTGGGTGTGGCTGTCGAGGACGAAGTGGCGTTTGCGCAAGGCTTCGACCACGTCGAGCACCGGTTCGAGATCTTCGTATTCGATGATCGCGGCCATCGCCGCTTTGCGCGCGGTTTCCAGATCTTTCGCCGCGACGGCGAGCACCGGTTGACCGACGAACTGCACGTCATCGATGGCCAGCAGCGGGTCGCCCGGCATCAGCGGGCCGATGTCTTTCAGGCCCGGCACGTCTTCGTGGGTGATGGCGATACGCACGCCTTCGAAGGCGTAGCACGGCGAGGTATCGATGCTGATGATTTTCGCGTGGGCGCGGTCCGACATGCGTGCATACAGGTGCAACTGGTTGGGGAATTCCAGACGGTCATCGATGTACTGCGCTTCACCGGACACGTGTTTGGCGGCGCTGTCGTGCTTGACGCTGCGGCCGACACCGGAGGTCAGATCCTTGGCGAACAATTCAGCCAGTTCAGCTTGGGTTTTTTCTACGCCGTGATGGTTAGACATAAGCGGTCACCCGAGTCTCGATGTGCGGTGTTTGCAGTTCGATGAAATATTTGCGCAGCAGGTTCTGCGCGCTGAGCAGGCGATATTCCTTGCTGGCGCGGAAGTCCGAGAGCGGGGTGAAATCTTCCGCCAGTGCGGCGCAGGCACGTTCGACCACGGCATTGTTGAACGGCGCACCTATCAGCGCAGCTTCACAGTTAGCTGCGCGTTTCGGGATCGCGGCCATGCCGCCGAAGGCCATGCGTGCATCGGTGATCACGCCGTTTTCCACGCGCAGGTTGAACGCGGCGCAGACGGCGGAGATGTCATCGTCCAGACGCTTGGAGACTTTGTAGGCGCGGAACAACTGTTCAGCCGTGGCGCGCGGCACGATGATCTTCTCGATGAATTCACTTTCCTGACGGGCCGTGACTTTGTAATCGATGAAGTAATCGTCGAGGTTCAGGGTGCGGCGGGTTTCGCCTTTGCACAGCACCACTTGCGCGCCGAGGGCGATCAGCAGCGGTGGCGAGTCACCGATCGGCGAGGCGTTGCCGATGTTGCCGCCGAGGGTGCCCTGGTTGCGGATTTGCAGCGAGGCGAAGCGGTGCAGCAGTTCGCCGAAGTCCGGGTACTCGGCGTTCAACGCTTCGTAGCAGTCGGAGAGGGCGGTGGCGGCGCCGATTTCGATGCGGTCATCGAAGGTTTCGATGCGCTTCATTTCCGCGACGTTGCCGACGTAGATCATCACCGGCAGGGTGCGGTGGAACTGGGTGACTTCCAGCGCCAGATCGGTACCGCCAGCGAGCAGGCGTGCTTGTGGGTAAGCGTCGTAGAGGTCAGCCAGATCGGCAACGGTCAGCGGCACCAGGCAGCGCTTGTCGCCGCTGTTGAGTTCGCCGATATCGGTCGGAGCGATGGCTTTCAGGCGGGCGATAGTGTCCGCTTCGCGGGCATCGAACTGATCCGGTTGCTTGCCGCAGCAGGATTGCTCAGCAGCGGCCAGAATCGGGCGGTAGCCAGTGCAGCGGCAGAGGTTGCCGGCCAGCGCTTCGTGGGCCTTGGCGTGATCCGGTGCATCGCTGTTCTTTTGCAGGGCGAACAGCGACATGACGAAACCGGGGGTGCAGAAACCGCACTGCGAACCGTGGCACTCGACCATGGCTTTCTGCACGCTGTGCAGTTCGCCTTTGTGCTTGAGGTCTTCGACGCTGATCAATTGTTTGCCGTGCAGCGACGAAACAAAGGTCAGGCACGAGTTGAGGCTGCGATAGCGAATGTGTTCGCGGCCATCGTCATCCGTTTGCAACTCACCGACCACCACGGTGCAGGCGCCGCAGTCACCGCTGGCGCAACCTTCTTTGGTGCCGGATTTACCAACGTGTTCACGCAGGTAATTGAGCACAGTCAGATTCGGGTCCAGGGCGTGCTCGCTACGGAGTTCCTGGTTAAGTAAAAACTGGATCACGGAAGGCCTCGCAGACTCATTATTGTTGTTAACCGACGTGAACCGAATTTAGCAGGTCTGACTTTTCGGTCAATGGTTTTCTGACTTAAAGGTCAGGAAAATCCATTTCGTCGATCAACAACGTGTCTATTCAGTATTGACCTTCATTGGTCAGCCTGGTTTTTTGTTTGGTTTTCTAAATTTTTTGTTTGGTTTTCTAAAGAAAACTGCGGGATTCGTGCCAAAAACCGCCGAGTGGGCACTCCGCCATGACCGTGCATTTGCGCTACACTGCGCCGCTTGTGCAGATCGATAGAGTTTGAAGGACAACCATGACGTTCAAGGCGCCGGACAGCCTCGCCGAGCAAATTGCTCACCACCTCGCCGAACGCATCATTCGTGGCGAAATGAAGCCGGGAGAGCGCATCCAGGAACAGAAGGTCACGCTGGCACTGAATGTCAGCCGCGGTTCGGTCCGCGAAGCCTTGCTGATCCTCGAACGCCGGCACCTGATCGCGATCCTGCCGCGCCGTGGCGCGCACGTCACCGAGCTGACGCCGCACAAGGTGCAGAGCCTGTGCACGCTGATGAGCGAGCTGTACATCCTGCTCGGCAACTCGGTGGCCAACGGCTGGCAAGTGCAGTCGGACATGGCGCCGTTCGTGCAGATTCAGCAGCGCCTGACCGCCAGTTTCGAGCGTCAGGACATCCGCAGCTTCGTCGACGACAGCTTCAGCGTGATGCGCGCCGCCTATCCGTTCGCCAATAACCCTTACCTGCAAGAAACGGTCGAGAACCTGCAACCGGCGATGAGCCGCGCCTACTTCCTCGCCCTCGAACAGCGCAAGGCTTCAATGAGCGAGTTCCTCGAACTGTTCGAACGCCTGCTGGCCGCCGTGCTTGCCCGTGATTTGCCGCAGATCCGCATCGTGCTGACGGCTTACGCCCAGCGCAGCTGCGATCTGGTGGTTTCCGCGCTGACGGTTGCCTAAGCGTGCGGCTCAAGTGCATCAAGCTGGCGGGATTCAAATCCTTCGTCGACCCGACCACGGTGAACTTCCCCAGTAACATGGCGGCGGTCGTCGGGCCGAACGGTTGCGGCAAGTCGAACATCATCGACGCCGTCCGCTGGGTGATGGGCGAGAGTTCGGCGAAGAACCTGCGTGGCGAGTCGATGACCGACGTCATCTTCAACGGTTCGACCAGCCGCAAACCGGTGAGTCAGGCGAGCATCGAGCTGGTCTTCGACAACTCCGACGGCACCTTGCTCGGCGAGTACGCGGCCTACGCGGAAATCTCGATTCGCCGCAAAGTCACCCGCGACAGCCAGACCACCTATTACCTCAACGGCACCAAATGCCGTCGTCGCGACATCACCGATATTTTCCTCGGCACCGGCCTCGGCCCGCGCAGCTATTCGATCATCGAGCAGGGGATGATCTCCAAGCTGATCGAATCCAAGCCGGAAGACCTGCGCAACTTCATCGAAGAAGCCGCCGGTATCTCGAAATATAAAGAGCGCCGCCGCGAGACCGAAAATCGTATCCGCCGCACCCACGAAAACCTTGCGCGTCTGACCGACCTGCGCGATGAGCTGGAACGACAACTCGAGCGTCTGCACCGTCAGGCCGAAGCCGCTAAGAAGTATCAGGAATTCAAAGCCGAGGAGCGTCAGCTCAAGGCGCAACTGTCGGCGCTGCGCTGGCAGGATCTCAACGATCAGGTCGGCCAGCGCGAGTCGATCATCGGCACGCAGGAAATCAGTTTTGAAGCCTTGGTCGCCGAGCAGCGCAATGCCGACGCGGCCATCGAACGCTTGCGTGACGGGCACCATGACCTGTCCGAACGCTTCAATCTGGTGCAGGGGCGCTTTTATTCGGTCGGCGGCGACATCGCCCGGGTCGAGCAGAGCATCCAGCACGGCCAGCAACGTCTGCGTCAGTTGCAGGACGATCTGAAAGAAGCCGAGCGCGCACGTCTGGAAACCGAATCGCACCTGGGCCACGACCGCACGTTGCTGCTGACCCTCGGCGAAGAGCTGGACATGCTCACCCCCGAGCAAGAAGTCACCAGCGCCGCCGCCGAAGAAGCCGCAGCCGCGCTGGAAGATTCCGAAAGCGTCATGCACGGCTGGCAGGAGCAGTGGGACGCCTTCAACCTGACCGCCGCCGAACCGCGCCGCCAGGCCGAAGTGCAGCAGTCGCGCATTCAGCAGCTGGAAACCAGTATGGAGCGTCTGGCTGATCGGCAAAAGCGTCTTGGCGAAGAGCGCGCGTTACTCTCGGCTGACCCCGAAGACGCGGCGATCATGGAACTCAACGAGCAGCTCGCCGAGTCCGAAGCGACCCTCGAAGATTTGCAGACCAGTGAAGAAGCGCAGGTCGAAAAACTTGAACAACTGCGCCAGGAATTGCAGCAAGCACTGACCGCGCAGCAACAGGCGCAAGGTGATTTGCAGCGCCTCAATGGTCGTCTCGCGTCCCTCGAAGCGTTGCAGCAAGCCGCGCTTGATCCGGGCACCGGCACCGCCGAGTGGCTGAAGGAACATAACCTCGCCGAGCGTCCGCGTCTGGCCGAAGGACTGAAGGTCGAAGCCGGATGGGAACTGGCGGTGGAAACCGTGCTCGGCGCCGATCTGCAAGCGGTGTTGGTCGACGATTTCAGCGGCTTCGATTTGTCCGGTTTTACTCAGGGCGATCTGCGCCTGCTCAGCCCGGCCAGCGATGGCGTGCGGGTGGCGGGCAGCTTGCTGGACAAAGTTGATGCGCAGATCGATCTGTCGCCGTGGCTGGGTCAGGTCAAACCGGTCGACAGCCTTGAGCAAGCCTTGGCTTTGCGCGGGCAATTGAGCGCTGGTGAGAGCCTGATCAGTCGTGACGGTTACTGGGTCGGTCGGCACTTTTTACGCGTACGACGTGCCAGCGAAGCAGAAAGCGGCATGCTCGCCCGTGGCCAGGAAATCGAAGCGCTGCACCTCGAACGCGAAGAGAAAGAAGCCACGGTCGAGGCCATGGAAACCCGTCTGCAAACTCTCCGTGCGCAACAGCGCCAGCAGGAAAACGGTCGCGAACATTTGCGCCGATTGCTGCAAGACGAAGCGCGTCAGCAAGGTGAATTGAAAGCCCAGTTGTCGGCCGGCAAAGCCAAGGCCGAGCAACTGACTCTGCGTCGTACCCGTCTCGATGAAGAGTTGATCGAACTCGGCGAACAGCGCGAGCTTGAGCACGAACAAGTCGGCGAAGCGCGCATGCAATTGCAGGACGCGCTGGATGCCATGGCGCTGGACACCGAGCAGCGCGAGTTGCTGCTGGCCCAGCGCGACAGCCTGCGCGAACGCCTCGACCGCGTGCGTCAGGAAGCGCGCCAGCACAAGGATCATGCGCATCAACTGGCCGTGCGTCTTGGCTCGTTGCGCGCGCAACACGACTCCACGCGCCAGGCGCTCGAGCGTCTGGAAATGCAGGCCGAGCGCCTGACTGAAAAGCGCGAACAGTTGAGTCTGAACCTGGAGGAGGGCGAGGCACCGCTGGAAGAGCTGCGTCTGAAACTCGAAGAGCTGCTCGACAAGCGCATGACTGTCGACGAAGAACTCAAGACCGCGCAGATCGCCCTCGAAGACGCCGACCGCGAACTGCGCGATGCAGAAAAACGCCGGACCCAGGCCGAGCAGCAATCACAATTGATTCGCGGCCAACTCGAACAGCAGCGCATGGAATGGCAAGCCCTGACGGTGCGGCGCAAGGCTTTGCAGGATCAATTGCTCGAAGACGGCTACGATCTGAATGGCGTGCTCGCGACATTAACCGCGCAAGCCAGTGAACGCGAAGCTGAAGAAGAACTCGAACGCATCAGCGCGCGGATTCAGCGCCTGGGTGCGATCAACCTCGCGGCCATCGATGAATACACGCAACAGTCCGAGCGTAAACGTTATCTGGACGCGCAGAATGCCGATCTGGTCGAAGCGCTGGAGACCCTCGAGAACGTAATCCGCAAGATCGACAAGGAGACCCGCAACCGCTTCAAAGATACCTTTGATCAGATCAATGGCGGTTTACAGGCACTTTTTCCAAAAGTTTTCGGTGGTGGACGGGCGTATTTGGAACTGACGGGCGAAGATCTACTCGATACAGGGGTAACGATCATGGCGCAGCCGCCAGGGAAGAAGAACAGCACCATCCATTTGCTCTCCGGCGGGGAGAAAGCCCTCACCGCGCTGGCACTGGTTTTTGCCATCTTCAAGTTGAACCCGGCGCCGTTCTGCATGCTCGATGAGGTTGACGCACCGCTGGATGACGCTAACGTTGGACGCTACGCACGCTTGGTCAAAGAGATGTCGCAGACCGTGCAGTTCATCTATATCACCCACAACAAGATCGCCATGGAAATGGCCGAGCAGTTGATGGGCGTAACGATGCATGAACCGGGTTGTTCGCGACTGGTAGCCGTGGATGTCGAGGAGGCGATGGCGATGGTGGACGCCTGAGCCAGCGTGGTGTCGGAAAGGTAATTAAGAGCTGTAGGACTTTTTTACCGCGTTCGACTTGCTGGCCAATCGACATATTCGCGCAAGCCAATGAGACAGACGGTGTAAAGTTGTCTTTGGTCGTGCTAGTTTAATGTCAATTTTTCGTATACGTGGGCAAAACGCCTGTCAGAACATAGAGTTGGCGCCACGTTTTAAAGCGGTTTGCACAATGTAAACCCCTTATTTTTCAGCATTTTTTATAGAGGCACGGGATTACATGGAAATCGGTCTGCGCGAGTGGCTGATCGTCATCGGCATCATTGTGATAGCCGGTATTCTTTTCGATGGCTGGCGCCGTATGCGCGGCGGCAAGGGAAAACTGAAATTCCGTCTTGACCGAAGTCTGTCCAACCTGCCGGACGAGGACACCAGCGCTGAGCTGTTGGGCCCGGCCCGCGTGCTGGACACGCATAAAGAGCCACAACTGGACGAACACGATCTGCCATCGGTGAGCATGCCGGCCCGCGAAGCACGCGAGCCTCGCGAATCCGGCTCGAAACGTGGCAAGCGTGGCGGCAAGGGTTCGGCGCAGGGCGACTTGAACCTGGATCTGGATCTGGACGACGGCCCGAGCTTCAGTAGCCGTGACGACGACTTCGTTGAAGACACCAAGCCTGCGCCTGCCGTGGTCGACAAAGACCAGCCGCAAGCCGAAGAAGTGCTGGTGATCAGCGTGATCTGCCGTGACGCTGCCGGCTTCAAAGGCCCGGCGCTGTTGCAGAACATTCTCGAAAGCGGTCTGCGTTTTGGCGAGATGGATATTTTCCACCGTCACGAAAGCATGGCTGGCAACGGCGAAGTGCTGTTCTCCATGGCCAACGCGGTCAAACCGGGCATCTTCGATCTGGACGACATAGACCATTTCAGCACCCCGGCGGTGAGCTTCTTCCTCGGTCTGCCAGGCCCGCGTCATCCGAAGCAGGCTTTCGACGTGATGGTCGCTGCAGCGCGCAAGCTGTCGCAGGAACTGAACGGCGAGCTGAAAGATGATCAGCGCAGCGTGCTGACCGCGCAAACGATCGAGCACTATCGTCAGCGTATCGTCGAATTCGAACGTCGCGCTTTGACCCAGAAGCGCTAAGGCCAGATCAAAAGATCGCAGCCTGCGGCAGCTCCTACAGAGGATCGCGATCCTGTAGGAGCTGTCGAGTGCAACGAGGCTGCGATCTTTTTAAGGATGAAACTGGAGCAGCCTCGGCTGCTCTTTTGCTTTATGAGAGAACACCCATGACCGCCGCCAAAAACCGCATCCTAGAACTGCGCGCTGAACTCGATCAGCACAACTACCGTTACCACGTCCTCGACGAGCCGAGCATTCCGGACGCCGAGTACGACCGGTTGTTCCACGAGCTCAAGGCGCTGGAAGCGGCCAACCCGGAACTGATCACCAGCGACTCGCCAACCCAGCGCGTCGGCAGCGTGGCGCTCACCGCGTTCACCCAGGTGCGTCACGAAGTGCCGATGCTCAGCCTCGGCAACGCATTTGAAGAAAGCGACATGCGCGAGTTTGATCGCCGCGTCACCGACGGTCTGGATCTGCCGGTCGGCGATCTGTTTGGCGGCAGTGCGGCGGTGGAATACAGCTGCGAGCCGAAGCTCGATGGCCTGGCGGTCAGCCTGCTGTATCAGGACGGCGTATTGGTACGCGGCGCCACGCGCGGCGACGGCACCACCGGCGAAGACATCAGCGTCAACGTACGTACCGTGCGCAATATCCCGCTGAAGCTGCACGGCGAAGGCTGGCCGGCAACGCTGGAAGTGCGCGGTGAAGTGTTTATGTCCAAGGCCGGTTTCGAGCGCCTCAACGCCTCGCAACTGGAAGTCGGCGGCAAGACCTTCGCCAACCCGCGCAACGCAGCGGCCGGCAGCTTGCGTCAGCTCGATTCGAAGATTACCGCCAACCGGCCACTGGAATTCTGCTGCTACGGCATCGGTCAGGTCTCCCACGATATTTCCGACACCCACATCGGCAACCTCAAGCAGTTGCAGAAGTGGGGCATGCCGATCAGCCATGAGCTGAAACTGGCAAAAGGCATCGACGAGTGCCTGGATTACTACCGCGACATCGGCGCGCGCCGTAACGCGCTGACCTATGAAATCGACGGCGTGGTGTTCAAGGTCAACAGCATTGCCGATCAGCGCGAACTGGGCTTCCGCGCCCGCGAACCGCGTTGGGCGATCGCGCATAAATTCCCGGCGATGGAAGAACTCACCGAGCTGCTCGACGTGGAATTTCAAGTCGGTCGTACCGGCGCTGTCACGCCGGTCGCGCGTCTGAAGCCGGTCAAAGTCGCTGGCGTCACCGTGGCCAACGCCACGTTGCACAACATGGACGAAGTCGCGCGTCTGGGCCTGATGATCGGCGACACCGTGATCATTCGCCGTGCCGGTGATGTGATTCCGCAAGTGGTGCAAGTGGTCATGGATCGCCGCCCGGAAAACGCACGCGCGGTGCAGATCCCGGAGAGCTGCCCGGTGTGCGGCTCGCACGTTGAGCGCACGCAACTGATCAAGCGCAGCAAGGGCAAGGAAACCATCAGCGAAGGCGCTGTGTATCGCTGCGTCGGGCGTCTGGCCTGTGGTGCGCAGTTAAAGCAGGCGATCATTCACTTCGTCTCGCGCCGGGCAATGGACATCGAAGGCCTTGGCGACAAGAGCGTCGAGCAACTGGTCGATGAGGGTCTGGTCAGTTCGCCGGCCGATCTGTATGCGCTGAAGTTCGACGACATCGTCGATCTCGAAGGTTTTGCCGAGGTGTCCAGTAACAAGCTGCTGGCGGCCATCGAGGACAGCAAGAAGCCGAGCCTCGCGCGCTTCATCTATGCGCTGGGCATTCCTGATGTCGGCGAAGAGACCGCCAAGGTGCTGGCGCGCTCGCTGGGTTCGCTGGAGCGGGTGCAGCAGGCGTTGCCACAAGTGCTGACGTATCTGCCGGATGTCGGTCTGGAAGTGGCGCACGAGATTCACAGCTTCTTTGAAGATGCGCATAACCAGCAGGTGATTACCGAGTTGCTCGGCCATGGTTTGCAGATTCAGGATCAGGGTGAGTTGGGAGCGGAATTCGCGGCCAGTACCACGCTGGGTGGTTTCCTCGACAAATTGCACATTCCTTCGGTCGGCCCTGGTGGCGCGCAGAAACTGGCGGACAAATTTGGCTCGCTGGAGGCGGTGATGAACGCTGACTGGCTGGACATGCGTCAGGCGTTGCCGGAGAAACAGGCGAATTCGGTTCGCGAGTTTTTTGCCTTGCCTGAGAACCGGCAACTGGCCGAGGCCTCCGAGAAGCAGCTGCGTGATTTCGGCATGCATTGGCAGAGCGAGAAGAAAGTCGTCGAAGGCTTGCCGCTGTCCGGTGAGACTTGGGTGCTGACGGGCAAGGTCGAGTTGATGAGCCGTGATGTCGCCAAGGATCACCTGGAAAGCCTGGGCGCGAAGGTTGCCGGTTCGGTCTCGGCGAAGACTCATTGTGTGGTTGCAGGCCCTGGTGCCGGTTCCAAACTGACCAAGGCCAATGAGCTGGGCGTGAAAGTGATGGACGAAGAAACCTTCATCGCCTTCCTCAAAACCCATGGCCTTCAGGTCTGACACAAAACCCACGGCCTTCAGGTCTGACACAAAGCCCATGGCCTTCAGGTCTGACACAAAACCCTGGCCTTCAGGTCTGACACAAAACCCTGTGGCGAGGGGATTTATCCCCGTTCGGCGACGCAGTCGTCGCAAAACCGTACAACGCGGTACATCTGACTAACCGCGTTGTATGGATTTGGGGTCGCTTCGCAACCCAACGGGGATAAATCCCCTCGCCACAATGGTGCAATCACCTGGTTGCACCGTTATGGGTGGGAACGATGTTGTCATGGGAATGATCTAGTCTTGGCTAGCCCCAGGGAGAGATCGCCATGCACCGCTTTTTCGAGCAGCTCAGTTCTCGCATCATCGCGCCGTTCATGGCCGAATCCTCACGCAACAGCAAAGTCTGGCCGTGCCGCTGCGGCCAGTCGTTGTTCTTTCGCAACAGCCAGTGCCTGGCCTGCAATGCGTTGCTTGGCTACCAACCGGAAGAAAGCCGCATCACCTCGCTGTCGCCCGGCGCGGAGAACGGCACCTGGACACTGGATGCCGGTCCCGACGCAGGGCTCTATCGCCGCTGCGCCAACCTCGACACCCCGGCCGCGTGTAACTGGCTGCTGCCGGCCAGCGTTGACGACGCTTTGTGCGTCGCCTGCAGCCTCAACCGCACCATCCCCGACCTGTCCGACCCGGAAAACCCCGAGCGCTGGCGCAAAGTCGAAATCGCCAAGCGTCGCCTCGTCGCGCAACTGATCACCCTCGGCCTGCCCGTCATTCCGAAAACCGTGGATGAAGACACCGGCCTGGCGTTCGATTTCATCGGTGTCGACCTCCAGGGCAACGCACCGATGACCGGCCATGCCAACGGGTTGATCACCCTCGACATCAAAGAAGCCGACGATGCCCATCGCGAGCAGGTGAGGGCGCAGATGCACGAACCCTATCGCACGCTGCTCGGGCATTTTCGTCATGAGGTCGGCCACTATTACTGGGATCGATTGATCGCCAACGGCCCATGGCTGGGATCGTTTCGTAGTCTGTTCGGCGACGAGCGCGCCAGTTACGCCGAAGCACTGGATCGTCATTACCAGCAGGGCGCGCCACTCGACTGGCCGCAGCACTACGTCAGCGCCTACGCAACCATGCACCCGTGGGAAGACTGGGCGGAAACCTGGGCGCATTACCTGCACATGATGGACGCGGTGGACACCGCGCTGGGCTTCGGCATGAGCGCGCGGGAAATGGATTTCGACTACCAGCCGTTTCCGACCAGCACGCTGTACGACCCGGAACATCCCGGCGGCGAGGCGTTTCTGTCGTTCGTCAACGCATGGATCGAGCTGGCCGGGATGCTCAATGAACTGTCACGCAGCATGGGGCAGCCAGATTTCTACCCGTTCGTGCTGCCGGCGCCGGCGATTGCCAAGTTGCACTTTATTCATCTGGTGATTCAGCAGGCGGGCGGTAGGGCGGACGAGGTGTTGGCGCTATAAGGTCAAAAGATCGCAGCCTGCGGCAGCTCCTACAGGTGAACGCGCATCCATGTAGGAGCTGCCGCAGGCTCGGGCCGCGATCGGACGATCTTTATGTCCTTGAAGCGATTCATATTTTTAATCTGCAACCAACGGTTGTAACTTCGTCTCAGATAGGTACAATGGCGCGGCTCGCCGACAGGCAAGCGTCGTTATGGTGACCCCATCGGTCCCCCCGCAACGATTACCCGTGAACCTGGTCAGAGCCGGAAGGCAGCAGCCACAGCGGGAACATTGTGTGCCGGGGTGTGGCTGGTGGGGTTACCACCTTAACGAACAATCGAACGCTTCAACCAGAACTGCATGGGTTTCGCCCACTGCGGTTTTTTTGTGTCTGCGATTTGCCGTCCCGACACAAATCCCACTGCTGATGAGGATACTGTGGGAGCTGGCTTGCCAGCGATAGCGGTGGGTCAAGTTCATCTATTTCACTGAAAATCCGCAATCGCTGGCAAGCCAGCTCCCACAAGGTTACGGGGTGTTGTCGGAGTGGCCGGTGTAGAGCCGGATAATCTCATCAATCTCCCCCGACATTTGCATCCGCAGCAACGTGCGCAATATCCGCTGCACCGGCACTTTCGGATCATTCCTCACGTAACAACCGACTTTCTGTTCCTGCAACACGGCGACACCTTGCAGTTGTTGTGCGGGCATCAGGCGCTGATTGAACCAGTCAAGCGTCCACTGATTGCTCACCGCATAGCGATAACGCCCGGCCAGCAGCTTCTCCAGCACCTGCTCCTGATTGCGCGCATCTTCACGTTGCAGGCGATCGGCATCGAACAGCGGTTGCAGAGTCGGGTAGGTGTAGCCAAGGACGGTGCCGATGGATTGGCGGGGCAGGTGAGCGGGATCGGCACTGGCCGGCTGATCCTTGCGGCTGATCAGCAGATCGCGCTGAAACAACAGCGGCAGACTCCAGATGTAATCCCCCGACTGATTCGGCAGCCACGACTGCGCGGCATAGCAGCGCACGTCAATCTCGCCATGCTCCATCGCCGTCTGCACGCGGGCGCGCGGCAGCACGTGAAACTCGGCCGGTACGCCGACCTGCGTGGCCAGGCTGAGCATCAGGTCGTAAAGAATGCCCTGCGTCGGGCGGCCGCGCTCGAACTGCACCATCGGCATCGCCCAACTGTCGGGCATGGCGAAGCGCAACGGCGGTTCCGCTGCCGTCACGCTCAGGCTGATTGCCAGCAGTGCCCCCAAGGCCCAACGCATAAACGCTCCGGTAATTCCCGCTCCTGAGCCGATAAAAGCCTCTGCTGATGCAGCTTAGCCACATTAGACGAGGACACCGGATGCAATTTTGCCCTTGCTCCGCTAGCATTAGCCGCTTCTGCTTCCTTCGCTGCGACGGTTTTCGATGAGTTATCAGGTTCTTGCACGTAAATGGCGTCCGCGCTCGTTCCGCGAAATGGTCGGCCAGACCCATGTGCTCAAGGCTCTGATCAATGCCTTGGACAGCCAGCGGCTGCACCACGCGTACCTGTTTACCGGTACGCGCGGGGTGGGTAAAACCACGATTGCGCGGATCATTGCCAAATGCCTGAACTGTGAAACAGGTATCACTTCCAGCCCGTGCGGCGAGTGCTCGGTGTGCCGTGAAATCGACGAGGGCCGTTTCGTCGACCTGATCGAGATCGACGCCGCGAGCCGCACCAAGGTCGAAGACACCCGCGAGCTGCTCGACAACGTGCAGTACGCGCCAAGCCGTGGGCGCTTCAAGGTCTACCTGATCGACGAAGTGCACATGCTTTCCAGCCATTCTTTCAATGCGCTGTTGAAAACCCTCGAAGAGCCGCCGCCGTACGTCAAGTTCATCCTCGCGACCACTGACCCGCAGAAACTTCCAGCAACGATTTTGTCGCGCTGCCTGCAGTTCTCCCTCAAGAACATGACGCCGGAGCGTGTGGTCGAACATTTGACCCACGTCCTGACCGCCGAAAACGTGCCGTTCGAAGACGATGCACTGTGGCTGCTCGGTCGCGCCGCTGACGGTTCGATGCGTGACGCCATGAGCCTGACCGATCAGGCCATCGCCTTCGGTGAAGGCAAGGTGCTTGCCACCGACGTGCGGGCGATGCTCGGCACGCTGGATCACGGTCAGGTCTATGACGTCCTGCATTCGTTGATCGAAGGCGACGCCAAGGCGCTGCTTGAAGCGGTGCGTCACCTGGCCGAGCAGGGCCCGGACTGGAATGGCGTGCTCTCGGAAATTCTCAACGTGTTGCACCGCGTGGCCATCGCTCAGGCGCTGCCGGAAGGCGTCGACAACGGCCATGGCGATCGCGATCGCGTGTTGGCACTGGCACAAGCCTTGCCGGCTGAAGATGTGCAGTTCTATTACCAGATGGGCCTGATCGGCCGCCGCGATTTGCCGTTGGCGCCGGACCCGCGCGGCGGGTTTGAAATGGTCCTGCTGCGGATGCTCGCCTTCCGGCCCGCTGATACGGCGGACGCCCCGAGGCAACCGCTAAAGCCAGTGGGGATCAGCCAGGCCACAGTTGATTCCGCAAATTCAGTGGCTGCCGCGCCCAAGCCTGCGCCGGTAGTTGCTGCGGCTGTTGCACCGACACCGATGCCTGCGCAAGTTCCTGAGCCAGTGGCTGCACCGGCACCCGAGCCCGCGCCTGCGCCGGTTGCTCCTGTTGCAGAGCCTGAGCCGGCGCCCGTTATCGCCGAAGCGGTCGCCGAAGCCGTCGTCGATCTGCCGTGGAACGATCCCGTAGAGGCCGAGCCAGAGGCTGAGCCAGAACAGCAGCCAGCCGTCGAGCCCATGCTGGAAACCGCCGCCGAGCAGCCCGAATTGCCGCCGATGCCGTTGCCGACCCCGGACAGCGTCGTCCCAGACGCGCCGGAGTGGGCCGCTGCGCCTATCCCTGAGCCATCAGTCGCCGACGTCGACGCCGCCACACCGGGCATGGACGGGGACGACGAGCCGCCGCTGGACGAGGATTACATCGAGCCGGACCTCGATTCGGCCTACAGCTACCTTGACGAACTGGCCAGTGAACACGCTGCCGAACCCGCCCCGGAACCTGAGCCAGAGCCTGCTGCCGCGCCAGCGACCGGTCTGGCGTTGCAATGGCTGGAGCTGTTCCCGAAACTGCCGATCTCCGGCATGACCGGGAGTATCGCCGCCAACTGCACGTTGATCGCCGTCGATGGCGATCACTGGCTGCTGCACCTGGACCCGGCGCACAGCGCACTGTTCAACGCCACTCAACAGCGTCGTCTCAACGATGCATTGAATCAGTACCACGGCCGCACGCTGACGCTGACCATGGAGCTGATCAAGCCCGAACAGGAAACCCCGGCCCAGGCGGCGTCCCGTAAACGCGTGAACCGTCAGCGTGAAGCGGAGGAGTCGATCCACGGCGATCCGTTCATCCAGCAGATGGTTCAGCAGTTTGGCGCGGTGGTGCGACACGATACTATTGAACCTGTCGATGCCTTGGTCGCCCAAGGCTAATATCTGAAGGCGCTCGGCCGCGATGGCCGGGCGCTGTTTTGATCCAAGTACTTTTGAGGTGATTCCCATGATGAAAGGTGGCATGGCCGGCCTGATGAAGCAGGCGCAGCAGATGCAGGAAAAAATGGCCAAGATGCAGGAAGAACTGGCCAACGCTGAAGTCACCGGCAAGGCCGGCGGCGACATGGTCACCGTGGTGATGACCGGTCGTCACGACGTCAAAAGCGTGAGCATCGACCCAAGCCTGGTTGAAGGCCTGAGCGAAGACGACAAAGAAATGCTCGAAGCCGTTGTGGCTGCCGCCGTCAACGACGCCGTGCGCAAGATCGAAGCCAGCAGCCAGGAAAAAATGGGCGGCATGACTGCCGGCATGAACCTGCCTGCGGGTATGAAACTGCCATTCTGATTCGCCAAGCGGCGGCAGATGAGCTACACAAAATGCCAGGCCTCGCGCCTGGCATTTTTGTTTCCGGCCCATCACCAGAGCACCCTGTAGGAGCTGTCGAGTGCAACGAGGCTGCGATCTTTTGATCCTGATCTTTAAACCAAAAAATCAAGATCAAAAGATCGCAGCGTGCCGCAGCTCCTACATGAATGTCGTGCGAAACATCGAACGCGCAAAAGCCGCAACGGTCTGCTCCCTATACCCGCTGAATTCATCATTCACAGGAGACGCTGACATGTCCGATCCTCTTACCCTCAATCAACGCTTCGTCCTCGCCTCGCGCCCGGTTGGCGCGCCGACACCGGAAAACTTCCGCCTCGAACGCGAAGCGCTGCCGGATCTGCAGGACGGCCAGGTATTGCTGAAAACCCTCTACCTGTCCCTCGACCCCTACATGCGCGGGCGCATGAGCGATGCACCGTCCTACGCCGCCCCGGTACAAATCGGCGAGGTGATGACCGGTGGCGCTGTCAGCCGTGTCGAGGATTCGCGTCATCCGAAGTTTCATAAAGGCGATCTGGTGGTCGGTGCCACAGGCTGGCAAAGCCACAGCATCAGTGACGGCCGCAACATCATCCCGATCCCGTCGGGGTTGCCGAGCCCGTCGATGGCCCTCGGCGTCCTGGGCATGCCCGGCACGACCGCGTACATGGGCCTGATGGACATCGGCCAGCCGAAAGAAGGCGAGACCCTTGTGGTCGCCGCGGCTTCCGGTGCGGTGGGCTCGGTGGTCGGCCAAGTGGCGAAAATCAAAGGTTTGCGTGCGGTTGGCGTGGCCGGCGGCGCCGAGAAGTGCAAATACGTTGTCGAAGAGCTGGGATTTGACGCCTGCATCGACCACAAGGCTCCTGACTTCGCCGAAAAACTGGCCGAGGCCTGCCCCGACGGTATCGACATCTATTACGAAAACGTCGGTGGCCATGTATTCGACGCGGTCGTGCCGTTGCTCAACGCGAAGGCACGCATTCCGCTGTGCGGCCTTATCGCCGGTTACAACGCCTCTGAAGCCCCTGAAGGCCCGGATCGCCTGCCGATGCTGCAACGTACGCTGTTGACCAAGCGCGTGCGCATCCAGGGCTTTATCGTGTTTGACGATTACGGTGATCGTCAGCCGGAGTTCGTCAGCCACATGGTGCCGTGGGTGCGCGACGGCAAGGTCAAATTCCGCGAGGACGTGGTCGAAGGCCTGGAGCAGGCGCCTGAAGCGTTTATCGGTCTGCTGGAAGGGCGCAACTTCGGCAAACTGGTGGTGAAGGTCGCCCAGGACTGAGTATTTGACGCTGGCCAGAGGCGCGGGTATAAACCGCGTCTCGTTGTTTTGTCGGACTTTTTACCCATGAGCTTCAGCCCTTTGATTCGCCAACTGATCGACGCCCTGCGCACTTTGCCGGGCGTCGGTCAGAAAACCGCCCAGCGCATGGCGTTGCAGATGCTCGAGCGTGACCGCAGCGGCGGCTTGCGTCTGGCGCAGGCACTCAGCCAGGCCATGGAAGGCGTCGGGCACTGCCGCCAGTGCCGCACGCTGACCGAAGACGATTTGTGCCCGCAATGCGCCGACACCCGCCGCGACGACACGTTGCTGTGCGTGGTGGAAGGGCCGATGGACGTTTACGCGGTCGAGCAGACCGGTTTCCGTGGGCGCTACTTTGTGCTCAAAGGGCATTTGTCGCCGCTCGATGGCCTGGGGCCTGAGGCGATCGGCATTCCGCAATTGATGGCGCGGATCGAAGAGGCGGGGACGTTTGCTGAAGTCATCCTCGCGACCAACCCGACGGTGGAGGGCGAGGCCACGGCGCACTACATCGCGCAGTTGTTGCAGAGCAAAGGCCTGATCGCCTCGCGGATTGCCCATGGGGTGCCGTTGGGCGGCGAGCTGGAGCTGGTCGATGGCGGCACGCTGGCGCATTCGTTTGCCGGGCGTAAACCGATTTCCCTCTGATAAAAATCAAAAGATCGCAGCCTGCGGCAGCTCCTGCATTGGAATGCATTTCCCTGTAGGAGCTGCCGCAGGCTGCGATCTTTTGATCTTCTGTATCTTGTAAACCAAGCAAGCGCTCGGTTAACGTCGGCGAACCCTTCCGTGGAGCTCGCCCATGCCTGCCTTTCAGGAATACTTCGACCCCAGCCACCAAATGGTCCGCGACAGCGTCAGACGTTTCGTCGAACGCGAGATCCTGCCGGACATTGATCAGTGGGAAGAGGCCGAAAGTTTCCCCCGTGAGCTGTACCTGAAGGCGGGCGCCGCCGGAATACTCGGTATCGGTTACCCAGAGGCGCTCGGTGGCAGCCATGAAGGCGACCTGTTCGCCAAGGTCGCCGCCAGTGAAGAACTGATGCGCTGCGGCTCTGGCGGCCTGGTGGCGGGGCTGGGGTCACTGGATATCGGTCTGCCACCGATCGTCAAATGGGCGCGCCCCGAAGTACGCGATCGCGTCGTCCCGCAAGTGCTCAGCGGCGAAAAGATCAGCGCCCTGGCCGTGACCGAACCGGGCGGTGGATCGGACGTCGCCAACCTGCAGACCCGCGCCGTGCGTGAAGGTGACGTCTATCGCGTCAGCGGCAGCAAGACCTTTATCACCAGCGGCGTACGCGCCGACTTCTACACCGTTGCGGTGCGCACCGGTGCGCCGGGTTTTGCCGGCATCAGTCTGTTGCTGATCGAGAAGGGTACGCCGGGCTTCACCGTCGGCCGCCAGCTGAAGAAAATGGGCTGGTGGGCGTCGGACACCGCTGAATTGTTCTTCGCCGATTGCCGTGTGCCTGTAGGAAACCTGATCGGTGCCGAGAACATGGGCTTCGCCTGCATCATGGGCAACTTTCAGAGTGAACGCCTGGCGCTGGCGCTGATGGCCAACATGACTTCCCAGCTTGCACTGGAGCAGAGCCTGAAATGGGCGCGTGAGCGCGAAGCGTTTGGCAAGCCCATTGGCAAGTTTCAGGTGATCAAGCATCGCCTCGCCGAGATGGCCACGGCGTTGGAGGTGTCGCGTGAGTTCACTTACCGGCAGGCGGCGAAAATGGCGGCGGGGCAGAGTGTGATCAAGGAGATTTGCATGGCGAAGAACTTTGCCACGGACACTTCGGACCGGATCACCACGGAAGCGGTGCAGATTCTCGGTGGACTCGGTTACATGCGCGAGAGTCTGGTGGAGCGGTTGTATCGGGATAACCGCATTCTGTCGATTGGCGGCGGTACGCGAGAGGTGATGAACGAGATCATCAGCAAGCAGATGGGGCTTTGAATAATTGGTGAAGCAACTGGCGTCATCGCTGGCAAGCCAGCTCCCACAGGTGTCTTTGGCGTACACAAAATTTGTGAACGACCGAAATCACTGTGGGAGCTGGCTTGCCAGCGATGGCGTCAGTGAAATCGCCGCTTACTTATCAGTCAACGCAAACTGCGTCAGGCAAAACGTTGGGATACCCATGTCTTCCAGGCGCTGCGAACCCTGCAACTCCGGCAAATCAATAATCGCCGCCGCCTCATGCACCCGCGCGCCCATCCGGCGAATCAGGTTGGCCGCCGCAATCAGCGTGCCGCCCGTGGCGATCAAGTCATCGAACATCACCACCGAGTCGCCTTCGCACAGGCTGTCGGCGTGTACTTCGAGGAACGCTTCGCCGTACTCGGTCGCGTAACCTTCAGCCAGCACGTCGGCCGGCAGTTTGCCTTGCTTGCGGAACAGCACCAGCGGCTTGTTCAACTGATACGCCAGCACCGAGCCGATCAGGAAACCACGGGCATCCATCGCGCCGATGTGGGTGAAGTCGGCTTCCACATAGCGGTGGGCGAAGCTGTCCATCACCAGGCGCAGGGCCGTCGGCGACTGGAACAGCGGGGTGATGTCGCGAAAGATCACGCCCGGTTTCGGGAAGTCGATCACGGGGCGGATAAGCGATTTGATGTCGAAGGAGTCGAAGACCATCGTCGAGGTGTCCTGGCAGGGCTGCAAACGGCGCAGTATACCCGCGGCTGAAACGCTTCGCTCAACCGCGGATCGAGATCAGCCTTCGAGCGAGCCACCGGCCAGCGCGCAGAGCTGGATCGGGTCGAGGATATGAATCTCCTTGCCCTCGGCGGCGATCAGCTGGTTTTGCTGGAAGCGGGTGAACACGCGAGACACGGTTTCCACGGCCAGACCGAGGTAGTTGCCGATTTCGTTACGCGACATTGCAAGGCGGAATTGGTTGGCCGAAAAGCCGCGAGCGCGGAAGCGTGCCGACAGGTTGACCAGAAACGTGGCGATGCGCTCGTCGGCGGTTTTTTTCGACAGCAGCAACATCATTTGCTGGTCGTCGCGGATTTCACGGCTCATTACGCGCATCAACTGGCGGCGCAGCTGCGGCAGTTGCAGGGCCAGTTCGTCGAGACGTTCGAAGGGGATTTCGCAGACCGAGGTGGTTTCCAGCGCCTGGGCCGACACCGGGTGTTTCTCGGTGTCCATGCCGGACAGGCCGACCAGTTCACTCGGCAGGTGGAAACCGGTCAGTTGTTCTTCGCCGCTGTCGCTCAGGCTGAAGGTCTTCAGGGCGCCGGAGCGTACTGCATAAACGGAATCGAACGTGTCGCCCTGACGGAACAGGAACTCACCCTTTTTCAGCGGGCGGCCGCGTTTAACGATTTCGTCCAGCGCATCCATGTCTTCCAGATTCAGAGAAAGTGGCAGGCAGAGAGGGGCCAGGCTGCAATCCTTGCAATGGGCCTGGTTGTGAGCGCGCAGTTTAACTGGCTCGGACATTTCTTAAATCCTTGTGGGAAAACACACATAAGCCGTAAGGGTAACCCACAGGAGGACATTCAGGCCAGTCTGCGGCGACTTTGTCCTACGGCTATAAAGCCGCAGGACATGCCGCCGATAAACAGGTATCAGAACGCATACAAGGAACGCTTCGATGGCCGCTATCGGTACGCTAAGCCCCGCTAACAGCGGCGTTGCATCGTTGCTGGAAACCAGCCGAAACACGGTTGATCACGAGCAGGACGGTGAATCGTCGCTGCTGACAAGCCCGACCTTGGTCGAGGGCGTCAAAGTGTCGCTGTCCGGTGCCGCCATCCACAAGTCCGCCGGCTCAGGCGGCGACAACCGCGACATCGAAGAAAGCGGCTTGCCGGAAAACATCCAGCAACTGCTGAAAATGATCCGCCAACTGCAACAACAGATTGCCGAGAAGAACGCCCGTATCAAAGCGGTCATGGCCGACAAGACCCTGTCCACCGAAGAGAAGATCGCCAAACTCGCCGCGCTCAAAGGCGCCATTGCTGCACTGAACAATGGCTTGATCACCGCCAACCTGTCCTTGTCCAAAGTCATGAATCAGTCGAACCTGACCCCGGAACAAACCATGAAAACAGCCTCGCTGCTGATGAAGAACTAAATCACCCGCGAGAAGCGCTGACGGTTCTGCTGTTCCAGATATGCGTCGAAGACCATGCACACCGCGCGCACCAGCAGGCGTCCGGCCGGCAACACCTCGATGCGTTCGCGATCGAGAGTAATCAGGCCATCGTTGGCCATGCCCTGCAATTGCGGCCACAGCGCGCCGAAATAGCCCTGGAAATCGACGTTGAACTGCTGTTCGATCTCGGCGAAGTCGAGGCTGAAGTTGCAGATCAATTGCTGGATCACCGCTCGGCGCAGGCGATCATCGGCGTTGCACACCAGGCCACGGCTGGTCGCCAGTTGTGCGGCGGCGAGGGTGTTCTGGTATTCGTTGAGGTCGCTGCTGTTCTGGCAGTACAGGTCGCCGATCTGGCTGATCGCGGAAACCCCCAGACCAATCAAATCGCAATGACCGTGGGTGGTGTAGCCCTGGAAGTTGCGTTGCAGGGTTTCCTCTTCCTGAGCGATGGCCAGTTCGTCGTCCGGCAGGGCGAAGTGGTCCATGCCGATGTAGCGGTACCCGGCGGCGGTCAGTTGCTCGATGGTGCGCTGGAGCATTTCCAGCTTCTGAGCCGGGCTTGGCAGTTCGTTACCGTTGATTCGCCGCTGCGGCATGAAGCGCTCGGGCAAGTGCGCATAGTTGAACACCGAGAGCCGGTCCGGTTGCAGGCTGATGACTTCCTCGACGGTACGGGCGAAGTTGTCCGGCGTCTGCTTGGGCAAACCGTAGATCAGGTCGACGTTGATCGAGCGAAATTGCAGGGTGCGCGCGGCATCGATGACGGCACGGGTTTCTTCCAGACTTTGCAGGCGATTGACTGCGCGTTGTACGGCCGGATCGAGGTCTTGCAGTCCGATGCTGACGCGATTGAAACCGAGTTCACGCAGCAGCCCCATGGTCGACCAGTCGGCTTCACGCGGGTCGATCTCGATGCCGTAATCGCCGGAGTCGTCCTCCAGCAGGTTGAAGTGCTTGCGCAGGTGCGCCATCAACTGGCGCAGTTCATCGTGGCTGAGAAAGGTCGGGGTGCCGCCGCCAAAGTGCAGTTGCTCGACTTTTTGCGCAGGGTCGAGGTGGCAGGCGATCAGCTGGATTTCCTGTTCGAGCCGTTGCAGGTACGGCATCGCACGGCCGCGATCCTTGGTGATGACCTTGTTGCAGGCGCAGTAGTAGCAAATGTTCGCGCAGAACGGCACATGCACGTACAGCGACAACGGGCGCAGGGCTTTGCGGCTGTCGCGCAGGGCATGGAACAGGTCGAAGGTGCCGACCTGACTGTTGAATTGCACGGCCGTCGGATACGAGGTGTAGCGCGGCCCCGCCAGGTCGTAGCGGCGGATCAGATCAGTGTCCCAACGAATGGCGTCGAGCATGCGGGCATTCCCCCGGATAGGCTGGCAGTGTGGCGAGTCTATCGGGGTGCGGCGGTGGGGCTGTTGATTTGCATCAACAGCACAAGAGCAAAAGATCGCAGCCTGCGGCAGCTCCTACAGGGGGACACATTCCAATGTAGGGGCTGCCACAGGCTGCGATCTTTTGATTTTAATGCCCCATCAGCCAATGCTGGTGCGGGCCGGGCAATGTCCAGATGCCGAACAGGATGACCAGCAAACCACCGGCCATGCGCACGCTGCGCTTGCGCAATAGCGCCGTCACCCGCTCGGCCGCAAGCCCGGTGGCGAGCAACACCGGCCAGGTGCCGAGGCCAAAAGCGAGCATCAATAACGCACTGTCCAGCGCATTACCCTGACTCGCCGACCACAGCAACGTGCTGTAAACCAGCCCGCAGGGCAGCCAGCCCCACAACGCACCAAGCAGCAACGCACGTGGCAGGCTCGACACCGGCAGCAAACGGTTGGCCACCGGCTGAATGTAACGCCACAGCCCACGCCCGAGGCTTTCAATGCGCGTCAGCCCGCTCCACCAGCCGGCCAGATACAAACCCATGGCGATCAGCAGCAACCCGGCCAGCACGCGCATGAACAGCGCGGCGGGGCTGTTGGCCACCGCCCATCCGGCCAGGCCGATCAGCAGTCCGGCTGTGGCGTAGCTGAGGATTCGCCCAAGGTTATACGCCAGCAACAAGCGAAAACGCCGACTGCGCTGCTCCTTGGGAATCGCCAGGGTCAGTGCGCCCATCAAGCCGCCGCACATGCCCAGGCAATGGCCGCCACCGAGCAAACCGAGAATCAGTGCCGAGACCAGCAGTGGCGCCAGTTCAAGCATGGGGAGGGGCCTTGTCGTCCGGTTTGCTGGCGTTCACTTCGTCGACGGCAGCGGTGTGTTTCGGGTCCTGATCGTCGAACAGGATGCTGTGCGCCGGGCCGTCGAGGTCGTCGTACTGACCGCTGTCCACCGCCCAGAAGAAGATGTACACGGCGATGGCGACGATCAGCAACGCGGCCGGAATCATCACGTAGAGAGCTGGCATCTGTACTCCAGGCCCGCGCGGCTCAGGCCGGCAGCGGGCGGGTTGGCGATCGGGTGCTGGCGTGCGGCGAACCCGGCAGGCGAGTCAGGCGCAAAGCGTTGAGCACCACGGTCAACGAACTGATCGACATGCCAACCGCCGCCCACACCGGAGTGATCCAGCCGAGGGCGGCGAACGGCAACATGAGGCCATTGTACAGCGCGGCCCACAGCAGGTTCTCGATGATTACCCGGCGGGTGCGTCGCGCCAACGTAAAGGCTTGCACCAGGGCATCGAGGCGATTGGACAGCAACACCGCATCGGCGCTGGTTTTCGCAAGGTCAGTGGCCGAGCCCATGGCCACGCTGATGTCGGCCGCCGCCAGCACCGGCACGTCATTCACGCCGTCGCCGAGCATCAACACCTTGCGACCTTCCTTGTGCAGCTGTTGCAGGACTTGCAGCTTGTCATCGGGGCGCAAGCCGCCTCGCGCCTCGTCGATACCGAGTTCGGCGGCGACGCTGGCGACCATCGGCGAGCTGTCGCCGGACAACAGCAACGTGCGCCAGCCCCGCGCCTTGCACGCGGCAAGTAGAGCAGGGGCGTCGTCACGCAAGCGGTCATCGAGAACGAACCAGGCCAGCGGCCCGTGAGCGTCGCCCAACAGCAAGCATTGTCCCGCCTCGTCCGGCATCGGCGGTGCCGCAACGCCACTGAGGGCGCAGACAAAATCCGCCTGACCAATACGCAGCCGCTGCTCGCCCACCAGCCCTTCGAGGCCGAGTCCCGGCGTGCTGTGGACTTCTTCGGCGGCCAGCGGTGCACGGCCGAACGCGCGGGCAATCGGGTGTTCCGAGCGGTTTTCCAGAGCGGCGGCGAGGCTCAGGCATTGATCGCTGTCGAGTGCGCCGAGCGGGCGAATCGAACGCAACACCAAGCGGCCTTCGGTGAGGGTGCCGGTCTTGTCGAAAATCACTGTGTCGATCTGGTTCAGACCTTCCAGCACATGCCCGCGCGTCAGCAGCAGACCGAGTTTGTGCAGGGTGCCGGTGGCCGCTGTCAACGCCGTCGGCGTCGCCAGCGACAGCGCGCAAGGGCAGGTCGCGACCAGCATCGCGAGGACGATCCAGAACGCTCGCGACGAGTCCAGTTCCCACCACAACAGACCGATGGCCGCCGCCGCGATCAACGACAAAAGCAGGAACCATTGCGCGGCGCGGTCGGCGATTTCCGCCAGTCGCGGTTTCTCCGCCTGGGCGCGGTCGAGTAAACGAACGATGGCGGACAATCGAGTGTCCTGCCCCAACGCCTGCACTTCAACGGTCAAGGCGCCTTCGACATTGAGGGTGCCGGCAGTGACTGCATCGCCGAGCGTGCGTGGTTGCGGCAGATATTCACCAGTCAGCAGCGATTCATCGACGCTCGACTGGCCGTCGATGATCTTGCCGTCTGCCGGCAGGATCGAACCCGGTTGCACCAGAATTCGATCACCCAGGCGTAATTCGCTGAGCAGGATGCGTTCGCTCTGACCGGTGCTGTCCAGCCGCAGGCATGAGGCGGGTAGCAGGTTCACCAGTTGGGCGGTGGCGGCGGCGGTTCGTTCACGCGCGCGACGTTCCAGATAGCGCCCAGCGAGCAGGAATAGGGCAAACATGCCGACCGCGTCGAAATACAACTCGCCGACGCCGCTGATCGATGTCCATATCCCGGCGATGTAGGCGCTGCCGATGGCCAACGACACCGAGACGTCCATGGTCAGATGCCGTGTGCGCAGATCGCGCATCGCCCCTTTGAAGAACGGTGCGCAGCTATAGAACACGATCGGTGTGGTCAGGAACAGCGCTACCCAACGCAGAATCGTGTGCAGCTCAGGGCTGAGGTCGATGTTGAATTCGGGCCAGGTGGCCATGGTCGCCATCATCGCCTGGAACCACAGCAGCCCGGCCACGCCGAGTTGGCGAAGGGCGAGACGATTTTCACTGGCCAGTTGCTCGCTGGCGCGGTCGGCCTGATACGGGTGGGCGGCGTAACCGATGTGGCGCAGTTCGGCGAGGATCTGGCTCAGCGGCAATTGTGCGTCGGCCCAGCTCACGTGCAGGCGATGGTTGGACAGGTTCAGGCGCGCCTCGGCGACGGCGGGCAGCGTGCGCAGGTGTTTCTCGATCAGCCAGCCGCAGGCCGCGCAACTGATGCCTTCCATCAGCAGGGTGGTTTCGGCCAGATCGCCTTCATGGCGAACGAACGGTTTTTGCACGTCGGCGCGGTCGTACAGCGCCAACTCATCGACCAGTTGCACCGGCAGCGCTTCAGGGTTGGCCGAGGCTTCGCTGCGGTGCTGGTAATAGTGTTCGAGGCCACCGGCCACAATGGCTTCGGCCACCGCCTGGCAGCCCGGGCAGCAGAACTCGCGGGACTCGCCGAGCACGACAGCGGTGAAGCGACTGCCGGAGGGGACGGGCAAGGCGCAGTGGTAGCAGGGGAGTGGGGTGGTCATGGCACGTGTTCCGATGATCGTTCCCACGCTCCGCGTGGGAATGCCTCCCCGGACGCTCTGCGTCCGCTTCGGCTGGGACGCGGAGCGTCCCTGGCTGCGTGCCCACGCAGAGCGTGGGAACGATCAGAGTCAGGGTTACTTCTTGAGGTCTTCGGCGCCTTGCAGCGGTTCGTCGCCGAGCAGCAGGTCCTTGTCGTGGCTGACCAGCTCTTCTTCAAACATACGCCAGACGTGGTCATCCTGACTGCCGAGCAGTTCGACAAAGCGACGACCTTCGACCTTGTCGCCGAGTTGGCCGATGTAGCGACCCGCTTCGGTTTCGCTGCGGGTCAGGACGATTTTGCGATCCTTCTCCGGCTGGGTCGGCGAGATCAGGTTCAGCTCAAGGGTTTTCGGCTGGCTGTCGCCGCTCAAACGCAGGTCGACTTCACCGGTGAGATCATCCAGATGCACATTGGCGCGCATCTTCAGGTTCTGCGCGAGCAGTTCACGGTCCAGCGAACGGTTGATGCCTTTGCCGGCCTCGTAGTAGTTGTCGTTGACCAGGTTGTCCGGGTTGTTCACCGCGATGGTCACCATCGACAGGGTCAGGGTCACCGAACAGGCCAGAATCCCGATGATGATCCATGGCCAAAGATGCTTGTACCAGGGACTTGCGGCGTTTGCTGCGGGCATGTTCAGTTCTCTCAACGGATTTGTGGGCCGATGAATCGGCTCTTGGCTTCAACGTGGACGCTGGCGTCATCGGCATCCTTGAGGATGAATTTCACCTCGTTGGTGCTCGATGGCAGTTGTTCCGGTGCGCTCGACAACTCGACCGGCATGCTGAATATGTCACCGGCCGCGACCTTGATCTCGCGTTTGCCTTGCAGGCGCAGATCCGGCAGGCCGCTGGCGTCCAGCAGGTAGGTGTGGTCGCGCTGGTCCTTGTTCATGATTTTCAGGCTGTAGACGTTTTCGATCCGCCCTTCAGCGTTTTCGCGGTACAGCACGCGGTCCTTGCTGACATCGAAACCAACCAGCGAGCGCATGAAGAACGCGGTGACCAACAGGCTGATCATCGCCAGCAGCACGATGGCGTAGCCGATCAGACGTGGTCGCAGTTTATGGGTTTTCTGCCCGGACAGGTTGTGCTCGGTGGTGTAGCTGATCAGCCCGCGCGGGTAGTCCATTTTGTCCATGATGCTGTCGCAGGCATCGATGCATGCGGCGCAGCCGATGCACTCGATCTGCAGGCCGTCGCGGATGTCGATGCCGGTCGGGCAGACCTGCACGCACATCGTGCAATCGATGCAATCGCCCAGGCCCAGTGCCTTGTAGTCGACGCCTTTCTTGCGCGGGCCACGGCTTTCACCGCGCCGCGGATCGTAGGAAACGATCAGTGTGTCCTTGTCGAACATCACGCTCTGAAAACGCGCATACGGGCACATGTAAATGCACACCTGCTCGCGCAACCAGCCGGCGTTGCCATAGGTGGCGAGGGTGAAGAAACCGACCCAGAAATACGACCAGCCATCGGCCTGGCCGGTGAAGAATTCGAAAACCAGTTCGCGGATCGGCGAGAAATAGCCGACGAAGGTCATGCCGGTGACGAACCCGATCAACAGCCACATCAAGTGCTTGGCGGCTTTGCGCAGGAATTTGTTGGCGCTCATTGGCGCCTTGTCGAGTTTGATGCGCTGGTTGCGGTCGCCTTCGGTGACCTTTTCGCACCACATGAAAATCCACGTCCACACGCTTTGCGGACAGGTGTAACCGCACCAGACCCGACCGGCATACACCGTGATGAAGAACAGGCCGAAGGCGGCAATGATCAAAAGGCCGGACAGCAGAATGAAATCCTGTGGCCAGAAGGTCGCGCCGAAAATGAAGAACTTGCGCTCCGGCAGGTTCCACCACACGGCCTGATGGCCGCCCCAGTTCAGCCACACCGTGCCGAAATACAGCAGGAACAATGCGGCGCCGCCCATCATCCGCAGATTGCGGAACAGGCCGGTGAACGCGCGGGTGTAGATTTTTTCTCGAGAGGCGTAAAGGTCAACGCTGTTGTTCGCGTTTTTGCTCGGTGGTGTGACGTCGTGTACCGGAATCTGGTTGCTCATCATTGCATCCCACGGCAGTGGAAAAATGCCTCGGTCGATACGTGCCAACCGCGGTCAAAAAGGGGTGTTGCAGTGGCGCAATGATACGCCTGTCGCTCTAGCTCAAGGGTGCGACCTTTGGTCGCGTTGGGGAAAAAACCTGAATGGTGTAGCGAATGTAACAAAGCATGATGCAGGTCAATTGACTTGTGAAGTATGGACGGTTTTCACAAAACCGGCGGAGGTGATTCGGCATGGCACGATCTGTCGCTGTTTTTGTGCCCTCACACGAACGTGATATCGTCGGGCGAGCGATCGGGTTTTGTGTTTGTGAGGGCATAACAAATGATTAATAAGTTGTTTTCGCCACTATGGGGTGGGGCGCAAATATTAATGTTTGTTGATCTGTTGAAGAGGGTAAGTGCTGCTAAATCTTATAAGTGCTAAGGGCGGTATATTCTTTTGAAATAACTTTCATTTAATGTTCGGTATTTTTAGTTTGAGGTGTTTCGGTGTTTTCCGTTAGCTTTGGCTGGCACGCCGCTTTGCGCGGCGGCTAATGTTATTTAACTAATGGAGGTTTTAACGCAGCGACTATCAAGGAAGTAGTAAAAATAATGGCCAGTGTCGGTATACTGTTATGGATGCCGCTGGCCCAATCCAATGAAGCAATGCCTCAGCACATGGTTTTTGCATCGGACCCTCAGTATCCCTGGACAGACAAGACTGACAGTGGCGAGCATGAGTCGGATGTCGATTTTGATCAGCGCTCCAAATGGCTGGTGGACACGCAGTTTGCGAGCATCGCCGATTTCCGGCGGCAGATGGGCGGGCAGGCGCAGGTGCCACTGATGATTAATGGCGACATCACAGCCTTCGGCCATCCGTACCAGATATCCTTTATGAAAAGTGCGTTGAATAAACATTTCGGTCGCGACTATTTATACGGTCTGGGTAATCACGACTACGAAAATAATATAGATGACTGCTTTGGTAATCGCTGCGCCGCCAACAGTGTTGTTGCGTACGAAGAACACCACAGAGGCAAAGTCGATGAGTTTGACCTGCGCGTGACTGGCGGTGGATTAGGTAAACAGTACAAAGGCAGTCTCGCATACTCGAAAGATGTCGGGGAGGTGCGCTTGATTCAGCTGAATAATGAGCCGACCTATGCCGTAGATATAGTCCATCCCTACCATGAGTTTAAGATCACCCAATCGCTGGATTGGCTTGAAACCAACTTGAGGCTTGCGCGGGTTCAAGGCTATGCAATCATCATTAACATGCACAAACCTTATGATTGGAATGGGAACTGGGATCAGGAAAAGCGCTTCAGGAATATGATCGAACAGTATCAAGTGACGGCGATATTTGCCGGCCATCTTCACAGGAATGGCGGACGAGTGAGCCAGATCGGCACCGTTCCGATGTTTCTCAGCGGTGCGGCTTCCCAGCAGACCTATCTGATCGCAAGCTTCTCCAAGGATCGCAAGCAACTGGAAGTGAGTCTGGTTGAGCGTAATGAATGGCGTAAGCGCGAGCCAGTCGCCACGGTGCCAGTGAAATCGATCTGGGCCGAACGGCCATAAAAAAGCCCCGCCAGCGATCTGGCGGGGTTTTTTATGATCAGTTATTGGCAGCGATCCATGGGTTGATCAGGTGAACGCCGCTGGTTTGAAAGTCCGTAACGTTACGGGTGACCAACGTCAGGCCATGTACAAGGGCGGTGGCGGCAATCAAGGCGTCGCATTCATTGCTGCGATCAGGCACGTGCAGTTGTGCGCATCGGGTGGCAACGGCGCTATCGACCGAGAGTATTCTTCCGCTGAAGGCTGGTTTGACGTGCCGCTCAAGCCAGTTACGCAACATCACTCCTTGCAGCGGGTCGCGGCGTTCGATCCGCAGAATGCCGGTTTCCAACTCCAATACCGTGATTGCCGATAAGTACAGGCTCGCCGGTGCGACGCTGCTTGCCCATGTCAGCACCTGCTTGTCGGCTTGGGGTTTTCGCAATTCGGACACTACATTTGTATCAAGTAGAAACATCAAGACAGGTCCACGCTACGAGGGGTGATGAGGGCGCGCTCTGGTTCGAATTCGATTTCAGGCGTATTCGGCATGACCAGCAGCTCGACGATGCTGGTCTGGCTACCGGTCAGTCTCTGATACTCCTCAATGCTCAGCAGTACGTGGGCAGGCTTGCCACGATCAGTGATGATGACCGGGCCCAGATGCGTGGCCTTTTTGGCAGCGCTGGTGTCCTGGTTGAATTCGCGGCTGGAAATGGTTTTGATGGCCATAATGTTCGGCCTCCTGAAATGCTGATGTAGAAACGTTACTACTTTTACGTTGAGCCAGCAATCGGGCAGGTGGGTTGCGGACGATCGGAGGGTTACTGTCATATCGGCACCGGCGAAAGCGTTTCTGCCTAAGGGCAAAAACCTACGGGGCAGCGCTGCTCAGGTCTATTGAGCAAATGTCGCAAGGCATGAATGCCAGCACAAAAAAGGCCCCGCCAATTTAAATCGGCGGGGCCTTTTTGGTGTTACAGGCGTTGGCCTTATTCGGCGTTCGCTTCCGGTGCTTTTTCACCGTGAGACAGGCTGTAAACGTAAGCCGCCAGCAGGTGAACCTTGTCGTTGCCTTGCAGTTGTTCCTGCGCAGGCATCTGGCCCTGACGGCCGTAACGGATGGTCTGCTGCAGTTGCGCGAAGCTCGAGCCGTAGATGAACGCGCCCGGGTGGGTCAGATCCGGCGCGCCCATGGCGGGAGTGCCTTTGCCGGCCGGACCGTGGCAGGCCACGCAGTTGGCGGCGAACAGTTTGCCGCCGTTTTCCGGGTCAGCCTTGGTGTCTTCCGGCAGTTTGCGGCCATCGAGTTTGGTCACGACGAATGCCGCGACGTCGGCCACGCCTTGTTCGCCAATCACTTCAGCCCAGGCCGGCATCACGGCGTGACGACCGCCCATGATGGTGGTCTTGATGGTTTCCGGCTCGCCGCCCCAGCGCCAGTCGGCGTCGGTCAGGTTAGGGAAACCGTAAGCGCCCTTGGCGTCGGAACCGTGGCACACCGAGCAGTTGGAGGCGAACAGACGGCCACCCATTTTCAGTGCTTGCGGATCCTTGGCGACTTCTTCGATTGGCATCGCGGCGAACTTGGCGAAGATCGGACCGAACTTGGCGTCCGAGCGGGCCATTTCCTTTTCCCACTCGTGCACGCCGGTCCAGCCGGTCTGGCCGTTGGCGAACGCGGTCTGCTTGTCGTTATCGAGGTAGTTGTACCCCGGCAGCAGGCCTTTCCAGTTGCCCAGACCCGGGTACAACACCAGGTAACCCAAGGCAAAAACGATGGTGCCGACAAACAGCATGAACCACCATTTCGGCAGTGGGTTGTCGTACTCCTCGATCCCGTCGAAGGAGTGCCCGACCGTCTCGTCCGTCTGTTCGCTGCGCTGGCCCTTGCGGGTCGACAGCAGCAGCCAGGTCAGGGAAAAGATCGTACCGAGACTGAGGACTGTGACGTACAGACTCCAGAATGTAGTCATTCTTTGTTACTCCTAGAAGCTTGCTCGACGTGCTTGATGGCTTCGGGATCATCCGCAAAAGGCAACAAGGTCGCGTCTTCAAACTCCGACTTGCGCTTGGGGCTGAACACCCACAGCGCCAGACCGATGAAGGCCACCATCACAACAACGGTGCCCAGGCCACGAATCATCCCGATATCCATCTAATTCACCGTTTGCTTTTGATGATGGTGCCCAGGCCTTGCAGATAGGCCACCAGCGCGTCCATTTCGGTTTTGCCCTTCACGGCATCCTGTGCACCGGCGATGTCTTCGTCGGTGTAAGGGACGCCGAGGGTGCGCAAAACCTCCATTTTCTTGGCGGTTTCCTTGCCGTCGAGCTTGTTTTCCACGAGGAACGGGTAAGCCGGCATTTTCGACTCAGGCACCACGTTGCGCGGGTTGTACAAGTGCGCACGTTGCCAGTCATCGGAGTAACGACCGCCGACCCGGGCCAGGTCCGGACCAGTACGCTTGGAACCCCACAGGAACGGGTGATCCCAGACGCTTTCACCGGCAACCGAATAGTGGCCGTAGCGTTCGGTTTCGGCGCGGAACGGACGGATCATCTGCGAGTGGCAGCCGACACAACCGTTGGCGATGTAAACGTCGCGGCCTTCCAGTTCCAGCGCCGAACGAGGCTTCATGCCTTCGACCGGCTTGTTGGTGACGTCCTGGAAAAACAGCGGAACGATTTGGGTCAGGCCGCCAACGCTGACGGCGATGACCATGAAGAAGGCCAGCAGGCCAATATTCTTCTCGACAGCTTCATGCTTCATCAGTGAGCTCCAACGACAGCGATCTGGGCGGCGGCTTCAGCTTCAACAGCGTTCGAGGCGCGCACAGTGCGCCAGACGTTGTAAGCCATCAGGAACATGCCGCTGGCGAAGAAAGCACCGCCCAGGGCACGGACGATGTAGCCCGGGTGGCTGGCTTGCAGCGCTTCAACAAACGAGTAGGTGAGGGTGCCGTCGTCGTTGATTGCACGCCACATCAGGCCCTGAGTGATGCCGTTGACCCACATCGAAGCGATGTACAGCACGGTACCGATGGTCGCGAGCCAGAAGTGCGCGTTGATCAGACCGACACTGTGCATCTGCGCACGGCCGAACAGACGCGGGATCATGTGGTAGATCGCGCCGATCGAGATCATTGCCACCCAGCCGAGAGCGCCGGCGTGTACGTGGCCGATGGTCCAGTCGGTGTAGTGCGAGAGCGAGTTGACGGTCTTGATCGCCATCATCGGCCCTTCGAAGGTCGACATGCCGTAGAACGCCAGGGAGACCACGAGGAAGCGCAAGATCGGGTCGGTGCGCAGCTTATGCCAGGCGCCAGAGAGGGTCATCATGCCGTTGATCATGCCGCCCCAGCTTGGCGCCAGCAGGATGATCGACATCGCCATGCCCAGCGATTGTGCCCAATCCGGCAGTGCGGTGTAGTGCAGGTGGTGCGGGCCGGCCCAGATGTACAGGGTGATCAGGGCCCAAAAGTGCACGATCGACAGGCGATAGGAGTAGATCGGACGCTCGGCCTGTTTCGGCACGAAGTAGTACATCATCCCGAGGAAACCGGTGGTCAGGAAGAAGCCCACCGCGTTGTGGCCGTACCACCACTGGATCATCGCATCGGTCGCGCCCGAGTAGGCGGAGTAGGACTTGAACAGGTTCACCGGCAGGGAGGCGTGGTTGACGATGTGCAGCATCGCCGTGACGACGATGAACGCACCGTAGAACCAGTTACCCACATAGATGTGCTTGGTTTTGCGCTTGGTAATGGTGCCGAAGAACACCAGACCGTAGGTGACCCAGACAATGGCCAGCAAAATGGCGATCGGCCATTCCAGTTCCGCGTATTCCTTGGTGGTGGTGTAACCCAGCGGCAAGGTAATGATCGCGCCGACAATCACCGCTTGCCAGCCCCAGAAGGTGAAGGCGGCGAGGCTGTCGGAAATCAGTCGCGTCTGGCAGGTTCGCTGCACGACATAGTAGGAAGTGGCAAATAGTGCACAACCACCGAAGGCGAAAATCACCAGGTTTGTGTGCAACGGGCGCAGGCGTCCAAAGCTCGTCCACGGCAGACCGAAGTTCAACTCCGGCCAAACCAGTTGCGAGGCGATGAAGACACCGAGCCCCATGCCAAGGATCCCCCAGACCACCGTCATGATGGCGAACTGGCGGACTACCTTATAGTTATAAGCAGTCGGACTGATTGCTGTGCTCATTCTAAGGTTCCACGGTTTGGGTGTTTTATTAGGATTAAAATCGGCCGCAAGTATGCAGAGAGCAGGGGGTCATTGCAACGCGCCATGACCTGGGTCAATGCTTTCCAAGGCTGATTCTGCGGCCTTTCCATGCGCCGCGTAAGGACAAAATCGGCCTCGGACAAAATGTCGCAGCGGACGAAAAAAGCGAGGGGTTCAGGTCACTTGTAACGAGGTATGTTCGAACGGCCAGTTCGGCTGATGAATGGCAATCGGCGCGACAGCCGGTATCTACCGGCCTTTGCGGCGAGTCTGTCAGCCAATTCATCGAACATATCGCTCGGGGTCGACCTGCAACCGGCATGAGCCAGTCCGCATCGAGCAAGCTTAGACCCGAATTCGGGGAACCGAAAGGCGAGGCTGTTAAGGGGTGCGACAATGCGTCGCAAAGGGGTGGGAAACTGCCGCACGGAGAATCGTGCGGCAGAGGTGTGCGCAATGCTTACTTCTGGTTGTCTTCAGTAATCAGTTTTTCTGTATTCAATCCGTGGCTGAGGCTGTACACATAAGCCGCAAGCAATTGCACTTTATCGTTGCCCAGCAGCTCGTTTTGCGCCGGCATGTGACCCTGACGGCCATGGCGAATGGTCTGCTCGAGTTGGGTCAGGCTGGTGCCATAGATAAACCCGCCCGGGTGCGTCAGATTCGGCGCGCCCATGGCTTCAGTGCCGTGGCCGGTTGCCCCATGACAGGCTACACACGTGGTGCTGAACGCTTGTTGTCCCGCTTGCAGGTCAGCCTTGTTGTCGGCTGGCAATGGCAGGCCGGCCAGTTCGTGACGCACATAAGCGGCAACGTTCTTCACCCCGGCCTCGCCCAACACTTCACCCCAGGCCGGCATCGCCGCCATCCGGCCACCCATGATGGTGGTCTTGATGGTGTCGGCGTCGCCGCCCCAGCGCCAGTCGCTGTCGGCGAGGTTAGGGAAACCGAACGCGCCTTTGGCGTCGGAGCCGTGGCACACCGAGCAATTGGAGGCGAACAGGCGGCCACCCATTTTCAGCGCCTGCGGGTCCTTCGCTACTTCTTCCACCGGCATGGCGGCGAACTTGGCGAAGATCGGCCCGAATTTGGCGTCGGCCTTGTTCATTTCCTTTTCCCACTCGTGCACACCGGTCCAGCCATCCTCGTAACCCGGGAGAATGCCTTTCCAGTTGCCCAGGCCCGGATACAGAATCAGATAGCCCACGGAAAACACCAGCGTGCCGGCGAACAGCATGAACCACCACTGCGGCAGCGGGTTGTCGTACTCCTCGATGCCATCGAAGCTGTGGCCCATGGTCTGGTCGACGCTGCCCTTGGTTTCGCCCCGGCGGGTGCCGATCAGCAGCCACGTCAGGCCGATCAGGCTGCCGATGGTCAGTACGCAGATCCACGTACTCCAGAAGGTGGTCATGGCCGGGTACTCCTTGTCTCATTTGCTTGGGTTGTTTCGGCTTGCGGTTCGTCGGCGAACGGCAGCAGACGTGCTTCAGCGAACTCCGGGGTGCGCTTGCGGTTGAACACCCACAAGGTCAGGCCGACGAAGGCGACGAACACCACGACCGTGCCGAGGCCGCGAATCAGGCCTGCACTCATTTCAATGACCATGGCTCACCTCTTGCTCTTGATCGCAGTGCCGAGCACTTGCAGGTAAGAGACGAGAGCGTCCATTTCGGTCTTGCCCTTGAGGCTGGCCACCGCGCCGCTGATGTCATCGTCGGTGTACGGCACGCCGAGGGTGCGCATGACTTTGATCTTGGTTTCGGTGTGGCTGCTGTCGACCGCCTGCGTGACCAGCCATGGGTAGGCCGGCATTTTCGATTCCGGTACGACGTTGCGCGGGTTGTACAAGTGCGCACGGTGCCAGTCATCCGAGTAGCGCGCGCCGACCCGGGCCAGATCCGGCCCGGTACGTTTCGAGCCCCACAGGAACGGGTGATCCCAGACGCTTTCACCGGCCACCGAGTAATGTCCGTAACGTTCGGTTTCGGCGCGGAACGGGCGGATCATCTGCGAGTGGCAGCCGACGCAACCTTCACGGATATAGATGTCGCGGCCTTCCAGTTGCAGCGCGGTGTAAGGCTTCATGCCTTCGACCGGTTTGTTGGTGACGTCCTGGAAGAACAGCGGGACGATCTGGGTCAGGCCGCCGATGCTCACGGCAAGCACCATGAGCAACATCAGCAGGCCGACGTTCTTTTCAATCGTTTCGTGTTTCATGGCGGACTCCTCAGGCCATCTGCGCGGCAGCGACGACGTCAGCAGGCTGCGAGGCCCGCACGGTGCGCCAGGTGTTGTAAGCCATCAGGAACATGCCGCTGAGGAAGATCGCCCCGCCAATCAGCCGCACGATGAAGCCAGGGTGGCTGGCCACCAGGGTTTCGACGAAGGAGTAGGTCAGCGTGCCGTCCTCATTGATGGCGCGCCACATCAGGCCCTGGGCGATGCCGTTGACCCACATCGAAGCGATGTAGAGCACGGTGCCGATGGTCGCGAGCCAGAAGTGCGCGTTGATCAGGCCGATGCTGTGCATCTGCGCTTTGCCGAAGATTTTCGGGATCATGTGGTACAGCGCGCCGATCGAGATCATCGCTACCCAACCGAGCGCGCCGGCGTGGACGTGGCCGATGGTCCAGTCGGTGTAGTGGGAGAGGGCGTTGACCGTTTTGATCGCCATCATCGGACCTTCGAAGGTCGACATGCCGTAGAACGCCAGCGAGACCACGAGGAAGCGCAGGATCGGATCGCTGCGCAACTTATGCCAGGCGCCCGAGAGGGTCATCATGCCGTTGATCATGCCGCCCCAGCTCGGTGCCAGCAGAATCAGCGACATCACCATGCCCAGCGACTGTGCCCAGTCCGGCAGCGCGGTGTAGTGCAAGTGGTGCGGGCCGGCCCAGATGTACAGGGTGATCAGTGCCCAGAAGTGCACGATCGACAAACGATACGAGTACACCGGGCGCTCGGCCTGTTTCGGCACGAAGTAGTACATCATCCCGAGGAAACCGGCGGTGAGGAAAAAGCCTACGGCGTTGTGGCCGTACCACCATTGCACCATCGCGTCGGTTGCACCGGCGTACACCGAGTAGGACTTGGTGAAACTCACCGGCAACTCAAGGTTGTTGACGATGTGCAGAATCGCCACGGTGATGATGAACGCGCCGAAGAACCAGTTGCCCACGTAGATGTGTTTGGTTTTGCGCTGCATGATCGTGCCGAAGAACACGATGGCGTAGGCGACCCAGACAATGGTGATCAGAATGTCGATCGGCCATTCCAGCTCGGCGTATTCCTTGGAGCTGGTGTAACCCAGTGGCAGGCTGATTGCCGCCAACAAGATCACCAATTGCCAGCCCCAGAAGCAGAACGCGGCGATTTTTGGCGCAAACAATTGGGTCTGGCAGGTGCGTTGCACCGAGTAGAACGAACTGGCGAACAGCGCACAGCCACCGAACGCGAAGATCACCGCGTTGGTGTGCAGCGGGCGCAGACGGCCGAAACTGGTCCAGGGCAAATTGAAGTTGAGTTCGGGCCAGACCAATTGGGCCGCGAGAAAAACCCCGAGCCCCATGCCGACGATGCCCCATACCACCGTCATAATGGCGAATTGGCGGACCACCTTGTAGTTGTAGGCGGTACTGATAGAAGTGTTCATGGTTCCCCATCCACGGTTCAGCCGAAGTGAGCGCGCGCAAAAGACGCGGCGAATCCTTCGTCTGGAGTTATAGGCAGACTAAAAGCGAGGCAAGCATGGACAAACAGCACAAGGCCAGTATTGACGGGGATCAATGGGCGCAGTGCGTGCGTGATCATGGGTGGCTTTGGGATGCCGCGTCGGGTGAGGCTGCGGCGACGTTGATCCTTGCGCATGGTGCTGGTGCGCCGATGGATAGCGAGTGGATGAACGATATGGCTCGGCGCCTTGCCGGGCTTGGGGTGAATGTGTTGCGGTTTGAGTTTCCTTATATGGCGCAGCGGCGGGTTGATGGGGTGAAGCGGCCGCCGAATCCTGCTGCGAAACTGCAGGAATGTTGGCTTGAGGTGTATGCCGAGGTGCGGCGTCATGTCGCTGGGGTTTTGGCCATTGGCGGGAAGTCGATGGGGGGGCGGATGGCCAGTCTTTTGGCTGACGAATTGGGCGTTGATGCGTTGGTGTGTTTGGGGTATCCGTTTTATGCGGTGGGCAAGCCGGAGAAGCCTCGGGTTGAACATTTGGCCGCTTTGAAGACGCGGACGTTGATTGTGCAGGGGGAGCGGGATGCGTTAGGCAATGTTGCGGCGGTTGAGGGCTATGCGTTAGCGCCGGGGATTGAGGTGTTTTGGTTGGCGGCGGGGGATCATGATTTGAAGCCGTTGAAGGTTTCGGGGTTTACCCATGAACAGCATTTGGCCAGCGCTGCGCAGAAGGTGGTTTCGTTTCTTCGGTGATTTGGGTGTATATCCGTTGCTGCGGTAACGGCTTCTTAGGGTTTCGCCCTTACGGCGACTCACTTTTTTGACAAACGCCTCAAAAAAGTAAGCAAAAAAAGGCTTGCTCCTACGTTCGGCCCGCTCGCTGGGGCTCGGGGTTCCTTCGCTCCGGGATCGATCCTGGCGCAGCGCCTACGGTTTGCTTCGCTGCACCTCCTCTCGCTGTGTTTGGCTGCGCCAAACGGTCGCTGCGCTCTCACGCCCGGATCAATCCCTCCACTCAGCCTTCCGACGTCGCCCGTGGATCAAGATCAAAAGCGGTACTCGAGCTTGCGCTCATTGTTGAGTGGTGCGGCTGCGCCGCGAGTTTCAGGTAGGAGCTGCCGCAGGCTGCGATCTTTTGATCTCGCTTTTCGTAGGAGCAGAGCCTGCTCGCGAAGGCGGCCTGCCAGCCGACCAATGTCTTACAGACTGCATGCAATCCCTTTGGGAGCTGGCTTGCCAGCGATGAGACCAGCACATACAACATCAATATCGACTGCCCCACCGCCATCGCTGGCAAGCCAGCTCCCACACTTTCTTGTGCCCGAACCACCATCCCCTGTAGGAGTGAGCCTGCTCGCGATAGCGTCCGTCCCGGCAACATAATATTGACTGTCCCACCGCCATCGCGAGCAGGCTCACTCCTACAGGATTTTGCGCCAAGCACAGGTTTTTGAGTACATCGCCGAAACTGTGGGAGCTGGCTTGCCAGCGATGGCGGCCTGACGAACAACACCAAAATATCAGGGCAACTTCCCGCTTTTTCTGTCAGTAAACGCAATCCTGCGAGCGCGTTTAAATTACACAACCCGTTACGCCACAAGCCCTACAACGCCTTGCGCCGTTACCTACGCGTACGCCAGAATCCGCCGGCATACGCGACCATGGCTCGGGCTATATCGTTTCCCTGTCACTGAAAATCAGTGATCGGGTTTGGTAGCCCGTCTGTAATAGTTGTATGGCGACACCTTCTGCAGCCTCTTTTTTGCGGCTTGCTTTATATGGTGGTCATGCGGGGGGCTCTTTCGAGAGCGCCGGGTTTCCTATTGCAGCCGGTCTACCAACCCGCGTATGGCCGCCACCCTCGTTTGGTAGCGAGAAGTGACGGCTCCTGAAACTGCGATAGGAGCTTCACTCATGTTCAAAGCCACGCCAAATCCCCCGGATACCGATCCGATCCCGTACGACCCAACCCTCGAACCTCAAAAGTTAAGAGAAGCGACCGACCGCGCCATCAACTTCTATCTCAACCCCGGCTCACTGAAGCTTTCAATCCCTTCCCGCAAGACCAGCAAGATCTTCCTCGTCGACCCCGCCGTGGACGAAGAAACACTGCTCGTAGAAGCCTGCGAATCGTTAGCAGCCGCCAGCGACATGGCCCGTGATATCGGCGACGTCATCGACAACACACAACGCCGGACCATGCTGATGCTGCATCAGGTGATCATGCTGAGTGAGCTGATGGTCAATCGAGTCCTGGATAGCCGCCGCTTGCCGCACTAGCAAACCCGCCGCAGTCCCCTGTAGGAGCTGCCGCAGGCTGCGATCTTTTGATCTGTTTTTTAACAATCAAAAGCAAGATCAAAAGATCGCAGCCTGCGGCAGCTCCTACAGGGGGGGCATTCTTTCGCAGTGCCTTGAGGAGTTTCAGTTGATGTCCGAAACCAACAAACCGTTGGTCACAGACCCGGTATCGCCCTACGAATCATTCAATTCCAGAAAACTCCACGAAGCCGCCGAACGCGCCCTTGATCATTACCTCGCGCCCGCGCAGATCATGGCCACGCCTTACAGTCCAAGCAGCATGTTTAGGGTCAACCCTCAAACCGATACTGAATCGTTGCTGGCAAATGCTTGCGAATCTCTGGCCTCGGCGACGGTCATGCTCGGTGATTTCGCCGGGGCGCTGGAAGGCCCCAGCCGCAATACTTTGCTAGGGATTGCGCAAGTGGTGATGTTGGGGGAGTTGGCGGTGAATCAGGCGTTGGATAACGTTATGCCTAAAGGATAGACGCCAACCGTTCTGGCCCCATCGTCGGATCGCCGCCCGGAGCAGGCTCACTCCTACATGGTGCAGCGGTGATCACAGGTTATGTGTTCGACGATTATCCCTTGTAGGAGTGAGCCTGCTCGCGATGGCGGTCTGCAGGACACCATCTATTCCAGGCAACAAAAAAGCCCGGACAGCTTTCGCCGTCCGGGCTTTCAAGATCAAAAGATCGCAGCCTTCGGCAGCTCCTACAGGGATCGATGTAGGAGCTGCCGCAGGCTGCGATCTTTTGCTTTTAGCGGTTAAACCGTTCCACCAACGAGTATTGCGTGTTGGCAGTCTTGGTCAGCTCTTCACTCAGCAACGCCGAGTTATGCGCCTGTTCCGAGGTCTGATCCGCCAACTCCGAAATGTTGCTGATGTTGCGGCTGATCTCTTCAGCCACCGCACTTTGCTCTTCCGTCGCAGCAGCGATCTGCGTGGTCATGTCGGTGATGTTGGCCACCGCTTCACTGATGCCGACCAACGCCTGATCCGCTTCCAGCACCCGCGCGACACCTTCTTCCGCCTGGCGATGCCCGGCTTCCATGGTCTGCACGGCACTCGAAGCCGTCTGCTGCAACTTGGCGATCAAGGCGTGAATCTGCCCGGTCGATTCGCTGGTGCGCTGCGCCAGTTGGCGAACTTCGTCTGCTACCACAGCAAAACCACGGCCCATCTCGCCGGCACGCGCGGCTTCGATCGCAGCGTTCAGTGCTAGCAGGTTGGTCTGGTCGGCGATGCCTTTGATCACATCCACCACGCCGCCGATTTCGTCGCTGTCCTTGGCCAGTTGAGTCACAGTCAGGCCGGTTTCACCGACAACCACGGACAGGCGCTGAATGGCTTCGCGGGTTTCCCCGGCGATGTCACGACCACGACCGGTCAGGCGATTGGCTTCCTGGGTGGCGTCGGCAGTGCGCTGCACGTGGCTTGCCACTTCCTGAGTGGTCGCGGCCATCTGGTTGACGGCGGTGGCGACCTGTTCGGTTTCCACGCGCTGACGTTCCAGGCCGCTGGAGCTGTTGTGCGCCAGGGCGTCGGACTGTTTGGCCTGATCAGTCAGGTGTTCGGCGGTGTCCTGCAGACGGGTCAGGCAGGTTTTCAGGCGGGCTTCCTGGCTGAGGATCGACATTTCCAGACGCGCCTGGGCGCCACGGCTGTCGGTGTACATCTGTGCGATCAACGGGTCGGAGGTGGTTTGCTCGGCCAAACGCAACAGGCGCTTGAGCCCGCGTTGCTGCCATTGCAGGCCCATCAGGCCCAGTGGCACCGACAGACCGGCGGCGAGGGCAAAGCCCCACTGCGAGTTCAGGGTGGCGCCGATCACGAAGCCCAGTTGGCTGACCAGAATGAACGGCAGCCAGTCCTGCAGCACCGGCAGCCATTTGTCGCTGGAAGGGATCGCCGACTTGCCTTGGTTGATGCGTTGGTAGAGCGCTTCGGCACGGCGGATCTGTTCGGCGGTGGGTTTGATCCGCACCGACTCGTAACCGACCACCTGATTGCCGTCGAACACCGGTGTTACATAGGCGTTAACCCAGTAATGGTCACCGGTCTTGCAGCGATTCTTGACAATGCCCATCCATGGCAAGCCTTGTTTCAATGTGCCCCACATGTGCGAAAACACCGCAGCCGGGACGTCAGGGTGACGGACCAGGTTGTGCGGCGCACGGATCAGTTCTTCTCGCGAAAACCCGCTGATTTCAACGAACGCATCGTTGCAGTAGGTGATCACGCCCTTGGCGTCGGTTGTGGAGATCAACCGCTGCTGAGCCGGGAAAGTCCGTTCGCGTTGTGTAATGGGCTGGTTATTACGCATGGTTTTTCAATCCGCAAGGCTTTGAAAGGTTGTCGGCGGTGACAGCTTTTTATTGAAATTTTTTTTCAATAATCGGCACAGCGTCGCAAAACGGCGCTTGCTTCAGCCAGCGAGCATCGGATAGGTGAACAGGCCGAAATGCATCAGATTCAGCCCGAAATGCGTGGCGATGGCCGCGCCGAGCCCGCCAAAACGGTAGGCCAGACCATAGCCGACACCCGCCAGCCCTGCCAGCAACACCCAGGTCCAGCCAGCGCCGGCATGCGCCAGCGCAAAGACCAGTGACGCCAGCAGCAGTGCGAGGTTTTCACCGTAAGGCAGATGCTTGAAGCGCCGGCTGAGGCCGCCCTGGATATAGCCGCGAAACAAGGCTTCCTCGACCAGCGTTACCAGCAGCAGGTTATTCAGCACCCACAACCACGATTGATCCGGCCACTTCGGCGTCCAGGCAATCACTCCGAGCAACATGGCGCCGCCGAGCGCGAGGATCACGCTCAGCGTCAGGGCGAGGGCGCTGGCGTACACCGTCAGGCGCAACGAACGCTGCGCGACGATCCACGGGCAGACCAGCAACAGCCAGAAGCCAATCAGCGGTTTGTCGAGATTCATGTACATCGCGAACGGCACGGCGTCGTCGGTGAAACGCTGCGGGTCGATTGCCCGGCCATTGGAAAAACCCGGCAGCCAATGCAGCGCCAGCGCCACAGCGAGAACGACAAACAGGCCATGACCGAGAAACCGTGCGACCGGTACTTTTTGCAGATTCACGGCGAAACCGGCGAACACCAGCAGCCCAATGGAGATCAGTGCCAGCCAGCCGAGTTGGCCGTAGCTCAGCGCCAGGCCGTAGCCGAGGCTGAGAAGTGCCAGATAGAGCCATGGCAACGCCTTCATCGAAAGTCCCTGTGGAAAATTGTGGAAGGGCTTTCTACACGGGTGAAGGCGTGGGGACAAGTAATGCTGCGGCGGCAAACCGGGACAGGTGCCCATGACGCACCACCTGTAGGAGCTGCCGAAGGCTGCGATCTTTTGACGTTGGTTTTTCAAGATCAAAAGATCGCAGCATTCGGCAGCTCCTACAGGGTTTTGTGCAGGGATGAAGATCTAGTGCAGGTTGAGTCTGGCGGCGGCGCGTTCGGTGATTTCCGTGCGCAGCTTCAGCGACGGCGCAGCACGCAGGCGGGCCTCAGCGACAATCGCGCTCGGCGCAACGTCCGGGCTGCCCGCGTTGAACGGCGGCGCTGGGGCGTATTCCAGTTGCAGCTGGATCAGTTGCGCCGCGTCGGCACCCACCAACTCTTCAGCCAGCACCAAGGCAAAATCAATCCCCGCCGTGATCCCGCCGCCGGTAAACAGGTTGCCGTCACGCACGACCCGATCCTTCACCGCAATCGCGCCGAGCGTTGGCAGCAAATCGTGATAAGCCCAGTGCGTCGTCGCGCGTTTACCTTGCAGCAGACCCGCCGCGCCCAGCACCAGCGAACCAGTGCACACCGACGTCACATAACGCGCCTGGGCCGCCTGGCGTTTGATGAACGCCAGCGTCTGCTCATCCTCCATCAACGGCCCGACGCCGCCCCCGCCCGGCACGCAGATCACATCAAGATCCGGGCAATCCTCAAACGTCGTGGTCGGTTTCAGCAGCAGGCCGGTGCTGGCAGTGACCGGCATCAGATCCTTCCAGATCAAATGCACCTGCACGTCCGGTAACGACGCGAGCACGTCATAGGGCCCGGTCAGGTCGAGTTGCTGAACCTGCGGAAACAACAGAAAACCGATCTGCAGCGTCATTGTTCTTGCTCCATGAAAAGGGGTGGACGGCTTCACTGTAGGCGCGTAGGTTCTGGCGTATACGCCAATAACCCCACGAATTACGCCAAATGCCCAAAGCCATTCACGTACTCGCGTTCGCCAACATGCAGATCCTCGACGTCACCGGGCCGTTGCAGGTGTTCGCCTCGGCCAACGACCTTGCCCGTCAGCGCGGCTTGCCCATCCCTTATGCGCCGAGCGTGATTGCCAGCGGCGGCGGGGCGGTGATGTCCTCGGCAGGCTTGGCGGTGTTGGCCGAACCCTTGCCGCAGGAACCCAGCGACACATTGATCATCGCCGGTGGCTGGGGCATTTATCCCGCTGCTGAAGATGTGCCGCTGGTGGATTGGGTGCGTGAACACGCGGCGAAATGCCGGCGCGTGGCCTCGGTGTGTACCGGCGCGTTTCTGTTGGCAGCGAGTGGCTGGCTCGATGGCCGGCGCGTCGTTACGCACTGGACGCGTTGCGAGCAATTGGCGCAGCAGCATCCCAATCTTCAGGTCGAGGCCAATCCGATCTTCATCAACGACGGGCCGGTGTGGACGTCGGCCGGGGTCACCGCCGGTATCGATCTGGCATTAGCGATGGTCGAGGAAGATCTCGGCAGCGACATCGCGCTGGACGTTGCCCGGCATCTGGTGGTGTTCCTCAAACGCCCGGGCGGGCAATCGCAGTTCAGCGTGACCTTATCGCTGCAAAACCAAGGCAACCGTTTTGATGAACTGCACGCGTGGATCGCCGAAAATTTGACCTGCGATCTTGGCGTGCCGACCCTCGCCGAACAGGCCGGCATGAGCGAACGCAGCTTCGTCCGCCACTACCGCGCCGACACCGGCCAGACTCCGGCGCGGGCGATTGAATTGATCCGGGTCGAGACGGCGCGGCGGCTGTTAAGCGACACCGGGCTGCCGGTTAAACGCATTGCGGCCAATTGCGGATTTGGCAGTGAAGAGACGTTGCGCCGTAGCTTTCTACGGGCGATCGGGGTGACGCCGCAGGCGTATCGGGAGCGGTTTTCGGTCAGTGCTGCAACAGAACCAGTATTACCTTGAGGGTTTCCTGCGGTGCTTCCTTCGGGTTCAGATAGACTGCGCAGCTTATTCTGCCGACCGACTTCAAGGACGATGCATGTCACGCAAATCGCTGCTTGCTCTGCTGGTACTCTTCGGGATGCTGGCCGGTTGCGCTTCGCCGCCACCGTCATTGCCGGACACCCCGCAACGCCGTGAGTTGATGGAGCGCATGTTTGCCAAGTCGACGATCATGCTGTCGCTCAAGGAACTCGACGCACACGCTGCCGCCGAGCCGGGTGGAGCAAAGCGCCAAGTCTCTGCAGATGAGGCAGTGGCCAGCCATAAGAAACAAATGAATGTCGACCTGCCCGCCGCCTACTGGGCGCAGCGACGTACAAACCTTGCGCAACTGATCGATGCCAGGGCCAAGGGCGAGGCCATTGGTCTGGCGGCTTATAAAGAGAAGTACTTCGAGCAATTGTCCCAGGCGACGACGCCTGTGCTCACGGCTCTGGCCAATGCGCCGAGGATGGACGCGCTGCCGGAGTTTGCGCTGGTGCTGCCCAACGATCATCAGCTCAGTTACTTCTACCTGATGACCGTCGCGGATGAGACGTTCTGGGAAATTGAGCAGTTTTACCAGCACATGGCGGATCTGGATGCCCAGTACGGCGTGTGCGCGCTGTACCCGGATTGCTACCGACCGGACTTCCGCACGGCTAAGCCTCGGCTTCCGCCACCTGATTGAAATACTTGCTCCGATCCGGCGTGAACGTCACCCGCATCTTCGTCCGCGAGCACGTCAGCGAGCGCTCTTCACGCAAATCGATATCCAGATTCTCCCCACGCAAACCTTGCCACTGGGCGAGGTATTTCAGCGAGCCGTACTTTTCATTCTTTTTCAGGCTGCGACTGACGCCACCTTTCCAGCCGAGCACCGGCAGTTCGTCGGCGAGGCAGCGTTGGGCGAGGTCGGGGAAACGGGTGGCGCGCTGGCGGCCGATTTCCCAGCATTTGATCAGGCCTTGGTCGGCGGCTTCCCAGAGTTGGCTGCGAGTGAGGCCGCTGCGCAGGGGCAAGTCGATGGCGCGCTGGACGTGGTGGGTCATTCCGGTTCCTTGAATTCGGGTTTTATTGGACAGCTCCGCTGTGCCCGTTGCGGTGGATGGTAGGGGGCGATGTAACAGCTGGCAACAGGGTATTTCCGGGTGTGACCGCGAGGTGCGGGGGAGGGTGGACGCGGCGGATGTTGAACTCCTGTAGTCCATTGCCATGCGAATTTGTGGCGAGGGGATTTATCCCCGATGGGCTGCGCAGCGGCCCCAAAGTCAGAAAATTCGGTACTTCCGGGGGAATTGGTTGGAGGATTTTGGGGCTGCTTTGCAGCCCATCGGGGATAAATCCCCTCGCCACAGGGGGGGGGTGACACATCATTTTTTGGTGCGTAAGTCCTACAAACGCGGGTGTTTATGGGCAATTTCCTACAACCCCTGGCGAACTTTACGGCTGCCACTCACTCTTTTCCCCACTCAACTTGCGATCCAGAAAACTCGCCGCGCTGATCAACGCCAGATGCGTCAGCGCTTGCGGCGTATTGCCCAGATGCCGGCCATGGCTGTCGAACTCCTCGGCGTATAAACCCAGCGGGTTGGCGTACCTCAGCAATTGCTCAAACTCCAGATGCGCCTTTTCCACCTGCCCGGCCCGGGCCAGGCATTCGACGTACCAGAACGAACACGCGGCAAACGCGCCTTCGGTGCCGGACAGCCCGTCAATGTTCGCGTCATCGTTGCGATAGCGGTAAACCATGCCGTCGCGCACCAGATGCTTTTCAATCGCCGCAAGCGTCGACAACCAGCGCGGATCCTTGGCGCTGACAAAGCGCACCAGCGGCATCAGCAGCATCGAACCATCGAGCGCGGTGCCGCCCTTGTACTGGACGAAATGTCCGCGCTCTTCATCCCAGAAGTTGTCCCAGATGTCGGCATAGATCGCCTGTCGTGTCTGATCCCATTGCGCAAACGGCGCCGGCAGCGAGCGTTTTGAAGCCAGACGGATTGCCCGGTCCAGCGCCACCCAGCACATCAATCGTGAATGCAGAAAGTGATGCTGTTCGCCGCGCATTTCCCAGATGCCGACATCAGTCGTCTGCCACGTTTCACAGACTTGATCGACGACTTCGCGCACATGCTTCCAGCCCTCATGGGAAATCGCGTCGCCGTATTTGTTGACCAGATACACCGCGTCCATCAGCTCGCCAAAGATGTCGAGCTGGATCTGATCGTAAGCGCCATTGCCGATGCGCACCGGTTTCGCGCCGCCGTGCCCCGACAGGTGATCCAGTTCGGTTTCCGGCAACTCCTGTTGACCGTCGATGGCGTACAAGATGTTGAGCTTCATCGGTTGCCCGTGACAATCGCTGACCCGCCCGCGCAGCCAGCCCATGTAGGCGTTGGCTTCGCCGACAAACCCCAGGCGCATGAACGCATAAACGGTAAATGAGGCGTCGCGAATCCACGTGTAGCGGTAGTCCCAGTTGCGTTCGCCGCCGGGGGTTTCTGGCAGGCCGAAGGTGGCAGCGGCGAGTATCGCGCCGTGTTTGCGTGAGGTCAGTAGCTTGAGGGCGAGGGCCGAGCGATTGACCATTTCTCGCCAGCGTCCGCGATAGATCGACTGGCCGAGCCAGTCACGCCAGAACTTCAGCGTACGTTCCATGCACAGTTGCGCGGCGCCTTCTCCGAAGCGTGGATCGTCCTCGCCACCGAGCAGAAACGCGGCGGTTTGATCCTGCTTCAACGTGAAGGAAGCGACCGCCGCCCCGGTATCAATCTGCAGCGCCTGATCCGAGGCCAGGCGCAATGACGGCTGACCCTCTGCGCTGAAAATCACTGTTTGTTCGTCCATCCGCGCGCGCGTGTCAGCTCGGGCGTAATCGTGGCGCACCGCGCAGCGCACGTGAAACGTCGCCTCGCCGCTGACCACCCGCACCCGGCGCATCAGCAGTGGCAAATCATCCTCGCTGTCGCCCACCGGCAGCAGGTCGGTGACTTCAACCACCGCGCGCTCACTCAGCCAACGGGTTTGCAACACATTGGTGTCGGGCAGGTAAATCTGTTCGCGACGGGCGTCGGGCAAGTCCGGTGTGATCTGAAAAATCCCCGCGTCGGGCGTGTCCAGCAACGAACAGAAAATCGACGGACTGTCGAACTCCGGCCAACAGAAAAAATCCACGCTGCCGCGATCGTTGACCAGCGCTGCACTGCGCATGTCACCGATGATGCCGTGGGCGTCGATGGGGCTTTGTCGTTCCAGGTGATGCTCAGCCATTGCCGCGAAACTCCGGATAGAGGCTCATGCCGCCGTCGATGAACAGGGTGGTGCCGACGATATAATCGGAGGCGTCGGAAGCCAGAAAAACCACCGCGTTGGCGACGTCTTCGGCATCGCCGATGCGGCCGTAGGGAATGAGTTTAAGCAGCTCTTCTTCAGCATCGCCAGTGGTCGCCGAGACATTGATCGGCGTGCGAATCGCCCCTGGTGCGATGCCATTGATGCGAATGCGTTGATGGCTGACTTCCTGCGCGAGGGTCTGCATCAACTGATCGACGCCACCCTTGGACGCGGCGTAATTGACATGCCCGGCCCACGGAATGCGCTGGTGCACCGAGCTCATGTGAATGATCTTGCCCGCCGCGCGGGACACGCCTTCACGCACACCCTGGCGATTGAAAATCCGCAGCGCGGCGCGGGCGCAGAGGAACTGGCCGGTGAGGTTGACGCCGATCACCGCATTCCAGTCATCGAGCGACATGTCCACAGCGGCGGCGTCTTTTTGCAGGCCGGAGTTGGCCACCAGAATGTCCAGCGAGCTGAACGCATCGAGGGTCTCGGCGAACAGCCGTTCGACCTGATCTTCCTTCGACACATCGGCGCCGATGGCCAGCGCTTGCCCACCGTCGGCGATGATCTGGCGGGCCAGTGCTTCGGCGGGTTCTGCCTGACGGTTGTAGTTGATGACCACGGCGGCGCCGGCAGCGGCGAGGGCTTTGGCGGCGGCGTGGCCGATGCCGGAACTGGCGCCGGTGATCAGGGCAACCTGGCCGGTGAGGGAGATGTGCATGCAGGGTCGCGCCTTGAGTGAGGGCTTATTAAGCTGACCGGCGGCCTGCCAATAGAGTTCATTCCAGTGGGTTTTGTGGTGAGCGCTCGGGTCTCATCGCGGGCAAGCCCGCTCCCACAATGATCGATGTTATGCCCGAATTTTATGTCCACCCTATTCCCTGTGGGAGCGGGCTTGCCCGCGATGGGGCCTTCACATTCCACCAACAATTGCGCGCTTCCACGCCTCCCGACGCTATGGCAACGTGGCGGCCCCTGATGAGGCTGCAGTCCATGGCAAACCCTTACCGCGAATTATTCACCGCCCCCGGCGCGCGCAATTTTGTTCTGGCCGGGATGATCGCGCGCATGCCGATTTCGATGACCGGCATTGGCGTGATCACCATGCTCTCGCAACTCAAGGGCGGCTATGCGTTGGCCGGTGCTGTGGCGGCGACGTTTGCCCTGGCCACGGCATTCTGCGCGCCACAGGTGTCGCGCCTGGTCGACCGCTTCGGGCAGGGAAAAATTCTTCCGGTGTCGGCGTTGATCGGCGGTGGCGCGCTGCTGCTGTTGCTGCTGTGTACGCGGTTGCAGGCGCCGACCTGGACGCTGTTTGTTTTTGCCGCGCTGGCCGGTTGCATGCCGAGCATGTCGGCGATGGTGCGCGCACGCTGGACCGAGATCTATCGAGGCCAGCCGCAATTGCAGACCGCCTATGCGCTGGAATCGGTGCTCGATGAAGTCTGTTTCATCGTCGGTCCGCCGTTGTCGGTGGGGTTGTGCGTGGCGGTGTTCCCCGAGGCCGGGCCGTTGGCGGCGTTGTTGGCGCTGGCGATCGGCGTGACGGCGTTTGTCGCCCAGCGCAGCACCGAGCCCCCCGTGCATCCGTACGCCAGCGAGCACCAAGGCTCGATCATTGGGTCAACGGACGTTCAGTTGCTGCTGGCGCTGATGATCGCCATGGGCATCATCGTTGGCGTGATCGATGTGGTCAGCGTTGCGTTTGCCCAGCAACAGGGGCAACCGGCGGCGGCGAGTATCGTGTTGTCGGTGTACGCGATCGGTTCATGCCTGGCCGGCATCGCCTTCGGTGCGATGCGCTCGAAACTGCCGTTGCCGCAGCTGTTTCTCTACGGCGGCGTGGCGACGGCGGTGACCACGTTACCGCTATTATTGGCGAGCAATATTGTCGGGCTGTCGGTGGCGGTGTTCATCGCCGGGCTGTTTTTTTCGCCGACGTTGATCGTGGCGATGGCATTGATTGAACGTATTGTGCCGCCGGCCAAGTTGACCGAGGGCCTGACCTGGCTGGTGACCGGTTTGAGTATCGGCGTGGCGATTGGCGCTGCCGGCTCCGGCTGGCTGGTAGATGCCTTCGGTGCTCGTAGTGGGTTCTGGCTGGCGATCGCGGCGGGCGCAGTCGTCCTCGGCTCCGCCGTACAAAGCTTCCGCCACCTCAAATAATGCTATCCCTGTAGGAGCTGTCGAGTGAAACGAGGCTGCGATCTTTGATCTTGATCGTTATAAATCAAAAGATCGCAGCCTCGTTTCACTCGACAGCTCCTACAAAGCGGAGGTGGTAGCTGTTTACCAGCCGCGTCCCGAGTTGACCCAGAAGTTTACTGACAGTGAGGTTGAGACCGATTCCACCTGATGGAACCAGCCCTCCGGCAGGAACAACAAATCTCCAGCCTCGAGGGTCACGCGCAAAAACGTCACGTTGCGTGCCGTCGGGAAACGCTGATAGTCCGGCGCATCCGGGTTGAAATCGCAGCCATCCAGACCACCCTGCGGCGCGGTGGACCAGGTGCCCAGCGCCTGGCGGTGATGCGGCGCGGCGAGGGTGAATTTCTTTTGTCCCCAGACCTGCGCGAACAGGTTGTCGGTGTCATCGCGGTGCAGCGGCGTCAGCGTGCCTTTCGGGCCGATCCAGATACGTGGCGGGATGAACAGCGAGGCGTCGAAATAGGGTGGGTACTTGATCTGCTCCAGCAATTGCGCCGGCAGGATGTTGTTGCCCATGTATGCCGGCGGTTCGCCGTTGGCACCTTTGACCGCTGGCTGGTCGAGCGAAGCAATGAAGTCGGCCATCGACGTCGAACGGAAATCGCGCTCGGTGGAGAAGGTTTTCTTCACGTAGTCGCCATGGCGGGTGATGCCTTGCAGTTCGGCAAAATGCACCAGTGATTCTTCGCGGCTGAGTTTGAACAGCGGCCAGTCCTGCAGGGCGTCGCGGATGACCACCGGAACGCCGTTGGGCAGGTAGCGACTTTTGAATTCTTCAATCGACAGCTCGCTGCGCGGCCGCCGTTCGACAACAGTCTGCACTGGCAGGCGCGCGGTCAGGCGTTCGCTGACTCGCGGTGGCGTCGGATAGCGTTTGTTCATGTCGACTTTTTCTGCGGCGCTGGCCCCGCTGCGCGCATGGTCGATGATCTGCGGCAGCATCGTCGCCAGGCCCATGTTGCCGCCGATCTTCAGGCGCCCGCTGGCGAACAGCTCCTCGACATTGGCGCTGCCGGCCATGATGCCCATGAAGTCCGCTTGCGCCACTTCGATGGTAACGTCCGGGCTGGCATGGCGGCCGGCTTCGGTGCGGCTGCTGCCGCTGATCTCCGACCAATAGGCCTGATGCGGGCCGAAGACAAACTGAAAGACCCCTTCAATACCCACTGCGCCAGCATTGGCGAACAGCTTCCCCAGAATCGTTTGCAGGTCCACGGCGGTGCCTCTTTATCAGGTTTTGGCGTGAACAGGAGACGTGCCGCCCGATTGGAAATTTACCATCGGCGCTAATTTTCAGGTGCGCCCGCGCGTTCTTTTAGCATCATGACTTTTTGAGGTGAGTGCAGTGACTCAATTGACACTGCTGTGCCTGCCGTATTCGGGGGCGAGCGCGATGGTTTACAGCCGCTGGCGGCGCAAGCTGCCGGAGTGGCTGAAATTGCAGCCGGTAGAATTGCCGGGGCGCGGCATGCGTTTCGATGAAGACTTGCAAACCGACATGCCGGCGCTGGTGCAGCAATTGGCCCGGGAGCTGCGCGGTTCGCTGAAGGCGCCGTATGCGCTGTTCGGGCACAGCCTCGGCGCGTTGCTCGCCAGTGAGCTGGCCCACGCCTTGCGGGCCATGGGTTGCCCGCCGCCGGTGGCGCTATTTGCCTCGGGTACGGCGGCGCCGAGCTTGCGCGACGAATACGATCGCGACCTGGCCCGGCCCAAGAGCGATGCCGAACTGCTGGAGCAACTGCGCAGCCTGCAAGGCACCAGCAGCGAGGCGTTGGAAAATGAAGAGTTGATGAGCCTGACCCTGCCGATCCTGCGCGCCGACTTCCTGTTGTGTGGCAGCCATCGCGCGGTGGAACGGCCACAGCTCGATTGCCCGGTGCACGTGCTCGGTGGCACCACCGACCGCGCCACCACCGAGCAACTGATCGGCTGGAGCCGGGAAACCCGTGGCAGCTTTTCCGTCGACATGTTTGCCGGCGGGCACTTCTTCATTCATGAGCACGAAGCGAAAGTGCTGCGCCTGATCAAGGACCACCTCGACGTCCACCATCGCCGCCACACCATGGCCGCCACAGCCTGACCGCACTGTAGTAGCTGCGGCACGCTGCGATCTTTTGCCTGTGATCTTGAAGATCAAAAGATCGCAGCCTCGTTGCACTCGACAGCTCC
>NZ_JBODOE010000006.1:323592-414966 GCF_051913165.1 Pseudomonas sp. SM4 | reverse complement strand
TCTCTGCTCAAAACAAATCCCTGTAGGAGTGAGCCTGCTCGCGATGAGGCCAGCCCAGTCAACATCCTCATTGGCTGGACCAACGTCATCGCGAGCAGGCTCACTCCTACACCGTTCGGGGGTAGATCCATAACCCTGAGCGACAGAAAAAACCTGTGGAAGCTGGCTTGCCAGCGATGGCGTCCGGTTGAACAGCCGACTCTTCAAATCTGGTCCAAATGGTCTAGCGTGAATGAGTCCCCTGCCCCACGGAGTTACTACCCATGCCCCTCGTTCGCGTCGAAATCAAAAAACATCCCGATCCGACCTTCGCCAAACGCATCGGCGAGCAGATCTACGCCGCCATGCGCACAGCCATCAACGTCCCCGACCACGACAACTTCCAGATCCTCAACGAGCACGACGCCAATCACTTCATCTTCGACCCCGAATACCTCGGCATCCAGCGTACCGACCAACTGGTGATCATCCAGATCACCCTTAACGAAGGTCGAACGCTGGAGCAGAAGAAAGCCCTGTACCAAACCATCGCGCAGAACCTCAACACACAACTGTCGATCCGCCTCGAAGACGTGTTCATCAATCTGGTAGAAGTGAAAAAGGAGAACTGGTCCTTCGGCAATGGCATCGCCCAATACGCCAATTGACAGCGGCACGGCGTAAACAGCATGATCGGCCTCATGAACCTTCGCGCGCTGCACCTCACCCGTACCACCACGACCGCCACCGGCGGGTCGTGGTGTTTGCGCCTGAGGTAAATCCAGCGCAGCAAACCCAAGGCCCCGCCAGCAATGGACGGGGCCTTGTTGTTTCTCCCGTCCGTGCGGCATTTTCAGCACCCAAGGAGAAACACCATGCCCGCAGCACTGTTGATCATCGATATGCAGGTCGGCCTGTTCCATGGCCCGGAAAAACCTCACGAAGGCGAACGCACCCTCGCCAACATCCAGCAACTGATCAAAAAAGCGCGCCTGAACAATGTGCCGGTCTTCGCCGTACGCCATACCGGCCCGGAGGGTTCGCCGATTGCTGCCGGCAGTCCATTCTGGCAATTGCTGCCTGAACTTGGGCTGGACGCAGAAATCGATGTCCTCTTCAACAAATCCCGGCCCAACGCCTTCCACGGCACTGAACTGGCGCAGCAACTCACTGCCGCACAGATCGACGACCTGTACATCGTCGGCATGAAAAGCCAGTTCTGCATCGACAGCACCTGCCGCGCCGCTGCCGACCTGGGCTTCAAACCGCTGCTGGTGGCCGACGCCCACACTTGCATGGACACCGCGGCGCTGTCCGCGCAAGCCATTATCGACCACCACAACGCAACCCTCGGCGGCGCGTTCGCCCGGCTGATCAACAGCGCCGACGTGACGTTCTGACGAAGCGCCCGCGCGCGCCCCGTTTCAGCTCCTACACTGGCTGATACGGGGCAGCGGCCACCCTTGCCAAACCGCTCTGGAATCAGCACTCTGACACGACTTTTCGCGACCGACACAGCGACGATCACAGGAGCCGCGCAATGCCCGCCACCGTTCTGGTACTGGTTGAAACCATCAATGATTACTTGCCGATTCTCGAACATCAGGGCTTTCACCTGATTCTGGCGCCGACACCGGCCGAACGTGCACAAGCCATTGCCACTCACGGCGCACGAATCGACGCAGTGCTGACCCGTGGCCCACTGGGCCTCACGGCCGAGGAAATCGCCGCCCTGCCCGCGTTGAAAATCATCACGGTGATCGGCGCCGGTTACGAGCAGGTCGATCTGCAAGCGGCCAGTGATCGCGGGATCACCGTGACCAACGGCGCCGGGGTCAACGCCTCGTCGGTGGCTGACCACGCGATGGCGATGCTGTTGGCGTTGGTGCGCGACATTCCACGGTGCGATGCCGCGGTGCGTCGGGGCGAATGGCCGAAAATCATGCGCCCGTCGCTGGCCGGCAAGCGCCTGGGGATTCTCGGGTTGGGGGCGGTGGGCATGGCGATTGCCAAACGGGCGAACCTGGGTTTCGACATGCACATCAGCTATCACAGCCGGCAACTGCGCAGCGACGTGCCTTATGCGTTCTGCTCGACGCCGACCGAATTGGCGCGGGCCTCGGACTTTCTCATCGTCGCTACGCCGGGCGGGATCGGCACGCAGCACCTGGTGACGCGCCCAGTGCTCGACGCACTCGGCCCCAAGGGTTTCATCGTCAACATCGCCCGCGCCAGCGTGATTGCCACGGCGGACCTGATCACCGCGCTTGAACAGCGCAGAATTGCCGGCGCCGCGCTGGACGTCTTTGACCATGAGCCGCAAGTGCCCGATGCGTTGAAAACCCTGAGCAATGTGCTGCTCACCCCACATGTGGCGGGCCTGTCACCGGAAGCCACCCAAGGCACGGTCGAGTTGGTGGGCAAGAATCTCGCGGCGTTTTTCTCCGGTCAGCCGGTGCTGACGCCGATTGCGCTGCCGCCGAAACTCAACAACCAGCGCGTGCACTAAAGCACCCCGAGCAACGTCCACAATCGTCGCGATTCGGCATCGGCCGAGATCAATTCACCGAGCAGTTCGCTCAGCGGTTTGTTGCCCCACTCGACCCCGCGCCGAATCAGATACGGCACTGGGCTGTGAGGCTCGGTGCGGGCCAGATATTCAGCGATCAACAGCAATTGCCGGTAGGCCTCTTCGCGGTTGGCCGGTTCGCGAAACACCTGCGCGATCGGCGCCGCTTCTTCAGGCTGCTCTGCAGCGGCGGGCACCTCGACCCGTGGCGGTGGTGAAGCCGGTTGCTGTGGGTGCATGGCGATAAATTCCTCAACCAGTGTCAGCAGCGCTTGAATAATGTCCTGCAGCGGTCGCACGCCTGGCCCCTGTTCGCCCAGGTAGGCTTCACTCCAGGTGTCGAGCCGTTGCAGGTGTTGCAGGCTCAACAACAGATTGCCCTGGGTACGCAGCCAGAACGCCAAGGGCGTTGCGCGCACCTGATCGTTGAGTTTCTTCTGTTCGTTGCGCGCGGTTTCTGCCGAACTCTTGGCGTTCTTGCTGTCATTGGCTTGCACCTGCTGAACCTGCAAACGGCGCCAGACTTCCAGCGTATAACTCTCGAAATCGCTGTTGCGCGTACCAAACAACGGCACGCGCGTGAGCAATATTTCACTGTAGCGACGCACCAGCCATTCCAGCGGAATCACCCGCCATGACTGGTCGCCGTCCTCGGCCTGCGGATGCAGATGCTCGGGAAAGCGCTCACACAATCCGGCGATCAGCGCCAGGCTGCCGGGCAATCCATCCAGCGCCTGCAAGTGCAGCCAGGCTTCGCCGAGCCAGGCGCTGAGCATCAGGTCCTTGCTGCGTTCGAGCAACAACTGCGTCGTGAGCTTCTCGACGTCCGACCAATTGGCCCGCTTCAGTGTCGATTGCCAGACACCGGTCGGCAGGCTGGCGTCGTCCTCTCGGCGCAGGTCGCGCAACTGGTCGAACTCGCGCTCGTAACGCAGATCGACCCCGCAGGGCGCCTGCGTGCTGATGGGCGCAAGCAATTGCTCAATCAAGTCCGGCAACGTGGTCGATGGCAGGCTCACAACCCCTCCTTCTGCGATTCAATGGCGGCGGTGCTGCTGGTCGCCTGAAACGGCGAACGCGGGGCGCGGGTGGGCAGCGGTGCAATCGACAGCGGCAATTTCGAGCCCTGACTCATCAACGACAGGCGCACGAACATCCGCGTGAATTCGCTGGTGACGCTGTCGCTGGACGCGGTCACCGGCAAACGCAAGGCCAGCGGAAACTCGGTGTAGTCCATGCTCGGCTGACGCTGCACCGAGAAATGCGCGCGCATCATGCGCAGCAGCGACCAAGGCCCGCCGTACTCCCAACCGGCTTCGAGGTCGCGCACCACCAGGTTCGGTTGCAGCGGATCGTTGACCGGGCGCTCCTTGCCGTTGCGCGCCCAGCGCAGGGTCAGGCGGATCGGCTGGCCGACCATCCAGCGCAGATTGGCTTGTTCGCCGGGCACCGGATAATTGATCTGTTGATTGCCGGCCAGCAGCCCGCCCGCGATCACTTGATCAGCGCCCTTCTCGTCATCGCGATCAGTGCGCCAGCGCACGTCCAGTTCGACGCCGAGAATGCCGCTCTTGTCGCGCACGAACAGCGGCGCCAGCCACGTACTGGCCTGCTTCAGACGATTGAGAAAGTCTGCCGCCGCCAACCGCTCCGGGGTCTGATTGGTGGCCAGTCCCGCCTGCGCCACCGGCAAGCGTTTGTCGATCAGTTCCAGTAAATACTGGACCCGCGCCGGGTCGGCATCCTGCGCCTGCACACCGTTGGCAAAAGGAAACCGATCCGCCAGGTATTGATTGAAGTAGTTGGCCAGTTCATTCCACGCGGCCGCCGCTTGTTGCACCTGGAGCAACTGGCAGCGCTGCATGGCCGTCTGTTGCAGCTCCAGTGCGCGCATTGCCAGGGTGCCGCGGCCGCCAGAAAGATTGGCGGTCTGCAGCATCTGCAAGCACGTATCGGTGTCCATCTCGACGAAATCGCGGCTGACCAGTTGCTCGATCTGCGCCGGCGAGCTGGCCGGATTGGCTTCCTTGTACTTGAGCAATTCGTCGTTGAGCGCGTTGAACTGCGTCACGCGTTCGTAATCGAGCGCGGACAGATTGGCCTGCTGCGTCATCAGCCACTGCAACGAGGTGGCTCGCCGCTCGATAATGCCGAGCATGGTGTTGAACTGCTGTTTGAGACTCAGTTTGAGGTCCTGCACATCGTTGGCACCGAACAATTGCAGGCCGAGGTTTTTCGAGCCGTTCCATTGGCTGATTTCAGTGCGTCCACCGAACAGCGGTTGCGCGGTGATTTCATCCAGGCCATTGATGATCTGCGCCATGGCGCGGCGGTTAAGCGCGGTTTGCAGGCGCGTCGCCAGGTCCGTGCGATGGACTTCGACAAAGGCCTTTTGCAAATCCATGGCTTGTTCGGCCCGCACATTGAACACGGCATAGGGATGCGCCTGATCGTTATGATCCTTGAGGCTCATCCACATGGCCTGGGCGGCGGCGCTCTCGGCGGTTTTCATCATCGCACTGCGATAATCCGGCGGTATGCGCGGCAGCTCTTCGGCGATGTAACTGTTGTAATCGGCGAAATACTTCAGCGACTCATTAAGGTCATCGCCGTCTACGGTCTGCCCTTGCAGATTGACGTTGTCCTGGCTGTCACGCAGGGCCACCGAGACAAAATCACGCTTGAATAACCCCTGAATCGCGTTATGCAGCTTCACCACTTGCTCCTGCAACGCCAATTGCCCGCTGGCCTGTTGCACCAGCAAATTGCCCCGCGAACCGACCTGGGCGATCCATTGATCGCGAAAGCTCTGCTGCAACTGTGCCGCCTGAGTGTCGAGGTCTTGCCCGACCTGCTGCCCCAACAACGAACTCTTGCGCACCTTGTCGATGAAATCGCGATAGCCCGGCACCAGTTCCTGGCCCTTGCCGCGACTCCAAGTGGAATTGGTCAGGGCAATCGCCGCTTGCAGGTCGTCGATCAGCGCGCCCAGGTCTTCCAGTTCGCGCAGGCTATTGCCGCTGCCGGCCTGCAGTTGATTCAGGTGCAGTTTCAGGTAACCGGCGCGGCTGACAAAGTTGTCGGCGAGAAAGTACTGATCGAGCCAGCGCTGCATCAGCCCGGAAAAGTTGCTGACGATCTGCGGACGGTCGACGCTCAGGTCGAGTGCCTGCAAATTGTCGCCGTTGCTGTCGCCGGCCACGAGCAATCGATTGTAGAACGGCGCGTAGGGCAAGGTCGCGCTGTTGAGGTTCAGCGACAGCGCGCTGTTGCTCAACTGCACCAGATCATCCAGCGGCGCGTGCTGATCGGTCTGCACCTGATTGAACAATTGGTTCTGCTGCTCCAGCCGCAACGCGCGATCGACCAGATCGTTGGCTTTTTGATAATTCTGCCATTGCGCCGGGTCTTCGCTCTCGACGCTGCTGCGTCGGTCGGTGCTGCGGATCGTCTTGATGGTTGCCAGATCGGCGCTCAGCAATTGATGCAGAGGCAAGAGAATATGCCGTTGGGTCGACTGGAAGACCTCTTGCTCCAGTTGCGTGTCGAGCGAAGAAAACCACGAGGTCGGGAACACCAGCGAGACATAGTTCCAGTGCGGCGCCTTCTCCAGCACCCGCCAGAACGATTGGACGTTGCGCCGGGTCGGCTCGATGCGATGCGCCTCATCGGTGACCGCCACGTAGCTTTTCTGTGCGTTTTGCATCTGCCGTGCCAGCTCGTGCGCGTCCCTGACCGAGACATGCCAGGCCCAGACCATCGCCACCGCCCAGACCACCCCGACCACCAGGGCCACGCCGGCGATCAGCCGTTGCCAACGCTGGCGCAGGCGCAACAGGCGCGGCACGCTCTGCGCCAATCCGCGTTCCCCGACCAATCGCTGCCGCCACAATTGTCGCGCAAAGGCACTGCGCTGCAGACCGCTGTCGTCGGCGGAGAAACCATCCTGCGCATCGTCCCCGGCAATGTTGGCGGTGAAATACACACCACGAAAACACGGTGCTTCGCCCTGCGCATTGCCCTGAAAAACCGGTTCGAGAACATTCTGCAAACCACGCCGCAATGTCTCCAAGCGATCAGGCAAAGCGTACAGATCCGCACTCAATTGCCCGCACAGGGTGCCGATTTCGATCACCGCTTCGGCCACCGCCCGGTGCAGGCGATCCAGCGCCTGATCACTCCATTGCCCCTGCCAGACGGCGTCACGCGGGTACGGTGACGACCAGCCCAAGGTGCGTTCGCGCGCCTCTTCCGGCAGCGCGCCGATCAACTCCTGAAACCCCGGCAAATCTTCCAGGCCGGTGACAATCACATACACCGGCACACTCAGGCCGAAGCGTTGCAGCAAGTCGATGAAACGTCGGCGCGCGGCCAGGCCAAGGCTGGTGGCCTGCTCCAGATTGCTCAGGCGACTGGCCGGCACCGTCCAGATCACCGCGTCCAGTGGCCGTTTGCTGCGCAACCGCAGGATCAGCCCGAGCAGGCGCCACCAGCCGCCGCGTTGCAGGTGCATGCCGTCATCCGGCAGAAACAGCGCCTGCGGCACCACCAGCACCGCGCCTTCGGGGTCTGACCACCAGCGGCCAAACCAGGCGGGTTTGTCGGTCGGCTGCAAGCGCCATTCGCTGACCAGTTGCGTGCCCTGGGTTTCATCGCCGAGCATCAGCAGCCACGGCATCTGATAACGATCCTGACTGCCCTGCTCCTGCTCCATGTGGCGCACCGACGCATAAAAACTGCGGATCGCCGCGCCGCTCTGGGTGCGCAACCACCACACCGCCACCGCGATGATCACCAGCAGCAGTAACAGCGCAACCACCCACGCAACAATCGTCAGCGGGCTCATGAGCCTTGCTCCGGTGCGGCGACCACATCGCTGGTTTGCAATATCGGTTGCAACTCCTGGGCGATATCGCGCCACAACCAATGACCCAGACCCGTCAGCAACAGCAGCATCGCCAGAATCCCCAAGGCTAGGCGAAAGCCGTCCGGCAGCGCCGTACGCACAGGCAACTGCAAGGGGGTGGCCAGCGACGGCTGCACCAGACGCCGACTGACATCGTCATACGTGGCTTCGTCCTGCCAGGCAAAATTGAACAGCGCCAACCGCCACTTGGCCAATTGCGCGAGGCTGTGTTCACCGCGCAGGCGGCCATGGAAACCCAGAATCAGACATTGCAAATAGACGTTGGCCAGATCGCGAGTGATCGGTTGCTGATCATCGAGCAGACTTTGAATCGCCGCCGGCACCTGCTCGCCCGCCTGACGACTGGCGTACAGCCGCGACTCCAGTGGTTTGTCCTGCCACGCCGCCTGCCCCGGCCATGGCTCGAACAACAGGGTTTCATCGATCAAGGCGACGAAGGCATAAACCAGCGCCTTGACCTGCTCGGTCGCCGAATCGCCGACCCGTGAATATGCCGTGCGCCATAACCGTTGCGACACCTGCGTCGACAGCTCGACCACGGTCTCGACCAGCGCTGTTTCGTCCTCACTGTCCTTGGGCAAATGCACCCAGTCGTGTTGCCATTGCTGCCATGCCTCGCGGAACGCGCTGCTCAACGGTGCGTCCTGCAACCCAAGGCTTGCGGCACTTCCTTGCGACATACGGCGTTCCTTGTGTGATCAGGCACTTTCACTGTTCTGGGCAATAAACAGCACCACTTGCCACGGGCTGCTGGTCAGCTTCGCAGCCGGGGCGGCGATCATCAGCGGCAGTTGCGCGTCAAACCAGGCACCTTCGGCGCTGACCACAAACAGCCGCGTATCTTCGCCGACGCTATATGCCACCTGCTCGCTGCGGCTCATCACTTGATGGCTCAAACCGCTCATGCGCTGCCGACTGAGCAAGGCAATGTGCGGTGCCGACGCGATGATCGCGCTACGCAACCAGTCAATCGCCGCTTGTTCACTGGCGCCGTTGGGCATGCGCAGGCCGATGACCAGGCGCTGGCTCGGTTGTTCATCGGGCAATTGAATGGAAAAACTCTGCTCGCCACGTTCGAACGGCAAGCTGCGATAGCCGGCGCGGATCAGTTCGAGGGTGGTTTCCAGCCATTGCAGGACGGCGTCATAACCGCGCTGCAACTCGACAAAGTCCAGCGGTGCGAACGCCGGCACGCCGGCCAGCGGATCAAGCGCTGACCACGCGCCGGCCACGCCCAACAGTTGCACATAGAGCGTTTGCGGCTGGGCGATGCGACTACTGAGCGTGCCTTCGACTTCCGGCAAGCGTGCCCACAGCGCGGTCAACTGGCGGCGGATTTCCAGTGCATCGTCCTGATTGCCGGCCTGTTGCGCCTGACGCAAGCGACCACCGAGGAACAGGCATTTCTCCCGCGCCCGCGCGCAGAGCCCGGCGATGCGTCGACCGAGTGCAGATTCCGGCAGCACGATTGGCGTCGGTGGTGTGTAAGCGAGCGGCAGGAAACCGCCGCCCTCCTTGCGGATTTTCAGCAGCGGCAAACAGATCGAATCGGCCTTGTTCTGCTGCGTGCACAAGCGTGGGTTGGGGCGCCACACGGTGATCGATTCAGGGAATTCGCCGCTGGTGAGATCCGGCAGCGCCTCGCCAACCACCGACTGCAAGCGGCCCTTGAGCGGCAGCAACTGGCCGGCACGCCACAGCGGACTGATCGCCAGGTACACAGTGACGGTAGCGTCGTCGCTGGCATCGATCGCCGCACTGACATCCAGTTCCAGCGTCGGCCCGACCCCGGCCTGCAAATCCACCGGCAGACCATCGGGCATGGTGCCCTGCAGCGATAACACGCGCACTACGCCGGCGCTGAGTGCCGACGGGTCGAATTCCATGTGGCTGACGCCCCAGAACCACGGATTGCACGCCTGCGCCAGGTGCGCGCCCAAGGCTTCAGCCCGCAGCCCTTGCAACTGAAAATGCTGCGGCAGCAATTGCATGCCTTCGTGCCAGCAAACCGCGTCAGGTAGCAGACTCATACGACTCCCTTCGACAAGACCGCGATCCGGCGGCAGCGGTGGTATTTCAGTGCTCGGTGTTGTTCACCAGGGTCATCTCGCGACTGTCGAATTTCAGCCACGCCTCACTCTGGTCGTCGAGGCGCAATCGGTGCGCTCCGGGAGTGTTATAGCTGGCGAAGACTAAAAGTCCAGCGGCCTTCTTGCCCCCCAGCGGGAAGGGTTGACGGTCGATGAATTGCCCCGGCACCAGCTCAAGCCCCCACACACTCATCAGTTGCCGATAGTCGCGCTGATACTGTTCGCGCCCGGCGAACCACTGGCTGGCGCTGATGCCCGACAGTTGCTTGAGCAGATCGGGGTCGTTGACGGCGATGAAATCCACGGCAATCGGTGTGTCGTCGTTGGCTTTGGGGGCGACATCGAGGGTGAGGCTGTCGAGGTCGACCTTCGGCCCGAAAAAGGAGCAACCGCTGAGGCACACCAGCAGCAACGTTATAAAAAATCGTCTACGCAAAATGAATTTTCCTTTTCGCGAGCCTGTCCAAAAATGTTTTTGCTTGCATTTTTATAGACCTGTTCTAGCGTCTTGGGTAGTTCGGTTCCTACAGCCGAATGAGGAAGGTTTGTCAAAGGAACGACAGGTCATCTGCCTCCCTTTCTAACCTACGGTCCAGCAAGGGAAAGCGATGAACGGGCCATCCCGATGCATTGCGCCCGCTCATCGCATCGGAGTTCGCCGACATGGCAGAAAGTACTCAGCACAAGCTCGACCGGGTGCGCCCGCCCCGAGTGCAAATCACCTACGACGTCGAAATCGGCAACGCCATCGAGAAAAAGGAATTGCCGCTTGTGGTCGGGATTCTTGCCGATCTGTCGGGCAAGCCACTTGAGCCATTGGCAAAACTGAATGAGCGGCGTTTTACCGAAATCGACCGCGACAACTTCAACGAGGTGCTCGCCTCGATCAGCCCGCGCGCCACACTGCAGGTGAACAACACCCTCAGCGGCGACGACAGCAAGCTCAATATCGAACTCAACTTCAAGCACATCGACGACTTCGACCCGGTCAAGGTGGTGGAACAAGTCACGCCGCTGCGGCGCCTGTTCGAGGCACGCCAGCGTCTGCGTGATCTGCTGACCAAACTCGACGGCAACGATGACCTGGACAAGCTGTTGCGCGATGTCATCGCCAACACCGAAGGCCTGCAGGAAATCAAGTCGGCCCGCCCGGACACCGCTACCCCGGCAGCTGATGCCGAGGCCCCGGCCGAACCGCAAGCCTGATCGTCCACTTAATCGAGGGGAGAATTCGCCATGCCCGCTTCTGCTCAGAAACAAGCCAGCGACAGTACGACCGAGACACTTTCCCTGCTCGACCAGATCATTCTCGACGGCCGCATGGCCCACGATGACAGTCAGCAGGATTACGCCCGCGACATGCTCGCGGAATTCGCCACCCAGGTACTCGACGAAGGCATGGCCATCGACAAGGACACGGTGGCGATGATCAACGACCGCATCAGCCAGATCGACGAGCTGATCAGCGCGCAACTCAACGAGGTGCTGCACCATCCTGACCTGCAAAAACTCGAAGCCTCGTGGCGTGGCCTGCACATGCTGGTGCAGAACACCGAAACCAGCACGCGGCTGAAATTGCGCCTGCTCAACGTCACGCAGAAAGAGCTGCAGAACGACTTGGAAAAAGCCGTCGAATTCGACCAGAGCGCGCTGTTCAAGAAGATCTACGAAGAGGAATACGGCACCTTCGGTGGCCATCCGTTCAGTCTGCTCGTGGGCGATTACACCTTCGGCCGTCACCCGCAGGACATTGGCTTGCTGGAGAAACTGTCAAACGTTGCCGCCGCTGCCCACGCACCGTTCATTGCCGCCGCCAGCCCACGGCTGTTCGACATGAACAGCTTCACTGAGCTGGCAGTGCCGCGTGATCTGTCGAAAGTCTTCGAGAGCCAGGAGCTGATTAAGTGGCGCTCGTTCCGCGAGAGCGAAGATTCGCGCTACGTCTCGCTGGTGCTGCCGCACTTCCTCCTGCGCCTGCCGTATGGCCCGGACACATCGCCGGTGGAAGGCATCAACTACGTCGAAGACGTCAACGGCACCGACCACAGTAAATACCTGTGGGGTAACGCCGCGTGGGCGTTGTCGCAACGTATCACCGAGGCGTTTGCCAAGTACGGCTGGTGCGCGGCGATTCGTGGTGCTGAAGGCGGCGGCGCGGTAGAGGGTTTGCCGGCGCATACGTTCCGCACCAGTTCTGGCGACTTGTCGCTGAAATGCCCGACCGAAGTGGCGATCACCGACCGTCGTGAAAAAGAGCTCAACGACCTCGGCTTCATTGCCCTGTGCCACAAGAAAAACAGCGACGTGGCGGTGTTCTTCGGCGGCCAGAGCACCAACAAGGCCAAGGTCTACAACACCAACGAGGCCAACGCCAACGCGCGGATCTCGGCGATGTTGCCGTACGTGCTCGCGGCCTCACGTTTCGCTCATTACCTGAAGGTGATCATGCGCGACAAGGTCGGCAGTTTCATGACCCGCGACAACGTGCAGACCTACCTCAATAACTGGATCGCCGACTACGTGCTGATCAACGACAACGCCCCGCAGGAAATCAAGGCGCAATACCCATTGCGCGAAGCGCGGGTGGACGTCACTGAAGTGGCCGGCAAGCCGGGCGCCTATCGGGCGACGGTGTTCCTGCGGCCGCACTTCCAGTTGGAGGAGCTGACGGCGTCGATCCGCCTGGTGGCGACCTTGCCGCCACCGGTTGCCGCTTAAAGCTCAAACACAAACCCTTGGTGGTGAGGGGATTTAGCCCCGATGGGCTGCGTAGCGGCCCTGGATTTTGGGGCCGCTACGCAGCCCATCGGGGATAAATCCCCTCGCCACAGGTTCAGTACGCAGTGCTCAGTACTCAGTACTCAGTACTCAGTACTCAGTACTCAGTACTCAGTACTCAGTACTCAGTGTTCAGTACTCAGTGTTCAGTGTTCAGTGTTCAGTGTTCAGTGTTCAGTGTTCAGTGTTCAGTGTTCAGTGTTCAGTGTTCAGTGTTCAGAACCCTGAGCCCAGTGTTCAGCCCATTTGCCTAATGTGATTTTCTTCAGGAGTTTCAAGCGATGGATGCAATCATTCTCGACCTCGGCGGCGACATCAAAGGCGACAGCCTGCTCGAAGGTTTTGCGGACAAGATCGAAGTCATGTCCTACAGCCACAACGTCGCGATGCAAGTGACCAACGACGTCAGCAACTCGGAGCGCACCTCCGGTAAACCGCACATCGGCGAGTTCACCCTGACCAAGTTCGTCGACAGCTCGACACCTTCACTCAACGAGTACTGCTGTGCCGGTAAACCGATCCCTGAAGCCACGATCACCATCGGTCGCAACGCCGCCGAAGGCAGTGGACAGTTGATGCCCTTCATCGTCTACACCCTGACCAACGTGGTGATTTCCAACGTCAGCGTCAGCGGCGGCACCGGCGGCAAACCGGTGGAAACCCTGTCGCTGAACTTCACCAAGATCAAATGGGAGCTCACCGCACAGAAAGACGACGGCACCAAGGAAGGCACGGCCGCATCGACCTGGGACATGGCTGCCAACAAGCTTGTCAGCTAAGCCGGCGTCGCGGCCATGGCAGGCACCGGCATGCTCCCCCCGCTGTTCGAACGCCTCGCTTCGAGCGAGGCCGACGACCTGCGGGCGTTCGATCGGCAGGACTTGCTCGACTCGGTACACGCCGAACTCGGGCGCCTGTTCAATACCCGGCGTGGCCCGCGCACACTGACCCAGCCACCCAGCGTGATCGACTACGGCATCGCCGACTGGAGCGCTTTGCAACAACAGCGCAGCGATGACCGCCGTCGCCTGGCGCGGGATATTCGCGAAGCCATCACCTGGTTCGAACCGCGTCTGAAACTCGGCGAAGTTCAGATCACCCCCCTGCCCGATCAGCCGCAACGCATGAGCATTCGCTTGCTCGGTGAGCTGCGCAGCGGTCAGCAACACTGGCCGGTAGCGTTTGTCATCGAGCCCGGCGGTCAAGGGCTGGAGGTGCGCCATGAGCGACTCGATTGACCCGCAACTGCTCGACTATTACCAACGCGAACTGACCTGGCTACGGCATGCCGGCAGTCAATTCGCCGAGCGCTATCCGAAAGTCGCGCGGCGCCTGGAACTGTCACCCGGTGAATGCCCCGACCCGCATGTCGAGCGTTTGCTCGAAGGTTTTGCGCTGCTGGCGGCGCGTCTGCAACGGCGCCTGGATGACGACTACGCCGAGTTCAGCGATGCGCTGCTCGAACAGCTTTACCCCTTGGCGATGCGTCCGCTGCCGTCGTGCGCCATCGTCCAGTTCGAACCGGACCCGAGCAAGGGCAACCTTGATGGCGGCTATCCGCTGCCCCGCGACACACCGCTGTTCGTCACCACCGACAAGGGCCAGAGCATCCACTTTCGCACCTCGGCGGCAGTGAATCTGTGGCCGATAGAGGTCAGCGAAGCGTTGCTGCTGGGCAGCGACGAGGCACAGGCCCTGACCGGCGTGGCGCAGTCGCGTTCGGCATTGCGTCTGAGTTTGCGTTGTCTGGGCGACAGCCAATGGTCAACGCTTGCCATCGAACAACTGCGCATTCATTTGGCCGCCTCGCCGGTAATCAATGCCTGCCTGTATGACCTCCTCGGCGCGCACGCGGTGCAAGTGCTGGCGGGTTCGCCGGGCAGTGTGCCGGTGGCGGTAAAAGGTTTGCCGACCATCGTCGGCTTCAGCGACGACGAGGTGCTGTTACCCGATGAGGATGGTGTGCATCCGGGCATGCGCCTGCTCGCCGAATACTTTGCCTTCCCCGACAAATTTCATTTTTTCGACCTGCCGCTGCGCGGTGTCACCAGCGACAGTCAAACGCTGTACCTGTACATCGTGTTCGACCGCGCCCCCGGCAGTCGCCTGCATTTACAGGCCAGTGACATCGCCCTCGGTTGTGCACCGGTGATCAATCTGTTCCCACGCACCTCAGAGCCACTGCGCCCCGACGGCACCCGCAGCGAATACCGCTTGATCGCCGACAGCCACCGCGAAAACAGCGTCGAAATTCATAGCATTCGCGGCATGCGCGCCAGCTCCAGTGCCGGCGTGCAAAGGCTGCCCGCCTACTACGGCAGTCAGCACAGCGGCGGCGATCAACAGCGGTACTGGCATGCGCGGCGGGTCAACGGCATGACGCCCAACCGACTGGGCAGCGACTTGTTGGTGAGCGTGGTCGACACCCGTTTCGAGCCGCAAACCGATCTGCCCGAGTACAGCCTGACTGCCGAACTGCTCTGCACCAACCGCCACCTCGCGCAGAGTTTACCGGCGGGTACACCGTTGGGTTTCGAGCGCCCCGGCCCGGTCGCGTGGGCGCGTTTGCGCAACCCGCCGAGCCCGCAAAGTTTGCCGCGCCTGGACGGCGATTCACGCTGGCGCTTGGTGTCGCAGCTGACCCTCAATCACCTGTCGCTGGTTGAAGGTCCACAGGCGCTGGATGCCCTGAAAGAGATTCTGCTTCTGCACAACCTGCGCGATGAAGCCAGCGCGCTGCGGCAGATCGACGGCTTGCTGAGCCTGCGTTGCGAACGTGTGATCGGCCATGTCGGCGTCGATGCCTGGCGCGGCTGGCGCAATGGGCTTGAGGTGCAATTGCAACTCGATCCAGAGCATTTTGTCGGCAGCAGCGCGGTGCTTTTTTCCGCGGTGCTGGCGCAGTTCTTTTCGGTGTACGCCACGGCCAATCGCTTTGTGCGCACAGTCCTGATGCAGTCCGACAAGGAGGTCAAGGCATGGCAACCCCAAGCCGGCATGCCGCTGTCGCTCTGACACTGAGCCAGCGCCTGCGCCGCGATCCGCAGGCGTTCGAGTTGTTGCAGGCATTGTTGCTGCTGGAGCGCGAACAGCCGCAAGCCGATTCCCTCGGCAGCGGTACTTCGCCTCAAGCCGAAGCGGTGAAACTGCGCGGGCCATTGACGCCGATGTTTGCCGCCAGCCAGATCGAAGCCCTGCGCGAGGATCCGGGTGAACCGCTGACCCTCGACACGCCAGTGTTCGGCCTCGGTGGCCCGGACGGCCCCCTGCCCTACGCCTATCAGGAATGGCTGCAACAACGGGCGCGCGCCAAGGATCACGCGCCGGCCGAGTTCCTCGACCTGTTCCAGCATCGCTTGCTCAGCCTGCTCTACAAAGTGATGCGCAAACACCGCATCGCCCTCGGGTTTGTAACACCGGGCGCTTCGCCGGTGCAGGCGCAATTGCGTGCGCTCACCGGGTTGCTGCCCAAGTCCTTGCAGGAACGCCAGGCGATTGCCGATTGTGCGGTGCTCGCCTGCACTGCGCTGTATGCCGATGGCCGCCGCTCACTGGCCGGGTTCGCGGCGATTGTTCGCGAGCAGTTTGCGCTGCCCGTCGAACTGAGCGCTTACGAAGGTGCCTGGCGCGACATTCCGTCAGCGAGCCGCAGCGTGATGAAGGCCGGTGGACGCAACCTGCAACTGGGGCGCAGCGCCGTCGCCGGCACGCGGGTCTGGGATGAACATGCCGGTATTCGTCTGACACTGGGGCCGCTGCCCTCGACGCAGGCTGGACGATTTTTGCCGGACGGCGAAGCGCATCCGGCGCTGGCCAGCCTGGCGGCGTTGTACTTCGGCCCGGATCTGGACATCACCCTCGTGCTGCTGGTACGCGGTGCCGGGCCGATGAAACTCGGGCGTCAGGCCCCGGCGCTGCTGAGCTGGAACGGCGGGATACAGCGTCAGGCCAGTCTCGCGGTGCAACGCATCGAAACCCGTCTTCGTCAGCTGGAGATCACCTGAAATGGAACTGGCCAGCCTGATCGGACGCCTCAACCCGGACAACCGCCGCGCCCTCGAACGCGCCGCACAGCGCTGCTTGCAACGCGGCCATCACTTTGTCGAGATCGAGCATTTACTGTTGGAGTTACTCGACATCGAGGGTGGCGATTTTGCTTTTCTGCTGCCGCGTTTTGGCCTTGAGCGGGATGCGCTGACGGCGGAAATCAACAAGGCGCTGGATCTGTTCAAGGCTGGCAGCACGCGCACGCCGGCGTTGTCTGCGCACACGCTGGGATTGCTGGAAGACGCGGTGGTGCAGGCCAGTGTGCTCGGGATCGACAACATCCGCTCGGGGCTGCTGTTACTGGCGCTGATTGATCGAGATGAGCGCCGCAGTCTGTTGCTCAACAGTGCGTCGTCGCTGCTGCGAATTCCTAAGGAAGCCCTGCGCGCCAACCTGTTGGAGTGGACGGAAAACTCGCGCGAACATGTCGGCCCACGCTCAGTGTCGTCTGGCAATCCTGCGCCACGGCAAGACACCGTGCTGGATCAATACACTCAGGATCTGACCGCCGATGCCCACGCCGGACGCATCGATCCCATTGTTGGCCGCGACGGCGAGATCCGTCAGTGCATCGACATTCTTCTTCGGCGCCGGCAGAACAATCCGATTCTGGTCGGCGCACCCGGCGTTGGTAAAACCGCCGTAGTCGAAGGCCTGGCGCTGCGTATCGCCGCTGGCGACGTACCGCCGTCGTTGCAGGAAGTGAGTTTGCGCGTGCTCGACCTTGGTCTGTTGCAGGCCGGCGCCGGGGTCAAAGGCGAATTCGAGCAGCGCTTGAAAGGCGTGATCGACGCCGTGCGCAGTGCCGACAAACCGATCATTCTGTTCATCGACGAAGCCCACACGCTGATTGGCGCAGGCGGTGCCGAGGGCGGCAGCGATGCGGCCAACCTTCTGAAACCAGCGCTGGCCCGTGGCGAGTTGCGCACCCTCGCTGCCACCACATGGATGGAATATAAAAAATACTTCGAGAAAGACCCGGCCCTCGCCCGCCGTTTTCAGCTGGTGCAGGTGGAGGAGCCCGACGAAATAACCGCCGTGGAAATGCTCCGTGGCGTCGCCGCCAAACTCGAACAGCACCATGGCGTGCAGGTGCTCGATGCCGCAATCCATGAAGCGGTGAAACTCTCGCATCGCTACATTTCCGGTCGCCAGTTACCGGACAAAGCCATCAGCGTGCTCGACACCGCGTGTGCCCGCGTCGCCCTCGGCCAGCACGATGTGCCGCCGCCTCTGGAAAGCCTGCGCCACCGGCAAAACAGCCTCAAGGATGAAGTCGAACGTCTGCGTCGCGAGCAGGCTACCGGCCTGGATCACAGGGAACGCATCACCCTGCTGGAAGATGAATCGAAAACCAATGTGCAATCGATCCGCGAACTGGAAACCCGCTGGAGCGAAGAACGCGTGGCCGTGCGCGAACTGCTCGATACCCGCCGTGAGCTGCTGGCGTTGAGCGAACGTGCCGACAGCGACAAACCCGATGAAGCCACCGACAGTCGCATCGATCATCTCGCCGCCGAACTGCTGCGTCTGGAGGCTGGACTGGACGCCATCCGCCAGGACGATCCACTGGTGCCCGAGCAAGTCGACACCAAAACCGTCGCCGCTGTCATCGCCGGCTGGACCGGCATCCCCGTCGGCAAAATGCTCGCCGACGAAGCCCACGCAGTGCGCACCCTCGGTCAGCGCATGGGCCAACGGGTGATGGGGCAAAGCACCGCGCTCAATACCATCGCGCAACGCTTGCAGGCCTATCGCGCCGGACTGACCGATCCACAGAAACCGGTGGGTGTGTTCCTGTTGGTCGGCCCTACCGGCGTCGGCAAAACCGAAACCGCTTACGCCTTGGCCGATGCCCTGTACGGCGGCGAACGCAATCTGATCAGCATCAATCTGTCGGAATATCAGGAGGCGCACACCGTCAGCCAACTCAAAGGCGCCCCACCCGGTTATGTCGGTTACGGCAGCGGCGGCGTGCTGACCGAAGCAGTTCGGCGCAAACCGTATTCGGTGGTGTTGCTGGATGAAATCGAGAAGGCCCATCCGGATGTACTGGAGGCGTTTTACAACGTTTTCGACAAAGGCCTGATGGAGGACGGCACCGGTTTGGTGGTGGACTTCAAGAACACCGTGATGCTCGCCACCAGCAATGTCGGCGCTGAGCTTTTACTTGATACGCCAGTCGCTCAACTCGGCAGCGAAGCCTTCAACGAAGCGCTGCACAAAGTCCTCCTGCAAGCCTTCCGCCCGGCGTTTCTGGCGCGCATGACTGTGGTTGCTTATCGACCACTGGATGAGGCGACGCTGGAAGGGATTGTGCTGGCCAAGTTGGAGAAATTGCGTGGCCGTTATAAAGCAGCGACCGGCAAGCAGTTCGAATTTGATTCAGGAATAGTCAAGGCAGTGCTCGCCAAGTGCAGCGCGGCCGGTGCGCGGGATGTCGAGAATGTGTTGATGACGCAAGTAACAGGGAAGTTGGCGGAGTGGGTGTTGGAGTGAACAGCACAGGCGAGATTCACGAAGCCAGCATAAAGAGATCTAGCTACAAAAAATGGAACACAGTCATGATCACAGTCAAAACCTTACACGGCGACACAATCCTTTATTCAGGAAAACAAGCTGACTTCGACGATCTGCGTAAGGGATCACCAGACCTCGACTTAGAAAGGTTTTGCAAACCTTTACAACAGTCAGCGAACGATTTCTGGGATTCAAGCATCACTCCGTTACTGGAGCAGTACGATCCAAACGTCACGAAGAAATTCAAGGATACTTACTATGAGTGGGTGTCCGCCCCCATCCATTTAAAACCAAAACGTGCAACAGGGATAAACATCCAGAGCGAAAAAAAAGCGCCCACGCTGCGTTTTTTCTCCATGAACTCGGACGTTCGCTTTATCCCGACGGCCGTATTGGGCCTTCACAGTACCCAAGACAAATTTTTCAATTCACCTGAAGCATTGTTTCAAGCACTCAAAGGACATAACAAAGCGGCATTCAATAGAAAAAAAGAAGAAACGCTGGCGCTTGAAGTACTTGCCAATTTTCCGACTTTTGAAATAACTGCTATTGACGCGATCATAAACAAGATGCACAACACCAGCGTCGGCCCTTCACCCACATTCAAGAGACCGGCGAAGAATCGTTCCGCCTATGGCCTCGGTGCGAATATCGACTGGGGGTGCTCAGATACCGCCAACGTCCCCGGTACCAGCCCTCTGTTGCAGGGGATAGACGCTGGTCTACTAAAGGAACCGCTGTCTCGTCTCTATAAAAAAATAGCTGCCATTCATGACTTTTTTCAAACGAACAGTCAGCGCGCCAAAAAGCCGAGTAGCGACTCGGACACTAACGGCTCCCCTCATACAACCGTGATAGATGTAGACCGTGGCAATCACCATAAAATCAGAATCAACAAATACAGTCTGGATGAAGATGATAAAGACGTCATCAAGGACAGATTAAATGGCAATTCGATATGGGCGGGAAAATCAGGCAGCACGATAGACATAATTAGCACCGCGAAAGCGTTGGGATTTACCGAAACCGTCACTCTTGCCAGATTGGCTTATTGCACGTTTGCTTTCTTTCACTACATGCCAACTTCCGTAAGTTCCACGCACACCTACCACGAAGTCATGCGAGGAGCGATATCGGCGCATGGTGAATTACAAAATTTTTACACAGAAAACTTCGTCCCCGACCATATCCCCAGAGAACTATTCCTACAGGCAAAGTTATAAGGCAACGCTCAGCAGCTAAAAACATCTAACTGTTCAGGGAGAATAATGATGTTAGGACTCATCCCCTCCATCAATCAGTTCCAAAACCTCTACAACACGGCGATTTCGTACCTGAATCATTCACCTTTCGCCCAAGAGGTCATCTCCAGCCTCGACAACTCCCCGTTGCACATCGGGATCATGGTGATCGATCACGGCGGTTCGGAATACATTCCTCCCTACAGCCGAAAGTGCCCCCACTACCTCGACGGCGGGATGATCTGCTGGAACCACACTCAGTCGGTAGACACTACGGATTTCGCTTCTAACGACCCCCGATTGGGGCCGGGTGAAAGTCATCGCATTGATGCGCCATGGAATAGAGAGCAGCGTTGGGGCGCATGGATTCTGGAAAGCGTTTTTGGTCCACGCACACGTACGGGTTTCTTGACGCCGGCAGTGTGCCTGCTACATGAAATGGGCCATGCACTGCAGTACATATCAGACCCGGCACAGTTCCAGTTGCTGGCTCAAGGAAACATTGGCGAGCTGGAAAATCTGAATGTCAGGGCAATCGAAGCCACGGTCGTCCAAGAGTTGCGAGGCGCGGGTTTAACCGAAACCGCGCGCTGGGATTATATGCACCAAGGACACTCACCCGGCGGGAATGCCTGGCCCAACTGGCTGCGCTGGTTTTCAGGTTGATCGCGGAAATCAAGCCAGAAAAAATCGATTCCCCACACCTCGCAAACAGGAAGGCGATATGGGCATCACCTACGACAAGACCACAGATACTTTCCTCTCAGATCATTCTCGTCCCGGCTCACACTTGAATCTGGGGGTTCTGCAAGTGCTGGTTAAAGAGATCATCAACACCACACCACTTAATGACGCAGAGCAACTTTTGCTCGACACCCTCGACCCTCATTCAAAAAACAACCCCTACACAATTGCCCAGCAGATGAAAAGCAAAAAATTCCTCTCAACCTACAATTGCGCCGTTTGCCACAAAATTCCTTACTCGGCGGTTGAGAAAAGCTTTCTGAAACTTGTTCAGACTAACCCGGCGCCTCATACACCTGCCTGGTCGCACCTCGAATCGCTGCTGCAAGGGCTCTACGGACACGGTTTTGCAAGCGCCGCGGCACAGGAAGTTGCACTGTTGCAGAAAAATCTGGCCAACCCGGCAACCAAGCCACAAGTGGCGATTGAGATAACCCGGATGTTACGAGAATTCGACACGTCTACGGACAACTTGTACGTGGGCTTTGCCCAGACCAACTCCAGCATCGGTGACCGCATCGACAAGCACTACGACGTGATCTCGCCGGGCACAGCTCCGGTTGCAGCCACGCCCAGGGGCGCCAACCTGGAACAATTGCTCAACTATCTGGAAGGCAGCCTTTCGCTTGGAAAGACAAAGCCTATCCAACAGGTAGTGAAGGGTCTCAAGTGGGAGGAGTCCAGCAATGTCAGTGATATTGGCTGGTTAGTCGTCGTGTGAATGACTGTGCGATGCAAGGAACAATCTGCATTTCAATAAGGAGCCCGACATGTTGAAAGAGCGCCTGGAACAAGAGAACAAACACTTATATCTGAACATCGGCCACGCCCATGTCGCAAGAATCACAGTCGAGTTTGAAGCGATGGATCAGCTATTGAGCGCCAATCATCCCGGCCCCCATGAGGCATATTTCCTTCCATGGAAAGAGGATCAGGGGTTGTATATCGATCTGCCTGTGCCACCCACCGGCAACGATCCTGTTCTGTTCCTTACGGCAAACCTCTCGGGTTGCTGCGTTGGCGTGCAAAATTTTGGTGGGTTCATCAGAGTTCGTCATTACAACCTGGCGACGACTGAAACCGATCGACCGATTTTCATGAATGATGACTTGTTCAGATATGGAACCAATACGGCGTGGTTGCTGCCATCGGACAAATACAACGTCAGTAGCGTACCCAAGGCCCATGGCTATACCCACGCCGGGATCGGAGGAAACGAGGCTGCTTTTTGGGGAGAGTATGAGGCCAGGTATTGGCCATTTACGTCAAAATGGCACTTCTATTACCAGAACGGAGGCTTCGATACGGTCATTCATGAGTTGAACTATCAGTGAAGGCACTCCGATGACGCGCTTCAACGACAGCACTACCTCCTTATTCCTGACGGCCACCTCGCTGGCGTCGCTTTACCCTGAGTCACTCTCAGGCGACGAATCGCTCAACCTGTTGAGTTCACAAATCATCAACGGCCTCAATGACGGCGCCTCGCTCACCCTGACCAGCGCTGTCGCCAGCCACGTCACCACGACCCTGCACAATGATGCCCTGGTCCGCCCGTTCGACGCGCTGGTCGCCGAGATACGTCAACTCCCCGCCGACGCCACCGCCGAGCGCTATCAACTAATCCTGCGCCCGTGGCTCTGGTGGTTGACCCTCGCCAGCAACAACCGCGTGTTCCAGAACCTCGCCACCTCGGATATCGTCACCACGATCTTCAAGGCCCACGGTTTCAGCGATTTCAAACTCTCGCTGACCGGCAGCTACACCCCCCGCGAATACTGTGTGCAGTACGGCGAAACCGATTTCGCTTTCGTCTCGCGGCTGCTGGAAGAGGATGGCATCTTCTGGTTTTTCACCCACGACGCCGGCAAGCACACACTGGTGCTCGGCGACAGCAATGACGCCTTCGTGCAGATCCCCAACGGGCCGAAGGTCAGCTACCTGGGGCAAGGACTGGGGCAGCGCGAGTTGCACGGCATTCGCTCAGGGCAAGTCTGTTTGCAGGCGGTGGCCGGGGTGTATCGGGCGACCGATTATGAGTTCACCACGCCGACCACATCACTTTACGGTCAGGCCGAAGCAGTGGCCGGGCCACTGTCCATCTATGAACATCCGGGTGGTTACAACGCCAAGGCTCAGGGCGATGCGCTGACCAAACAGCGAGTTGACGGCTTGCGCAGTGAAGAGAAACGCTTTGTCGGCGAAAGCGACTGTCGCTGGCTGATTCCGGGGCACTGGTTCACCCTCGACGGCCACGACGATGCGAGCCTGAATATCGATTGGGTGGTGACGCGTGTGACCCATGACGCCAGCCATGAAAGCTATCGCAATCGCTTCGAGGCCATCCCCAAAGCCACGCCGTTTCGCCCGCAACGGATGACACCGAAACCGCGCATGCACCCGCAAACCGCCATCGTCGTCGGCAAGTCCGGCGAAGAAATCTGGACCGATGAATACGGCCGTATCAAGTTGCAGTTCCCCTGGGATCGCGACGGCAAGAATGACGAAACCAGTTCCTGCTGGGTGCGTGTGGTGTTGCCGTGGAGTGGCAAGGGCTTCGGCATGCAGTTCATTCCGCGCATCGGCCAGGAAGTCATCGTGACGTTTATCGATGGCGATCCGGATCGTCCGCTGGTCACCGGGTGCGTCTACAACGGCGACAACGCCCTGCCCTACGCACTGCCGGCCAATCAGACGCAATCGGGGATCAAGACCCAGTCGTCCAAGGGTGGCGGCGGCTTCAACGAGTTGCGCTTCGAGGACAAGAAGGACGCTGAAGAGGTGTTCTTGCAGGCGCAGAAAGACCTGAAGATCAACGTGCTCAACGACACCACCGCTACGGTCGGCCATGACGAAACCCTCACCGTACAAAACGCCCGCACCCGCACGGTGAAGGACGGCGACGAGACCGTGACGCTGGAGAAAGGCAAACGCAGCGTCACCATCCAGACCGGCAGCGACAGCCTCGATGTGAAGGATACTCGCACGGTAAAAGTCGGCGCCGACCAGAACCACAGCACCGGCGGCAATTACACCGACAAGGTCACCGGCGATTACAGCCTGACGGTGGACGGCAATCTGACCATCAAGGTCAGCGGCACCCTCACCCTGCAAAGCGGCGGCAGCTTCACGATCAAGAGCGGCGCCGACCTGGCGACATCGGCCAGCACCTCGATCACGCACAAGGCCGGCACTGCCTTGACCAATCAGGCCGGCACTTCGCTGGACAACAAGGCCGGCACCACACTGACCAATGACGCCGGGATCAGCCTGACCAACAAGGGCGCCGCCTCGCAGACGGTCGATGGCGGCGGCATGCTGACCATCAAGGGCGGGCTGGTGCAGGTCAACTGACAAGGAGAAGCCATGGCGATCACACCGCTGGATCTGCATCAGGACGACAAGCAGCTCAAGGGGCGTCTGCAGGACGGTCAACTTGACGGTGCGCTGAACATCAAGGATGACGGACGCAAACAGGCCGATCTGCATTACAGCCAGGGTGAACTGCAGGGCCTGTCGCTGCTTTATCACCCGAACGGCAAGGTCTCGGCGCAGATGCCGTTTGTGCGCGACAAGCTGCAAGGGGTCGCGAGTTTTTACGCACCCGAGGGTTTTTTACAGCGCAAGGCGACCTATCGGCGAGGATTGCTGCATGGCGAGGCGTTCAATTACTTCCCCGATGGTCAAGTAGCGGAGGCGGAGTTTTACCGCGAGGGCGTGCGTGAAGGGCGTTATCAGCGCTTTCATGCCAATGGCAAACCGGCGCTGGAAGCGCGCTATGTGAATGGCCAGTTGCTGGAGCCAGAGCAAGGATTTGCCGAGGATGGGCGGCCGTTGGGGGCGGATGGCAAGCCGATTTCGCGGGTGCGCTGGTGGTATCGGCAGTGGGCGGATCCGCAGTAGGCCTGAGGTTTTCCGACCGTATGGACTGGCCTCATCGCGGGCAAGCCCGCTCCCACAGAGTTTGTTGGTCACCACCCCCTGTAGGAGCTGCCGAAGGCTGCGATCTTTTGATCTTGTTTTTATAAAAGCAACATCAAAAGATCGCAGCCTTCGGCAGCTCCTACAGGGGTTCAGGGGGTTCAGGGAATGAGCATCTGCATTTGCCCTGGCATTGCGATTTTGATCACCCCGGCCCAGTTGCACATCAGCGTGCTGTTGGCATCGATCGCCGGCATCCCGCCGAGCAGCAAGGTCGGCGCGCCACCGGGAATCCATGGCGTGGCCGTCGCCGGAATGCACGGCATCGGTGTCAACACACCCAGCGCGGCAGCTGTGGCGGCGGCCACCATGGGATTGGCCATGCTCATGCACACACCGAACGGCAAGATGTTGACCAGCGGAATGTGATCCATGATGTTCGCCGCCGGCATCCCGCCGGTCAGCGTGCGGTTGACCGGCAGCACGTTGAGCATTGACGGCGCGGCGCCGAAGCTGCATTGCAACGTGGCCGTGGCACAGACTTGCGGACAGCCCATTTCAAAGCTCCTTTTTGCCCATGGCATACCCGCTAAACCTTAGTCTGCGCTGGCCGTTCGCGCACATTCCCCAAGGTGATTATCCGGCAACACGCTAACCTATAAGACCGCCCCGCGCTTGTGACCACCCGTGCGCGCCATTAGATTAGCCAATGATGTCTGGCCTCCAAAATAAGCAGAAGGGATAAGCATGGCGCTTACTGACCAGTCCACCCGTATCCGCTCTGGCGAAGAACTCGATGCCAGCCTGATCGATCCGTACCTCAAGGCGCACATTCCGGGCCTGAGCGGTTTGCCTGCGATCAGCCAGTTTCCTGGCGGCGCGTCGAACCTGACCTATCTGCTGGAATACCCGGAGCAGGAATTCGTCCTGCGCCGTCCGCCGTTCGGCCACAAGGCCAAATCCGCCCACGACATGGGCCGCGAATTCCGCATTCTCAATCAGCTGCGCGATGGCTTCCCGTATTGCCCGAAAGCCTATGTGCATTGCACCGATGAGTCGGTGATTGGCGCCGAGTTCTACGTGATGGAACGGGTCAAAGGGATCATCCTGCGCTCGGAGCTGCCGCCGGAACTGGGCCTCGATTCGGCAAAAACCGAAGCGCTGTGCAAAAGCTTCATCGACCGTTTTGTCGAGCTGCACCGCGTCGATTACAACGCCTGCGGTCTTGGCGACCTGGGCAAACCAGAAGGCTACGTCGCCCGCCAGATCAAAGGCTGGAGCGAGCGCTACGAAAAAGCCCTGACCCCGGACGCACCGCACTGGGAGGCGGTGAAAACCTGGCTCAACGACAAGATGCCGGCCGACCATCCGACCTCGAGCATCGTCCATAACGACTATCGCTTCGACAACGTCATCCTCGACCCGCACAACCCGATGCAGATCATCGGCGTGCTCGATTGGGAACTGACCACCCTCGGCGATCCGCTGATGGACCTGGGCAATACTCTCGCCTATTGGATCGAGGCCGACGACCCGGCGCCGGTGCAACTGTTGCGTCGCCAGCCGAGCCACGCGCCAGGCATGCTCACTCGCCGTGAGTTCGTCGATTATTACGCCGAACGCTCGGGCATCCAGATCGACAATTTCGACTTCTACTACACCTACGGCCTGTTCCGCCTGGCCGGCATCGTGCAGCAGATCTACTACCGCTTCTACCACGGCCAGACCCAGGACAAACGCTTCGCGCAGTTCATTCACATGAACAAACTGCTGGAGCAGATGAGCCTGCAGGTCATGGCGAAATCGAGCCTCTGACGGCCCACAACCAGGAACCCTTATGTCCAAGACTCAGTTGTTCGACCTCGACGGTAAAATCGCTTTCGTTTCCGGTGCCAGCCGTGGCATCGGTGAAGCCATCGCCAAACTGTTGGCCCAGCAAGGCGCCCACGTAATCGTTTCGAGCCGCAAACTCGACGGCTGCCAGCACGTCGCCGACGCGATCATCGCCGCTGGCGGCAAAGCCACGGCGGTGGCCTGCCATATCGGTGAAATGGAGCAGATTGCCCAGGTGTTCGCCGGGATCAAGGAACAGTTCGGCCGCCTCGATATTCTGGTCAACAACGCTGCGACCAACCCGCAATTCTGCAACGTGCTGGACACTGATCTGGGCGCCTTCCAGAAGACTGTTGACGTGAACATTCGCGGCTATTTCTTCATGTCGGTGGAAGCCGGCAAGCTGATGCGTGAAAACGGTGGTGGCAGCATCATCAACGTCGCCTCGATCAACGGTATCTCGCCGGGAATCTTCCAGGGCATCTACTCGGTGACCAAGGCGGCGGTGATCAACATGACCAAGGTCTTCGCCAAGGAATGCGCGCAGTTCGGCATCCGCTGCAACGCCCTGCTGCCGGGCCTGACCGACACCAAATTCGCCTCGGCGCTGGTGAAGAACGATGCGATCCTCAAGCAGGCACTGACGCAGATCCCGCTCAAGCGCGTGGCCGATCCGAGCGAAATGGCCGGCGCGGTGTTGTACCTGGCCAGTGATGCGTCGAGCTACACCACCGGCGTTGCGCTGAATGTCGACGGTGGTTTCCTCTCCTGACCCCCACTGAAACACAACCCTGTAGGAGCTGCCGCAGGCTGCGATCTTTTGATCTGTCTTTTAAAAACAAGATCAAAAGATCGCAGCCTGCGGCAGCTCCTACAGGTTGCGGGGTCAGACCTGCACTTTGGGCAGTTGCCAGCCGAAATGCACCGAGAGCAAGCGCAAGGCCAGACACGCCGCCCCCGCCAGCAAAGCCGCCGCTACCGGCGATACACCCAGCCTGCGGCCGATGATCAACACCGCCGCGCCGACAAACGCCGAACTCGCATATAAATCCGCCTGCAGCACCACCGGTATACGCGCCAGCACAATGTCGCGAATCACCCCGCCACCGACGCCAGTGACCGTGCCCATCAACATCGCCACAAACGGCGTAATTCCGAAGTTCAGTGCCTTCTGCGCCCCCGCCACGGCAAACAGCGCAAGCCCCGCCGCATCCAGCACAATCAACGTCGAACCGGACCAGCCCAGCACCTGTTCATGAAAGACGAAAGCCAGCCCGCCCATGAAAAACGCCAGGGCCGGATAGCGCCAATCCGCCACCGCATTGGGCGGCGTGGCGCCGATCAACAGATCACGGGTCACCCCGCCACCGAGGGCGACGATGAACGCAATCACCATGACCCCGAGCAGGTCGAGCTGACTGCGCATCGCCGCAATCGCACCCTCCACGGCAAACACTGCCGTGCCGGCCAGATCGGCCACCAGCACAATCCGCTCAACCCGGGACTTACGCCCCGCCGGCGCTATTGCGTGACGCAACGCGTGGTGGTGATGTGGCGAGTGACTTGCCCGTCGACATACATATCGCCGGCGACCTCAGTGTTTTCCAGCACCTGACACGTGCGTTCCGGCGGTGGTGGAGGCGCTACGGGTGGAGGCGGTGGCGGACTGGCACAACCCGCCAACAACACAGCAAAAAAAGCCAACGGCAACACGCGTTTCCCAAGATTGTTCATAGGACGACCCGCGAGAAATGAGAGACAAACTCCCGCAATCAAACCGACCACGGGAGACCTGACCACTCATTCTTTATAGCCGAGGTGGCTGCAAGCGCCAGAAAACCGGGTGGATTGCGGGGAAGTGGCTGTCGATTTTGGGGTGGGGGGGGGGGATTTGTTTGGCCGTGGAGCCGCCATTGCCAGCAGGCTGGCTCCTACAGTTGGATGGGGTGTATTCAGTTAGAGATGGGGCGGCCAGAGGGCCGCCAACGCTGGCGAGCCAGCTCCCACAGAACAGCAGAAGCAGAAGATCGCAGCCTTCGGCAGCTCCTACATGGGTTCGGGGTTTCGGGAGGAGCGCAGGGAATTGCTTTCGAGCTCATAACGCAGCTCTTCAATTAACGCTTCGACAGACTCAGGTGTACGCAAGCCATTGAGTTTCAACCCGCTGATCACCAGATCCACCTGCCCTGACACCGGATGATAAAGCTTCACCGTCAGCGAATGATCACCATCCACCAGACACTCACACGCCAGCGGCGAAAAACTCTGCTCAAGCTGAGCGCGCAACTGCGCAAGATTCATCATTGAGGTTGTTCCTTTAGCTGCTTCGAAGGGACACGATCACGCAAAAAAAGACACGCACCGTACCCCACCAGACTAAGAACCACCCGCCCCCATCAGAACCTCAATTTGCACCGGATCAACTAGTGCATTTGCACCCTAGCGCTGCCCCCGCCACTCGCCGGAAAACAGCCCACGCTCCCGAGCCCAGACAATCGCCTCGCTGCGGCTGTGCACATCGAGCTTGGAATACACCGTCGCCACGTGATTACGCACCGTGTTCGGCGCCAGTTTCAGCCGCGCGGCGATCTCCTTGTCCGCCAGCCCCTCACAGATAAGCCCCAGCACGTCACGCTCACGCGCCGTCAGATCGGTGAATGACACACTGGGCAGTTGCGGCGAATTGACCTTCTTCACATTGGCCAGTTTTTCGATCAACGTGCGGCTGAACCATGAGGCGTCTTTCATCACCTCTTCAATGGCTGCCACCAGCTCAAGCTCGGTGCGCTTGCGCTCGGTGATGTCCATCAGCACCAGCAAATAGCACGGCACGTCATGAATATTCACCGTGTCGGCCGACAACGCGCACTCCAGCAAGTCGGCGTCTTTGGTGCGCACCCGCACATCCACCCGATCCACCCGGCCGTTTTTCTCAAGCGCCGCGAGCAAACGCGTGCGTGCCCCGTTGTCATCGATAAAACCAATCTGCGTCACGGTCTTACCGAGCACATCGTCACTGTCAAATGTCAGCGTATCGAGAAACGCCTGATTGACGTCGAGCACCCGTTGTTCATCCGCCGTGCAGATCAGGATCGGTACCGGCGTCAGGCGAAACGCCTTGGCAAACCGCTCCTCACTCTGACGCAGCGCCACTTCGGCCTTGTGCCGCAGTTCCATGTCAACAAAGGAAAACAGCATGCAGTCTTCATCGTTGAGCAGCAGCGGTTGCCCGGCGACGATCACCTGTTTGCTGCTGCCATCGGGCAAGCGCAATTCAGCCTGCATCTGCGGAATGGTCTCGACATCGCGCAGGCGTTGAATCGCCAGATCGCGCTTCTCCGCCTGCTCGTAGATGTCGATTTCATAAGCCGACGTGCCGATCACCTGCTCGCGGGTATAACCGGTCATCTCCAGAAACCCGGGATTGACCTTGATGTAACGCAAATCGCTGATACGGCAAATCACCGCCGGCGCCGGGTTGGCATTGAAGGTCTTCTCGAAGCGCTGCTCGGCGTTGGCCCAATCGGTGACGTCGCTCATGATCAGCACCAGCGACTCGGGCTGACCTTCGCGGTCGGTGAGAATCATGCTGCGCACGCTGTGTACCCAGACGCGTTCCGGATCATCCGCCGCATTCACTTCGATCAGCACATCATTGAACGCCTCGCAGCGGGCCACGCGGCTGATCGGATAATTCTCGGGCGACAGCGTGTGGTTGTTGCGATAACGCAGGTTGAAACGCTGCGCGTATTCGGTGGCATTGTGGCCCAGCTCACCGATCCGGCTGACGCCATGCATGGCCAGCGCGGCCTCGTTGGCCCAGAGGATGCTTTGATCCCGCTCCAGCAGAATCACCCCGTCGGACAACCCGGCGATGATCTGCTGCAACTGGCGGCGATTGGTTTCGGTGGTCAGGACTTCCTGGCTCATTGGATCTCCACAAGTGATGCGCCATGTGAAGAGTACGACCGCAGCCAATCGCGATCGTGCACCTCTATTCACACACAACACATCCCCCTGTAGGAGCTGCCGAAGGCTGCGATCTTTTGATCCTGTTTTTTAAAAGCAAGATCAAAAGATCGCAGCCTTCGGCAGCTCCTACAGGGGTTGGGGGTTGCCGTTGAGTTCGCGGAGGGTGTCGAGGAAGAGTTTCAGGACTGGGGAGGCATCATCCGCGCGGTACGTCGCGTACAGCGGCACTTCCGGCAATGCCGGGGTCAGCCGCCGAAACACCAGTCCCGCCGGCGCCAACTGTTCAATGGACGCCGGCAACAGCGCCACGCCGAACCCGGCACGCACCAGGCTCAGCAGCGTCTGCACCTCAATCACCTGCTGCCGTATCTGCGGGGTAAACCCCGCCTGAATGCAGCACTGATAGAGAAAATTAGCGAACCGCGACTGCTTCAGCTCCAGCGCCACAAACGGCTCCTGCGCCAGATCCGCCGGGGCCAGCACCTCGCGCTGCGCCAGCGGATGATCCGCCGGCATCACCACATGAATCGGCTCATAAATCAGCAGTTCATTGCGCAACAACGGATCGTCATAACCCACGCGAAACACGCAGGCATCGATGCGCTTCTCCTTCAACGCCTTGACCTGCGCCGCCGGGGTCATTTCGTGCAGGCGCCAGTTGACCTGCGGGTAACGCTCGCGAAACAGGTGCAAAGCCTTGGGCAACACGCCGACCATCACCGAACTGATCATGCCGATTTCCAGTTCGCCGAGCTGACCGCGCCCGGTTTGCCGCGTCAGATCCAGCGCCCGCTCAAGTTGCTCGAACACCAGCGGCGCCTGCTCCTTGAGCATCTGCCCCGCCGTCGTCAGTTCAACCCGATGATGGCTGCGCTCGAACAATGGCGTGCCCAGTTCCTCTTCCAGCAAACGAATCTGCTGGCTCAGCGGCGGCTGGCAGATGTGCAGGCGTTCGGCGGCGCGACCGAAGTGCAACTCATCGGCCAACGCCATGAAGTACCGCAGCAGGCGCAAGTCCATGGCGATTTATCCCAGGTTCAGTGGCGTCGAACGCTGACGGACGCCGGTCAGCGCGAACAACGCATTGGCGATGGCCGGCACCACCGAAGGGCTGCCCAACTCGCCGACGCCACCGGGTTTGCTCGGCTCACCGTCGAGCACGAGGATGTCGGTGGCCGGCATGTCGGACATGCGCGTGACGCGATAGTCGTGGAAATTGCTCTGCACCACCTGGCCCTGTTTGATGTCGAGCCGGTCGAACAGCGCGTGGCCCAGGCCCCACATCAACCCGCCGTAGATCTGTTCTTCGACACCGCCCGGCGACACTGCCAAACCGCAATCGACCACGCAGGTGAGCTTCTCGACTTTCGGCTTGCCGTCGACCATCGCCACCCGCGCAACCACCGCAATAAAACTGGTGTAACCCTGATTGGTCGCGATGCCCAGCGCGGTGCCCGGTGGCAACGGCTGCCCCCAACCGGCGCGCTCGGCGGCTTGCTTGAGCACCGCCACATGCCGTGGCCGCTCCTGCATGTTAGCGAGACGAAACTGCAGCGGATCGGTACCCGCCGCATGCGCCAGTTCATCCATGAAGCTTTCCACGGCAAACACGTTGGGGATGAAGCTCACCGAACGATACCAGCCGCTCGGCACGTCGCTTTCGTGCTTGACCCAGTTCAGTTCCAGATGCGGCGGACGGTAGGCGAAGTCCCACGCGGTGATCGCTTCGGTGGTGCTGTAATCCATCTTGTCCGGGCGTTCGAAGTAACCCGGTTCCCACTGTTCCGGCGAGGCTGGCGATACCGCGTGCAATTGCAGCGCGCTGAGTTTGCCTTGGGCATCGAGCGCGCCTTTGACCCGATGCAAGGTTGCCGGATGATTGAACAGCGCGTGCATTTCATCTTCGCGGCTGTTGAGCAGTTTTACCGGCACGCCGGTTTTCTGCGCCAGATACGCGACTTCAAACAACCAGTATTTGGCCTCCCGCGCACCGAAGCTGCCGCCCGAGACCAGTTCATGAATGGTCACGTTGGCCTTGTCGATCCCGCACACGGTTTGCGCCGCTTCCAGCGCCGAGGACGGCACCTGTACGCCGCCCCAATAGGTGATTGCCTTGTCCTTGACGTGCGCGGTGATGCAGATCGGTTCCAGCGGGTTTTGCACCTTGTAGGGCATGGTGTAATCCGCTTCGATCAGCTTCGCCGCACCCGCCCATTGCCCGGCGACATCACCTTGGGTCATGGCTTTGACGGTTTGCGCTTGCGGATCGCCGATGACCTTGGCTTGAGCGCTGAATAACTGCTCGCTGTCGAACCCGGCCAGCGCTGAATCGCTCCACTTGATCTCCAGCACTTTGCGGCCCTGCTGCGCAGCCCAGAACGTATCCGCCAACACCGCGACGCCTTCCAGATTGCCACCGAGCACGTCGGGACGGCCCGGTATCGCCAGCACCTTGCGCACGCCCGGCACTTGCAAAGCTGCGACTGAATCGACGCTCAGCACTTTCGAGCCGACCACGGGCGCGCGCTGAATCACCGCCACCAGCATGTCCGGCAATTGCACGTCGATGCTGTACTTGAAGCGCCCACACACCTTGGCTGCCGCATCGCGCTTGTGGCGCAATTTGCCGATGTATTTGAACTGCGCAGGGTCTTTCAGCGTGACCTTTGCCGGGGCCGGCAGATGCGCGGCCACGCCGACCAGTTCGCCATAACCGAGGCTGCGTTTGCTCGCCGCGTGCATCACTCGACCTTCCTCGGTGGTGCAACTGTCGGGGCTGACTTTCCACTGTTTCGCGGCAGCGGTGATCAACAGCGCCCGCGCCGTGGCACCGGCCATGCGCAAGCGATCGTATTCAAGGGAAACGCTGGTGCTGCCGCCGGTCGAGAAGACTTTCCAGACCGGATGAATGTAGGTTTCGAAGAACGGGTCTTCCGGGGTGATGACCTGCACGGTCATCGGGTTGACGTCCAGCTCTTCCGCCACACACGCGGCCAATGCCGTTTGCGTGCCGGTGCCGGAATCGTGCTTGTGCACCACCAGTTTCACCGTGCCGTCGGGAAAGATGCGCACCCAGGCATTCGGTTCGAACTCGTTGGCCGGCGCCATGGCTTTCGGATCCGTGGCCGCCATGCCGCCCGGCAGGTACAGGGCAATCGCCAGGCCGGAAGCAACAGTCGCCGCTTGCTTGAGAAAAACCCGCCGCGGCAGTTCAATGCGGGTGTCGTCGATGAGGCTCATCACGCCTCCTTCGGCGCGTTCGCCGCACGTTTGATCGCTTTGTTGATGCGTCCGTAAGTGCCGCAGCGGCAGATATTTCCGGACATGGCATTGCGGATCGAATCGTCGGTGACTGCCGCACCGGTGTTGAGCAGCGCGGCGGCGGACATGATCTGCCCGGATTGACAGTAGCCGCATTGCGGCACATCTTCGGCGACCCAGGCCAGTTGCAGCGGATGGTTTTCTGACGGCGACAAACCTTCGATGGTGGTGATGCTATGGCCCGCGACGGCGGCCGCCGGCAATTGGCAGGAACGCACCGCGACGCCGTCCAGATGCACGGTGCAGGCACCGCACAGGCCCATGCCGCAGCCGAACTTGGTGCCGCTGAGTTTCAGCTGATCACGCAAGACCCATAACAAGGGCATGGAGGAGGACGCTTCATCCAGCTCGCGTCGTTCGCCGTTAACCGTGAATGCAATCATTGTCAGGCTCCAAAAGAGCGGCCCGTCTTTGTGCGGGCCTGGTCACCGATTATTGGAACCCTGAGCCACACGCGGCCAGCGACGATTTCTGCCAACCGCTGTAAGCAGGACTAACAACATGTACAAGCGATACCCGTCGGTGCAGTCCATGAGCGCGTTTATCCACGCGGCGCGCAGCGGCAGTTTCTCCAGCGCTGCGCGCAAACTTGATCTGACCCATAGCGCGATCAGCCAGCAGATCCGCGCTCTGGAAGATTTCATCGGCCAGCCGTTGTTCGTGCGTGAAGGCGGCGGCAGCAATCTGACTGATGCCGGGCAGTTGTTTGCCAGTGTCTTGTCGGATGGTCTGGCGCAGATTGACCGGGCAATCTCGTCGGTGAAAAACCGTAGCGTGGCGCAGCGTTTGACCCTCGATGTCGACAGCGAACTGGCGCAGAGCTGGCTCAATCCGCGCCTGCCGCAGTTGCTTGATGGGCTGCCGGATTATGAGGTGACGCTGCTGTCGATGCCGCGCAGTGATCGCAGTACGTTTGAGCGAGTCGATCTGGCGCTGCGTTATGGCTATGGCGATTGGGATGACTGCGAAATGACGCAGATTTGTGGCGACCGGGTGCTGGCGGTGGCTTCGCCGGCATTGCTGGAGCGCTATGGTTTGCAGGCGCCGTTGAGCCCGGCGCAGATTCTTCAGTTGCCGTTGTTGGGCTATACGCGAAGGTCGTGGATTCCGTGGCTGGATGCGGCCGGGATGACGCCGACCGAGCCGCCGGCACGGGTGATTTTTGATAATGCGGCGAATTTGATTGCGGCTGCCGAGGCTGGCGTTGGCGCGGGGCTGGTGCGTGGATTGTTGGCGGCTGATGCATTGCGCAGTGGGCGGTTGGTGGCGTTGAACGAGGCGCAGATTGCCGCGCATTACAACCTTTACGCCGTGTGGCCGCATGGACAGGCGGAGCGTGTGGCGCCGGTGGTTGAAGCGATCAAACAGTTGGCCCTGCGGACACAATCCTGACGACAGCGCTGGCACAACCATTGAAGATCAAAAGATCGCAACCTTCGGCAGCTCCTACATTGAACGGTGTAGGAGTTGCCGAAGGCTGCGATCTTTTGATCTTGATGCAGCCCATATCGAACGCATATCACCACCCCGCCCAATTAATATTGTACGAACCCCTCCCCCCTTTCCAATACTCGCCCTCAGCAGCCACCCACCCGGGCCGGATGCGAACAGGCGAGGGAATGCGCGAGTCTTGCGCATAGCAACGGCCGATTGCCCGGGACGTGGATGCCGAGAGCCGCAAGGCTCCCTTCCCCGCTATCAGGAGATCGACTGCAATGATCATCGATATCAGCTGCTATCCCACGGATCTCGTGGACCTCGCCTGGAGGCATGACGGTGACCCGTTCACCGGCGAGCGTCTGCTGGAGATGATGGATGGCCCGTACATGGTCAACGGCAAGCCTCGCCGCATTGACAAAGCCTTCATCCAGCCGCCGCAAGGCAACACGATTTACACCTGGACCGACGGCGACCTGACCGGCCGCGAATCCATCGACGCCTACATGGCCTACACCCTGAAAATGGTCCAGACCTACCCGGACCGTTTCATCGGCTGCTTCGTCTACAACCCGCGCTGCGGCGTGGAAAACGGCGTCGAAGCGATCGAGCGCTACGTCAAGGAACACGGTTTCGGCATGGTGCAGATGCAGGCCAACATGCACGCCTACCGTCCTGACCGTGCACTCGACTGGGTGCGCCCGTGCTTCGAGAAATGCGCCGAGCTGGGCATCCCGGTCAAGCTGCACACCGGCGACGGGCCTTACAGCATCCCGTCGGAATGGGTGCCGATGATCAAGGAATTCCCCAACGTCAATTTCATCATGGCCCACTTCGGCGTGCAGACCGGCGGCGTCTACGTGTTCGAACCGATGCAATGGGCGATGGAATTGCCCAACGTCTACTGCGAATCCGGCTGGTGCCTGCAATCGCGGATCGTCGAGTTCGCCAAGGTCTTGCCGACGCACAAGATCCTCTTCGGCACCGACACACCGCCGAACGAACCGGGCATGTGGCTGCGCCTGCTCGAAGTGCTCTGCCACGAACCGCCGCAAGGCCTGAACCTCGACGAGGACACCCTCGAAGACTATTTGGGCAACAACACCGCGCGGATGATCGGCCTCGAACCAACCCCGCCACCCCGTTCCGTTTCCGAAGCAGAGGCGCAACTCAAGCGTCCCGTCACCACTCAACTGGCCAGGAGCTGAACCGATGATTATCGACACCCATCTGCACCCCACCAACCTGGTCGACGAGGCCTGGCGCCACACCGGCGAACCGTTCACCGGCGAGCGCATGCTCAAGCTGATGGACGGCCCGTACATGATCAACGGCAAACCACGCCGCATCGACATGGGTTTCATCCAGCCGCCACCGGGCAACACCGGTTATCGCGACGGCAACCGCCGGGGCCGTGAAGGCGTGCGCGACTACATGTCGTACATCGCCGAACTGTGCATGAAGTACCCGGATCGCTTCATCGGCAACTTTAACTTCAACCCGCGCTGGGGACCGGAAAACGGTGCGGCGGAGCTGGAATTCCACATCAAGGAATACGGCTTCAAGATGCTCAAACTGCACGCCAACATGCACGGCTATCGCCCAGATCGCGCGCTCGACTGGCTGCGTCCGGCGATGAAAGTCTGCGCCAAGTACAACATCGTCGTGCTGATCCACACCGGCGACGGCCCGTACACGATTCCGACGATGTTCTACCCGATCATCCGCGAGTTCCCGATGGTCAATTTCATCATCGGCCACTTCGGTATCCAGACCGGCGGCAACTACTCGTTCGAAGCGTTCTGGATGGCGATGGACACGCCGAACGTGTACTGCGAATCGGGCTGGTGCTTCCAGTCGCGGATCGTCGAATTCGCCAAGGAACTGCCGCGCAACAAGATCGTGTTCGGCACCGATTCGCCGCCGAACGAGCCGGGGATGTGGCTGCGGGAACTGGAGGTGTTGTGCTCGCCGGCACCGCAGGGGTTGGGGATTGATGAGGATCATCTCGAGGATTACCTGGGCAACAACATCGCAAGGTTGTGCGGGATCGAACCGACGCCACCGCCGAAGGATCTGGCCGAGGCTGACATACGTCTGACCACCACGTACCTCTAACTTTACGCAAACCCTGGTGTGGAAATGGAGTTTCCTGTGGTGAGGGGATTTATCCCCGATGGGCTGCGCAGCGGCCCCAAAACCTGCGACCGCGTTGTATCAGGCATATCGCGTTTACTGGTTTTACGACTGCTTCGCAGCCGATCGGGGATAAATCCCCTCGCCACAAAGGCCCTCGCCACAAGGGATCTGTACACAGAGCACACAGCGACTTTACAGGCACGAAGATGACCCGGCGTTCGTTCGACCGGCAGGCCAACGGCTGGCCGCGCGAACGCCCTCTCCCCCCTGCGTGCCTGCTTTTTACGAGGTGACACCATGACCCGTTCGACGCTCGGCGATTCTCAGGACTTTCACGTGTTCATCGACGCCTATCGCCGTGAGTACCCGGACGATGTGCTGACCGTCACTCAACCGATTTCTGTCGATCAGGACGTCACCGCCCTGGTCGATGCCCTCGCCGCCCAGGGACGCGATCCACTGCTGATCTGCGAAAACGTCGGCAACCTCGGCGTGCCGGTGGCGACCAATCTGTTCGCTTCCCGCACCCGCATCGCCCGGCTGTTCGGCGTCACGCCTGCGCAACTGCACGAAACCTTTCAAACCCGCGCCAACCAACCCATCGCTCCGCATTATGTAGAAAGCGGCCCGATTCTCGATGAAGTCTTCGAAGGCGAAGCGCTGGATCTGGCGCTGCTGCCGATGCTCAAGCATTTCGACAGCGATCGCGGCCCGTACATCACCAACGCGATCATCATCGCCGAAGACCCGCTGACCGGCATCGCCAACATGAGCTATCACCGCTCGATGCGCCACGCCCGCCAGGCCCTCGCCACCAGCCTGCATTCACGCGGTCATTTGTGGCGGATGCTGCAAACCGCGCGCGAACGCGGCGAAGAATTGCGTGTGGCAATGGTGGTCGGAGCGCACCCACTGTTCATGCTCGCCGCCGCTGCGCGTTTGCCGTATGGCGCCGATGAACGCGCCGTCGCTGGCGGACTGTTCGGTGCGCCGCTGGAACTGGTGAAAACTCCACGCTACAGCATCGGTGTGCCAGCGTATGCCGAGTTTGTTCTGGAAGGCGCGATCGACCCGGCGGCCTACGCCGAGGAAGGCCCGTTCGGCGAATTCAGCGGTTATTCCTCGGATCGCTCGACCAACAATGTGCTGCGTGTCGACACCCTGTTAAAGCGCAAAGATGCCTGGCTGGTCGACGTGATGGGCGGCCGCTACGCCGAGCATTTGACCCTCGCCCGTCTGCCCCGCGAAGCCGAGATGAGCGAGAAACTCAAGGCGCGTTTCCCTGCCGTCACCGCCGTGCATTACCCGAATTCCGGCACGCATTTTCACTGCTACGTGGCGCTGGATCAGAGCCGCGATGGCGAGGCGCGGCAGATCATGCTGGCCCTGCTCGGCTGGGATCCGTACCTGAAAACCGTGATCGCGGTGGACAGCGATATCGACATCAGCGATGACAGCCAGGTGTTGTGGGCGCTGGCCACGCACTTTCAGCCGCACCTGGATATTTTCACCATTGATGGTTTGCCCGGTAGTCCGCTCGATCCATCGTCGTCGGTCAATGGCACGACGTCGCGGATGGGCCTGGATGCGACTCGCGGTTCCGGGTTTGACGGGATCAAGGCGCAGCTTGATCAGGATGTTCTTCAGCGGGCGAGGGTTTTGCTCAAAGGTCTGCAATCGTGAACCGGCAACGGATGGTCGTCGGCATCAGCGGCGCGTCCGGGTTTATCTACGGCGTGCGCTTGCTGCAATTGCTCGCTGAACTGGACATCGAAAGCCACCTGATCATCAGCCGCGCGGCGCTGCTGACCATGGCCCACGAGACCGACTACAAACTCGCCGACGTCACTGCGCTGGCCAGTCATTACCACCGCGCCGATGACGTCGCCGCCGGGATTGCCAGTGGTTCGTTTCGCTGCCTGGGCATGGTGGTTGCGCCGTGTTCGATGAGGACGCTGGCGGAGATTGCCACTGGCACCTCATCGGGGCTGATCGGCCGTGCTGCCGACGTCACGCTCAAGGAGCGCCGCACGCTGGTGTTGATGGCCCGCGAAACCCCGCTGACCCTCGCCCACCTGCGCAACATGACTGCCGTCACCGAGATGGGCGGGATCATCGCCCCGCCAGTACCGGCGTTCTACGCCCGCCCGGAGAATCTCGGGCAAATGGTCGACCACAACCTCGGCCGCGTGCTTGACCTGTTCGGCCTCGATGCGGGCGTCGCTACCCGATGGCGAGAACCTCTATCCCCTTGTAGGCCTTCGCCTGCTCGCGATAGCGGAGTATCAGTGAAGTAAATCTCAGCTGACACACCGCTATCGCGAGCAGGCGAAGGCCTACAAAAAAAAGCAGCATCACCCGAATTCAGTGTGCACCGGTCAATCAAAGGAGCCTCACCATGAACACCCCATTCAACGCCCCAACCCGCAACACCAAAATCCCCGTGACCATCCTCACCGGTTTCCTCGGTGCCGGTAAAACCACCCTGCTCAACTACATCCTCAAGGAAAACCACGGTCGCAAAATTGCCGTGATCGAAAACGAGTTCGGTGAAGTCGGCATCGACGGCGATCTGGTGCTCAGCTCGGAAACCGAAGAAATCTACGAGATGGTCAACGGCTGCGTGTGCTGCACCGCCGAGGTTCGCGAGGACTTGGTGCGCATCGTCCGCGAACTGGTCGCGCGGCCGGTGCGGCTTGATCACATCCTTATCGAGACCAGCGGCCTGGCCGATCCGTACCCGGTGGCGCAGAGCTTTTTCATCAATGACCCGATCGCCGATGAAGTCGAACTCGACGCCATCGTGACCATGGTCGATGCCAAACACATCGCCCAGCATCTGGAGGATCTGCAACTCGATGGCGTCGACAATCAGGCAGTGGATCAGATCGTTTGCGCCGACCGGATCGTCATCAATAAGGTTGATCTGGTTAGCGCTGAAGAGGTTGAAACCCTGCGCGGCAAAATCCGCGGTTTGAACGCCACGGCAGATCTGGTGACCTCGACTCATGCACAAATAGACCTGACGAAAATCCTCGGCATCGGCGCGTTCGAATGCACGCAGAAGCTGATGGAAATCGGCGCGGAACAGCACGATCACCACGACCATGAGCATCACGCTGAGCACTCTATTGAAGAGCAGGACCACCAACACGACCCAAGCGTGTCATCGGTAGGCATCGCCGTGGACGGCGCGGTCAACCTGATCGCGTTCCATCGCTGGATCAGCGAGCTGCGCTCCTCCCAGGCCGACAACCTGTACCGCATGAAAGGCGTGCTCGCCGTGGCCAACGAAGACCAGCGCTACGTGCTGCAAGGCGTACACAGCCTGGTGGAATTCCGCGCCTCGACCGCGTGGGGCACGGAGCCGCGCTCGAGCAAAATCGTGTTCATCGGCCGCGACCTGGACCGCGCGGCCCTGAACCAGGGCTTCGCCGCCTGCCTGGCAGGCTGAAACAAGGCATCGGAGCCGGTGGATGGCGGCTTCGGGCACATGTGTACGAATGACTGATGCCAGTTTTTTGCACAACACAAAACTTGTGGGAGCTGGCTTGCCAGCGATAGCGGACTGTCAGTTTATAAAAATGGTGACTGCTAAATCGCCATCGCTGGCAAGCCAGCTCCCACAGGGTTCCACTGTGTTCTTGAGCTGATCGGCATCAGACGAATACCCCTCTCTACCGCATAAAAACAGCCAGAGGTGTTTCCCCATGTCGTCAGCCACATCCCCATCAAAAAGCGCATCCACCGTGCACCCCGTCGACCGCATTCTGCCGGTACGACAGATGCTCACCCTCGGCCTGCAACACATGGCCGTCTCGTACATCGGCGCCATCGCCGTGCCGTTGATTGTCGCCAGCGCCTTGAAAATGTCTCACGCCGATACGGTGGTGCTGATCAGCACCACGCTGTTCTGTTCCGGCATCGCCACCCTCCTGCAAACCGTCGGCTTCTGGAAATTCGGCGTGCGCCTGCCGATTCTGCAAGGCGTGGCGTTCAGCAGCGTTGGCCCGGTGATCGCCATCGGCAGCAACCCGGAGGTGGGGTTCGCCGGGGTCTGCGGGGCGGTGATCGGCGCGGGGATTTTCACCATGCTGATGGCGCCCTTCGTCGGTCGATTACGGCGGTTTTTTCCGCCCGTGGTCACCGGTTGCATCGTCACCGTGATCGGTTTGCAGCTGTTCCCGATTGCTTATGAATGGGTTGGCGGCGGACGCAACGCGAGCAACTTCGGCGCGCCGGCATTCCTTGGCGTGGCGGTGGTGGTGTTGCTGACGATTCTGCTGGTCAACCGTTATGGCAGCCCGCTGCTGCGCAACATGGCAGTGTTGATCGGCATGCTGATCGGCGCTGGCCTCGCGTACGGCCTGGGCATGGGCAGTTTTCACAGCGTCGAAGAAGCGCCGTGGCTGACCGTGCCCTACCCGTTTTATTTCGGCTTGCCGACCTTCAGCCTGATCCCCATCGCGACCATGGTGGTGGTGATGATCGTGCAGATGGTCGAGTCGATGGGGCTGTTCGTGGCCATCGGCGACATTGTCGAAAAACCGGTGGAAGATAAACAAGTCATCAACGGTCTGCGCGCCAATGGCCTGGCCAGCACCATCGCCGGGATGTTCGCCGCGTTCCCGTTTATCGCCTTCATGGAAAACGTCGGCCTGGTGATCCTCACCGGCGTGCGCAGCCGTTGGGTGGTCGCGGTCAGCGGTTTGCTGATGTGCTCGATTGCCTTGGTGCCAAAGGCCGGCGCGATCATCGCTTCGATGCCGACCGCCGCCCTCGGTGGCGCCGGCATTGCGATGTTCGGCGTGGTTGCGGCGGCGGGCATTCAGACCCTCGCCAAAGTCGATTACGAGCGCAATCGCTACAACGTCTTGATCGTCGGTTTCACCATCGCCGCCGCGCTGGTGCCGGTGCTCGCGCCAACCTTGTTCAAACAACTCCCCGAGTGGTCGCAGCCGTTCCTGCACAGCAGCGTGGTCATCGCTTGCCTGGTGTCGGTGCTGCTCAACGCCGCGTTGAATGGCGTCAGCGTGGCGGAAACCACCGCCAGCAAATCCGCCTCGCACATCCTTTAGTTTGGAGCTGCCCATGACTCAACTTCAGAACATCCTGATCAAAAACCCGGTCGCGGTGATGACCGGCCTGCGCGGCCCTCGCGCGCGGGCCGGCGCCGTGGACATCCGCGTGGTCAACGGTCGCATCGCCGAAATGGCCGCGAACCTTGAACCACAACCCGGCGAACGGCTGATCGACGCACGCAACTGCGTGGTCTATCCCGGCTGGATCAACACCCACCATCACCTGTTCCAGAACCTGCTCAAAGCCGTGCCCGAAGGCCTGAATCAGGATCTGCAAGGCTGGCTGGCGAGCGTGCCCTACCCGCGCCTCAACCGCTTTACCCCGCAACTGGCGCGGATTGCTGCACGGCTAGGCATGGTCGAATTGCTGCTGTCCGGCGTCACCACCTGCGCCGATCACCACTACCTCTACCACGCCCACGGCAGCACCGAGACCGGCGACTTGCTGTTCGACATGGCCGATGAATTTGGCCTGCGCTTTGTGCTGTGCCGTGGCGGCGCGCTGGAGTCGGCGAGCGCACATCCGGGCTTTTCGAAAACCGCGCTGCAACCGGAGAGCCTTGAGCAAATGGTCGGCGACATCGAGCGGCTGAAATCGCTGTATCACCAGGACACTCCAGACGCGATGCGCCGCGTGGTTGTCGCGCCAACAACGCCAACGTTCTCGCTGCCGCCAACCCTGTTACGTGAACTCGCCCACACCGCACGCGGCCTCGGTTTGCGTCTGCATACGCACCTGTCGGAAACGCAGAACTACGTGAACTTCTGCCGCGAAAAATACAACTGCCTGCCGGTGGAATTCGTCGCCGAACACGAATGGCTCGGCCCCGACGTCTGGTTCGCCCACGCCGTGCACCTGCAACCGGGTGAAATCCGCATGCTCGCGCAGACCGGCACCGGCATCTCCCACTGCCCGGTGAGCAATGCGCGGCTGGGCAGCGGCGTCGCGCGAGTGCCGCAGATGTACGAGGCAGGTGTGCCGATTTCCCTGGGCGTGGATGGCGTAGCGTCGAATGAATCCGGAAGCATGGTCGGCGAAGCCAACACCGCGTGGCTGATCCACCGCGCCGAACAAGGCGCCTCGGCGACCACCGCTGAAGACGTCATTCACTGGGGCACGGCGGGTGGCGCGCAGGTGTTGGGGCTTGGCGCGGTCGGCACACTGGAAATCGGGCAAGCGGCGGATCTGGTCGTCTACAGCCTCGATTATCCTCGGTTCTATGGCTTCCACGACAGCGCCGTCGCGCCGGTGGTCGCGGGCGAACCGATCACGGTGAAATACAGCCTGGTCGGCGGCCGAATCGTCGTCGACAACGGCGTAATCCCGCGCCTGGACATCGAACGCATGCGCGCCGAAGCCTGGCAAGGCGTGCAGCAATTGATGGACGTTGACGACTAACCCGCCCCCTGTAGGAGCTGCCGAAGGCTCGGGCCGCGATCGGACGATCTTTTGATGTTGTTTTTTAAAATCAAGATCAAAAGATCGCAGCCTCCGGCAGCTCCTACAGGGATGGGTGCATTCGCGACTTCCAGGTTTGTCGGCTAAGGTTATTCCCTCATCGGATTGAGCCCCTGCCAGCGAGACCGGGCTCTTGATCAAGGAGAGACTGATGACGTCGCGTCGCAACATCGAACAGACCTACCGCACCTGGTCCAGCCCCATTTTGCTGGAGCTGAAAAAGCGCGAACACCAAATGGCGCCGTTCGAACGTCAGGCGCTGGAGAATGTCCTGGTGGAAAGACGGTTGCTGGATATCGGCAATCCGAAGGGCAATGAGCGCCGTGCAAAAACCACTCCCCCGGATTAATCACACAACCCTTGCAGGAGCTGAGCTTGCTCGCGAAGGCGTCGTGTTAGCTAGATGTGATTTGCCTGACACGACGCCTTCGCGAGCAAGCTCAGCTCCTACAGGTTTCTGTTCAGGCCTGACCTCAGCAATTCCTTGCGCAGGATCGAGGGTACGGTGACTGCCATTCCTGCGTGCCAGTCCAGTTTCAGCAGATGATTGAGTTTGCGTTGGCTCGAAAGGGGTTCTGCAAGAAAGCTGCTTTTTCCGTCGCGGATGCTGATCACATTCAGCAGCCAGTCTTCGCCCTGCTCCGCCATCCATTGGCTGATCGTCGGCCGGTATTTCTGCAGCAACGCATCCGCATCCCACACGGTCATCTGCGCGAAAATCTGCGGCAGGTTGCTTTCGGGTTTCATCCGTTTCAAGTCGGCTGCCAAGGCATTGGCGAGGTCTGATTCGATGTCGGCCTGGCATTCGAGGAAGTAGTACTCGGGCCAGTTCGTTGCGAGTTTCGCCCGAAACGCGAGGTCGGTGTATGCGTCGATGTCCGCTGGCGTGGTCATCTGGCTGGTGAAATTCAGGGTGTTGTCGAGAATCGCGGTGGCCAACAGTGCGGCGCTTTGTTCGCTGATTTTTGCTAGCAAGTCTGAGGTCTGCCAACGCTGAAAGACCTGAGTTGCCGCAGCGCCGATCGGGCGGATGTCGGCGGCTGAACCGAGTTTCTTTGCCCAGTAATCTTCGTAACCTGGATGATGGTCGATGACTTCCACCACCCTGTCGAGCACCACCATTGGGTCGCAATGGTGGTGGTCGGAGACGTCGACCAAGATGAATTCATCGGTCGGCGATGGTTCATGCGTGTGAAAAGCGCAGCCCCAATCGAGCACGGTTTTCGAGACACTGGCGTTGGCTGTTGCGCTGCTGACAGCGCGGGCGGAGATGCCTTGCAGGTTGAGCAGCTCTGCGTAGGCGATGCAGCAGGCGTAGGCGTCGATGTCCAGATAGGACGCGCCGGAGGTGATGATTTTCATGGGCCAGCAACGTCGCACATTTCCATGACATTGGGGTGACAGGAAAAGATCGCAGCCGCCGAAAAACCCATGTAGGAGCTGCCGAAGGCTGCGATCTTTTGATCTTCAGGCCGCGCGCTGCCCCCCAGCCACCGCCGCCGACGCCGCCAACATCGCCCGCAACAACACCGCACACCCCGCCGCCAGATCATCCGGCGCGGCGTTTTCGATTTCGTTGTGGCTGATCCCGCCTTCGCACGGCACGAAAATCATTCCCGCAGGCCCCAGCTCGGCCAGGAAGATCGCATCGTGGCCAGCGCCACTGACAATGTCCATGTGCGACAACCCCAACCCTTTCGCCGCACCGCGCACCGCTTCCACGCAGCCTTTTTCGAAATACAGCGGCGGGAAGTCAGCAGTCGGGGTCAGTTCATAAGTCAGTCCATGTTCCTCACAGGTCGCTTCGATGACTTGCTTCACCTCAGCAATCATCGAATTCAGCCGCGCCGGTTCCAGATGCCGGAAATCCAGGGTCATGCGCACTTCACCGGGGATGACGTTGCGCGAGCCGGGATAGGCTTGCAGGCAACCGACGGTGCCGCAGGCGTGCGGTTGATGGCCGAGGGCTGCGCGATTGACGGCGCCAACGATTACCGAGGCGCCGACCAGTGCATCTTTACGCAGGTGCATCGGTGTTGGGCCGGCGTGCGCCTCGACGCCGCGCAGCTTGAGGTCGAACCACTTCTGCCCCAGCGCGCCAAGCACTACGCCAATGGTTTTCTGTTCATCTTCGAGGATCGGACCTTGCTCGATGTGCGCCTCGAAATAGGCGCCGACCTTATGGCCACTGACTTTGCGCGGGCCGGCGTAGCCGATGGCATTCAACGCTTCGCCAACCGTGACACCCTCGGCATCGACCTTGGCCAGGGTTTCTTCGAGGGTGAATTTCTCGGCAAACACGCCCGAGCCCATCATGCACGGGGCGAAGCGTGAGCCTTCTTCGTTGGTCCAGACCACCACTTCCAGTGGCGCTTCGGTTTCCACCTTGAGGTCGTTGAGGGTACGCAGCACTTCGACACCGGCGAGTACACCGAAGCAGCCATCAAACTTGCCGCCGGTGGGTTGCGTGTCAATGTGGCTGCCGGTCATCACTGGCGGCAGGTCGGGATTGCGCCCGGGGCGACGGGCGAAGATGTTGCCGACGGCATCGACCGTGACGCTGCATCCGGCGTCCTTGCACCATTGCACGAACAGATCGCGGGCCTGGCGGTCGAGGTCGGTCAGGGCCAGGCGACAGACCCCGCCCTTGACCGTGGCGCCGAGTTTGGCCAGTTCCATGAGCGAAGCCCAGAGGCGATCGCGGTTGATGTGCTGATGGCTGGATTGCAGAACGTCTACGGCTGCGTTCATGGGGATCTCCTCAGGCTGCTTTTCTTATGGATATTGCTCGGGTGTTTTTGAGGCCGCCATCGCTGGCAAGCCAGCTCCCACAGGTTTTTTGGTTGAACACAGTATTTGTGTACGACTCGATCCTTGTGGGAGCTGGCTTGCCAGCGATGAGGCCATTCGCTACACCGCTGTTTTCACGGCAGAGGGCTGCGCGCGCATCACGCACAACCCGTAATAAATAATCCCGCCCAGCGCCGAACCGGTGAACCAGCCGTAACTGTAAAACCAGCTGAACGCATCGCTGCCCAGCGACAACAAGGTCAGCACCACCGGCACACCAAATGCGAGAAACCCGGCCCAGTTCCACGCCGGATAGACGTCATCGCGGTACAACCCGGCCAGGTCCAGTTGCTGTTTCTTGATCAGGAAGTAGTCCACCACCATGATCCCGGCAATCGGCCCGAGCAGGCTCGAATAACCCAGCAGCCAGTTGGAATACACGGTCTCCAGGCTGACATCGGAGACAATCAAACCGAGTTTTTTCAGCAACTCATGGCCCATCAACAACAACCCGACCAACCCGGTCAGCAACACCGCTTTGGTGCGGTTGATCACCTTCGGCGCGATGTTCTGGAAGTCGTTGGTCGGCGAGACAATGTTCGCGGCGGTGTTGGTCGACAACGTGGCGATGATAATCAACGCCATCGCCACCGCGACCCACACCGGGCTCTGGATATGACCGATCAGGCTGACCGGATCAGACACCGTCACGCCGACCAGTTTCACCGACGCCGCAGTCATGATTACGCCCAGCGAGGCGAACAAAAACATGGTCAGTGGCAGGCCGAAAATCTGCCCGAGGATTTGATCTTTCTGGCTCTTGGCGTAACGACTGAAGTCCGGAATGTTCAGCGACAACGTCGCCCAGAAACCCACCATCGCCGTCAGCCCGGCGGCGAAGTAACTCACCACACTGGCGCCTTCCGGACGTTTTGGCGGGATCGCCAGCAGTTCGGTCATCGACACATTGGGCATCGCCCACACCAGCAAGCCGATGCCGACCGCTACCAGCAACGGCGCGGACAAGGTTTCCAGCCACTTGATCGACTCGGCGCCGCGAATCACCACCCACAGGTTCAGTGCCCAGAAGATCATGAAACCGATCACCTCGCCGGTGCCGCCGAGGGATTTCCAGCCATCGAAAATCGAGCCGAGAAACAGGTGGATCGCCAACCCACCAAACATCGTCTGAATGCCAAACCAGCCACACGCGACCAGTGCGCGAATCAGGCACGGCACGTTGGAGCCGAGAATGCCGAACGATGAACGCAGCAGCACCGGAAAAGGAATGCCGTACTTGGTGCCGGGAAAGGCGTTCAGCGTGAGCGGAATCAGCACGATGAGGTTGGCAAACAGAATCGCCAGCAACGCCTCGCCGACGGTCAGGCCGAAATAGGCGGTGAGGACACCGCCGAGGGTGTAGGTCGGCACGCAGATCGACATGCCGACCCACAGCGCGGTGATGTGCCATTTGTTCCAGGTTCGTTCGCGCACCTTGGTCGGTGCCATGTCGTGGTTGTAACGGGGGCTGTCGAGGACGTCGCTACCGGCTTCGAGTTCGAACAAGCCGTCGCGCTCGGTCACTTGCGATCTGTTCTGTTGCATGGCTGCTCCACGGTTTTTTTGATTATTTTTGCTCATCGGGCTGGTGGGCGGACGCGCCGCACACCGGGCGATGGCCGGAGTACTTGCATGTGAACACGCACTTCACGAACCGGCCTGGCTTGTCAGCGCCAGCACTCAAAAAACGTGCCGACTGTTGCGCCGATTTTCCCGACCTGTCCGTATAGCGCTTTCAACTGTTTGATGTTTAAACGCTTTTATTCAAATTATTGGATCATGTTGCTTACTTGTTACATCCCTCAGGCAAAAGACCAGGACAAGTTACTCGAACAACCAGGTTCAAAGTGGTGCACGGTTATTTCCAGCCAGGCGTCTGGGTCGCGACTCTTTAGCGTTCAAGCAACTGATTTACCATGACAAATCTCGCTCAAATCTGGTTCCTGTCAAGTGCGTCAAAATGGTGAAAGCCCTCACCATTTTGGTGATTTAAATATTTAATCTATATATTTCAATACGTTACGTACATTATAAGCTTATAAAAAATAATCTTGCTCATTCGATTAACACCAGCTAGTTTTTATTCCTGACAGCGTTGGCAGGAATATATCTTCCAGCATCGACGTCTTATAAAACATATAGAACCGGTATAAGCCGGTCATGCCTGCGAGGAAGCTGCAATGTCTCTGTTGATCCGTGGCGCCACCGTTGTTACCCATGATGAAAGTTATCGCGCCGACGTCTATTGCGCAGACGGCGTGATCAAAGCCATCGGTGAAAACCTGGATATTCCCGCCGGTGCCGAAGTGCTCGACGGCAGCGGCCAATACCTGATGCCCGGCGGCATCGATCCGCACACGCACATGCAACTGCCGTTCATGGGCACCGTGGCCAGCGAGGATTTCTACAGCGGCACGGCGGCCGGTCTGGCCGGCGGCACCACGTCGATCATCGATTTCGTCATCCCCAATCCGCAACAGTCGTTGATGGAAGCGTTTCATCAGTGGCGCGGCTGGGCCGAGAAATCGGCGTCGGATTATGGCTTCCACGTCGCTATCACCTGGTGGAGCGAGCAGGTGCGTGAGGAAATGGCCGAGCTGGTCAGCCAACACGGCATCAACAGCTTCAAGCATTTCATGGCCTACAAGAACGCGATCATGGCCGCCGACGACACGTTGGTAGCGAGTTTCGAGCGGTGTCTGGAGCTGGGCGCAGTGCCGACCGTGCATGCGGAAAACGGCGAGCTGGTTTATCACCTGCAACGCAAGTTGATGGCGCAAGGTATCACCGGGCCGGAAGCGCATCCGCTGTCGCGGCCTTCGCAGGTTGAAGGTGAAGCGGCGAGCCGCGCGATTCGTATTGCCGAGACCATCGGCACGCCGTTGTATCTGGTACACGTCTCGACCAAGGAAGCCCTCGACGAAATCACCTATGCGCGCAGCAAGGGCCAGCCGGTTTACGGCGAAGTACTCGCCGGGCATCTGTTGCTCGACGACAGCGTCTATCAACACCCGGACTGGCAGACCGCTGCCGGTTACGTGATGAGCCCGCCGTTCCGCCCGCGCGGGCATCAAGAGGCGCTGTGGCACGGCCTGCAGAATGGCAATCTGCACACCACCGCTACTGACCACTGCTGTTTCTGCGCCGAGCAGAAAGCTGCCGGGCGCGATGACTTCAGCAAGATCCCCAACGGCACCGCTGGCATTGAAGATCGCATGGCGGTGCTGTGGGATGAGGGGGTTAATTCCGGTCGTTTATCGATGCAGGATTTCGTCGCCCTCACCTCCACCAACACGGCGAAGATCTTCAATCTTTATCCGCGCAAAGGTGCGATTCGCGTCGGCGCCGATGCCGACCTGGTGCTGTGGGATCCGCAAGGCACGCGCACCATTTCCGCCAAGACCCACCATCAGCAGGTGGACTTCAACATCTTCGAAGGCAAGACCGTGCGCGGCGTGCCGAGCCATACCGTCAGCCAGGGCCGTTTGGTCTGGGCCGATGGCGACCTGCGCGCCGAGCGTGGCGCCGGACGGTATATCGAACGGCCGGCGTACCCGGCGGTGTTTGATTTGCTGAGCAAGCGGGCCGAGCAACATAAGCCTGTTGCTGTGAAACGCTGATAGCGGCCTTCGGCCTATCGCTGGCAAGCCAGCTCCCACATTTGCAATGCATTCCCCCTGTAGGAGCTGCCGAAGGCTGCGATCTTTTGATCTTGTTTTTTAGATCAAGATCAACAGATCGCAGCCTTCGGCAGCTCCTACACAGGGGATTTGGCCAATGCCCGATAGAGGCAGTTACTGTGAGGCAAAAAACCGTGATCGAGACCCTGAACCATCTCCCCCACCCGCACGAAAGTGCGGCCGCCCTCGCCGGTCATTTCACTGATCTGGCGCCACCGCTCAATGACCGTCAGGCGCATCTGGAAGCCTCGCGCTGCCTGTATTGCTACGACGCGCCGTGCGTGAATGCGTGCCCGAGCGAGATCGACATCCCTTCGTTCATCCGCAATATCCATCAGGACAACGTGCCCGGTGCCGCGCAGAAGATCCTTTCGGCAAACATCCTCGGCGGCAGTTGCGCGCGGGTCTGCCCCACCGAAATCCTCTGCCAGCAAGCCTGCGTGCGCAACAATGCCCACGAATGTGCGCCAGTGCTGATCGGTCTGCTGCAACGCTACGCCGTCGACAACGCAAACTTCACCGAGCACCCGTTCCAGCGTGCCGCCGCCAGCGGTAAACGCATTGCCGTGGTCGGTGCCGGTCCAGCCGGTTTGTCCTGTGCGCACCGTAGCGCCATGCACGGTCATGACGTGGTGATTTTCGAGGCGCGGGAGAAGGCCGGTGGTCTCAATGAATACGGGATCGCCAAGTACAAACTGGTCGACGATTACGCGCAGAAGGAACTGGATTTCCTCCTGCAAATCGGCGGCATCGAAATTCGCCATGGGCAGAAGCTTGGCGAGAACCTGACCCTCAGCGAACTGCATCAACAGTTCGACGCGGTGTTTCTTGGCCTCGGCCTGAACGCCAGCAAGCAACTCGGTCTGGCCCACGAAGAGGCGCCGGGCCTGCTCGCCGCCACCGATTATATCCGCGAACTGCGCCAGGCCGATGACCTCACGCAATTGCCACTGGCAGAACGCTGCATCGTCCTCGGCGCCGGCAACACGGCGATCGACATGGCCGTGCAAATGGCCCGCCTCGGCGCTCGCGATGTCAATCTGGTGTATCGCCGAGGCGCGGCGGACATGGGCGCCACTGGCCACGAACAAGACATCGCCAAAGCCAATCAGGTACGCCTGCTGACGTGGGCGCAACCGCAAGAAGTGCTGCTCGACGATCAGGGCCACATGCGCGGCATGCGCTTCGCTCGCACCGATCTGGTCGAAGGACGCCTGCAAACCACCGGCGAAACCTTTGAGCTGGCCGCCGACGCTATCTTCAAAGCCATCGGCCAATCCTTCGATGGCAGCGCCCTCGCCGACCCGTTGGCCCGTGAGCTCAAGCGTCAGGGCGAACGCATTCAAGTCGACGAAAATCTGCGCACCAGCATCCCCGGTGTGTATGCCGGCGGTGACTGCACCAGCCTCGACCAAGACCTCACCGTGCAAGCTGTGCAGCACGGCAAACTCGCCGCCGAGGCGATCAACGCGCAACTGATGCTCAACGTGGAGGCTGCGTAAATGGCCGATCTCTCGATTGTCTTCGCCGGCATCAAAGCGCCGAATCCGTTCTGGCTGGCCTCCGCGCCGCCCACCGACAAAGCCTACAACGTCGTCCGCGCTTTCGAAGCGGGCTGGGGCGGCGTGGTCTGGAAAACCCTCGGTGAAGACCCGGCGGCGGTCAACGTTTCGTCGCGTTACTCGGCGCACTACGGCAACAACCGTGAAGTGCTCGGTATCAACAACATCGAGCTGATCACCGACCGCTCGCTGGAAATCAACCTGCGCGAAATCACTCAGGTGAAGAAGGACTGGCCGGATCGCGCAATCATCGTCTCGCTGATGGTGCCGTGCGTGGAAGAGTCGTGGAAACACATTCTGCCGCTGGTCGAAGCGACCGGCGCTGACGGCATCGAGCTGAATTTCGGTTGCCCGCACGGCATGCCCGAACGCGGCATGGGCGCGGCGGTCGGTCAGGTGCCGGAGTACGTCGAGCAGGTGACGCGCTGGTGCAAGACTTATTGCTCGCTGCCGGTGATCGTCAAACTGACGCCGAACATCACCGACATCCGCGTTGCCGCCCGCGCCGCCCATCGCGGTGGCGCCGATGCGGTGTCGCTGATCAATACGATCAACTCGATCACCAGTGTCGATCTGGAACACATGGTCGCCCTGCCCACCGTCGGCAGCAAAAGCACGCATGGCGGTTATTGCGGCTCGGCGGTGAAGCCGATTGCGCTGAACATGGTCGCCGAGATTGCCCGCGATCCGCAGACCCAGGGCTTGCCGATCTGCGGCATTGGCGGCATCGGCAGTTGGCGCGACGCGGCGGAATTCATGGCGTTGGGCAGCGGCGCCGTGCAGGTGTGCACGGCGGCGATGCTGCATGGTTTCAGGATTGTCGAGGAGATGAAGGATGGCCTGTCGCGGTGGATGGACAGTCAGGGTTACGCCAGCATCAGTGAGTTTTCCGGGCGTGCGGTGGGCAATACCACGGACTGGAAGTACCTCGACATCAACTATCAGGTGATCGCGAAGATTGACCAGGCGGCGTGCATCGGTTGCGGGCGCTGCCACATTGCTTGCGAGGACACTTCACATCAGGCGATCGGCAGTTTGAAGCAGGCGGACGGCACGCATAAATATGAAGTGATCGATGACGAGTGTGTGGGCTGCAACCTGTGCCAGATCACCTGCCCGGTGGCGGACTGTATCGAGATGGTGCCGATGGAAACGGGCAAGCCGTTTCTGGACTGGAATCATGATCCGCGCAATCCCTACCATGTTGCGGTTTGACTGATCGTTCCCACGCTCTGCGTGGGAATGCAGCCCGGGACGCTCTGCGTCCCATTGGAACGCGGAGCGTCCCTAGAGGCATTCCCACGCAGAGCGTGGGAACGATCATGTAGGAGCTGCCGCAGGCTGCGATCTTTTGACTTAGGGTTCCAGGCCGATCCCGCGCAATATCACACTGGTGACCGTCTGTACCGCCCGCTCGAACTGCATGTCCGACAGCGGCTGATGCTCGTTGAGGATATTCACCTGATGATCAAAATCGGCGTAATGCTGCGTCGACGCCCAGATCATGTACAGCAGGCTCGAAGGCTCCACCGGCAGAATCCGCTTGTCCTCAACCCACTGCCGAATCTTCGCCTCCTTCATCTTCGCCCAGTCATACAGGCTGACATCCAGCGCCTCGCCCAGCGTCGGCGCGCCGTGGATGATTTCGTTGGCCCAGACCTTCGAGCCATACGGCCGGCTGCGCGAGTGGTTCATCTTGGCGCGGATGTAACTGCTGAGCACCACGCGCGGGTCATCGAACATCTCGAAGCACAGCGCGTCCTGTTTCCACACTTCCAGCAGGTCGAACAGCACCGCGCTGTACAGCTCGCTTTTGGTTGAGAAGTAGTAATGCAGGTTGGAACGCGGCAGTTGCACTTCGGCGGCGATGTCAGCCATGGCGGTGCTGCCGAAACCTTTTTCGGCGAAGACTTTTTCCGCCGCCAAGAGGATTTTTTCGACGTTACTGCGACGAATCTCGATCTTGTGATTGCCCATGTGGGCTCCCTGACAACAACGTTGCCCAAGACTAGCATCCGCTCTGGTGCGCGGGCGACCGCTGCAAACAAAACTTCGTATCGCCGCGAGCGGATGGCTAAACTGACATTTTTCGATCCTGCCCCAGAGGTATCTGCGATGCTGTTCAAGAACGTCATGACCACCACTGCCCTGCTCGCCTCGCTGTTCGCCGCATCTTCGGTATTTGCCCACGCCCACCTGAAAAGCCAGACCCCGGCCGCCGACAGCACCGTCGCTGCTCCAGCCGATTTGCGCCTGACCTTCTCCGAAGGCGTCGAAGCCAGTTTCACCAAAGTCACCGTGACGAAGGATGGCGCGCCGGTCGCTGTCAAAGCGCTGACCACCGAAGGCGACAAGAAAACCCTGATCGTCACCCCGGCCGCGCCGCTGACCGCCGGCGAATACAAAGTCGAATGGCACGCGGTCTCGGTCGACACGCACAAAAGCGAAGGCGCCTACCAGTTCAAGGTGGGCCAGTAATTCATGGGTGAAGCGCTGGTGCTGTGCCGCTTTGTGCATTTCATCGTGGTGTTGATGCTGTTTGGGGCCTGGCTGTTCAGGCCGTTGCTGCTCAAGGATGAAGCGCTGCAAGTGGACCGGCACCTGGCGCGATTGGCGCGCTGGCTGACCGCGATTGCACTGGTCAGCGGGATTGCCTGGGCGCTGTTGATTACCGCGAGTATGGCTGGCTCTGCTGCTGCCGCGTTCGATCCAGACACGGTTGCGTTGGTGCTGGGCAATACGTTTTTTGGTCAGGTGTGGCGCTGGCACCTGCTGATCAACGCCGCGCTGTTGGCATTGCTGTTTACGCCGTGGCGCTCAAGCATGCCGCTGCGGTTGGGTTTGAGTGGCTTGCTGTTGGTGACGCTGGCCCCGGTCGGGCATGGGGCGATGCTCGATGGTTTGAGCGGGCAACTGCTGATTCTCAACCAGATCGTTCATCTGACCTGTGTGGCCGCGTGGTTGGGCGGGTTGTTGTTGCTGGTGATGATTTTGCGTCAGCCAACGGAACCTGTGCCGGTGGTTCTGCGGCGCTTCAGTGGCGTGGGTTATACGTTGGTCGCGGGACTGCTGATCACCGGGCTGATCAACGTGCGCGTGCTGACCGGTCAGTGGTGGCCGACACCGTTGTTCAATGGATTTGCGTTGATTCTGTTGATCAAGGCGCTGCTGGTTGTGGCCATGCTCGGTCTGGCGCTGTTCAACCGTTTGCGCATGGAAGATTGTGAACAGCGAATGGGCACCCTGCGACGCAGCGTGATGCTTGAATGGTTGCTCGGGATTGGCGCCGTCGCCGCCGTCTCACTGCTCGGCACCCTGCCCCCGATGATCACAACCTGAAAATCAAAAGATCGCAGCCTTCGGCAGCTCCTACAGATTATCCATGTAGGAGCTGCCGAAGGCTGCGATCTTTTGATCTTAATGGTGCTGCGTGTCACCCGCTGCAGTGTCGATGCTGACCACCACCGACATCCCCGGCCGCAAGCGTTCCTCTTCCTGTTGATCCGCATCAATCGTAATCCGCACCGGCACCCGCTGGGCAATCTTCACAAAGTTGCCCGTGGCGTTATCCGCCTGCAACAGAGCAAATTCCGACCCCGTCCCCGGCGAAATATGCTGCACGTGCCCGGTGAATTTACGGTGGTTCAACGCATCCACGGTGAAGCGCACCGGTTGCCCGACCCGCACGTTGTCCATCTGGGTTTCCTTCATGTTGGCGATCACCCATTTCTGGTTCGGCACCAACGCCATCAACTGCGCCCCGGAGTTGACGTAAGCGCCGAGGCGCACGCCGATCTGCCCGAGCTGGCCGTCACGTGGCGCGACGATGCGCGTGTTCGACAGGTCGATTCGCGCCAGTTGCACCGCCGCTTCGGCGCTGGCCACCGCCGCTTCCAGCGAGCCGCGATTGACGATCACCGTTTGCAGATCCTGGCGAGCGATTTCCAGATTGGCCTTGGCCTGCGCGACGGCTGCAACGCTTTGCGCATTGGCCGCCAACGCCACGTCCATCTCACGCTTGGACACCGAACCGTCGCGCACCAACTCTTTGTTGCGGCGCAGATCCGCCTCGCTTTTGCGCAACTGTGCTTCGCTGTCAGCCTGCACCGCTTGACGCAACTTGATGGTTGCTTCGGCGCTGTTGCGTTGCTGCACGACGTTGGCCAATGCGGCTTTCTGCACCGCCAGTTGCGCCAGCGACTGGTCGAGGCGTTGCTGATAGATACGGTCGTCGAGGCGCACCAGCAAATCGCCGGCCTTCACGTACTGGAAATCCTGCACCGGCACTTCGAAAACATAACCGGCGAGCTGCGGGCCGATGATCGTCACCTGCCCGCGAATCAACGCATTTTCGGTGGTCTCGACCGCGCTGCTGAACGGCGGCAATTGCCAGGCATAGAGCACGATCAACACGCCCACGATGGCAATCGCGGCAAAGCCCATTGAAGAGATGACCCGAACCCGCAGCGAGCGCGGCTCGGTGTTCGGCGATGACGGCGGCGCCACACCTTCAGGCGTGGCGGCAATGGCATTGGTGGTTGTGGTGGTCGGTTCGGTCATGAAGAAATGGCACCGCTCGAAGGGGTGGATGGCGCAGGGGCGACGGCTTTGGTGGTACTCATCAGCCACAGCGCGCGAATGGACAGCCAGATCATGGTCAGCACCGCAATTACGGCGATCAGCATGAACACATCGTTATAGGCCAAGACGTTGGCCTCGCGGGTCGCGGCGTTGGACAGACTGCGAATACCCGCAAGGTTGCGCAGGCTCGGGTCGGCCAGCAACGGGCCATACGCCGAGCCGCCGCTTTGCACGCGCGCCGCCACCAAAGGGTCAGACAGCGTCAGGTGCTCAACGATGTGACTGGAATGAAACTTCTCGCGGACGATCTGGAAGGTGCCCAGAAGCGCCGCGCCAAGTAGACCGCCGAGGTTATTGCAGATCCCGAACAGCACGGAAAAACTCACCAGGTTGCGCGGATTGGTCAGCACGTTGCGTGTGCCGAGCACCATGGTCGGGCCGAGGAAAAACGTGCTGCCGAAGGCCAACAGAAATTGGCTGAAATAGAGGTTTTCCGGGCGGGTCAGGTTGTTGGAAAAACTGTCCATCACCGCCCCGGTGGCCATCAGACCCAGCGAGATGATCAACGGCATCAGCAGATGCTTGGGGTCGATCGTCAGCGCGCTGGTCAACAACCCCGCGACGCTGCCGATCAGCATCACCACGTACAGGCTGTGCAACTGCTCATAGCCCATGTTGAGGTTCTGCATGAATCCGACCGCCCCGGTGGACTGCTCCGAGGTGACCATACGAATCAGGGTCACCGCCAGCGCCAGACGGATCATCGTCCCGCTGCCAAGCCAACGGGTCATCAGCATCGGGTTGCTGCGATTATGTTCGATGGCCAGGCCGGCGAGAATCAGCACGATGGACGACGCCAGCGCGACGCCGATCCAGTCGGCCTCCAGCCACCAATCGATGCGCCCCAGCGACAACACCGCGCACAACAACGCCACGCCGCTAGCGAGGATGGCGAAGGTGAGAAAGTCGAGTTTTTCGAAGGTTTTAAAGCGGTCGCCCGGCGGCAGCTTGAGCATCAATACGCAGCCCAATGACAGCAGCGCCATGCCCAATTCGAACAAATACAAGCCGCGCCATTCGGCGATTTGCAGCAAGTCTTCGGAGAACAGTCGCGCCAGCGGCAAGGCCAATTGCGAGGTGCCGAGACCGAGCACCAGCGCCTTCATCCGCCACTTCGCCGGGAACGCCTGGACCATGTAATACAGGCCCAGAGAGCTGAGGGCAGCACCGACCATGCCGTGCGCCGCACGTACCGCCACCGCCGAATTGAGGTCGTTGACGAACAAGTGGCCGAAGGTCACCAGCGCATACAGCACCAGGAACACTTCGGTGAACGCGCGCAAACCGAACTGCTGACGAAACTTCACCAGCAGCAGGTTCATCGACACGTTGGTCATCACGTACGCGGCCGGCAGCCAGGCCATTTCGGCGGTGGTCGCGCCGAGGGCGCCCTGCAGATACGGCAGGTTGGCGACCACCAGCGAGTTGCCCAAACCACCGGTCACCGCCACCAGCACACCGACCAGCGCATAGGCCAGGCGCTTGGGGTTGGAGTGCAACGGCGTCGAGGGAGAACCGGGCAGACTGGGCTTCTCGTGCGGCTGCCAGTGGCGCGGGGCGTATTGATCCATTGAAAGGCCTTGTGCGGAAGGTGAGTGAAGTTTGCCGCAATTTCACTGGCAACACACATCCCATGGACAACACAAATCCCTGTAGGAGCTGTCGAGTGAAACGTGGCTGCGATCTTTTGATTTTAAAAAAGCCAGATCAAAAGATCGCAGCGTGCCGCAGCTCCTACAGGGTTATCGTACAACCGAGGGTTGACATTCCCGGGAAACGTAGGAAATATCCGCACCAGCGTTGTACGACGACGTATGACGAATAATAAAAACAACAAACGTAACAGGGAGCGTCACAGTGAGCACACTCGTCTGCAATTCCGTCCGCCCTTCGCGCTTTTCCACACTTCGCCCGCGTTCCACCCTTGGCCTGATCGGCTGCAGCAGCCTCGCCCTCGCCCTGCCAATGAGCGCCGAGGCTGAAGGTTTTCTTGAAGACAGCAAAGCCACGCTGAACCTGCGCAACGCCTATTTCAATCGCAACTTCGTCAACCCGGCCAACCCGCAAGGCAAGGCTGAAGAGTGGACGCAGAACTTCATCCTCGACGCGAAATCCGGCTTCACCCAAGGCACCGTCGGTTTCGGTCTGGACATCCTCGGCATGTACTCGCAGAAACTCGACGGCGGCAAGGGTACGGGCGGCACTCAACTGCTGCCGATTCACGATGACGGGCGCCCGGCCGACAATTTCGGGCGCATGGGCGTGGCGCTGAAAGCCAAGGTATCGAAGACAGAATTGAAAGTCGGCGAGTGGATGCCGGTGCTGCCGATCCTGCGATCCGACGATGGCCGCTCCCTGCCGCAGACCTTTCGCGGCGGCCAGATCACCTCCACCGAAATCAACGGCCTGTCCGTTTACGGCGGCCAGTTCCGCGGCAACAGCCCACGCAACGACGCGAGCATGGAAGACATGTCGATGAACGGCCGCGGTGCATTCACCTCGGATCGCTTCAACTTCGGCGGCGGCGAATACACCTTCAACGACAAGCGCACCCTGGTCGGCGTGTGGTACGCCGAACTCAGCGACATCTATCAGCAGCAGTATTTCAACCTCAGCCATAGCCAGCCGCTGGGCGACTGGACGCTGGGCGCCAACCTCGGATTCTTCACCGGTAAAGAAGACGGCAGCGCCCAGGCCGGCGACCTCGACAACAAGACCGCGTTCGCCATGCTCTCGGCCAAATACGGCGGCAACACCTTCTACGTCGGCCTGCAGAAACTCAGCGGCGACGACGCCTGGATGCGGGTCAACGGCACCAGCGGCGGCACCCTGGCCAACGACAGTTACAACGCCAGTTATGACAACGCCAAGGAACGCTCCTGGCAGTTGCGCCACGACTACAACTTCGTCGCCCTCGGCGTCCCCGGGTTGACCATGATGAACCGTTACATCAGCGGCGATAACGTGCACACCGGGACCATTACCGACGGCAAGGAATGGGGGCGTGAGTCTGAATTGGCGTACACCGTGCAGAGCGGGCCGCTGAAAAACCTCAACGTGAAATGGCGCAACGCGACGATCCGTCGGGATTTCAGCACCAACGAGTTTGATGAAAACCGGGTCTTTATCAGTTATCCGATTTCGTTGTTGTAGGCAGATCTCTTCTTACTCTGTGGGCGCGAGCCTACTCGCGAAGGCGTCCTGTCAGTCGATGCAAAAGTTGCCGCACCGGCCCCATCGCTGGCAAGCCAGCTCCCACAGGTATCGAAGTTATTTTCGATGTCCGTGGCCACCACAAAACTCTGTGGGAGCTGGCTTGCCAGCGATGGCGGCGGCAGATTCAACATTGATGTTGATCGAAACACCGGTTTCGAAAACAGGCTCGCTCCCACAGGGGAACCGCATTGCAAGGAGGGAATTGTGCTGAAGGAAGATCAATTGGCCTTCCGTCATTTACACCGAAAGTCGCGTTGACAAGTTCCGGAAATCCTACCGATACTTCAGCGCAGTCATACGACAACCTACAACAAACCTAATAACAAACGTGTAAGGGATTGCCATGACGTCTACCTCTGTTCCCCGCGCCCCGTTCAACCGTCTGCTGCTGACCGGCGCGGCCGGTGGCCTGGGCAAAGTTCTGCGCGAACGCCTGCGCCCTTATGCCAATGTCCTGCGTCTTTCCGACATTGCCGCCCTCACCCCGGCCATCGATGACCGTGAAGAAATCGTCCTCTGCGATCTGGCCGACAAACACGCCGTGCATCAACTGGTCGAAGGCGTCGACGCGATTCTGCATTTCGGCGGCGTCTCTGTTGAGCGGCCGTTCGAAGAAATCCTCGGCGCCAACATCTGCGGCGTCTTCCACATCTATGAAGCGGCGCGTCGGCATGGCGTGAAGCGGGTGATCTTCGCCAGCTCCAATCACGTCATCGGTTTCTACAAACAGGACGAGCCGCTCGACGCCAGCTCCGCCCGGCGCCCTGACGGCTACTACGGCTTGTCGAAGTCCTACGGCGAGGACATGGCCAGTTTCTACTTCGATCGCTACGGCATCGAGACCGTCAGCATTCGCATCGGCTCTTCGTTCCCCGAGCCGCAAAACCGTCGAATGATGCACACCTGGCTGAGCTTCGACGACCTCACGCAATTGCTCGAACACTCGCTGTACACGCCCAACGTCGGCCACACCGTGGTCTACGGCATGTCCGACAACAAGGACGTGTGGTGGGACAACCGCTTCGCCAGCCACCTCGGTTTTGAAGCGAAGGACAGCTCCGAAGTGTTCCGCGAAAAGGTCGAGGCGCAGCCGCTGCCCGCCGCCGATGATCCGGCGCGGATCTATCAGGGCGGCGCGTTTGTCGCTGCGGGCCCGTTCGGCGACTGATCGCTGCGAAACGACACAAAGGAATGAGTATGCAAGCCGAACTGATCGTCGATGCCCGCAATGCCGTGGGCGAAAGCCCGGTGTGGGTGCCGCAGGAAAACGCGCTGTACTGGGTCGATATTGCCAACGGCGGGTTGCAACGCTGGAGCGCCGACAGCGGCCATGTCCACGCCTGGAAAACCCCGGAGATGCTCGCCTGCATCGCTCGCCACAGCCGTGGCGGCTGGGTCGCCGGCATGGAAAGTGGCTTCTTTCATCTACAGCCGCACAGCGACGGCAGCCTCGACAGTGAGCGACTCGCCAGCGTCGAGCACGGCCGCAAAGACATGCGCCTCAACGATGGTCGCTGCGATCGTCAGGGCCGTTTCTGGGCCGGCAGCATGGTGTTGAACATGGGTTTGAACGCTGCCGACGGCCGGCTCTATCGCTACGGCGCCGGAGCGTCTGGCGTGATCGAGGCGCAACTCGACGGCTTCATTGTGCCCAACGGCCTCGGTTTCAGCCCGGACGGCAAAACCCTGTACCTGTCCGATTCGCATCCCGACGTGCAATTGATCTGGGCGTTCGATTACGACACCGATACCGGCACACCGTCTAACCGCCGCGTCTTCGTCGACATGAACCACTTCCCCGGCCGCCCCGATGGCGCCGCCGTGGACGCTGAAGGTTTCTACTGGATCTGCGCCAACGACGCCGGCCTCATCCACCGTTTCGCGCCGGATGGCCGGCTCGACTTCTCGCTGGCCGTGCCGGTGAAAAAACCGACCATGTGTGCCTTCGGCGGCAGCCGGATGGACACCCTTTTCGTCACCTCGATTCGCCCCGGCGATGACCACGATCCGCAATCCCTGGCCGGCGGCGTATTCGCCTTCAACCCCGGGGTCAAAGGCCTTCACGAACCCGTGTTTGACGATTCCCTGTAACACCTGCACCGCTGCGCCTTGAACAGAAAAATAACAAGACTGGAGACTGACCCCCATGTACTTCAAACGCACCTTGCTCGCCGTCGCTTTACCGCTCGCCTTCTCCCTCGCCAACGCCGCCCAGGCGCTGGAAATCAAGTTCGCCGACATTCACCCCGCCGGTTATCCGACCGTGGTTGCTGAAGAAAGCATGGGCAAAGCCCTGACCAAGGAAACCAACGGCGACCTCACCTTCAAGTACTTCCCGGGCGGTGTGCTCGGCTCGGAAAAAGAAGTCATCGAACAGGCGCAGGTCGGCGCGATCCAGATGACCCGCGTCAGCCTCGGCATCGTCGGCCCGGTGGTGCCAGATGTGAACGTGTTCAACATGCCATTCATCTTCCGCGACCAGGCACACATGCGCGCGGTCATCGATGGCGAAGTCGGCGATGCGATTCTCGACCGCATCACCAATTCCGAATTCGGTCTGGTGGCCCTGGCCTGGATGGACGGCGGCACGCGCAACATCTACACCAAGAAACCGGTGCGCAAACTCGAAGACCTCAAGGGCATGAAAATCCGCGTACAAGGCAACCCGATGTTCATCGAAACCATCAACGCCATGGGCGGTAACGGCATTGCCATGGACACCGGTGAAATCTTCAGCGCCTTGCAAACCGGCGTCATCGACGGCGCGGAAAACAACCCGCCGACCCTGCTTGAACACAACCACTTCCAGAACGCCAAGTTCTACAGCCTGACCGGGCACTTGATCCTGCCCGAGCCGATCGTGATGTCAAAAATCACCTGGGAAAAACTCACCCCCGACCAGCAGACCCTGGTGAAGAAGGCCGCCAAGGCTGCGCAACTTGAAGAGCGCGCGCTGTGGGATGCGAAATCCGCCAGCAGCGAAGAAAAACTCAAGGCTGCCGGCGTCGAATTCATCACCGTCGACAAGAAACCCTTCTACGAGGCCACCGCCTCGGTTCGCGAGAAATACGGCGCGCCTTACGCCGATCTGATCAAGCGTATCGAAGCGGTGCAGTAACCCTCCCAGCCCTCAATGAAAGGCCCGGCAGCGCTGGCGTCAACCGACGTTAGCGGCTGCCCGGTTACGGTGGAACCCGATGAAGAATTCGCTGCTGCGCCTCAACGATGTTCTCTACATGACCTGTATCTGGATCGCCGGCCTGTCCGTACTCGCCATCGCCCTGATCATTCCCTGGGGCGTGTTCGCCCGTTACGCCCTCGGCACCGGTTCGAGCTGGCCGGAGCCGACCGCGATCCTGCTGATGATGGTCTTCACCTTCCTCGGCGCCGCCGCCAGTTATCGCGCCGGTGCACACATGGCCGTGGCGATGGTCACCGACCGTTTGCCACCGAACCTGCGCCGAACCATGAGCATCGTTTCGCAGCTATTGATGGCGACGATCTGCCTGTTCATGACCATTTGGGGCGCCAAGCTGTGCGCCTCGACCTGGAACCAGTTCATGAGCGCCCTGCCAACCTTGCGCGTGGGCATCACCTACATGCCGATCCCGGTGGGTGGCGCGCTGACGCTGGTGTTCGTTCTGGAAAAACTGTTGTTTGGCGACCAGAGCAACCGTCGGGTTGTGCGGTTCGATCTGGTTGAAGAAAGCGAAGGGGCTGCCTGATGGACGCATTGATTCTGCTGGGCAGTTTTATCGCTTTGATCCTGATGGGCATGCCCGTCGCCTACGCCCTCGGGCTGTCGGCGCTGATTGGCGCGTGGTGGATCGACATTCCGTTTCAGGCCTTGATGATTCAGGTCGCGGGCGGGGTGAACAAATTCTCGCTGCTGGCGATTCCGTTCTTCGTGCTGGCCGGGGCGATCATGGCCGAGGGCGGCATGTCGCGGCGGCTGGTGGCGTTTGCCGGCGTGCTGGTGGGTTTCGTGCGTGGCGGCCTGTCGCTGGTCAACATCATGGCCTCGACGTTTTTCGGTGCGATCTCCGGCTCGTCGGTGGCCGACACCGCGTCGGTGGGTTCGGTGCTGATCCCGGAGATGGAACGCAAAGGCTATCCGCGCGACTTCTCCACCGCCGTGACCGTCAGCGGTTCGGTGCAAGCCTTGCTGACACCGCCGAGCCACAACTCGGTGCTCTATTCGCTGGCGGCCGGCGGCACCGTGTCCATCGCCTCGCTGTTCATGGCCGGCGTGGTTCCGGGCCTGTTGATGAGCGCGTGCCTGATGGTGCTGTGCCTGATCTTCGCGCGCAAACGCGACTACCCGAAAGGCGAAGTGATTCCGCTGCGTGAAGCCCTGAAAATCTGCGGCGAAGCGCTGTGGGGGCTGATGGCGATGGTGATCATCCTCGGCGGGATTCTCTCGGGGATCTTTACCGCGACCGAGTCGGCAGCGATTGCCGTGCTCTGGGCGTTCTTCGTGACCATGTTCATCTACCGCGACTACAAGTGGAGCGAACTGCCGAAGCTGATGCACCGCACGGTACGGACGATTTCGATCGTGATGATCCTGATCGGTTTCGCCGCGAGCTTCGGCTACATCATGACCCTGATGCAGATCCCGGCGAAAATCACCACGCTGTTCCTGACCCTGTCGGACAACCGCTACGTGATCCTGATGTGCATCAACGTCATGCTGCTGTTGCTCGGCACGGTGATGGACATGGCGCCGCTGATCCTGATCCTCACGCCAATCCTGATGCCGGTGATTCTCGGCATCGGTGTCGATCCGGTGCAGTTCGGCATGATCATGCTGGTGAACCTGGGGATCGGGCTGATAACGCCGCCGGTGGGCGCGGTGCTGTTTGTCGGTTCGGCGGTGGGCAAGGTCAGTATCGAGAGCACGGTAAAGGCGCTGCTGCCGTTTTACGCGGTGCTGTTTCTGGTGTTGATGCTGGTCACCTACATTCCCGCCATTTCCCTGTGGCTGCCGCACTTGGTGTTGTAACAACCTGAAAGATCGCAGCCTTCGGCAGCTCCTACAGAAATCGCATTCCATGTAGGAGCTGTCGAGTGAAACGAGGCTGCGATCTTTTAATCTTCAAATACTCAAGCCCGCAACAACATATACCCCGCCACCACCAGACACACACTGGCAAACCCCACCTGTAACGCCCGCGCCGGCACTCGTGCACACAGCTTGCGCCCGATGATCATGCCAACAACGCTGGCGACGATAAACGCCGCGCCCTGCCCGTCAATCCGCACACCGGCGTGAAACGAGCCGATCACCCCGATCGCCGAAATCAGGCTGATCACCATCAACGATGTCGCGACAATCCCGCGCATCTGTACATCGGTCAGTTGCTTGAACGCCGGCACAATCAAAAACCCGCCGCCGACCCCGAGCAATCCGGAAACCACTCCGGTGATCGCGCCCAATGCGGCGAGGGTCGCGGTGCATTTGGCCGTCCAGTCAAAGCGCCCGGTTTCTTCATTGAGCATGCAGTTCTTCTGGCCCCAACTGGCGTGACCGTGATCGCTCGGCCCTTGCTGCTGGCGCTCGCGGCGCAGCATGCGCCAGGCCACCATGACCATCAGCAGGCTGAACAGAATCATCAGGATCTTCTCCGGCAACTGATGCGCGAAGTAGATCCCCAACGGCGAAAACACCGCACCCAACGCCGCAATCAACAGTGCCGCGCGATAGCGCACCAGGCCATGACGCAAGCCGTCGATAGCGCCAACCGCCGCCGCACTGCCGACGGCAAACAAGGCCACCGGCGCCGCTTGCGTCATCGTCCAGCCAAGCCCCAGCACCAACGCCGGCACCGCGAGAATGCCGCCACCGGCCCCGGTCAAGCCGAGGACCAACCCCATCACCACGCCAAACAGACTTGCCAGCAACATAGGGTTTTCTCAGTCGACCTTGGACACACGTGTCAGCCACTCACGGCCCTTGAGCATGCCGTTCCAGTAGAACCACGGCAGCAAGGTTGCCTTGAGCAACCACGCCGAACGCCGCGCCACGGTCGGGTCCAGTGGAAAGGTCGGCAGCAACTTACCGGCATAACCGAACTCGGCGAGGATCACTTTGCCCTTCTCCACCGTCAGCGGGCAGGAACCGTAACCGTCGTACTTCAGCGGCAACGGTTGTTGCTTGCGCAGGGCCAAGAGGTTTTCCGCCACCACCACGACTTGCTTGCGCACCGCCGCCGCGGTTTTCGCGTTGCTGGTGCCGCAGACATCGCCGAGGGCGAACACTTCGGGATAACGCGGATGCTGCAAGCTGTGCTGATTGACTTCGCACCAGCCGGCGGCGTCGGCCAACGGACTTTGTGCGATGAAATCCGGCGAAACCTGCGGCGGCACAACGTGGAGCAAATCGAAGGTTTTCGCCTCGCGGGTGACGTTGCCCTCGGCGTCCTTGATCTCGAACCAAGCGGTTTTTGCCGGGCCATCGACCTTGACCAGGTTCGAGTTGAAGGCCAGTTGTGCGTGGTACTTTTCGATGTACTTCATCAGTGGCGGGACGAACGTCGCCACGCCGAACAGCGCGGCGCCGGCGAGATTGAATTCGACGTTGAGGTTGTTCAGTACGCCGCTTTTGAGCCAGTGATCGCAGGACAGGTACAGGGCTTTTTGCGGCGCCCCGGCGCATTTGATCGGCATGGCCGGCTGAGTGAACAGCGCTTTGCCGCCGCGCAGTTTCTGCACCTGATCCCAGGTGTATTGCGCGTGCTGGTAGCTGTAGTTGGAGGTGACGCCGTGCTGACCGAGGCTTTCCTGCAAGCCCTCGATTTTCTCCCAGGCCAGGCGCAGGCCGGGGCAGACGATCAGGTTCTGGTAGCTGACCGAGCGTTGATCGTTGAGGGTGAGTTGGCGTTTGTCGGGATCAATGCCGGTGACGGCGGCTTGCAGCCAGTTGACCTGACGCGGCATCACTTTGGCCATCGGTCTTGCGGTATCTTTCACGTCGTAGGCGCCGCCGCCGACCAGCGTCCACGCCGGTTGGTAGTAATGGTGGGCGCTTGGTTCGATGACCGTGATGTTCAGGTGCGGATCACGCTTGAGCAGGCTGGCGACGAAACCGATGCCGGCCGTACCGCCGCCGATGACCACGATGTCTGCACTGATGGATGGGCCCCAGTGTTGATCGTTCATTGCTTGTTCCTTTTGCTGCACGCAAGGATTTTTCCGAGTCAACCACTAAACCTGTGGGAGCTGGCTTGCCAGCGATGGCAGCCTGTCCTTCACCATAGATGTCGGATGTGCCGGCCTCATCGCTGGCAAGCCAGCTCCCACAGGGTACGTGGTGTTCTGGCTGGCATTTATGGCTGTTCCCAGCTTTTGAGGACGGCACCGCAATAAAGCCCCGACAGGGTCTTCATCACTTGAATCACTTCGTGACTGGCGAGGCCGTAGAAAATGTACTTGCCTTCACGGCGGGTCGCGACCAGCCCCTCATCCCTCAGGATGCCCAGTTGCTGGGACAGCGTTGGCTGACGCACGCCGGTCATGGTTTCCAGTTCGCCAACGTTGCGTTCGCCCTGAGTCAGCTGACACAAAATCAACAGGCGATCTTCATTGGCCAACGCCTTGAGCAGCGCACACGCCTTGGAGGCCGAGGCACGCAGTTGGGCGACTTCACATTCGGTCAGACTGGATTGCATTTGCACGAGGCCTTCAACGTCACTTAAGCTGCGAACATTATGTTTTTAGATAAAGTGTTGCAACCCATTTCCCTTGTTCAGGTGGTGTCCATGCCCGCGCAGATTGAATCGTTCCTCGACCCCGCCTCCTCGACCTACAGCTATGTGGTCTATGAAGCCGACGGCGGGCAATGTGCAATCGTCGACCCAGTGCTCGATTATGACGGTGCCGCCGGGCGCACCTGCAGCGCGCAGGCCGACAAAATCATTGCCTTCGTGCGCCAACACAATCTGCAAGTGCAATGGCTGCTGGAAACCCACGCCCACGCCGATCACCTGTCTGCCGCGCCGTATCTGCGCCGCGAACTGGGCGGCAAGATCGCCATCGGTGAATCGATCAGTAAAGTGCAGAACGTGTTCAAGGCACTGTTCAATCTGGAGCCGGAGTTCTGTGTCGACGGTTCGCAGTTCGACCACCTGTTCGCGCCGAACGAGTCATTCAGCATCGGCAATCTCAAAGCTACGGCGCTGCATGTACCCGGACACACGCCGGCGGACATGGCTTATTTGATCGACGGTGAGCAGATTCTGGTCGGCGACACGCTGTTCATGCCGGATGTCGGCACGGCGCGCTGCGACTTCCCGGGTGGCAACGCCCATCAGTTGTTCAATTCGATCCATAAATTGTTGGCCTTCCCGGCGAGCGTGAAGCTTTACGTTTGCCACGATTACCCGCCAGAAGGCCGCGAGTCGCAGTGCCAGACCACGGTTGGCGAGCAGCGCAAAAGCAACATTCATGTGCATGACGGGGTTGATGAGGCGGCGTTTGTCGAGATGCGCACGCAGCGTGACGCCGGGCTGGGCATGCCGACGCTGTTGCTGCCGGCGATTCAGGTGAATGTGCGGGCGGGAAATTTGCCGGCGGCTGAAGACAATGGCGTGGTGTATCTGAAGATCCCGATCAATAAGCTTTAACGTCAAAAGATCGCAGCCTGCGGCAGCTCCTACAGGAGAAATGCGCATCCCATGTAGGAGCTGCCGAAGGCTGCGATCTTTTGATCTTCACGTCCCCAACGTCAACCCATTCGCCGGCAGCGGCAACGCCGTTTTATACCGCACCTGCTTCAACGCAAAACTCGAGCGGATATTCGCCACCCCCGGCACTTTGGTCAGAAAGTCCATCATGAAGCGCTCCAACGACTGAATCGTCGGCACCAGCACCCGGATCAGATAATCCGGATCGCCCGCCATCAGATAGCACTCCATCACCTCGGGGCGATCGGAAATCGCCTCCTCGAAATGCTGCAACGCCAACTCCACCTGTTTCTCTAGGCTGACGTGAATAAACACGTTCACGTGCAGCCCCAGCAGGTCGGCATCCAGTAGCGTCACCTGCTCGCGAATCAGGCCTAATTCTTCCATCGCTTTGACCCGGTTGAAGCACGGCGTCGGCGACAGGTTGACCGAGCGTGCGAGGTCGGCGTTGGTGATGCGCGCGTTCTCCTGAAGGCTGTTGAGAATGCCGATGTCGGTACGATCCAGTTTGCGCATGAGACAAAACCACCTGTTTTTTATGTTTATGCAGAATTTCTATCTGCAAATCGTCTCCAGCGCAACGAAACAGAGATAAATATTCTTCTTGGCCCGGCCTATGATTGTTGTAGGACAAGATTTCTTCTACCGAAGAATGACTGCCAGCTCACTACAAGAAATTCACAAGATCGAGCGTAGAAGCCATGACCCAAGCGTATGAACCGCTGCGTCTGCACGTCCCTGAACCCTCGGGCCGTCCAGGCTGCAAAACCGATTTTTCCTACCTGCATCTGACCGATGCCGGTACGGTGCGCAAACCTTCCATCGACGTCGAACCTGCCGACACCGCCGACCTGGCGCGTGGGCTGATTCGTGTGCTCGACGATCAGGGCAATGCCCTCGGCCCTTGGGCTGAAAATGTGCCGGTCGAGATCCTGCGCAAAGGCATGCGCGCGATGCTCAAGACGCGTATCTACGACAACCGCATGGTGGTCGCCCAGCGTCAGAAAAAAATGTCGTTCTACATGCAGAGCCTTGGCGAAGAAGCCATTGGCAGTGCTCAGGCGTTGGCCCTGAACATCGACGACATGTGCTTTCCGACCTACCGTCAGCAAAGCATTCTGATGGCCCGCGAAGTGCCGCTGGTCGACCTGATCTGCCAACTGCTGTCCAACGAGCGCGATCCGCTCAAGGGCCGCCAGTTGCCGATCATGTATTCGGTTAAAGAGGCTGGTTTCTTCACCATTTCCGGCAACCTCGCCACCCAGTTCATTCAAGCGGTCGGCTGGGGCATGGCCTCGGCGATCAAGGGCGACACCAAAATCGCTTCGGCGTGGATTGGCGACGGCGCCACCGCCGAATCGGACTTCCACACCGCCCTCACCTTCGCCCACGTTTATCGCGCGCCGGTGATCCTCAACGTCGTGAATAACCAATGGGCGATTTCGACCTTCCAGGCCATCGCCGGCGGTGAAGCCACCACCTTCGCCGGACGCGGCGTCGGTTGTGGCATCGCCTCGCTGCGCGTTGATGGTAACGACTTCTACGCTGTGTATGCGGCCTCTGCCTGGGCCGCCGAACGCGCCCGCCGCAACCTCGGCCCGACCATGATCGAATGGGTCACCTACCGCGCGGGTCCGCACTCGACCTCCGACGATCCATCGAAATACCGCCCGGCCGATGACTGGAGCCACTTCCCGCTCGGCGACCCGATCGCTCGTCTCAAACAGCACCTGATCAAGGTCGGCCACTGGTCAGACGAAGAGCACGCCGCCGTCAGCGCCGAACTCGAAGCCGAAGTGATTGCTGCGCAGAAACAGGCCGAACAGTACGGCACCCTCGCCGGCGGCCAGATTCCAAGCGCCGCGACCATGTTCGAAGACGTCTACAAAGAGATGCCGGAGCACTTGAAGCGCCAGCGTCAGCAGTTGGGGATCTGACATGAACGATCACAACAACAATATTCAGTTGGAAACCGCCATGACCACGACCACCATGACCATGATCCAGGCCCTGCGCTCGGCCATGGATGTGATGCTTGAGCGTGACGATAACGTGGTGGTGTTCGGTCAGGACGTCGGCTACTTCGGCGGCGTGTTCCGTTGCACCGAAGGCCTGCAAACCAAATACGGCGCTTCGCGGGTATTCGACGCGCCGATCTCGGAAAGCGGCATCGTCGGCGTGGCCGTGGGCATGGGCGCTTACGGTTTGCGTCCGGTCGCCGAGATTCAATTCGCTGATTACGTTTACCCGGCGTCCGACCAGATTATTTCCGAAGCGGCGCGCCTGCGTTATCGCTCGGCTGGCGAGTTCACCGCACCGATGACCCTGCGCATGCCCTGCGGCGGCGGCATCTACGGCGGCCAGACGCACAGCCAGAGCATCGAGGCGATGTTCACTCAGGTCTGCGGTTTGCGCACCGTGATGCCATCCAACCCTTACGACGCCAAAGGCCTGCTGATCGCCTCCATCGAAAACGATGACCCGGTGATCTTCCTCGAGCCGAAACGCCTGTACAACGGCCCGTTCGACGGCCACCACGACCGCCCGGTAACGCCGTGGTCGAAACACCCGCAAGCGCAGGTTCCGGACGGTTACTACACCGTGCCGCTGGACGTTGCCGCGATCACCCGTCCGGGCAAGGACGTGACCGTGCTGACTTACGGCACCACCGTGTACGTCTCGCAAGTCGCTGCCGAAGAATCCGGTGTCGACGCTGAAGTCATCGACCTGCGCAGCCTGTGGCCGCTGGACCTGGAAACCATCGTCAAGTCGGTGAAGAAAACCGGCCGTTGCGTGGTGGTTCACGAAGCCACGCGCACCTGCGGTTTCGGCGCCGAACTGGTGTCGCTGGTGCAAGAGCATTGCTTCCATCACCTGGAAGCGCCGATCGAACGCGTCACCGGTTGGGACACCCCCTACCCGCACGCGCAAGAGTGGGCGTATTTCCCAGGGCCGTCCCGAGTGGGCGCGGCGTTGAAACGGGTCATGGAGGTCTGAATGGGCACGCACGTTATCAAGATGCCGGACATCGGCGAAGGCATCGCAGAAGTAGAGCTGTCGCAGTGGCACGTCAAGGTCGGCGATCTGGTCGTTGAAGATCAGGTGCTGGCGGATGTGATGACCGACAAGGCGATGGTTGATATTCCATCGCCGGTACACGGCAAGGTGATTGCACTTGGTGGTCAGCCGGGTGAAGTGATGGCGGTTGGCAGTGTGCTGATCAGCATCGAGGTTGAGGGTGCCGGTAACTTGAAAGAGTCCGCCGCACCCGCGCCCGTTAAAGAGGCGCCGGTAGCACCGAAAGCTGAAGCGGTTGTTGAGAGCAAACCTGCTCCTGCCGCCGCGCCACGTCCGGCAGCTGTTTGTCAGGGCCCGATGGTCGCTCGCGAAGCAGACGAACGCCCGCTCGCCTCGCCAGCCGTGCGCAAACATGCGCTGGATCTGGGAATTCAATTGCGTCTGGTGCGCGGTTCCGGCCCGGCCGGTCGGGTGTTGCACGAAGACCTTGAAGCCTACTTGGCGCAAGGTCAGTCGAACGCTTCGGCGCCCGTGGCTGCCGCTTACGCCCAACGCGACGACGAAGAACAGATTCAAGTCATCGGCATGCGCCGCAAGATCGCCCAGCGCATGCAGGACGCTACCCAGCGTGCCGCACACTTCAGTTATGTCGAAGAAATCGACGTCACCGCAATCGAAGAACTGCGTGCGCACCTGAATGAAAAACACGGTGCCAGCCGTGGCAAGTTGACCTTGCTGCCGTTCCTCGTCCGCGCCCTGGTCGTCGCCCTGCGCGACTTCCCGCAGATGAACGCCCGTTACGACGACGAAGCCCAGGTCATCACTCGCCTCGGCGCGGTGCATGTCGGCGTCGCCACGCAAAGCGATGTCGGCCTGATGGTGCCGGTGGTGCGTCACGCCGAGGCGCGCAGCCTGTGGGACAGCGCCACGGAAATCTCGCGTTTGGCCAATGCCGCGCGCAATGGCAAGTCCAGTCGCGATGAGCTATCCGGTTCAACCATCACCCTCACCAGCCTCGGTGCGCTGGGCGGTATCGTCAGCACCCCGGTGTTGAACCTGCCGGAAGTGGCCATCGTCGGCGTCAACAAAATCGTCGAACGGCCGATGGTCGTCAAAGGCCAGGTGGTGATCCGCAAGATGATGAACCTCTCCAGCTCCTTCGATCACCGCGTGGTCGACGGGATGGACGCGGCGCTCTTCATCCAGGCCATTCGCGGCTTGATCGAACAACCTGCCACTTTGTTTGTGGAGTAAGGCTCGCATGCAATCTCTGAACACTACGCTGCTGATCATCGGCGGCGGCCCTGGCGGCTATGTAACGGCGATTCGCGCCGGGCAACTGGGCATTGCGACGATTCTGGTCGAAGGCCAATCGCTGGGCGGTACGTGCCTGAACATCGGCTGCATCCCGTCGAAAGCGCTGATCCATGTCGCTGAGCAGTTTCACCAGACCCGGCATCACAGTCAGCATTCGGCGCTCGGCATCAGCGTTTCCGCGCCGACGCTCGACATCACTAAAAGTGTCGAGTGGAAGGATGGCATCGTTGATCGCCTGACCACTGGCGTGGCTGCCCTGCTGAAGAAGAACAAGGTTCAGGTCATCAATGGCTGGGCCAAAGTCATCGACGGCAAAACTGTCGAAGTCGGCGACACGCGTATTCAGTGTGAGCACCTGGTGCTGGCGACCGGTTCGACCAGCGTCAATCTGCCGATCCTGCCGATTGGCGGGCCGGTCATCTCCTCCACCGAGGCGCTGGCGCCGACATCCGTGCCGAAACGTCTGGTAGTGGTCGGCGGTGGTTACATCGGGCTGGAATTGGGCATCGCTTACCGCAAGCTCGGAGCTGACGTGAGCGTGGTCGAGGCGCAGGATCGCATCCTGCCGGCCTACGACGCTGAACTGACGCAGCCGGTGCACGAGGCGTTGAAGCAACTGGGTGTGAAGCTGTACCTGAAACACAGCGTGCTGGGTTTCGACGGCACGTTGCAGGTGCGCGATCCCGAGGGCGAAACCCTGAACTTGGTAACTGATCAGGTGCTGGTCGCCGTGGGTCGCAAGCCGAATACCCAGGGCTGGAACCTCGAAGCACTGAATCTGGACATGAACGGTTCGGCGATCAAGATCGACAGCCGCTGCCAGACCAGCATGCGCAACGTTTACGCCATCGGTGATTTGAGTGGCGAGCCGATGCTCGCTCACCGCGCCATGGCGCAGGGCGAGATGGTTGCCGAGTTGATCAGCGGCAAAACCCGCGAATTCAGCCCGACGGCGATTGCTGCGGTGTGCTTTACCGATCCGGAACTGGTGGTGGTCGGCAAGACCCCGGACGAGGCCAAGGCTGCCGGTCTGGACTGCATCGTTTCCAGTTTCCCGTTCGCGGCGAATGGCCGGGCGATGACGCTAGAGTCGAAAAGCGGCTTTGTGCGCGTGGTCGCTCGTCGGGACAATCATCTGATTGTCGGTTGGCAGGCGGTGGGCGTGGGGGTTTCCGAGTTGTCGACCGCGTTTGCGCAAAGCCTGGAAATGGGCGCGCGACTGGAAGACATCGGCGGCACTATTCATGCGCATCCGACGCTGGGTGAAGCGGTGCAGGAAGCGGCGTTGCGTGCTCTCGGGCATGCGTTGCACCTGTAAAGATCAAAAGATCGTCCGATCGCGGCCCGAGCCTTCGGCAGCTCCTACAGGGGTTCGCCGATTCTGTAGGAGCTGCCGCAGGCTGCGATCTTTTCAGCGATGAACGAGGATTTTTCATAAGCAGGCTAATAAATCTGCTCATCCCTCCATCGTCCGGGCTGCGAAACCGCTCAAGAATGAAGTATTGTTGTGCCCATCCAAAAAACGTCAGAAGCCTTGAACCGTTTCGACGGTTGTTCAGTGATAGAGGGTGTCATGGGTAACGAAAGCATCAATTGGGACAAGCTGGGTTTTGACTACATCAAGACCGACAAGCGCTATCTGTCGTACTTTCGCGATGGCGAGTGGGACAAAGGCACCCTGACCGAAGACAACGTGCTGCACATCAGCGAAGGCTCGACTGCCCTTCACTATGGCCAGCAGTGCTTCGAAGGCATGAAGGCCTATCGTTGCAAGGACGGCTCGATCAACCTGTTCCGCCCGGACCAGAACGCCCTGCGTATGCAACGCAGCTGCGCGCGCCTGCTGATGCCGACAGTCGACACCGAGCAGTTCATCGAAGCCTGTAAAGCCGTGGTGCGTGCCAACGAGCGCTTCATCCCGCCATACGGCACCGGTGGCGCGCTGTACCTGCGTCCGTTCGTGATCGGCGTCGGTGACAACATCGGCGTGCGCACTGCACCCGAGTTCATCTTCTCGATCTTCTGCATTCCAGTCGGCGCCTACTTCAAGGGCGGCCTGACCCCACACAACTTCCAGATCTCCAGCTACGACCGCGCGGCCCCACAAGGCACCGGCGCAGCCAAAGTCGGCGGCAACTACGCGGCCAGCCTGATGCCGGGCTCGAAAGCCAAGAAAGCCAACTTCGCCGACGCGATCTACCTGGACCCGATGACCCACACCAAGATCGAAGAAGTCGGTTCGGCCAACTTCTTCGGGATCACCCACGACAACAAGTTCATCACCCCGAACTCGCCGTCCGTTCTGCCAGGCATCACCCGCCTGTCGCTGATCGAACTGGCGAAATCGCGTCTGGGCCTGGAAGTGGTTGAAGGCGACGTGCTGATCGACAAACTGTCGGACTTCAAGGAAGCCGGCGCTTGCGGTACTGCTGCGGTGATCACGCCGATCGGTGGCATCAGCTACAACGATCATCTGCATGTGTTCCACAGTGAGACTGAAGTAGGTCCAGTGACTCAGAAGCTTTATAAAGAGCTGACGGGTGTGCAGACCGGCGACATCGAAGCGCCAGCGGGCTGGATCGTCAAGGTTTGATTTGACGGCGGTTGATGCACAAAAACCCCCATCGAGTGATCGATGGGGGTTTTTTATGGGTTACAGCAAAATCAAAAGATCGCAGCCTTCGGCAGCTCCTACATAGATCGATGTAGGAGCTGCCGCAGGCTCGGGCCGCGATCGGACGATCTTTTGATCTTTTATTTCAAGGCAATCCTTTTTCCGGCACGACTGGCGATCCCACTCGCCTGCCCATTCTGCTGTTTGCCCATCCGCGCCTGCGTAATCAGTCCAGGAATCAGCTCCCCCTCCGGCAAATTCTTCCAGAATCGCACCGGCAAATGCCCTTGCATGACCTTCTCGTTCAACCGCGCCGGGTTGAAGATGTGGCTGTAATAGGTCAGCCACAGTTCACCATGCGGATCGTCGACGTTCTGCGCCAGCTGCTGCCATTCCAGCGGGCATTGGCGCTGATGAAGCAGTTGCTCGCCATCGTAATAAACCCCGTCACGCGGCGTGGCGATCAGCCAGCGATGCTGGCCCATGCGCCCGATGAAATGTTCGCTGGCGCTGTGCAGGATGTCGTGCGCCGGTTCGTGCCACGCGACATATTGCGGGCCAGCGCTGGCTGACGGGCGTTCGATGAAGCGCACAAACGCATGCAGGTGATGGGCTTCGCGGCGCACTTGTTTGATTCGCCGCTGCAACTCGCTGCCCAGTTTGTCACCGGCCATCATTGCCGTGCGATCACCATGGCTGACGCGCCACAACACTTCGTACAACAGACTCCAGCGCTGGTCGCCCCGGTATTGCGCCGCTTGCTCCAAGGTCTCGAGCAGCACGCGCGGGATCTTCGCCATAAACGGCCCCTGCCCTTCAGGTACCGGATCATCATTATTGGCAAACAGATCACCCACGCCTTCCGAGGCCCAGCTCACCTGGCTCGGATCAATTTCATGGCTGAGCAGCCAGCGCGCCTGTTGGCGCCAGGTGTCGAACAGGTCGTCGCAGTCGAGATTGATCATCCCCATAACCTCATCTGTTGCGGCATCGGCCGGTCGCGCAGTTGCTGATAAAGCATATGACTGGTGACCTCGGCCTGCTGCGGGTGGTAGTCGCTAGTGATGATGAAGGGTTTGGCCTTGGCCAATACGCAACGCATGCGCGCGACATCTTCGTAGCGGATCTTGCGTTGCCGGCGCAGTTCGACCAGACGTTCGGTGGTGCGCAACCCGATGCCGGGGATGCGTGCGATCAACGACGCTTCGGCACGGTTCAGATCCAGTGGGAACACCTCGCGATTCTGCAACGCCCACGCCAGTTTCGGGTCGATGTCCAACGCCAGGTTGCCCGGTCCCTTTAGCAGTTCGTCGGCGCTGTAACCGTAGCTGCGCAGGAGGAAATCGGCTTGGTACAAACGGTGCTCGCGCATCAGTGGTGGCGCGGCCAGTGGCACACTTTTCGGGCTGTCGGGGATCGGGCTGAACGCCGAATAATAAACACGGCGCAAGCGGTAGTTGCCGTACAGCGACTGGGCACTGTGCAAAATCGTGCTGTCGTCGGTGTCATCGGCGCCGACGATCATTTGCGTGCTTTGCCCGGCGGGCGCGAACTTCGCTGAACGGGGCTCATTGAGGACCGTTTGCACGCCGGTGTAGATGGTATTCATGGCCCGCTTGATCGAGCCAATGTCTTTCTCCGGTGCCAGGGTTTGCAGGCTGGCATCGGTGGGCAACTCGATATTGACGCTGAGGCGATCGGCGTAGCGCCCCGCTTCCTCGATCAACGCCGGGTCGGCGTCGGGAATCGTCTTGAGATGGATGTAGCCGCGAAACTCATGCTCTTCACGCAACAGCTTGGCCACGCGCACCAGTTGTTCCATGGTGTAATCCGCCGAGCGGATGATGCCGGAGCTGAGGAACAGACCGCTGACGCAGTTGCGTCGATAGAAATCCAGGGTCAGCGCCACCACCTCTTCAGGGGTGAAGCGCGCGCGGGGAACATCGCTGGAACGACGATTGACGCAGTATTGGCAATCGTAGAGGCAGAAGTTGGTCAGGAGGATTTTCAACAACGAAACGCAACGCCCGTCAGGCGTGTAGCTGTGGCAGATGCCCATGCCATCGGTCGAGCCCAGGCCAGTCTTGCCCTCGGAGCTGCGCTTGGGCGCACCGCTGCTTGCGCAGGAGGCGTCGTACTTGGCGGCGTCGGCGAGGATGCTGAGCTTGTCGATGATTTGCATGGCGCGGGCTCTTTACTGTCTGGATATACAGTATAGCGTCGCGAGCTTGGGCACAAGGTTGGGCACGACCCCTCGTCGGCTTGGAGCGAAGATCAAAAGATCGCAGCCTTCGGCAGCTCCTACGTAGATTCGGGATCGGGGTTCATCGGGTGTACACACGCCCTGTAGGAGTTGCGGAACGCTGCGATCTTTTGATCTGGCTTTTATCAATCGCCAACTCAACGCCAAACCGCGCGGCGATTTCCCTGCGCCCCACCACCGTCAACGCCAGCGCCCGACTGTCCAGATCCTGCGTCACCCATTGGCGCTTCAACGCCGCTTGCAACAACGCCGCCCCGAGCGATCCACCGAGATGCGGCCGGCGCATGCTCCAGTCCAGGCACGGGCAGGCAAACTTGCGCCGCAGCGTGCTCAAATCCTGCACTTCAATGCCCAGCCCTTCGAACAACGCCGCGCCACTGTCGCTCAAGCGATACGCCTGCTCGTCGGTCTCGACCAGCCATCCCGCCTCGATCAAACGGTCATGCAGCAACACCGCCAGTGTCCCGGCCATATGGTCGTAACAGGTGCGAGCAAATTGCAGTCGATCCGGAGTATGCGGTTTGAACGTCGGCGTAGCGTTCTGGCCAATCACCATCAACGCTTCCAGCGCCTGCGCCACGCGCTGGTCGGCGAGGCTGTAATAACGGTGGCGGCCCTGTACGTGCAGGCGTATCAACGCCAGGTCCTTGAGTTTGGCCAGATGCGCGCTCGCCGTTGAAGTGCTGACCTCGGCGATAGTCGCCAACTCCGTACTGGTGCGGGCGTGACCGTCCATCAGTGAACAGAGGATTCTCGTTCGCGCCGGTTCCGCGATGGCGGCGGCCACCTGTGAAACGCCGATGTCTTGCTGTTCTGCGTGCATTCTTATCCCGCACTCATAGATGACCGTGACATTCACGGCGCCCCAATACACAACTTAGCTTATCAAGGTAAAAGAACCTCAAATTTACCTTGGATTTCATAGCTATCTCTTACACCCTTAAAAACACCGGCAAACCACTTCCCATCGGCCCCGATATTATTCAAGGTGACTGAACCGCCTGCGATGTATTCATTAGAATACATTTTAGCCCCCCTAAAAAAAACCCGAAGTCCATCCTTCTCGCCATCCAGGTTGTAAGTTCCCAACGCTGGCTTCCTGCCCAGAAAATAAAAAGCCAGCCTGATCGTCGGCTCATGCGTCTTATTCTGGATCTGCACATTAACACTGTTCGAACTGGGTGTGACGCTAACCACGTTCATATTCATAATCTCATAAGAACCAGCGGGGTATCGTAAGGCTCCCTCAAACCAACCGCTGCCCCACACCTGACTTACACTCTCTTCATCCATTTTAATTTCTCCGAAAAGACATCAGAATCGTCACTCACTCTTGAATGTTCCCCTCCAGCATCAAGTCAAACCACTTCAAATCTAGCAGCCATCACGTAACGCTCTGCAGTAACGCTCAGAACCCCCTCTATTCCCTTGCCCATCTCAAACTTCGTTATGGTCAACGATCCGCTCAGTGCGTCTACCGGCAAAGTTGACTTACCCGGTTTAAAATAAACATCCACTAAACGAAATGGCCCCTGAGTGACGGGATAGACTTTCAAACTTGGTGTTATTCTGAACCTGACAGCCAAAACTTGCTTCCTGCCGGTTTTGCCGCCGCTTATCAAAAACCACAAGAAGCCCGGACCATACGAGTAATCAACAAGCTCAGTAATTTTTACCAGTTCATACCCACCGTAGCGATTCATGATTGCGCCTTCGACCAAACAGGTCCTTCGAAGGTTGTTCTCACCCGTTACTGAAGGGATATCGTCCACTGCGCTCTCCCTGACAATAATAAAAGAGATTCAGATTTGCTGCCCCTCTCATACAATCTGCCTACGGCGTAAACATTGGGAACCGCGCACAGATCACCGTCAACTGTCATACCTGACAGTTGACAATACAAAACACTCTAACAATCTGCGAAACCCCTCAACTATCGAACTAGACAAGTTGTGCTTCATTCAAGTTATTTGAGAGAACGTTAACAGTGACTCATCACCCATTGAGCGTAGAGGTTAAACGGCTAAAAAATCCATTCACACTTCCACAAACACATTTCGATGCACAACGAATCATCGCCCTCAAAAACGGCAGACAGTAGAAGCCCTCTCTCCCACCCCAAGGCGGTAAACCATGGACCCGATCATTGCTGCGACGCATGCCGATCCTTATCCCTACTACGCGCAACTTCGCACCGCGGGCGGACTCGCCTTTCATGCCGGACTAAAAGTGTGGGTCGCCAGTAGCGCGCGGGCGGTGTGCGCGGTGTTGGCACATGCCGATTGTCGGGTGCGCCCTGCGCAGGAGCCGGTACCCAAAGCGATCGCCGAGGGCATGGCTGGCAAGGTGTTTGGTCAGTTGATGCGGATGAATGACGGCGAACGCCAACGCTGTCCGCGTGCGGCGATCGAGCCTGCACTTGAGTTAATTGATGAGGCGCACATTCGAGCCTTGGTGGCCGCTCGATTGATCACCGTAGACGCCGACGGCTTATATAAAGCCATGTTTCGCGGCCCGGTGTGCGTGGTCGCTGCGCTGCTCGGTTTCAACCCGGCGCAGGGTCGGACGATCAGTGCACTGACCGCCGATTTTGTCGCATGTCTGTCGCCGTTGAGCAATGACTTGCAACTCGTGGCGGCACACGGGGCGGCTGAGCAATTGCGGGGTTACTTCGTCGAGTTGCTGGCCGAGTCCGACAGCCAACTGCTGACGGCTATTCGGCAACGATTCGAAGGGGATATAGAGGCGTTGATCGCCAATCTGATCGGCCTTTGTTCGCAGACTTATGAAGCCACCGCCGGGTTGATTGGCAATGGGTTGGCGGCACTGAAGCGTCAGCCCGGATTGCGCGGGGCGTCCATGGATGCGGTGTTGGCTGAGGTGCAGCGCTTTGATCCGTCAGTGCAGAACACTCGGCGGTTTGTGGCTGCCGCTTGCGAGATCGACGGTGTGCGGGTCGAGGCCGGGGATGTGATTCTGGTGCTGCTGGCTTCGGCCAATCGCGATCCGGCGCTTAATGAACAGCCAGACAGGTTTTTGCTGGATCGGCCGAATCGGCGCAGTTTCAGCTTTGGCAGCGGGCGGCATCAGTGTCCGGGGCAAATGTTGGCGACGGAAATTGCCTGTGCGACTGTCAGGGAAATCCTCGATCACGGTGTGAATCTGGAGCGACTGGCCTGGCATTACCGGCCTTCGCTGAATGGGCGGATTCCACTGTTCAATATCGTCGGTGACTGATCGTCCGCCTTCGCGGGCAAGCCCGGCTCCTACAGAGGTTTCTTGCACACCCCGAGACACTGCAGGAGCAAAGCTTGCTCGCGAAAAGGCCCGGAAAAACAACGCATCATTTCGACATCATCCACGAGGCTACAGCGCCTTGCGCCTTTGCCTACAACTACGCCAGAATCCGCCGGCTTGTGCGACTCGGGGGTCGCCGGTAACTTGGTTCGCATCACTGAATGTTCAGTGATCGGGTTTAGTCGCTCGGTGTTTTTCCAGGTTCGCAAGCTGTCATTCAGTCAGGTATTTATACGCCTGCGCTAAATGGTAGCTGTGCGCAGGGCGCCTTCGGGTGCGCCGGTAATGCTTGGATACTGGTCGACTAACCTGCGTACAGCTGCCACCTATTGTTTAGTCGCAAGACCGTGTCAGCCTCATTGAGGTTATCCAAGTCATGTTCAAAGTAACGCCAAATCCGCCAGAAGCGGATGCCATACCCGAATCCGATCCAACATCCCCTTACTCCACCCTAGACCCGACAAAACTGAACGACGCCGCCGAACGCGCCCTCGATCACTACCTCAAACCCCACGCCCCACCGCAGCGAACACCCAGCACCATGTTCCTGGTCGCGCCGAACATGGACACCGAAACCCTCCTCGCTCACGCCTGCGAATCCATGGCCTCGGCCAGCATCATGCTCAGCGACTTCGCCGGCCTGCTGGAAACGCCTTACCGCAACACCCTGCTCGGCATTCAGCAAGTGGTGATGCTCGGCGAACTCGCCGTCAACCGCGCGCTCGACAACCTGGAACCGCCGACCAGAAATTGAAGTGGGTTGATGAGGTGAGGGAGCGTACTTCCGCACCTCTGCTTTTTGTTACCAGATGTCTGATGGATCAAACCCAGCTTGTTTTATATCTGTTCTGATATAACCTTTGGCATGGAGACTCTTGCCATCCCTTGCAACACTCCGACGCATCACGATCGGTTCTGAGCTATTACGCTTTTCCTTTCTAACAGGAGAAGTCGATGCCCAGACACAAGGATGTGATGTTTGTCGGGAGTGCGCTCAAAGATCTGCGTGCATTCCCGCTTGATGCCCGAAGGGCTGCGGGTTTTCAGTTGGATCTTTTGCAACAGGGTGAAGAACCTTTTGATTGGCGTCCCATGAAAACCATAGGCCGTGGCGTCAACGAAATCAGGATCACTGAGGATTCAGGAGCGTTTCGGGTGTTTTATGTGGTCAATCGGCCTGAAGCCATTTATGTGCTGCACGCCATGCACAAGACCACACGAAAAACTGAAACGCGAGATATCGAACTGGCTCGCGCCAGATACCAGGAAATAGGTTAGGCCATGAAGGATCATCAAGACCCATCCCTGCGTTTTACAAGCGTCTGGGATGCACTGGAAGACACGCCGCAGGACGCAGCCAATTTGCGTCTGCGGGCCAAACTGATGCGTACGCTTTGCGAGACCATTCGCGCTTGGGAGCTTCCACAAAAGGAGGCAGCCAAGCGTCTGGGCATTACTCAGCCACGCCTCAATGATGTACTCAACGGGAAAATCGACAAGTTCTCCCTTGATGCCTTGGTCAATATTTCGGCAGCAGCAGAGTTGGAAGTAGACATCTGCTTTCCGTCCGGGCCACCGTTGCAGTGGGCCTGAGGACCACTCAGCCCGCCAAGGATTACTTCAACCCGTGCGCTGACGAAACTCCGAAAGGATAAAAGGTTTACCGGCTCTGGGTTAACCTTCGACATCCTCCAGCGCCACCAAAGGCTCGCTGGAGGACTCGACAGCGCCTGCACTCAATCCTCCCGCGTCAAAACCTCCAGCAACTCAATCTCGAAGACCAGATTCGAGTGCGGAGGAATCTTGCCCATCGTCCGCTCGCCATAGCCCAAGTGCGCCGGCACCAGCAACTTACGTTTGCCGCCCACCTGCATGCCCATCAGCCCCTGATCCCAGCCCTTGATCACGCGGCCCGTGCCGATCACACACTGAAAAGGTTTGCCACGGCTGTAGGAAGAATCGAACTCGCTGCCGTCTTCCAGCCACCCGGTGTATTGCGTGGTGATCAGCGCGCCTTTGACCGCGGCTTTGCCCTCGCCCACCTCGAGATCGATTACCTGCAGTTCATCATTCATAACAATCACTCTATTGTTCAGCTGGCCGCCGTTTTCCCAGAAATGGCGGAGATTGGCAACCCGAATGCGAAGATCAACGTGGTATCCGAACCGAGTGATGAAGCATTAACATAGCCAACCGCCACTACCTCTCGGATCGATTCAGCATGCTGGCAGCGCCCGAATGATTCAGCTCTGGATCGGCCTTGCCATCGGCATTGTCATGTTGGCGGTGATTGCCATGCTGATCTGGCGCGAGCGCGATTTGCGTCGCCAGCTCGCCGAATACCGTGAGCTGCTCAGCCGCGCCGCTGAAGGCCGCAACATTCATCAGGACGGCGACGCCGAGCGCTTCAAACGCAGCCAATATTTTGCGCGCATCGGCACTTGGGATTGGGAAGTCGACAGCGATCGGCTGTACTGGTCGGACGCGATCTACGGCATGTTCGGCTTCAAGATCGGTGAGATCACGCCGTCCTACGCTCTGTTCTGCTCCTGCGTACACCCGGATGACCGCATTCGGGTGCGCGACGGTGAACTGCGTTGTCTGCAAACCGGTGAAAACCACGACGAGGAATATCGCGTGGTCTGGCCCGACGGTACGATTCGCTGGCTGCGCGAGACCGGCAACGTGGTGCGCAACGACCACGACGCGGTGATCAAAATGATGGGCGTGGTACGCGACATCACCGAAGAAAAGGCCTCGGCCAGTTACCTGCAACACCTCGCCCACTTCGATCCCTTGACCGGATTGCCCAATCGGCGGGTGCTGGAGCAACGGTTAGCCGAAGCACTGGATCAGGCCCGGCAGACCAACACCCGAGTCGCCCTGGTGTTTATCGATCTCAACGGCTTCAAAAACATCAATGATCAATACGGCCATGCGGCCGGCGACCGCGTGCTGATCACCACCGCGAACCGGCTGAAGCGTCTCCTGCGCAGCACCGACACCGTTGCGCGCATCGGCGGCGATGAGTTCGTGGTCATTCTGCAAGGTCTGGCACCCGGCCTCGACTTGCAGGACGAAGCCCGCCGCATCTGCCAGAAAATGTTCGTCGAGTTATCGCCCACGGTGAGCATCGGCAACGACCAGCGACACATCGGCACCAGCCTCGGCGTCGCGGTGTTTCCCGACCACGCGCCGACCATGGATCGCTTGCTGCACATTGCCGATCTGGCGATGTACGAGGCCAAGCGCAGTGGCAACAATCAGTATCGGCTGGGCGGTGGGCAAGTGTTGAGTCACAGCGGCTGGAATGGCCCGTTCAATTCGCAGGCTGGCCAAATGGAACGCCGTTGAAGGTGTGAGTGCAGCACTGGCAACTCGGCGTCATGTTCTCGGCCTTCAAATCGGGATCGACGATTTGCAGAAGGTTTTGCTCATCGACGTACAGGCCATTGAAGTAACTCGACTCACCCAATCGGACGATGTCCTCGCGCTCGTCTTCCTGGATGGCAACCATCCAGAACAGTGGATCGGGACGGTCGAGGCGAGCCACCGCTTCACTGAAAATCCGGTCCCAATGGCCGCCCACCCGGGACAATAAAAACCGGAACAGCGGCGTGTAATCCAGCCCGTATCGTTTGCCTGGATGCATTGAACCTCGCGATGCTTCGCGGCGGCTCTCGGCCTTGGTATTGCGTTGATCGCGGTAATGCGCGACCGATTCATGACGTCGCACACCCCGGGTGCGCGTGTTGACTTTGCGATACAGCGGTTTCTTGTCCAACCCATTGCTCCTGACATCCGGTCACTCGAGACGCCCCACGGGTTTTACCCGAATGGCGCTCGATTGCAATCAACCGTCCATGGCTAATTATTGCCGGTGTTTAACGCGGCACCGGTTTCATCTCGACGATGGTGCCGTTGGTGATCATTACCATGACGTACTGGTCATTGATCTGCACCCATTGCGCCTGGTCGACAGGTTTCTTCAGGCCTTTGGCTTTCCAGTCGAGGGCTTTTTCGCTGCGTTGATAAATATCCGGGGCGCGGTCGTTGACCTTCAATTCGCGGTCGCTGACCGGGGATTGGACGGAGGGATCGCTTGAGGTTTGCGCCGCTTGAACGAGTGGGCTGATCCCGGCAATGCCGGCAACGAGGGCCAGGCTGGCGATTAGGGTTTTGCTGTTCATCGGTGAACCTCCATTGATGTGTGATACCTGAACTCGGACTGCGCGGCTCGGGAATCATTCCTTGTTTTTTGCCTGGGCTGGCTGGGGGATTGTAGTCGTCCGCCGGGCCGCCATCGCTGGCAAGCCAGCTCCCACATGGGGCCAGGGTGTTAGCGAAAGTTGCGGCCCCCGAAAACCTGTGGGAGCTGGCTTGCCAGCGATAGGGCCGATACATTCAACCTCGTCATTGCCTGATCCGCCGCTTTCGCGAGCAAGCTCGGCTCCTACAAAAAACATGCGTCGAGCACATTGATCCGCTTTGCACATCAATGCATGCCAATAATGCAATTAACATCCTGTTACACCTGAGCGACCATCCGCCTCAATAAGAACCGTGCGCTGACTCTCCGTGGCGCACGTCATAAAAGCGGTGGAGTCCTTTACTATGACAGCCTCAATCCCACACGGCGGCTCGCGGGCCGGCGCCATCTTCCGAGTGACCTCGGGCAACTTCCTCGAACAGTTCGACTTCTTTCTGTTCGGCTTCTACGCCACGCAAATCGCGTCGGTGTTCTTCCCGGCGAGCAGTGAATTCGCCTCCCTGATGATGACCTTTGCAGTATTCGGCGCGGGCTTTTTGATGCGTCCGCTGGGGGCCATCGTGCTCGGCGCGTACATCGATGACGTCGGTCGCCGTAAGGGTTTGATCGTCACATTGTCGATCATGGCCAGCGGCACGATATTGATTGTGTTGGTGCCCGGATACGAAAGCATCGGCTTGTTCGCCCCCGCGCTAGTGCTGATCGGGCGTCTGCTGCAAGGCTTCTCGGCCGGTGCCGAACTGGGCGGGGTTTCGGTGTATTTGTCCGAGATCGCTACGCCGGGCCGCAAGGGCTTTTTCACCGCCTGGCAGTCGGCCAGCCAGCAAGTGGCGATCATCGTTGCCGCCGCATTGGGCTTCGCGCTGAACGCGTGGATGGCGCCGGACGTGATTGCCGACTGGGGCTGGCGGATTCCGTTTTTCGTCGGCTGCATGATCGTGCCGTTCATCTTTGTGCTGCGCCGTAACCTGGCAGAAACCGAAGAGTTCGCTGCGCGCAAACACCGCCCAAGCATGCGCGAAGTGTTCCGTACCCTTGGCCAGAATTGGGGCGTGGTCCTCGGCGGCATGTTGATGGTCGCCCTGACCACCACCGCGTTTTACCTGATCACCGTGTACGCGCCGACCTTCGGCAAAACCGTGCTGCACCTGAGCACCTCGGACGCGCTGCTGGTGACTTTGCTGGTGGGCGTGTCGAACTTCTTCTGGCTGCCGATTGGCGGCATGTTGTCGGACCGCATCGGTCGTCGTCCGGTGCTGATCGCGATGTCGCTGCTGGCGCTGGCCACCACCTACCCGGCGCTGTCCTACCTGGTGCAGGCGCCGAGCTTCAGCCACATGTTGCTGTCGCTGCTGTGGTTGTCGTTCATCTACGGCATGTACAACGGCGCGATGATTCCGGCGCTGACCGAAATCATGCCGGTGGAAGTGCGCGTCGCCGGTTTCTCCCTCGCCTACAGCCTGGCCACGGCAATTTTCGGCGGCTTTACCCCAGCGATGTCGACATTCCTGATTCAGTACACCGGCGACAAAGCCGCGCCGGGTTACTGGATGAGCATCGGCGCGCTGTGCGCGTTGTGCGCCACGCTGTACCTCTATCGCCGCGCGGGCGGCCGTCTGCAACCGGTCGCAGCATAAGGAACCATGACCATGAAAAAACTCTTCAACTTCGCCGCCATCGCCCTCTGCGCTTTCAGCACCCTGGCACACGCTGAACAGCTGAACGTGATGACGTCGGGGGGCTTCACCGCCGCCTATAAAGTCCTCGGGCCGAAATTCGCCGCCGCCAGCGGCAACACCCTCGACACCCAACTCGGCCCGTCGATGGGCAAGGCCCCGGAAGCGATCCCCAATCGCCTCGCGCGCGGCGAACACGCCGACGTGGTGATCATGGTCGGCTACGCCCTTGATGATCTGATCAAGCAAGGCAAGGTTGACCCGGCTTCTCGCGTGGAACTGGCGGACTCGCGGATCGGCCTAGTGGTGCGCGAAGGCGCGGCGAAACCGGACATCAGCAGCGTCGACGCGCTGAAGAAAACCTTGCTCGACGCGCAGTCGGTGGCCTACTCCGACAGCGCCAGCGGCGTGTACATCCAAGAGCAATTGTTCAAGAAGCTTGGCATCGAAGATCAGCTGAAACCGAAGGCCAAGATGATTCCGAAAGTCCCGGTCGGCTCGGTGGTCGCCACCGGCGACTATCAACTGGGCTTCCAACAGGTCAGCGAATTGCTGCCGGTGCCGGGCGTGAGTTTCGTCGCGAAGATTCCGGAATCGGTGCAGTCGGTGACGCGCTTTGCTGCAGGGATTCCAGTTGGCGCGCAGCACCCGCAAGAGGCGAAAGCCCTGCTCGCCTACCTCGCCGCACCGGCTGCACAATCTGACGTGCAGGCCACCGGGCTGGATTCGGTCAAACGTTGATCGTTGGCGGCTGGACTTTCATTTCCACCACCAGCCGCTCCAGTTCCAATGCCGCCGGGGTCAATGTACGGCCCCGGCGCTTGATGATGCCGACACTGCGCATCACCTGCGGATTGGTCAGCGGCACCCGCGTCAGGATCGGATGATCCGGCCCCGGCAGCGCCATCAGCGGCACCGCCGCCACCCCCAACCCCGCCTCGACCAGACCGATCATGGTCGTCACGTGCTTGGTTTCACAGATGCTCTGACGCTGCGGCACCACGGTGCTCAGGGCCTGATCGAGCAAAAAACGGTTGCCGGAAGTCTTGTCCAGCGAGATGTAATCCTGCTGATAGAACTCGTCCCACGTCACGCTGCTGCGCCCGGCCAACGGGTGATCGCGGCGACAAGCGACGACGTAGCACTCCTGCACAAGCGCTTCGAAGTCGACTTTGGCATCCTGCGTGCCCAAAAAACTCAAGCCGAAATCCGCCTCGCCATTGACCACCGCGCTGAGCACATCGTGGGCGCTGGAATCGAGGACTTTGACTTTGATGCGCGGGAATTGCTGGTGATAGCGGGCGACCACCCGCGGCATGAAGTAGTACGCCGCCGACGGCACGCAAGCGACGGTGACGTGGCCCAATCGGGTTGAAGCCACTTCGCTGATGCCCAGCAACGCCACATCGAGATCATCCAGCAGACGCTCGACACTCGGCATGAAACCGCGTCCGGCCTGGGTCAGGCTGACCTTGCGCGTGGTGCGTTCGAAGAGTTTTACGCCGAGGGCGTCTTCGAGCTTTTCGATACGTCGGCTCAACGCCGGCTGCGACAGGCGCACGGTGTCGGCGGCCTTGCGGAAACTGCCCTGCTCGACCACCGCGCGAAAGGCTTGCAGATCGTTGAGGTCGAAGTTGATGGCCATGGCAAGTCTCGGACAGATTGATACACAGGGGTTATAAATGTAACCAATTGATGCCAATTATCACAGAAACAACGAAAATCCCCTGTAGGAGCTGCCGCAGGCTGCGATCTTTTGATCTTGTTTGTTTGAACCCCAAAGCAAGATCAAAGGATCGCAGCCTCGTTGCACTCGTCAGCTCCTACAGGGGATCTTTGGTGGATCTGGAAACGATTCAGCCCTTATCCTTGTCGCCCCCGCCGTACCGCTGTCAGGAGTAAACCCATGCCCCATGAAGGCAATCTGTTGCAAGCCGCTGTCGTGTTTCTGTTCGCGGCGGTGCTCACTGTGCCTTTGGCCAAACGTCTGCAATTGGGCGCCGTGCTCGGCTATCTGTTTGCCGGGGTGATCATCGGCCCTTCGGTGCTGGGCCTGATCGGCAATCCGCAGAGCGTGGCGCATATTTCGGAGTTGGGCGTGGTCTTGCTGCTGTTCATCATCGGCCTTGAGCTGTCGCCGCGACGTTTGTGGGTGATGCGCAAATCGGTGTTCGGCGTCGGTCTGGCGCAGGTGCTGCTGACGGCTTCGGTGATTGGTGTGTTGGCGTTGTCAGTGTTTGGCCAACCGCTGAACAGCGCGATTGTGCTGGGGCTTGGCCTGGCGCTGTCTTCCACGGCGTTTGGTCTGCAGAGTCTTGCCGAGCGCAAGGAACTGACCAGCCCGCATGGTCGCCTGGCGTTCGCCATTCTGTTGTTCCAGGACATCGCCGCGATCCCGTTGATCGCCTTGGTGCCGATGCTCGCGGGTGGCAATCACACCACCAGCACCGCTGAAGATATCAATCATGGTTTGCAGGTGCTCGGCGGTATCGCAGTGGTCGTGGTGGGTGGGCGATATTTGCTGCGTCCGGTGTTTCGCGTGGTGGCGAAAACCGGTCTGCCGGAAGTGTCCACCGCCACCGCGTTGCTGGTGGTGATCGGCACGGCGTGGCTGATGGATCTGGTCGGCGTGTCGATGGCGTTGGGGGCGTTTCTCGCCGGTCTGTTGCTGGCGGATTCGGAATATCGGCATGAGCTGGAAGCGCAGATCGAGCCGTTCAAGGGCCTGCTGCTGGGGCTGTTTTTCATCAGCGTCGGCATGGGCGCGAACCTGAGCCTGTTACTGAGTGCACCGATCACCGTGTTGGGGCTGACGCTGCTGTTGATTGGCCTGAAACTGCCGCTGCTGTTTGTGGTTGGACGTCTGGCCGGTGGGCTGAACAAGATCAGTGCCATCCGCCTCGGCATCGTCCTCGCCGCCGGCGGTGAATTTGCTTTTGTGGTGTTCAAGATCGGCCGCGATCAGGGGCTGTTCGAGCCGCGCCTGTATGACTTGCTGGTGCTGACCATCACCCTGTCGATGGCGTTGACGCCGTTGTTGCTGTTGATCTGCGCGCGCCTGGTCAGCCCGAAAGTGCAGCCGGTGGAAGTGCCGCAACAATACCGTGAGATCGACACTGACACCCCGCGCGTGGTGATTGCCGGTATGGGCCGGATGGGCCAGATCGTCGCGCGTATTCTGCGCGCGCAGAACATCAAATTCGTCGCGCTCGACACCTCGGTGGAAACCATCGAACTGTCGCGCAGCTTTGGCGGTGTACCGGTGTTTTACGGCGACCCGATGCGCCCGGAAATCCTCAACGCGGCGAAGGTCGGCGAGGCGGAATATTTTGTGATTGCCACGGATGACCCGGAGACCAACATCAAGACGGCCGAGGTGGTGCGCAAGCTGTATCCGCACATGAAAATCATCGCCCGGGCACGTAACCGTCAACACGTGCACCGTTTGGTCGACGTTGGCGCTGAAGCGATTCGCGAGACGTATTATTCAAGTCTGGAAATGAGCCGGCGAACGCTGGTTGGCTTAGGGCTGACCCAAGCTCAGGCTGATGCGCGCATCAAGCGCTTCAAACACCACGACGAACAGGTGCTGGAAGCGCAACACGCGATTTACGACGACGCGGCAAAAGTCCTGCAAACCGCCCAGGAAGCCCGGGCGGAACTGGCGCGGTTGTTCGAATCCGACCAACTCGAAGAACAATCACGCAAAATCTAACTGAAGCCTCTGTAGGAGCTGCCGCAGGCTGCGATCTTTTGATCCTGATCTTAAAAACCAGATCAAAAGATCGCAGCCTTCGGCAGCTCCTACATTGGTCCTTGTAGGAGTGAGCCTGCTCGCGATGGCGGTGGTCAGGCGACTTATTCGGTACTGACGGATTGCGATCGCGAGCAGGCTCACTCCTACAAGGGGGTGTCAGGCCAGTTCCAATTCCAATGCTGGTTTGACCGGGCCTCCGGTAGGAGCTGCCGCAGGCTGCGATCTTTTGATCTTGATCTTAAAAAACCAGATCAAAAGATCGCAGCCTTCGGCAGCTCCCACATTGGTCCTTGTAGGAGTGAGCCTGCTCGCGATGGCGGTGGGTCAGGCGACTTATTCGTGACTGACGGATTGCTATCGCGAGCAGGCTCACTCCTACAGGGTATGAAGCCATAATTCCAATGCTGGTTTGACCGGGCCTCCGGTAGGAGCTGCCGCAGGCTGCGATCTTTTGATCTTGATCTTAAAAAA
>NZ_JBODOE010000006.1:300504-323492 GCF_051913165.1 Pseudomonas sp. SM4 | reverse complement strand
CCAGATCAAAAGATCGCAGCCTTCGGCAGCTCCCACATTGGTCCTTGTAGGAGTGAGCCTGCTCGCGATGGTGGTGGGTCAGGCGACTTATTCGGTACTGACGGATTGCGATCGCGAGCAGGCTCACTCCTACAAGGGGGGGTCAGGCCAGTTCTAATTCCAATGCTGGTTTGACCGATGCCACTTCGAAACGGTCCGCCAGGAACGGTGTGATGTCCAGCGGCAGCGGCTCGTCGTTGACCAGTTTGTCGAGCAGTACGCCGGTGATCGCCGAGGTCAGGATGCCGGTGCGGAAGTGTCCGCAGGCATTCAGGTAACCTTCTACGCCACGCATTGGCCCGAGGATCGGCAACTCATCCGGCGACCCCGGGCGCAAGCCTGCCCAAGTGCGTTTCAGGTTGACGTCCTTGAGTTCCGGCAGACAACGCACGGCGCCCTGCACCAGCCCGGCGATTTCCGGGTAGGTGGTGGTGACGTCGAAACCTTTGTCTTCGGTGGTGCTGCCGATGAGGATCTCGCCGTTGTCCTTTTGCGCCACGTAGCAGTCGCTGGTGGTCAGGCAGCCGTTGAGGATCTTCGGCATGCGCTCGGTCAGCAGGATCTGGCCTTTGACCGGTTTCACCGGGATCCGAATCCCCGTCGCCCACTCACTCAAATCCGCCGCCCAGGCACCGCTGGCGTTGATCAGGGTCTTGCAGTGGAACACGCCCTGCTCGGCCGTCTGCACGCCGGTCACCCGCGTGCCGTGATGCAACACGCCAGTGACGTTGGTGTTGACGTAGATGTCGACGCCGTTCTGCCGCGCGCCTTCCATGTATGCGTCGGCGAGGCGGAACGGGCTGACCTGGTGGTCGCAGAGAAACTCCAGCGCCCCGCGTGCCTCATGGCTGACGCTCGGTTCGGCTTCGCGCAATTGCGCTTGATCGAGCCAACGCACCTGATCGGCCAGATGCGGAATGCAGCCGACGATGTGTTCGGCGTAGAGCCGGTCTTCATCGTCATAAATCACGAATTTCAGCCCGGTCTTTTCAAACTTGAAATCCATCCCGTGGTTTTCTTTCAGCTCGCGGTGCAGCGCCGGGTACAGGGCGTTGGACTGCAAGGCGAAGTCGAAGAACGACTCCGGCAGGATGTGCGGCGTGCTCGCGTCCACCGCCACCGCCGCGCCCTGGGTTTCACGCTTGCGGTTGGCCGACATCATGCGGAAGAAAATCACCCCGCAGCCGAGGCCGACCGATTCACCGATCGCCCACAAGCCACCGGCCGAGGCACGGGTCGCATTACCCGGGCGTTTGGCATCGATCAACGCGACCTTGAGGTTTTTCCGTTTGGACAGTTGATAGGCGCATGACGCCCCGATCACGCCACCACCGGCGATGACCACATCGTAGAACTTACTCATGGGCAGCGGCCTCCGTGCCGACAGAATGGAACGCAGAAAAAGGTATCGGATCAATCGGAAAACGCGGCCGCAGCCAACCGACGTCCGTGCGCCCGGTGGCCTGACGCAGCCGGTCGCTGCAATAGCCAACGCACATCCGCCCCTGGCAGTCGCCCATGCTCACGCGGGTGCGCATTTTCAGGCTGGCGATGTCCTGCACGCCCTGCTCCAGCGCGCGGTCGATGTCGGCACGGGTCGCGTGTTCACAACGGCAGATCACCGTGTCGGCGGCGGGCAATGCGGTCTGGCCGACGCCGCGTTCGGTGTAGCGGTCGACGGCGGCGCGGAAGCGTACGATGGCTTTGAGTTTGCTCAGGTAACGGTCACGGCGCACACGCGCCAGTTCGTCTTCAAGCACACCGCGCTGCAACAGGATTGACGTTGCGGCGATCTTGCCCGCGAGCATCGCCGCTTCACCGCCACGAATCCCGCCCATGTCGCCGGCCAGGTGTACGTGGGGTTCGTTGCTTTGCTGCCAGAGGTTGGCATTGGCGCGCAGGTAACCGTCGTCACTGAAACCGTGATCCAGGCCCATCTGCTGACTCAGTTGCGTGCGCGGAATGAAGCCGTAACCAACCGCCAGGGTCTTCGCTTCGAAGCGTTCGACACGCGACAGGTCAGGCTCCCAGGTGGCCGAATACGGTGCGACGCTGACGCTTTTCAATTCACCCTCACCATGGGCATCGACCACACCCCAACCGTACTGCATCGGGATGCCGTGCAGTTTCAGGTAGGCGAGCATGCTCAAACCGTCGAGAAACAGCTGCGGCTTGTTCAACAGCGCCAGGCTCTCACGGGCAATCTTGCCGAACGCACAGGCCTCATACACGCCGGCCACGCTGACGCCCGAAGCGTGCAACTGCGTCGCCACCAACGGCAGCAACGGCCCAGTGCCCGCGATGATCACCGGCCCTTGCGGCTTGACCACGCCACTTTTGATTTGCAGTTGCAGGCCACCCAGCATGATCACCCCCGGCAACGTCCAGCCCGGGAACGGCACGCTGCGCTCATGGCAGCCGGCAGCGAGCAGCAACTGCGAATACTCGATCTCATGCAACTGCTCGTCGCCGTCCAGCACCACCAGGGCGCGGGTGCCTTCAGCACCGACCACGCGGTGGTTGAGGCGCACATCGATCAGCCCGGATTGCTCCTGAAAATCACCGTGCAGTTTGCCCAGCGCCTCGGAATAACGCGGGCCCAGATAATCCAGTTGCACACCGTCACGCAGCGGCCCGCGATAGACCACACCGCCCAGGCGCGAGGCTTCTTCCAGCAAGGTGCAGCGCACACCGTGGCGCGCCAGTTCGATGGCCGCGGCCATCCCCGCCGGGCCACCGCCGACAATCACCGGTTGCAGGTTCATACGACCTCCTGCGCGCTGATGCGGTTGACCTGGGTTTCAATCTGCATGCCGTCGCGCACCACGGTCTGGCAGGCGCGGCGTTTGTGTCGGCCGTTGATTTTCACCAGGCAGCACTGGCACACGCCCATGCCGCAGTAGGCACCGCTGATCTGATCGTGATCGTTGCGTGCGATCTGTCGCACACCGAGGGACTGGATAACGCTGAGGACGGTTTCGCCGATGGCGGCGGTCACCGCTTGGCCATTGATGTGGACGGTCATATCCGCCTGCGCCAACGGCTGGATATCGAAGGATCTTTCTAGGCAGTGCATTGCAATGTTCATCCGTGAAATTTCGGTTGAGGTTGTGTCAGCTCCTTGCTGCACTACACCGTGTCGACGCGTTTATAGCTGTGATTGGGGCGTCGACGCAGGTACTCCGTCAGCGCAACCAAGGTGCGCGTGAAGCACTGTAGTTCATACCTCAGCAAAGGCCTGGATCATTTACGTTAGGCGATATCGCCAGGCGAAATATTGATCCAGGCCAGTGAAAACAGTCGGATTGTTCAACGATCAGCTGGAGAAGACGAACTGCCCCTTGATCTTTTTCGCGCCGATAAAACCCAGGTCCGGGAACAGCAGCGATTTGACCCAGCCGGCGTAGAACACGATCGCGAAAGTGATGCCGACGGCAATCACGGTCGACAGAGGATCCTCCTCATAGCCTTTGAACATGCGCGACACTTGGCTGATGTTGAGGATGATGAAGACCGTGTAGGCCGCCGCGACGTTTTTGTAGAAGCACCAGGCAAACAACAGCGGGACGCCGCCGGCGATCAACATCATGGTCAGTGCCAGGCCGGCGCTGACTTCGTAAAACAGAAAGAACCCGGACACCGCACCGATAAACGCCTGAATACAGATCAGCACGATCAACAGCGTGACCTTGAGTGAGTGTTTTTCTCTGAGCGCCGGATCCGGCCGGGCACCGATCCACGCCGCCAACACCCGATCCTTGACCTTGCCGCCCGACAGCGCCTTGAACGTTTCGGTTTTCGAACGCCCGGCCTCGAGCATTTCCACCAACTGGCGCTTGATTTCCTTCTTGTCCAACGTGTTCATCCTTAAAGAGGTAAAAGCGGCCGATCCACTTCCGTCGGCGATTCTCGCCGCTGGCCCCCCAGAATGCAAAAAGCCGCTACCACCCGAAGGTGGCAGCGGCCGAGGCATGGGCCCCAATGGTTCGTTGAATCAGTGCACGAACAGGGCGATCAGGATGATGATCGGGATCGGTACACCGAGGAAAAACAGCAGTAATGAGCGCATGGTGATGCTCCTTGTTAACGGACTGGAGTGGTCGTGGTGTAGGTGTCGACTTCAACGTACTCAACCGCATCCCGGCGACGACCGCCGAAGGTGGCTGCGAAGCTGGCAAAGAACGCACCGGCCAACAGCGCGACGAACATCCACAGCGACGTCAGGGCAGCGACTTTGGCGGCAGTGTCAGCGGCTTGTTGAGCTTTCAGCTTGGCGTCGGCAATGGCTTTTTGAGTGCGGGCGTAGATCTCGTCGACACGACGTTCAGCATCGGCCTGACTGAGGTTGGTCCGTTGTGCCACCAGTTGCGCCAGATAGGTACGGTCTTCGGCGCTGAGCTGACCGTTGGCCAGGCTCTGGGCGAAGATGCGCGCTACGGCGCCATGTGCGGCGTCATCGCTCACAGAAGCCGGACGGTCATCGCGGAAAAGGTTGTCGATGTAGTAGCCGTACTGGTTGCTGTCAGTGTTGGCCGCAGCGGTACCGGCTGCTTGGGTCATTGCGCTGGCTGCGCCGCCAGCGACACTGGCACCGGCCTGCACACCACCACTGATGACGCTACTGACCGAGCCCACCACCAGAATCGCAGTGACCAGCGTCGCCACACACCAGGCGAGGAAGCCATGGGCGGTATCACGGAAATACACTTCATCGCCGTGCATGTTCGCCCACTTCACCCGCAGGCGACCGGCGATGTAGCCACCCATGCCGGAAGCGATGATTTGCGTCACTGCCAGCCAGACGATTGTCGATATGCCCAGGCCCTTGGCGCTGACGCCCTCTCCGGCCCACGGTGAAACGGCAGAGAAACCCAAACCGAAACCGAGCAAAACCAAAATCATCGACAGGGCAGCGGCAGCCGCAGCACCGGCGAAAATCGCGCCCCAGGACACGCCCGAAACGCTGCTCGACTCTTCAACGGCGGGATAAAACCCATCAGGGGATCTATTCATTGTTGTTCTGCTCCAGGCATGAAAAATGGTGTTACAACTCGTCACGAGAGGAATTGCAGCGACCGTGCCAGAAACCGAAATAAAATAAATCGTTGTTATTCAGTAAGTTACAAAGAATGAACTTCCTAAGACCATGCAATTTGCAACAAGCGCCCGATAACAGCGGGTTTTATGCATTGGCACAAATGCCAGTTATTTACGTTTGTAGCTCTTGTTACCGCTTGGCGTCAGGCAATACACCCCGCCACGTGGTCCGGTACAGAATGAACCGGTACCACAGGCGCAACCCTCATCGCTCTGGAGGAAATTTTGCGGCCGTGCCTGCTGGCGCTCGCCAAACATCGCTGCGCAGCTTTTCTTCGAGCCGCTGATCGAGCCGTCATTGCACAGGAACAAGTCGCCGTCGCAGCGATCAATCCCGCCTTTCTTCCCCGAACAAGGCGTGTTGGCCGCCCAGGACGAAGCGCTGCCGATCACCAGCAACAGTCCGAACATTGGCATCCAGCCACGGCGAATCGAAGTACGCACGGAACCACTCCTGTTTTAAATTATGGCCAGATGATATCAACGTTCGTGCAAATTAATCGCCAAGGCGCGCAAATGACAGCTACAACATGAAAGTTAATTTAAAGCGTCACGGAAAATTCTTGGCAAAATGCTGCCATTCCGTTTGAACCGATCAAGGCCTGCGCTATGACTCGTATATTGACCATCGAAGACGACGCCGTGACCGCCCGGGAAATCGTCGCCGAACTGAGCAGCCACGGGCTCGACGTCGACTGGGTCGACAATGGCCGTGAAGGCCTCGACCGCGCCGTGAGCGGCAATTACGACCTGATCACCCTCGACCGCATGTTGCCGGAACTCGATGGTTTGGCCATCGTCACCACGCTGCGGACCATGGGCGTGGCCACGCCGATTCTGATGATCAGCGCGCTTTCCGATGTCGATGAACGCGTGCGCGGCTTGCGTGCCGGTGGCGATGACTACCTGACCAAACCGTTCGCCACCGATGAAATGGCCGCGCGGGTTGAAGTCTTGCTGCGCCGCCAGAACAGCGTCGCCACCCAGGCGACGACGTTGCAGGTCGCCGACCTTGAGCTGGATTTGATCAGCCACGAAGCGCGCCGCGCCGAGCAGGTGCTGACGCTGCTGCCGACCGAATACAAGCTGCTCGAATTCCTCATGCGCAACAGCGGCCAGATCCTCTCGCGGATGATGATTTTCGAGGAAGTCTGGGGTTATCACTTCGACCCGGGCACCAACCTCATCGACGTGCATATCGGCCGTCTGCGCAAGAAGATCGACGCGGTGGGCAACGTTCCGTTGATCCGCACGGTACGGGGCTCGGGTTATGTCATTGCCGAACCCGTCTGACGGCTGGCGCTCCTCCAGCAGCCGTTTGCTGGCGCTGTACAGTTCGCTGTTCGTGGCCTGGAGCGCGATCCTCATGGGGGTCATGTATTACGAGGTGTCCGGTTACCTCGACAACCTCGCCAAACATTCGCTGATGCAACGTCAGCATTTGTTCTCGCATTTTCGCGGTGCGCAACTGGAAGAAGCCCTCGCCGCGAGCATGACCTTCGACATTCGCGGCATCGACGCCTATGGCTTGTTCGATGCGCAGGGCACGTATCTGGGCGGCGCGCTGCAGCAGATCCCCGAGGGCCTGCCGCTGGACGGCAAGATCCATATGCTCGCCGACTGCGCCGATTCCGACGACCCGACCCTGCCCAATGACAGCTGCGACGCCGTCGCCACACAAACCCGCGACGGGCGCTGGCTGGTGTTGCTGCGCGACAACGGTTCGTTGTTTGCGGTAACCCGGATCATTTTGCACGCGTTGTTCTGGGGTGTGTCGCTGACGATTCTGCCGGGGATTGCCGGCTGGCATTTGTTGCGGCGGCGACCGTTGCGGCGTATTCGTGCGATCCAGGCCAGTGCGCAGTCGATTGTTGCCGGCGACCTGACGCACCGATTGCCGCTGTCCAACCGTCGCGATGAACTGGACATGCTCGCGGCCATCGTCAACGCCATGCTTGAGCGCATCGAACGCTTGATGAATGAGGTCAAAGGCGTCTGCGACAACATCGCCCATGATCTGCGCACCCCGCTGACGCGTCTGCGCGCGCAGTTGTATCGCATGCAGCAGCAGGCTGGCGAAGGTTCGCAGGAAGCGGCGCAACTGGATCTGGTGCTGGCGGAAGCGGATACGCTGATGGCGCGGTTTCGCGGGTTGTTGCGGATTTCCGAGCTGGAGGATCGGCAGCGGCGCTCAGGGTTCGTCGAGCTGGATCCGGTGCAACTGCTGGAAGAGCTGCATGAGTTTTACCTGCCGCTGGCCGAGGAAGGCGAGCTGCGTTTCGACTTGAACATGCCGGAGACGTTGCCTGCACTCAATGGTGATCGGGCGTTGCTGTTTGAAGCGTTGGCCAATCTGCTGAGCAACTCGATCAAGTTCACGCCACCCGGCGGCACGGTGATGCTGCGCGGGGTGAATGCCGGTGGGCAGACGCGGATTGAAGTGCACGATTCCGGCCCGGGGATTCCCGAGGCCGAGCGCGAGGCGGTGTTCCAGCGTTTCTATCGCGCCGAGGGCGGGCAACCGCAGGGTGGTTTTGGTTTGGGCCTGTCGATTGTCGCGGCGATTGTCAGCCTGCATGGCTTCAGCCTTGAAGTCGGCAGCAGCGATCTGGGCGGCGCGAAACTGCTGCTCGATTGCCGACAGAGCCTGATCGAAAATTCCTGACCTCCACCTGATATTCCAGACTAATACGGTCCTTGTGGGAGCTGGCTTGCCAGCGATAGCGGTGGTTCAGTCACCTTCGTTGGCGACTGACCGACCGCCATCGCTGGCAAGCCAGCTCCCACAGGTTTTTGTGTTGGATGATTAAGCGGGGTAGTTGGCGCGCAACGCTTCGAGGCCGCCCTGGTAGATGCCATTGAACAGCGCCACCACTTCCTCATCAGTCTGGAAGTCGGCATCCGGGTGGCGCGAACTGCTGCTCGATTGCCGACAGAGCCTGATCGAAAATTCCTGACCTCCACCTTGGAGTGCAACCCCTGTAGGAGTGAGCCTGCTCGCGATAGCGGTGTGTCAGTCAACTTATTCGTTACCGACTGATTGCTATCGCGAGCAGGCTCACTCCTACATTGGATCGAGGTGTTCCTCAGGTTGGGCAGTTGGCGCGCAGCGCTTCCAGGCCGCCCTGGTAGATGCCGTTGAACAGTGCCACCACTTCTTCGTCACTCACGCCTTTGGCGTTGAAGCGGCCCGACCATGTGACCCGGGCGCCCTGCCCCTGGGCTTCGACCTTGATCGTTGCCAGATAATCAGTGGCCGGGAACGGCGCCTGTTCGATCGAATAGCTGTAAGTCTTCGCGGCATTGTCGAACGCTTGCAGGCGCTCGACCACCACGCCGCCGTCAGCGGTTTGCAGGGTGCGCACACGCCCGCCGTCGCTCAGCTCGCTGTTGGGGATGAACGGCAGCCAGTCCGGCAGCGTGTTGAAGCCGCCGATCAATTGCCAGACCTGATCGGCCGAAGCCGGGATGTCGATGGTTGCAGATGCTATAGGCATAAATAAACGTCTCTCTTGAACAATTCAGATGGTCAGGCTGTCGACCACGCCGCCGTCGACGCGCAAAGCTGCGCCAGTGGTGGCCGAAGACAGGGGCGAAGCGATGTAGGTCACCAGATGCGCGACCTCTTCTACATCCGCCACGCGCTGGATGATCGAGGTCGGGCGGGCCTTGAGCACAAAGGCATCGGCTTCATCACGCAGGCTGCGCCCGGATTCGGCGGCGGCATCCTTGAGCATGTCTTGCAGGCCATCGGTGAAGGTCGGTCCCGGCAGGATCGCATTGACCGTCACCCCGGTGCCAGCCAGACGTTTGGCCAAGCCGTGGGACACCGCCAGATTGGCGCTTTTGGTCACGCCGTAGTTGATCATGTCGGCCGGTGTGGCAACGCCGGATTCCGAGGACAGGAAAATCACCCGGCCCCAGCCCTGCTCGACCATCGCCGGCACGTAATGCCGCGCCAGGCGCACGCCGGAAATCACGTTGACTTCGTAGAAGCGTGTCCACTCGCTGTCCGGCGCTTCGAAGAAATCGACGGCGTCGAAGATGCCGAGGTTGTTCACCAGAATGTCGGCACGCGGTTCAGCCGCAAAGAGTTTTTGCGCGCCTTCGGCGGTGCCCAAATCCGCCGTCAAACCGCGCAATTGTGCAGCCGGGACTTTCTCGCGGATGCTCGCCAGCGCCTGTTCGACCTTGCCGGCGTCACGACCAATGACGACCACCGTGGCCCCCGCCTCAGCCAATGACTGGCTGATGCCCAAGCCAATGCCCGCCGTACTGCCACTGACAATCGCCAGTTTGCCACCCAAATCAATCTTCATTACACACCTCCCATGTAGGAGCTGCCGAAGGCTGCGATCTTTTGATCCGGCAACGGCGCCCGTTCAGAAACCAGTTTCGCGTCACGCAAGGCCTGCCAGAACCCGGCAGGAATGACCGCCGACAACGCCGCCACATCTTCAGCAATCCGCCCCGGCTTGCTTGCACCGGGAATCACCGCCGCGACCGCTGGGTTGGCCAGTGAAAATTGCAGTGCGGCAGCTTTTACATCGACGTTGTAGGCCGCGGCGATACGCTTGATCTGATCCACCCTGGCGATGATCTCAGGACTGGCTTTCTGGTATTCGAAGTGCGAACCACCGGCCAGAATCCCCGAGCTGTACGGCCCGCCGACGACGATTTCAACGTTCTGCGCCAGCGCCGAATCCATCAGCCGTTGCAGGGGACGTTCGTGGTCCAACAAGGTGTAGCGACCGGCCAGCAGGAACCCGTCAGGCTGGGCTTCCGTCAGGTCGAGGGTCAGTTCACACGGCTCGACTTTGTTCACGCCCAAACCCCAGCCCTTGATCACACCTTCTTCGCGCAAACGGGTCAGCACTTTGAACGCGCCGGTGCGGGCCTGATTGAAGTATTCCAGCCATTGATCCCCGTAGAAGTCCTGGGCGATGTCGTGAACCCAGACGATGTCGAGGCGATCAGTTTGCAAGCGCTTGAGGCTGTCTTCGATCGAACGCATCGTCGCGTCAGCGCTGTAGTCGTTGACGATCTTGTTCGGGCGACCGTGTTCGAACACACCACTTTTTTCGCCGAGATCACGGGCAGCGGCGTCTTCGACTTCGTCGAGAATTACCCGGCCGACCTTGCTGCTGAGCACGTAGTCGTCGCGGTTGTACTGCTTCAACGCTTCGCCGAGGCGAATTTCCGACAGGCCCGAGCCGTAGAACGGCGCGGTGTCGAAGTAGCGCACGCCGGCATCCCACGCGGCATGCACGGTGGCTTGCGCTTCTTCCTCGGCAATTGCCCGGAACATATTGCCCAGTGGTGCGGTGCCGAAGCCCAGTTGGCCGGGCAGTTTGTCTTTCAAGCTCATTGGATGTTCCTCACAGGTTCTGGGTCTGCGTGACCGTTGAGCAGATCCTAGATTGCGACACCGAGACCGTCCAAGACATAATGCGCAGCACTTGAGTCCCTATAGGTCTGACATGATCGACATCCGCCAATTGCGCTACTTCGTCGCCGTCGCCGAGGAAGAACACGTCGGCCGCGCCGCCGAACGGCTGCACATTTCCCAGTCGCCCCTGAGCCGGCAGATCGCGCAGCTCGAAGAACGCCTGGGCCTGACCCTGTTCGAGCGCAGCCAACAGCGCATTCGCCTGACCCGCGACGGCCAGACCTTTCTCGCCGAAACCCGCGCCCTGCTGACCCACGCCAATCGCCTCGAATCCCTCGGCAAGCGCCTGGGCCGTGGTGAAGAAGGCGGCCTGTGCATCGGCTACATCGAGAACGCCATGCATGCCGGGGTTTTGCCCAATGCCCTGCGCGTGTTGCGCGTTGATCGGCCCAATGTGCATGTCGCCTTGTACAACTTGAGTTCCGCCGAACAACTTGAAGGCCTGCGACAGCGTAGTCTCGATATTGCGTTGGTGAGTGAGCCGCCGACCGATGACGACCCGGATCTGCTGGGGTTTCAGGTGCTGGATGATCCGATGCTGCTGGCATTGCCGGAACGGCATCCGCTGGCGCAGCAAGCCGTGTTGAGCCCGCTGGACCTGGCCGGGCAGGAATGGATCGGCGTGCAGCCGCGTCAGGATGCCAGTGATGAGTTTGTCAGCGCGTGCATCCGCGCAGGCTTCACGCCGGATGTGCGCATGCAGGCGACCGAGCCGTTTACCGCGCTGGGGCTGGTGGCGTCGGGACTGGGGATTGCGATGATTCAGAAAGGCTTGAGCCATAACGCGCCACCGGGCGTGGTGCTGCGCGAAGTGCCGTGGCTGGCGTTTACCACACCGCTATGGGCAGCGTGGCACCGGATCAATTTGCGGCCCTTGGTAGAAACCTTTCGCACGGTTTTGACCGGTAGTGAGATTTCCGCTGACTGAACGGGCCTCATCGCGGGCAAGCCCGCTCCCACAGGTTCATCGGTAGGCGTACGCCGCCAATCCCTGTAGGAGCTGCCGAAGGCCGCGATCTTTTGATCCTGCTTTAAAAAACGCCATCAAAAGATCGCAGCCTGCGGCAGCTCCTACACTGAATGGATCAGCAGCCTGCCGTGAGATCGCCATGAGAATGTCAGCGCAAATGACCGTGGTCGCGGTGCTCGCCACCCTCGCCTATCTGGGCCTGGCCGTGTGGGGAATCGGCGGCGTGGCGATGTTTTTCTCCCACGGCTCGCTGGTGCTGGTGGCGCTGGCGACGGTGGCCATGGTGGTGGCCTCGCTGTTTACCGAGGTCAACCTCAGTTCCGGGGAACGCGAGGACCGGGCCAATCGCTGGGTGCTTCCGGCGTTCGGGGTCATCGGTTTGATCAGTGGTTTTCTGCCGGCCTATTGCGACCGCATCAATTTTTGGACGTTTGGCGGCGAAGGCGTGCGTTGGCTGGGGGCGTTGCTGTTTATCGTCGGCGGCGCGTTGCGGCTGTGGCCGGTGTTTGTGCTGGGGCGACGGTTCAGTGGTCTGGTCGCGATCCAGCCGGGGCATCGCCTGGTGACGGACGGGATCTACCAGCATCTACGCAATCCAAGTTATCTGGGCCTGGTGGTGAATGCCGTGGGCTGGGCGCTGGCGTTTCGTTCCAGCGTCGGGCTGGTGCTGGCGGCGTTGACCTTGATTCCGTTGATCGCCCGCATTCATTCCGAAGAAGCCCTGTTGCGCGCGCAGTTCGGCGCCGAATATGACGCGTACTGCGCACGCAGCTGGCGCCTCATCCCAGGACTCTACTGAATTCGCACAACGTACCCCATGCAGGAGCTGCCGCAGGCTGCGATCTTTTGATCTTTATTTTAAGAAGCAAGATCAAAAGATCGCAGCCTGCGGCAGCTCCTACAGGTCGGGGTCAGTTGGGTTGGAGGTGGAGCTTGCCGTCGTTGTCGATTTTGACGCTGATGTCGGCGTAACTGGCCAATGTCGCGTGCGCCGTTTCAAGCGGATGCTGGTGCGTCGTGGTGATGATCATCAACGCCGCGCCAGCCGCTTCGGCGGCCTGGATGCCGACGGTGGCGTCTTCAAAAATCAGGCAGTCGCGCGGTTCAAGCCCAAGACGTTCGGCCGCCAGCAGGTAGCCGGCCGGGTCGGGTTTGCCGGCCTTGACGTCTTCCGCGGTAATCATCACGGCCGGTTCGGCAATCCCGGCGGCAGCCATTCTGCGCAGCGCCAGATCGCGCGGCGCTGAAGTCACCATCGCCCAACGATCGGCAGGCAGGCTGCGAAGAAACGCCGCCGCGCCGGGAATTTCAACGATGCCTTCAACGTCGTCGATTTCCGCCTCGGTGATGAACGCCGCTTGCGCCTCGGCGTCCACGCCCGGCAGGTTCAGGCGATTGATCGTGTCGATGGCCCGGGCACCGTGAATGGTCGGCAAAAACGTCTCGACCTCCACGCCATGGCGCACGGCCCAGGCGGACCAGATCCGCTCAGCGGCGGCGATGGAGTTGAGGACGGTGCCGTCCATGTCGAACAGAAACGCGCCGAACGCGCGGTTGAATAGAACATCTTGAGCAGGCAAAGGGTCGCATCCTCTGGCAAGGGGCCGGGCAGTTTTGCCCGGCAATGTAGCACTTGTCAGTGCAGACGCGGCGCCTTGGATTTGAAGGCGCTGTCGACACAGTCGAGCAATTGCCCGATGGCCCAAGGCTTCTTGATGAACGCCACCGGATGCTTGACCCCTGAGGTCTCGGGCGTTTCATAGCCGGACATGACCATCACCGGCTTGTCCGGCCAGCGATCGCCGACCAGATTCGCCAGGTCGGCGCCGTTGAGGGTGCCAGGCATGGTGATGTCGGTGAGCAACAACGCCACTTCCGGCGCGTGTTCCTCAAGGTATTGTGATGCGGCGTCGGCGCTGGTCTGCGGCTCGACCTTGAAACCTTCCTCCTGAAGAATTTCGCAGAGAAACTCCAGAATCAACGGATCATCCTCAACTACCAGAATCAACCCGCCAGGAAGGTGCGCGCTCGCCGTAGGTGTTGGGCACATGAACTGGCACTCCCGGAATTGCATTAACGATTTAGCGGCTTGAATCCGCTGCTTATCAGGTATGAGCAGCGCGCCCTGCAGAAATTCATTTTTGATACAGCTCTTTTCCAAAAGTGTGTTTTGGCGGGGTCGCACCGAGCGTTCGCGACGGCGTATTTGTGGTTAAAATGCCGGCCCTTTTGCTCGCCGACGTTGACCGATGAACCCTGAAGCCCTCGCCACCCTCCACGCCCATCTGCTGCCTGCACTGGCGGCCGCACCGAGCGAAACCCGTCGCCTGTTCCACGGACGCGGGCGCTGCTGGCCGGGGCTTGAGCAGTTGACCGTGGACTGGTTGCAGGGCGTAGTGCTGGTGTCGCTGTTCAAGGAGCCGGAACCTGAGCAGCTGGAAAACCTCAAGCGTTTGCTGCTGGACCTCACCGGTACTGAGCAATGGCAGCAGTGCGCTGCGAAGACGCTGTTGATCCAGCACCGCTACCTGCCGCAAAGCACGGCTGAATGGTTGCTGGGCGATGAGATCGACGAAATGACCATCGTCGAGGGCGGCTTGCAGTATCGCGTCGATCTGGGCCGCAAGCAGAACGCCGGGCTGTTTCTCGATATGCGTTACGGGCGCAACTGGGTGCGCGAACAGGCCGACGGCAAACGCATCCTTAACCTGTTTGCCTACACTTGCGGTTTTTCCGTGGCGGCCATCGAGGGTGGCGCCAGCCATGTGGTCAACCTCGACATGTCACGGGCAGCGCTGAGTCGCGGTCGCGACAATCACCGCTTGAATGGCCATGACTTGAGCAAAGTCAGCTTCCTCGGTCATGACCTGTTCAAATCCTGGGGCAAGGTGATCAACAGCGGTCCTTACGACCTGGTCATCATCGATCCGCCGTCGTTTCAGAAAGGCAGTTTCCTGCTGACCAAGGATTATCAGCGCGTGCTGCGCCGCCTGCCGGAATTGCTGACGGCGCAAGGCACGGTGCTCGCGTGCATGAATGACCCGGCGTTCGGCCCGGACTTTTTGATTGATGGTGTGACCGAGCAGGCGCCCGGCCTGCGCTTCGAACAGCGCCTGGAAAATCCGCCGGAATTCCCGGATGTTGATCCTGAGAGCGGCCTGAAAGCCCTGGTCTTCCAACGCATCAGCTAACCCCGTGTAGGAGCTGCCGCAGGCTGCGATCTTTTGATGTTGCTGTTAAAACACAAGATCAAAAGATCGCAGCCTCGTTTCACTCGACAGCTCCTACAGTAATCATCCATCGCGGTTTTGGCGCAGCACCAGGGCGAACAATTCGCCGTGTCCGGTGACATTGAGCTTGTGGTACAGATTGCGCCGATGGACTTTGACCGTCTCCGGCGATATGCCCATTTGCTGGGCAATCGCTTTGCTGGAGAAGCCCTGCAAAATCAACCGCGCGGTGTCGACCTCGCGCACGGTCAGGCGCGCTTCAAAGCGATCGAGCAAGGTCGCCAGATCCCCCACCACTGCTTCAGCGGCTGGCCCTTGCGGCGGCAGCAGTTGCACGTGTCGATGCATCGCTGCCAGCACCCAATCGCGCACGCACAAGAGCCGGCCCTGCTCGCTCGCGCTGAACGTCGTCGAGCGCCCCAGTGACAGGCCGAGCACGCCCGCCTCGACATTGATGATGAACTGCAATTCGTCTTCGCCCACCACCGAGCGAAAGTAGCTCTGGTAGTACTCGCTGTGCAGGAACTGATCCGGCGCCACCGACGCCAGGCTGTGCAAACCATCGGCAATGCCGGTGGTCGCGGTTTGATAGAACGGATCGAGCAGGTACATGCCTGCGGTGTAACCGGCCAGTTCTTCCTGGTCGTCCGGGCGGCCCTTGCTGTCGAAGTCGATCAGCAATTGCGGCGCCTGCCCCGCCGTCATCACCGCAACCAGTGCGTTGTCCAGCGGCACCAGCAGCCGCAGGGTGTCGACCAATGCGCGCCAGAAAGCATCCTGCCCGACGCTGGCAAATACCCGCGCCAGACTTTGATGCACCGGCAACTCCTGCAACAACGCGTCCACGCTCTACCCCTTTTGTATAACCCATGAAGGGAATGGGTCAGGCGCAGTCGGCCCGGTAGGCTGACCACTGTTGTTCATCACCGGCCACATGCCAGCAGAGCCGCATCATGCGGGGGCGGTGTGGGGATATCAACCGGTGCCTGAGCGTGGTTCAGCATTTGCAAATACCGCCTGACCCTGTGGGAGCTGGCTTGCCAGCGATGGCATCCGTTCAGCCGATACATCCGTCGGGTGAAGCACCGTCATCGCTGGCAAGCCAGCTCCCACAGGGTTGGCGATCGGCCCAATATTTTTAGAGAGACAGATATCGATGAAACCTCGCGCCCGTGACCTGAATATCCGTATCGGCCAGATGCACCCCGGCCCGCTCAACGCCATCACCGATGTGCCGGGCATCCGCGTCGGCCACAGCAATGTGCGCGGTCGCAGCAGCGCCGGGCGCGACATCTGCACCGGCGTCACGCTGATCGAGCCGCGCCTGGGTTCGACCAGCCAGCAACCGTGCTTTGCCGGGGTGCATGTGCTCAATGGCAACGGTGATGCCACCGGGCTTGAGTGGATTCGCGAGGCCGGATTACTGACCAGCCCGATCGCGTTTACCAACACCCACAGCCTCGGCGTGGTGCGTGATGCGCTGATTGTGCTGGATCGTGAGCAGCAACCGGACGATGGCCGTCTCTACTGGAACATGCCGGTGGTGCTGGAAACTTACGACGGGCTGATCAATGACATCAACGGTTTTCACGTCAAGCCTGAACACGTCGCCGAAGCCATGCGCAACGCGGTCGCCGGCCCGGTACAGGAAGGCGCGGTGGGCGGTGGCAGCGGCATGATCTGCCATGAATTCAAGGGTGGCATCGGCACAGCATCACGCCGTTTGAGCGATGCTCAGGGCGGCTGGACGGTGGGCGCGATCGTGCAAGCCAACCACGGCATTCGCAGTGAATTGCGGGTCGACGGTTACCCGGTCGGCCGCTACATGGAACAGGTGGATTCACCGTTCCTGCGGGCCTCGTTGCCGCATCCGGGCATGGGTTCGATTGTGGTCTGCCTGGCCACCGACGCACCGCTGCTGCCCCATCAATGCACGCGACTGGCGCAACGCGCCAGCCTCGGTCTGGCGCGCACCGGCGGCGGTAACGAGGATCACAGCGGCGACATCTTCATCGCCTTCGCCACCGGCAATGATCACGTTCCGCCGGCCGCGTATGAAGGCAAAGGCGCGTCGACCTGCGAGGGTTTGCGCATGGTCAATAACGACCACATCAGCGAGCTGTTTCTGGCCGCCACGGAAGCGGTTGAAGAGGCAATCATCAACGCCCTGCTCGCCAGCGAAAGCACCGCCGGCAATGGCCATGCCGTGCCGGGGCTGGATGCGCAAACCCTGCTCGCCGCCCTCGACAAGGCCGGCTGGCCCGGCGCCCGCTAACCCCACACCTCCCCGGTAGGATCTGACGAGTGAAACGAGGCTGCGATCTTTTGATCTTTAGAGACAAGAGCAACAGATCGCAGCCTGCGGCAGCTCCTACAGGAACGGCGTCACCCCCCCCCCCGGTAGGAGCTGTCGAGTGAAACGAGGCTGCGATCTTTTGATCCTCAGAAACAAGAGCAACAGATCGCAGCCTGCGGCAGCTCCTACAGGAACAGCTTCACCCCCCCCCGGTAGGAGCTGACGAGTGAAACGAGGCTGCGATCTTTTGATCCTCAGAAACAAGAGCAAAAGATCGCAGCCTGCGGCAGCTCCTACGGGGGTTAGGTGACGAGTTGTACGCGACAATCATTGCAATGCTCGAAGGAGCCGCCGCCTCACGGGCTCTACTTCCTCTCCGCCAAAGCGTTTTCAGGCTGTTTTTTTTCCCTCGTAAATCACGTGTCCAGCAGTGATTCATCGCGAATCGAGCGCCATGCCGCTTGCGCCAGCAACTCGCGATACGCCGTCGGGCTGCCCTTCACCCTGCCGGCCAGCCAGGCCCGGCAATAGCTATCGGCCTGACCGATGATCAGCGACGGCAACAACTCGGCGGGCAACGCCTTGAGTTCGGCGGCGCGTCCGGATTCGGCCAGCCAGTCACGCAGGCGCAAATTGCGCGTCTTGTTGCGCTCGGCCAACTCCTCCTTGAACGGTCCCTTGGTCACGGCGAACCGCGCGTGGTACTGGAACCGTGCCCATTGCGGCTGCTGCTCGACCCAATCGAGGTAACTGAACACCAGCGCCTGAACGCCTTCTTCGGTAGTTTTTGCCGCGTCGAGGTAGGCGTCGCGCAGACGCGCCTGATCGTCCAGCGCGGTAAAGAACAGCGCCGCGACCAGACCTTCCTTGTTGCCGAAATGGTGGTAGATCGCCCCGACGCTGGTGTCACATTCGGCACGAATCATGTCGATGGTGGTGGCTTCGATCCCCTGCTCGTTGAACAGGCTCAGCGCCTTGCGAAAGATATCGCGCTTGAGTTCGGCGCGGCGTCCGGGGTAGCTGCGTTCCAGTAAATCGGCGGTTTCCATGCGGCTTGCGACCCGAAATCAACGAAGGGAAAAGGCACATAGTGCCCAATGCGAAAACGTGCATAGGTTGACAGAATTCCTCTGAACAGAATACCGTTCCGCTACAGAACATTGTTCTGTAACGGAACATAATTCCGCAAATTACGTTCAGCGAGGAATCTCCATGAGTCAGTTTCTCAGCATGTTCAACAGCGCAGGTCCGCAAGCTTTCAGCCAGATGGCCTGCCAGGTCGCACCGTATTTCAGCACCATCAATCCGCTGGTGACGGAACTGCGAGCGAATGCGGCAACCGTGCAAGTGCCCTTTTGTCGCGAAATCACCAACCACCTCGGCACCGTTCATGCGATTGCCATGTGCAACGCCGCAGAACTGGCTGCCGGGATGATGACTGACGTGTCGATTCCGCCCGGCGCGCGCTGGATTCCCAAAGGCATGACCGTGGAGTATCTGGCCAAGGCGAAAACCGATGTCACAGCGCTAGCCACTGGCGAGGGCGTGGATTGGCAAAGCGCGGGCGACAAAATCGTCAATGTGGACATTCACGATACCGAAGGCAAAAAAGTGTTCACCGCGCGGATCACCATGAACGTCAAACTCGGCTGAATGGCGGGTACAAAAAAGCCCTTGCTGCGGGATTCCCGGCAAGGGCTTTTTTGCCGAAGAAGTATCAGTGCACCGTCAGGCGCTGGCGGACAAATTCTTCGGTATGTCGGGTGGTCTGGTCGAGATGGCGGTCGCGCTGTTTCTCCGCGTCGAGCATCGCCCGTTTGCTGTTTTTCTGCAGCAGGTAGGTGTGAATCTGCTGCACTTCCAATGATCGGTAAATCGGTGTGGTATCGATAAAACCGCGCAGGCCGTTGCTGCGGTAATGGCGGGTACTCATCAGCACTTGCGTCTCGCGCTGACCTATCACTTCAAAACCCAACGCTTCGAAGTACGGGACTTTGCCAACGGTGCAGGCCAGCTCGGCATGCGGATAACGCCCGACCATTTCGCCAATCATTGTCCGCGCCACACCCTGGCGCCGATACCCTTCGCGCACCGCCATGTAAGCGACGCTGCACGCCTCCCAATCGCCCTGCACCGGCAGGTACAAGAGAAAGCCGATGACCTGTTCCGGATCGTCATCATCGGTGGCCACCAACAACTCCACCTCAGTGCCCTTCTCGCCGTTCAACGCCTCCAGATACAGATGCACCTCATAGCCGACCGCATACTGATAGACGTTGTACAGCAGATTGCTCGGGCCAAGACCGACCGCACTGATATCAGTCAGGTAGTCGACAACCATCTGCAGAATCTGGCTGTTGACGCCCTCGGGGCATGGGGTTTTGTAGTGGGTGATACGTGGCATGACGAGCGACTCCGGCAAAAAACGCCCCATCATACCCTGTCCCGATATCCCCCCTGTAGGAGCTGCCGAAGGCTGCGATCTTTTGATCTTGTCTTTTAAAAAACAACGTCAAAAGATCGCAGCCTTCGGCAGCTCCTACATTGAGGAGAATTTCATCTGCCGGAAGCGGGACCTTTCGCCGATTCAGCGTCCATTTTTCAAGCTGCGTTCCTATTCCACGCAGGCCTAGGGGAGTTCTCGGCGTCACTGCTGTGGCGCCACCACCTTGAACTTGATGGCGATGTCTTTCGACACCACGGTGTCCGCCCACTCCCCTGCGCCGAGGCCAAACTCGTCGCGCTTGAGCAGCAGTTCACCGTCGAAAATGCCGATGTCACTGTCCGGTTTCAATTCCACCGGCACCTCCACCTTGCGGGTGATGCCCTTGAGGGTGAGCTGGCCGGCGATCAGGTAGCGGTGCTCGGCGACTTGGGTGAAACGGCTCGACTCAAACACTGCGACAGGGAATTTAGCCGTGTCGAACCATGCCGGTTTGACCAGTTCAGTGTTGGCGTCTTCGCTGCCGGCATCAATGCTATTAAGGTCGATGTGCAGGGTGGTGTGGGCGCTGGCGAGGTTGTCGGTGTCGAAGTCCAGCGTCGCTTCGAACTTGCCGAAGGTGCCGTACATCCGCGAGCCCATCTGGTTGTAGGTGAAACTGATCTGGCTCGCCGTGGTGTTGACCCGGTTGTATTCGACGGCCTGCGCGGCAGGGATGGCGCACAGCACACACGCGCCGGCCAGCAGCATTCGGATCGACATGGGATTCTCCGGGCGAAGCCAGCCATCAAGGGTCTCGATTGACTTAAGCAAACATCCGCCGGTTGCGCCAGTCGCTGACACTGCATCGATTCACGCCCCATGTAGGAGCTGCCGCAGGCTGCGATCTTTTGATCTTGTTTTGCAAAAGCAACATCAAAAGATCGCAGCCTGCGGCAGCTCCTACAGGGATCAGACCAGGCGTTCGATTTTCTGGTGTTGCCAGACGAGTTTGTAATACAGCGTCTGCAGCACCAGCATCGCCAGATACGCAACGGGAAACGCCATCCACACACCCTGCAAGCCATACTGGCTGTCCAGCCAATACGCCGCCGGCAACTGCACGCCCACCACGCAAATAATCGCGATGACCACCGGCACCAACACCGTGCCGCTGGCGCGCATGATCCCGCCAATAATTGCCTGGAAGCCGAACACCAACAGGCTCCACAACATGATGTGCAGCAGATGTTCCGCCATCGCCCGGGTCGAATCCTCGGTCAGGAATAACCCCAGCAGCCAGTGCGACAACAGGTAACCGAGCACGATCAAACCGCCAGTCAGACAGACGTTGATCCACAGCCCGGTGCGCAGAATCGGCCCCATGCGCTCCAACCGCCCTGCCCCGATCGCCTGCGCGCCAAGGATCGACGCGGTGATCGCAATCGACAGCGCCGGAAACTGCACGTAGTTGACGATCTGCGTCACTGCGCCGTAGGCCGCTGTCGCTTGTGAGCCATGCTGGTTGACCAGCGCCAGAATCACCAGCTCCGACAGCGACAGCACAATCATCTGCACCCCGGTTGGCAAGCCGATGCGCAGCACCTTGCCGAGAATCGCCCCGTCCAGTTTCAGGGCCGCGAAAAACTCGCGATCCGGCGCCAACGGATGGCCCTTGCGAATCAAACGCCATGACAGCCACGCCATCGCCGACAGCGTGCCCGCCAGCCCGGCATACGCTGCGCTCTGAATGCCCATCTGCGGCAAACCGAACCAGCCGCGAATCAACGCCGGCGTCAGCGCCAGCCCGACACACGTCGACACCACCAGTGCGAGCAACGGCGACAACGTATCGCTGACCCCGCGCAACAACTGGGTGAACAGCACAAACACCAACATCGCCGGCAGGATCCACATCATCACGTGCGCATACGCCACGGCATCTTCCAGCACATCCGCCGGCGTCCCCAGACCGGTCAATGCCTGACGCGCAAACACACTGCCGAGCACGGCCGCCACCAGCCCGATCAACACCCCCAACAACAACGTCGCCCCGGCAATGGCCTTGACCATGTGCGGCTCCCGCGCCCCCCACGCCTGACCAATCAACACCCCGGCCCCCGCCCCGAGGCCGATCACCAGGGCAATGAAAAAGAACACGATGGGGAACATCCCCGACACCGCCGCCAACGCCTGAGTGCCAAGCATCTGACCAATGTAAATGCTGTTCACCGTGCCCGACATCGATTGCAGGAAGTTGGACAGCACCATAGGGGCCAGGAACAGCAGGTAGGTATGCCAGAGGGGTTTGGTGGTGCTGGGGGTTTGCATTGACTGGAGGTCCATCTCGACGGCGGAAGGGCTGATTGAGGATAGCTTCGGTGAGTTGGCGGCGCGGTGCAATTAACATTTCACATCCGCATTTATTGTCAGTAGCCGGCTGTGGTACACAGCCACCCATCCATGTTTTTTTAAGAGGCTCTGTTCATGCTCCGCTTGCCAACTTTACTGCCCTGCACGTTCCTCGTTTTATTCGCTGCGACTGTGCAAGCCGCCCCGTCCACACCACCCGAGTCCTTGAAACCATTGCTGGAAACCCTGAACGAACGGCTGAACATCGGCGACCTCGTTGCGTTGACCAAATGGGACAGTGGCAAGCCGATTCAGGACAGCCCTCGGGAGGCGCAAGTTATCGCCAATGCCCGCACGCTGGCGACGCAGTACACGCTGGACCCGGAAGAGGTGGCGCAGTTGATCGCCGCGCAAATGGAGGCTAATAAACTGGTGCAGTACGGGTTGCTTGCGCAATGGCAGGCGGCGGGGGCGGCGCCGGACACGCCGCGTCCGGACTTGGGCCAGCAAATTCGGCCACGGCTGGATGAGCTGCAGAGCCGACTGCTGCAGCAGTACGCGGCGTTTGCGGCGCATCGACGGGATGCGGATTGTCCGGTCTGGCTGGCGACGGCGCGCAGTGGGCTGACGGTGGATCGGTTGCATGAGCTGGCGTTGGTGCGGGCTACGGGGGAGTTGTGTGTTCGGGCGGCGCGTTGAGGCTGGGGCAAGATCAAAAGATCGCAGCCTGCGGCAGCTCCTACCGGGGTTGGCCACGGCGGGAGAAACAGTGGAGAACGTGGGGGCGGTTAAACATCATTGCGGTCGATGGTCACCATCACGGCAATGAAGTTCTCATAAAAAATCCTCGGCGTAACATCGGCTCCAGACAAACCCATACCCCCGGAGCACACGATCATGAAACGCCAAGCCCTTCTCAGCATCGCCTTCTCGGTTTTCGCCATTAACGCTTTTGCCGCCACCCCGACGCACACTCTGGTCGCCGAAGGCGGCTCGGACCGGTTGATTGAAAGTCGTGTGGCTGAAGGTGGCTCGGATCGTCTGATCGAACGCCGCGTTGCCGAAGGTGGTTCGGATCGTCTGATCGAGCGCCGTGTTGCCGAAGGTGGTTCGGATCGTCTGATCGAGCGCCG
>NZ_JBODOE010000006.1:286427-300404 GCF_051913165.1 Pseudomonas sp. SM4 | reverse complement strand
GTTGCCGAAGGTGGTTCGGATCGTCTGATCGAGCGCCGTGTTGCCGAAGGTGGTTCGGATCGTCTGATCGAGCGCCGCGTCGCATGAGTCTGTGGCGTCACCGCTGCCCCAATAAAAAGCCCGGCCTGATCAGCCGGGCTTTTTGCTGGTTGCCGGCGCTTATTGCGCGGTTTTCAGCTTGACCACGTCACCGGAGATTTTGGTGGTGTAGCCGGTCAGGACCCATGCCCAGAACCAGTTTTCCTGGACTTGGGTGTTGATCATGGCGTCGCCGCCCTTGGCTTTGATCGCGGCGGTCTGGGCGCGGACGAAGCGGCTGTTCTGCTGGATCGGGATAACGCCGAACAGCAGCAGGCCGGTGGCGGTGGCTTCGCTGTGGCCAAGCACGGTGTATTGGCTGCTGTCGTATTGTTGGGTGTTCATCGGGGTGCCGGTGCAACCTGCCAGAACCACACCGAACAGTGCGGCGGCGACTACTTTGCTGAGGTATTTCACTGCAAAACTCCATGGGGAAACGCCCGGGATCCATCTCTCGGGCGGCGCACACTTTACCCAAGCAGCTGGCTCATTGGTATCAACCTCGACAAGTTTCATCAAGCGCTTTACTGGCCAGCGATTGACGATGTCGCCTACCATGGCGCCACGCCAATAAGGACAGCCATCGCCCATGCTCAAAGCCAGTCTGCGAAGCCATCTCACCCTGTGGTTTGCCGGTTTGTCCTTGCTGACGCTGCTCAGCGTGGGTTTCTACGTCGGCCATATCGCCACCGAACAGATGAAGCAGGCCAGCGGCAATGCGTTGTTGAACACTGCGCGGTCGGCTGCCTCTTTGCTGGGGGAACAACTGCGCGAACGGCAGCTGGAGGTCTATCTGCTCAGTCGGGCGCCGCATCTGGAGCGTGGCGACCTGGACAATCCGGCGATATTGAAATCAATGCAGCTGCGCACTCAGGCCCGCAACGAATACGCCTGGATGGGCGTGACCGATGCCGAAGGCACCGTCCACCAAGCGGTCAACGGTTTGCTGGTCGGTCAATCGGTGCAGCAGCGCCCGTGGTTTCAGGCCGGGTTGCGCGGTGAATATACCGGTGATCCGCATGAAGCCGTGCTGCTGGCGAAGTTGCTGCCAAGCACGCCGAATGGCGAGCCGCTGCGGTTCATCGATTTTGCTGCGCCGATCCACAACGCCGACGGTCAGGTGATTGGTGTGCTGGGCGCGCACGCGCACTGGAGCTGGGTCACGCGCATCGTCGAGTCGGCGGCGTTTTCGCACAAAAATTCGGCGCCGGACATCGAAGCGCTGATCATCGATCACGACGGCAAGGTGTTGTATCCCGAAGCGCTGATGGGCCAGCAACTGGCGACGAATGATGCAAAGTCGCCAGGCTGGTCGGTGGGTGACGGTTACCTGACGAGCATGGTGACCGTGCCGACGCCATCCAGCACCGCGCTGACCTGGTCGATTGCGGTTCGCCAGCCACTGGAAACCGCCCTGCAACCGGCGCGTCTGCTGCTGTACAAATTGCTCATGCTAGGGGTGTTCGCCGCAGTGCTGTTCGGGTTGGTGGCGTATTACCTGGCGCTGTACTTGAGCCGTCCCATCGAACAGCTCGCACGCTCGGCCAAACAGGTGCAGGACAACCAGCCCGGCGCGCACTTCCCGCTCCAGCATCCGGTGCGCGAAATCGCACAGTTGGGGCAATCAATCGATGCGATGACGCAATCGCTGCTCGGCAAAGAACGCGAACTGCAGGAAGCCAATGCCTCGCTGGAAGCGACCGTGGCGCAACGCACCGCCGACCTGATGCAAGCCAATGCCGAGCTGCTCAGCCTGGCCACTCACGATGCGCTGACCGGCGTTTACAACCGTCGCCGCTTCGACGAAAAGATCACCGAATACAGCCTGCTGTCGCGACGCACCGGGCGCACGTTCGCGTTGTTGCTGATCGATGCCGATTACTTCAAACGCATCAATGACACACACGGCCATGCGGTCGGCGATGAGGTGCTCAAACAACTGGCGCAGTTGATTCAGGCCAGCCTGCGCACCACCGATTTTGTCGCGCGTTACGGCGGTGAAGAGTTCGCCGTGCTGCTCCCGGAAATCGCCCAGCCCGACACCCCTGAAGTGGTCGCCGAGAAGATCCGCGCAGCCGTCGCTGACGCAGAGTTTGCCAGCGTCGGCCAGGTCACGGTGAGCATCGGCGTAGGCCTGGCCGATCCGGCAGACAACAGCCCCACCGCCCAGATCAAACGCGCCGATCAACAGCTGTATCAGGCAAAAGCGGCCGGGCGCAACCAAGTCGCCTGCCACGACACCCCCAAAACCACCACCCCCCTGTAGGAGCTGCCGCAGGCTGCGATCTTTTGATCTTGATGATAAAAAACCAGAGCAAAAGATCGCAGCCTGCGGCAGCTCCTACAGGGGGACGTGTAGCAAAGGTCAGGTGTTGGTTTTCAGCTTGGTCCACAAGCGTGTCGACAGTCGGGCGATCGCCGCCGGCAGTTCTTCCACGGTGAACAGTTTTTCCATCACGCTTTTCGGCGGATAAATCGCCGTATCCTGCTGCACGTCCGCGTTGAGAAATTCATCCGCCGCACCGTTCGGGTTGGCGTAGTGAATGCTGTTGCTGATGTTGGCGATCACCTTCGGCTCAAGCAGGTAATTCATGTAGGCGTAGGCGTTCTTCTCGTGCGGCGCGCTTTTCGGCATGACCATCATGTCGAACCACAGTGTCGTGCCCTCGTCCGGGATCGAGTAAGCGATGTCGATACCATTCTTCGCTTCCTTCGCGCTCGCAGCGGCCTGGACGATGTCGCCGTTGAAACCGATCACCGCGCAGACGTTACCGTTGGCCAGATCGCTGATGTATTTCGAGGCGTGGAAATACTGGATATACGGGCGGATCTTCAACAGCGCCTGCTCGGCCTTTTTATAATCCGCCGGCTCATGGCTGTGCGGCGGCAGGCCCAGGTAGTTGAGGGTGATCGGCAGCACCTGCGTCGGGTTGTCGATGATGGCGACGCCGCACTGGCTGAGCTTCTTGATAGTGTCTTCGTCGAAGAACATTTTCCACGAGCGGGTGACGTCGGTGTTGCCGAAAATCGCCTTGATCTTCTCGACGTTATAACCAATGCCCGCAGTGCCCCACATGTACGGGTAGCCGTACTGATTGCCCGGGTCGTTGACCTCAAGCTTGTGCAGCAACACCGGATCGAGATTCTTCCAGTTCGGCAGCTGTGACTTGTCGAGCTTCTGAATCGCGCCAGCCTTGATCAGCCGCGACAGAAAGTGGTTCGACGGGCTGACCACGTCATAACCGGTGTTGCCGGTCATCAACTTCGACTCCAGCACTTCATTGCTGTCATGGATGTCGTAGGTGGTCTTGATGCCGGTCGCCTGAGTGAAATTGGCCAGGGTGTCCGGGGCGATGTAGCTGTTCCAGTTGGAGATGTTCACGGTTTCGTCGGCGTAAACCGACGCCGAGCCGGCCGCGAGCACGACCGCCAGGGAAAGTGGATGGATGCGCATGTTCTGTCACCTGAGTTGAGTGGCTTTTGTTCTTGTGCGGAATGCGAAATTTCAGATTTCTGTTCTGGCCCTGACCGCCTCCACGCGCATGCGAAGCATGGCACCGATATCAAAAAAGGGGCGCGGTGGCAGCCAGCCGGGTTCGGCCCGCTGCATCACCGATTGCAACAGCGGCGAGTCAACGCCCGAGGCCAGTTCGGCGAGCAGCCGGCCCCACAAGGTTCCGCGCGCAACGCCGGAACCGTTGCAGCCAGCAACGGCGAAAACGCCCTCCTCGACCCGATCAAAAAACGCCTGGCCACTGCGCGTCGCACTCAAGTGGCCGGTCCAGGTGTACTGAATGTCCTGCTCGCCGAGGAACGGAAAGCGCCGTTGCAAACCCCGAACGTGATGCGCGCGACGGATCGCCAGTTCGCTGTTGCAAAGGTCGCGCGTACGGTATTCGGCGGTGTTGCGGATCATCACGCGCCGATCCGGCGTCAGCCGCACCGTCGCCCCCAGTGGCCGGGTCGACAGCACGCCCCACGGCTCGACGGCGCCGATGGCCTGAAACTCTTGATCGGTAAGCGGTCGGGTCAGGCTGGCGCTGAGTTCCATGGGGAATGTCGAGCTGTTGGCGATTCCGACCCGAGGAATGAATGCATTGAGGCAGACCAGCACCTGCCGGGCCTCGATGCTGCCCGCCACACCGTGGGCGCGCAGCCGGCCCTGACTCAGGCGCTCGAGACCGCTGATGTCGGTGTTTTCGTAGACGGTGATATTGCCCGGCAAAGCGTTGAGCAAGCCTTTGACGTACTTCGCCGGTTGCAGCAAGGCGTTGCCGTTGCCGCAGCGGATCGCGGCCTGGTAGTGCCGGGTGCCCAACTGCTGCGCCAGTGCCGCGCCTTGCACAAACTCCGCTCGCGCACCGAGCGCGCGCAGTGTCGCCAGTTTGGCGTCGACCTGATCGAGCTTGGCCCGGTCGCTCACGGCGAAGTAGTAACCGCTGTCGCGAAAGTCGCAGTCGATGGCATGCCGGGCGATGCGCTGGCGCACTTCTGCGCTGGCCGTGCGCGAAATCATCGTGTCGACTTCAAACCCGGCAAAGCCCGGCGTGCCGATCAATTCGCTGTGCGCCGGATGCTCGTGGGCCACGACAAATCCCGAGTTGCGCGCCGAGGCGCCTTGCGCCGCACGCTGGCGATCGACCACGACAATGCGGGCCTGCGGGTGCAGCTCGGCGAGTGTATGCGCGGCGCTGAGCCCGGTAATCCCGCCACCGATTACCAGCCAGTCGGCCTTTTGCGCGCCACTCAGGCGACCGCGTTCCGGCGAACTGCCGGCCTGCGCGATCCAGCCACATACGTTTTCCATGCTTCACCTCATCGACTGTCGTTCTGCGCCTTGCTTCTGCCCGTCGAGCATGCGTGAATCGCATGCACCACTTGAGAAGATCGTCGCCAGAGCTAGAATCTATTAGGTCTTGGCCTGACCGACCAACGCTATAAAATCATCGAGCCATTCTGAAAACGCATGGATAAAATTCGTCACGCCCCTTCCTTGCAAGCCCTGCAAGCGCTGGTCGAAGTTGCCCGCTGTGGCAGCTTCACCTCGGCTGCGCAAAAGCTGTGTCTGACCCAAAGCGCGATAAGGAGACAGATCCAGCAACTGGAAAGCCACTTCAAGGTCGCGCTGTTCATCCGCACCAGCCGCAGCTTGCGCCTGACGCCGGAGGGCGAGCAGGTGTTGGCCAGCGCCCGCAGCATCCTCGAACAGTTGCAAACCCTCGAAGAACGTCTCGCCCCACAAAAGCGCCCCTTCCGCATCCGCCTGCACGTGTCGCTGGCGGTGCGCTGGCTGCTGCCCAGGCTCAGCGACTTTTACCTGCGCCACCCCGAGGTGTCGCTGGCGATTGAAACCGTTGCCACTGAAGTGGTTGAGCCGGCGAGCGACAGCGATGCCTACATTGTTTATCTGCCGCAGCCGAGCAGCGCTGCCGATTGCCTGACGCTGTTCGAGGAAACGCTGGTGCCGGTGTGTTCACCCAACCTCGCGCACGCACCGCGCTCGATCGACGAGTTGCAGCGCTTTGCGTTGCTGCACCGCTCGGCCGATCGCCAGGCATGGATCGAATGGTTGGCGGCCAATGAGGGCAAACCGCTGGAGGATTACCGGCACATCCCGTTCAACCTCGATGAGCTGGCACTGGATGCGGCGGCGCGAGGATTGGGTGTGGCGGTGACGGACATGACGCTGGCGGCGGAGTCGATCGAGCGCGGGGTATTGGTGGTGCCGTTTGGCGAGCCTTTGAAGACCGGCGGGGTTTATTCGCTGTGCCCGCAGCCTTCAGCGGCCTCGCATCCGGCGTTTGCCGGGGTCATGCAATGGTTTGCCGATCAGGTCGAACACGCGGCAGATTGATGCGTGCAATGCGAGGCCCTGCGCCGGTCGAAACTTCAGCTATCTTTTCTGCGGTTCACCCTCTCCGGGTGGGCCCCCAAGTAAGGATGCTTTATGAACCAAGCCCGCCCTCGTCAGGGCCTGTTTGCCCTGACATTTGCCGCCGCCCTGACCGCCAGCGCTTTGCTCGCAACGCCGCTTTACGCCAGCGAAACCAGCACCATCAGTAACGTTGCCGGCCCCGTCGCCGGCACCAGGGTCACCGAACCCTATGTGCGCATGATGGCGCGCGAGGCGTACTTCTGGGGTTGGCCGATGGCCAATATTTTCAACCGTCGCCAGGCATTCAAGGACCTTCCCGAGCCGGGCTTGATGGGCAGAATTGTGCCGGTGGCGCCGATCAATCGACTGGCAATGCTCAGCGACTACATCGACCCGGCCGAGCGCCTCGTGGCTTGCCCGAATCAGGATGTGGTCTACGGTGCGGGCAGCATTGCTCTGGATCTCGAGCCGGTGGTGCTGCAGGTGCCCGATTTCGGCAGCCGCTTCTGGGTCTACCAAGTGGTGGATCTGCGCTCCGACAGTTTTGCCGAACTCGGCAAAATGTATGACACCCAACCCGGTTTCTACTTGCTGGCAGGCCCGGACTGGAAGGGCGAGGTGCCGGCCGGCATCAACAAAGTCTTCCGCGCACGCACAAACACCGGTTTTGTCATTCCCCGCGTCTTTCAGGACGACAGCGCCGCTGACCGCTCCGCGATTCAGGCTTCGCTGTCCGGCGTCGACATGTATCCGCTGTCGCAATACGACGGCAAGGTCAAACATCGCGACTGGGCAAAGTTGCCAAAATTCCCGGCACAGGCGGCTGGCAGTGGTGAGACCAAATGGGTGATGCCGGAAAAGTTCTTCGATGAACTGCCGGCCCTGCTCAACGACGCCAAACCGCTGCCGGGCGAGGAAGCACGCTACGCGCAAATGGCCGCACTCAGCGCGATTGCCAAAGCCGATCCGCAGCTCAAGGCAGCGATGATCGACGAAGCTAAAAAGGCCGACAGTGAGGTGATCGATCCACTGCTGCAATTTCGCAACTACGGCCTGCCCTTACCTGATCACTGGAGCACCGTCAGCAATGGCGCCGCCTTCGGCACGGACTACTTCAGCCGAACCGCCGTGGCGCGATCAAACATTTTCGTCAACCAACAGAAAGAGACCAAGTACTTCTATCAGGACCTCGACAAGTCCGGCACTCGCCTCAATGGCCAGAATGGCTACAGCGTGACCTTCGCCAAAGGTCAGCTGCCACCGGTCAAGGGTTTCTGGTCGCTGACGCTGTACAACGAACAGCACTTCTTCTCGCCGAACGCGCTCAAGCGCTACTCGATCGGCACCAAGAACAAGGCGCTGCAAGCCAACGCCGACGGCTCACTGACGATCTACGTGCAAAGCGATTCGCCGGGCAAGGACAAGGAAAGCAACTGGCTGCCCGCCCCCAAGGGCGCCGATTTCTCCTTGTACATCCGCGCGTACTGGCCAGAAGCGGCAGCACTGAACGGGCAATGGGTGCCACCTGCCGTTGTGAAAAACAACTGACCTGAACAAGGATGTCGCATGAACAGTATTATCAAGGCTCTGAGCCTGGCCGCCTCGATCAGCCTCAGCGCGCAAGCCGCCACGCATTATCAACAACTGGCTGAGCTGCCTTTCGCCGGGGGTTATCCGACCCTTGAGGGCGTCGCCCAACTGAAGAATGAACTGCTGTTCCAGCGCGCCGTGCAATCGTACATCTGGGCGCTGCCGGCACTGAACATGTACGCCATGAAAGAGGGTTCGGAAAAAGCCTTCGGTGCCGGGTACAACGTATTGCCGATCTGGAAGGATCGGCTCAACGCCAAGACCCGCGTGACCACGCCCAACTCCGATGTGATCTACGCCATGGGCTATCTGGACCTGAAGCAGGACGGGCCGATGGTGATCGAAGTGCCACCGGGTTTGCAGGGCATTCTCGACGATTTTTTCCAACGGCCGATCTGCTCCGAAGGCCACATCGAGGGGCGCCAATGGTGCGGTGACGTCGGCCTGCCGGGGCCAGACAAAGGCAAAGGGGCGAAATATCTGGTGCTTCCGCCGGACTACAAGGGTGACGTGCCAACCGGCTATCTGACCTATCGTTCACGCACCTATGGCGTGTTCGTATTCTGGCGCGGCTTCTTCAAGGATCCGCAACAGCTTGAGGCGCCGGTCACGGTCATGGAGCAGACGCGCATCTATCCGTTGGGCAAACAGGCCAGCGCCAAAGCAATGCAGTTTCCCAATGCTTCGAAAACCCCGGTCAACATGCTTTACCCCACCGACGGCAGCGCGTTCGACATGCTTGCGCGGTTTATCGATCACGAATACGTCGACCCGCAGGACATGGAGATGCGCGGCATGCTCGCGGCGCTGGGCATCATCAAGGGTCAGCCGTTCCACCCGGACGCGGCGACCCGCGAACTGCTCGACAGCGCGGCGAAAACCGCGAGCAAGATCGGCCACGCCATCTCTTACACGCCACAAACCATCGTCGCCAACGGCACCTGGTACCCGGATCGCAAGTGGCTGAACGTGTTCCCCGGCAATGCAACCTTCACAGCCGACACCTTCAACTACATCGATCCACGGACAGGCTTCTTCACCAACGCCTATTCGGCCAGCCCGGGCATGGCGGTGAACATGGAAAACGTCGGCGCCAAATACCCGGCCACGTTCGTCGATGCGCAAGGCGAGTTTCTCTCCGGCAGCAACCACTACACGTTCAACCTGCCCAAAGGCATTCCGGCGGCGTTGTTCTGGTCGGTCACCGCGTATGACTCGATCACGGCGTCTGGTCTGGACAACGGCCAGCCGTTCCCGTCGCTGAACACCATGGACAAACCCGTGACCAATGCCGACGGTTCGATTGACGTGCACTTCGGTCCGCAATCACCGGGCGCCGGCAAGAACTGGATCAAAACCCTGCCGGGGCAAGGTTTCTTTGTGATCCTGCGCTTGTACGGGCCGACCAAGGCGTTCTTCGACAAGGCGTGGAAACCGGGCGATTTGCACAAGCAATAAACCGGTGAGCGCTGCTGCAGCGCTGCGATCTGTTGATGTTGTTTTTACAGGCAAGATCAACAGATCGCAGCCTTCGGCAGCGCCTACAGGGATTACTTGAAGGTTTGCAGGTAGGCCAGCAGGTTGTCGAGTTTCTCTTCGTCGCTCAGGCCCCAGAAGATCATCCGCGTGCCTGGCACCACACCTTTCGGGTCTTTCAGGTACGCCCTTAACGTTTCATCGTCCCAGGTCACGCCCGAGTTTTTCATCGCATCGGAATACACGTAGTTGGCCGATGTCCCGGCAGGTCGGCCGACAATGCCGTTGAGTTGCGGGCCGAAGCCCGGACGCGCCGACTCGCCAACCTGATGGCAGCCACCGCACAGACGCGGGAAGATTTTTGCCCCGGCCTCGGGGTCGCCTGCGGCCTGGGCAGTGGTGGTGAACAGACCTGCACCGAGGATCAGGGCGAGGATCAATGAAGCGCGGTTTTTCATCTGGATTTCCGGATCGGCATAATTCGGGCGGCGCAAGGGTAGCACTTTGTGGCGAGGAGGCTTGCGCCCTCCCCCAACGATCGGGTTTTACAGGTAGGCGCCGATGACCTTTCTGACCGTGATCAACGCCTCGCGCAAAACCGCCAGGCTCACCGAACCCAATGCCAGACGAATCGCGTGCGGCACATGCGTCGACACCGAGAACGGTTCGGCGGTGGTGACGGAAATCTGTTCGTGCATCAACTCCACGACAATCTGATCGGCGCGTACGTCTTCCGGCAGCGGCAACCAGAGGAAATACGAAGCCGGATGGCCTATGTACGGCAGGCCCTTCAACATCTCGGCTGCCAAGGCTTGCCGCGCCTGTGCGTCACTGCGCTTTTGTTGCTCAAGCACGGCGACCGTGCCGTCATCGAGCCAGCCACACGCAATCGCGGTCATGATCCCGGGGGTGTTCCAGGTCGTGGCGCGGATGATGCGCTCCAGCGCCGGCACCGTTTGCGCCGGCGCCGCGATGAACCCGACACGCAAACCGGTGGCGATGTTTTTCGACAGGCCGCAAACGTACACCGTGCGCTCCGGCGCCATCTCCACCAGCGGGCGGGGTGGGTTTTGCACCAGAAACGCGTAGGCCGCGTCTTCGATGATCGTCAGGTCATGCCGACGGGCAATCGCCACCAATTGCTCGCGCTGCTCCAGCGGCATCACCCAGCCCAGCGGATTGTGCAGCGTCGGCATGCTGTACACGGCGCGCACCGAACGGCTGCGGCAGAGCTTGTCGAGGGCGGCGAGATCTGGCCCGTGCTCACTGACCGGGATCGCCACCACTTCCAGATGCAGCGCTTCGGCCAACACTTTGAAGCCGGAATAGGTCAGCGCATCCGCCGCAATCACATCGCCCGGTTTGAGCAGCGCCATCAGCGTCACGGCCAGGCCTTGCTGGGCGCCGTTGACGATCAGCACTTGCTCGGGCTCGACGTTTACACCGCGTGCCGACAGATGCCGCGCCACCGAAGCGCGCTCGTGGCTGCGCCCGGCGTGGGGCTGATAACGCAACAAGGCTTCGAGATCACCGGACAAGGCTAATTGGCGCAAGGCCGTGCGCAGCAGATCCGCCTGACCGGGCAGCGACGGATAGTTGAAATTGAGGTCGATCATGCCGACGGCCACGTCTTTCTGGTCAATGCCCTGCCCTGGTGACAACGACGTTTCGCGCACAAACGTGCCGCGCCCGGTTTCGCCGCTGACCAGCCCCATTGCCTCAAGCTCCGCGTAGACGCGGGACGCCGTGACCAATGCGAGGCCTGCTTGCAACGCCAGTTGTCGATGCGTCGGCAGCCGCGTGCCGGGGGCCAGGCGCCCGGAACGGATGTCCGCCGCATACGTATCAACGATGGTCTTGTAGCGAGAGCGCGGCATGCCGGGATGTATCCATGACAATTTTTTGATTGTGCTGATTCTCGATCATAGGATTCACCCAAGGCAACCCCACTTTTGAGCGCGACCCGACATGGAACGAACCTCGAACCTGAGCAACCCGGCCTTGGAAAAAACCAGCGGCTGGATCAACGGCTTTATCGGCGTAGTCATTTTCAGCGGTTCACTGCCCGCCACACGGCTGGCGGTGCTGGAGTTCGATCCGGTGTTTCTCACCGTTGTACGCGCCGCCATTGCCGGGGTGTTGGCACTGGCCTTGTTGTGGCTGTTTCGTGAACGACGGCCGGCGCGCAATCAGTGGCTGTCGCTGTTCATTGTGGCGATGGGCGTGGTGCTCGGTTTTCCGTTGCTGACCGCATTGGCACTGCAACACGTGACGTCGGCGCATTCGATTGTGTTTGTCGGATTGCTGCCACTGGCCACGGCGATTTTCGGAGTGCTGCGCGGTGGTGAGCGGCCGCGCCCGGTGTTCTGGATTTTCTCGATTCTGGGCAGTGCGCTGGTCGTGGGTTTTGCGCTGTCGCAAGGGTTGACCGCTTCACCCACCGGCGATCTGCTGATGCTCGCTGCCATCGTCGCCTGCGGCCTCGGTTACGCCGAAGGCGCCAAACTGTCGCGAACCCTCGGTGGCTGGCAGGTGATCTGCTGGGCGTTGGTGCTGTCGTTGCCGCTGATGGCGTTGCTGAGTCTGTGGCTGGCGCCCGCCTCGTTCAGCCAGATCAGCCTGTCGGCGTGGCTGTGCCTGGCGTATGTCTCGCTGTTCAGCATGCTGATCGGCTTTGTGTTCTGGTATCGCGGCCTGGCGCAAGGTGGCATCGCCGCCGTCGGCCAGTTGCAGTTGTTGCAACCGTTTTTCGGGCTGGCGCTGGCGGCGACGCTGCTGCACGAACACGTCAGCATCGGCATGCTGGCGGTGACCCTGGGGGTGATTCTGTGTGTGGCGGGGGCGAAGAAATTCGCCAGATAACCTTCAGGCGCCAGCCTTCCACTCGCGCGGACTGAGCCCGGTCTTGCGGCGAAAAGCACGGGCCAGCGCCGACGGGCTTTCATAGCCGACCTCGGCGGCAATCAGCGCAATTGGCCGGCCCTCACGCAAGCGCTTTTGCGCGAGGCTGACCCGCCAGCTCAGCAGATAATCGGCCGGCGTCTGCCCGACCACACGGCGAAACTGCTCGGCAAAACTGGCGCGGGAAAGATTGGCGGCCATCGCCAGCTCGGCGACGCTCCACGGTTTTTGCGGTTGTTCATGCATCAGCGTCAAGGCACGGGACAAACGCGGATCGGCCAGCCCGGCGATCATTCCCGGTTGTTGTTCGCGGCTGCTGATCAGGTGACGCAGGAGCAGAATCACCAGCAACTCGAACAGCCGATCCATCACGGCGAAACGCCCGCAGTGACTGTCGAACGCCTCCTGGAACAGCCACTCCACGGTGCTGCCGAGCTGGGGAATATCAGTGAGTTTGAGCACCAGGTAATCCGGCAGCGCCGCCGCCAGCGCATTGCCAGCACCGCCGTCGAACGTCAGCGTTGCGCAGACCACTTGCGTGGCCATGGCGTCGTCGGCAGACATTCGATGGGCAAAAGGTCGGGGGAAGAAAATCAATAACGGCTCATCAAGACGAACCTCGCGCTCATTGCCCGGTTTGAGCAACAACGCCCCGGCCTGCAATAAATGCACATGCCCGGTCGGCTCGCCGTCATGAACACTGACGCCGCAGAACGTGCCGCTGTGAAAGGTGCCGGCATTCACACCGAAATGGCTGAGCAAGGTTGAAAGGCGATCCATGGACGACTCCGCAGGACAACGCTGGACGATCTGTTGCATATCCTCGACGATTTGCAGCCAATGCACCAGCTGCGCTGCCTAACATGGCTTCCATTCCCGGCGCACATCGCACCGGACACCTGGAGCATCAGCATGAGCCGCATCAACACCATCAGCCTCGACACCGCCACCGACGCCACCCGCACTGTGCTCGACGGCGTGAAGAAAAAGATCGGCTTTTTGCCGAACCTGTTCGCGACCCTGGCCAACGCGCCGGTCGCCCTCGACACTTACGTACAAGCCTCGGCCATCCTCGGCAAAAGCTCGCTGAGCGCCCAGGAAAAAGAAGCGGTGTACCTCGCCACTTCGCAAGTCAACGGTTGCGACTATTGCCTGGCTGCACACACCCTGTTCGGCGGCAAGGCCGGGCTGTCGCCGCAGGACATTCTTGCGGCACGACAGGGCGAACTGAATGCCTACGCCACCCTCGCCTATCAACTGACGGAAAGCCGCGGGCACTTGAACGATGAACAAATCGCCGCCGCCCGCGCCGCCGGCATCGATGACCGCAAGATCATCGAAGTGATTGCCGTGGTAGCGGTGCAGACCCTGACCAACTACCTGAACAACGTGGCACTCACCGATATCGATTTCCCGGCAAGCGACGCCTGATCAGCATTTGCTCCTGCTGCGTTGTGTAGCGGACTTGGTTTTTTGAGATGAAAAGCCAGGGTCGCTGCGCAACCCAACGGGGATAAATCCCCTCGCCACAAATGTGCTGCCTGACGCATCGTGCCTGCCTAAAGAAACCCCTGTGGCGAGGGGATTTATCCCCGATGGACTGCGCAGCAGTCCCCTGCTTTCAAAGCCATAACAAGCCCCCCTGAACACCCCGTCACCGGCAAATCCCCTCACCACAAATGCGCGGCCTGACGCATCGTGCCTGCCTGAAGAAACCCCTGTGGCGAGGGGATTTATCCCCGATGGACTGCGCAGCAGTCCCCTGCTTTCAAAGCCATAACAAGCCCCCCTGAACACCCCGTCACCGGCAAATCCCCTCACCACAAATGCGCGGCCTGACGCATCGTGCCTGCCTGAAGAAACCCCTGTGGCGAGGGGATTTATCCCCGATGGACTGCGCAGCAGTCCCCTGCTTTCAAAGCCAGAACAAGCCCCCCTGATCACCCCGTCACCGGCAAATCCCCTCACCACAAATGCGCTGCCTGACGCATCGTGCCTGCCTGAAGAAACCCCTGTGGCGAGGGGATTTATCCCCGATGGACTGCGCAGCAGTCCCC
>NZ_JBODOE010000006.1:271007-286327 GCF_051913165.1 Pseudomonas sp. SM4 | reverse complement strand
GCCTGACGCATCGTGCCTGCCTGAAGAAACCCCTGTGGCGAGGGGATTTATCCCCGATGGACTGCGCAGCAGTCCCCCACTTTCAAAGCCAGAACAAGCCCCCCCGAAACACCCCGTCACCGGCAAATCCCCTCACCACGAAATGTTTTGTCCGACGCATCGTGCAATGATGTACAAGGCCCTGCTTCGCCAACAGGCAGGTGCGCTGAACCCGACAGCGCGCACCAGGGTCTTTCATCAGATACTGACGTCAGGAAAGCCACGCCCCCTATGACAGACTGGTTGCAAAATAACAGCGAGATGGCCGAGCTGATTCGACGGCACGACTGGACGAATACCCCGCTCGGCCCGTTGGAGCAATGGCCCGATGTGCTCAAGACCACCGTCTCGCTCAGTCTCGGCTCGCACTTCCCTCAGGCCATCGTCTGGGGGCCTGAGCTGACCACCCTGTTCAACGACGCTTTCATGCCGATCCTCGGCGACAAGCCGCTCGCGTTGGGGCGGCCGTTCAGTCATATCTGGCAAGAAGCCTGGCGCGAAATCAGTCCCATCGCCACGGCGGCATACGCCGGCCAGGCGACTTACATCGAAAATTTTCCGCTGGTCGTCGAACGCGGCAATGGCCCGGAACAGGCCTATTTCACTTTCTGCTACAGCCCGATTCGCGACCCGCAGGGCACGGTCGTCGGCCTGCTCGACACCGTCACCGAAACCACCCAGACGGTGTTTCTCAACCAGCGCCTGGCGGTGCTCGATGCCCTCGGCAACGCCGTCGCCAATGCTACTGAAGCACCAGCGATTCTCGCCGCGAGCACGCGGTTGATGGTCGAGCAATTGCACTTGTCCAACTGCGCGTACGCCGACATGGATGCCGATGAAGACGGCTTCACCATTCGCGGCGACTGGGCCGCGCCGGGCTCGCCGAGCATCGTCGGCCATTACCAGTTGCGCGACTTCGGCGAGAAGGCGGTGACTCTGCTGCGGGCCGGCAAACCGCTGATCATCCACGACAACCGCGCCGAATTGCCACCGCAAGAATCGGCGACATTTCAGGACATCGGCATTACCGCGACCGTTTGTGTGCCGTTGATCAAACAAGGTCGGCTGACCGCTTTGATGGCCATTCACGACAAAGTCGCACGGGCCTGGTCGCCCTTTGAACAGGCGTTGTTGAGCGAAGTGACCGAGCGCTGCTGGGCGCACATCGAACGCGTGCGCGCCGACGCCGATGTGCGTGCGGGCCTGACGGCATTGGCGGAGTTGAACGCCACACTGGAGCAACGTGTCGAGGAGCGCAGCGTGCGCCTCGCTCACGCCGAGTCGGCATTGCGCCAGTCGCAAAAGCTCGAAGCCATCGGCCAGCTCACTGGCGGCGTCGCCCACGACTTCAACAACCTGCTGACCATCATTCGCTCATCGGTGGACTTTTTACGCTTGCCCAACCTGTCGGAAGAACGTCGCCAACGCTACATGCGCGCGATGTCGGACACGGTCGAGCGTGCCGCCAAACTCACCAGTCAGTTGCTCGCCTTCGCCCGGCGCCAGCCGTTGAACCCACAGATTATCGATGCCGGTGAGCGTCTGGCGAACATCGGCGAGATGCTCGAATCCGTCACCGGGGCGCAGATCCATGTCAGCGTCGAACTGCCCGATCAACCCTGCTACATCCACGTCGACCTGAGCCAGTTCGAAACGGCGCTGATCAACATCGCGTTGAATGCCCGTGATGCAATGGAGGGCCAGGGTTTACTCAAACTGCGTCTGCAAGGTGATCTGTCATTGCCAGTGATTCGCGGCCATGCGGGGTCGCAGAGTGCGTTTGTGGCGATCACGCTGACCGACAACGGCTCGGGGATCGACGCGAAAACCCTCGAGCATATTTTCGAGCCGTTCTTCACCACCAAGGCTGTCGGCAAAGGCACCGGCCTGGGACTCTCACAGGTGTTCGGGTTTGCCAAACAGTCGGGCGGCAACGTCGATGTGTCCAGCGTGCCAGGCCAGGGCACGGTCTTCGCCTTGTACCTGCCGCAAGTGGAAAGCGCGGCGGCGCGGGCATCGACCGAACTGGCAGACCCGGGCGAAGCGCCACCGGTGCACGCCAAACGCCGGGTGCTGGTGGTCGAGGACAATCTGGACGTCGGCCGCTTTGCCAATCAGATCCTTCAGGATCTGGGTTACGAAACCGCTTGGGCGACCAACGCCGAGCAAGCCCTGCAACTGGCCGGAACGGACGCGATGGCGTTCGACGCGGTGTTTTCCGATGTGGTCATGCCGGGCATCAGCGGCATTGCGCTGGCCCGGGAGCTGCGCCGCCGACGCGCGGATCTGCCGGTGATCCTCACGTCGGGTTACAGCGAGGAGTTGGCGCGCAGCGGTTACGACGGTTTCGAGTTTCTCGCCAAACCGTATTCGGCCGAGCAGGTCTCGCGCATTCTTGCCAGGACCTGGGGCTGATCGACGCAGGCTTCAGTCGTGGGCGACACCGGCACGCTTGAGCAGTTTCTTGCAGCGTTCCGAGAGATGAAACACCTGCAAGTGCTTGCCAGCCTTGGCGTAGCGCTCACGCAGGGTTTTCAGTGCAGCGATCGCCGAGTAATCGACAAAGCTCAGATGCCGGCAATCGAGAGTCACGTGGGCCGGGTCATTGGCCGGATCGAACTGATTGAGAAACGGCGTGGTCGAGGCGAAAAACAGAGTGCCGTGCAGGCGATAGAGTTTGCTGCCGTCGGCTTCGACATGCTCATCGGCGTACAGCTCGCGCGCCTGCTGCCAGGCGAAGTTCAGCGCCGCAATGATGATGCCGCACAGCACAGCGGTGGCCAGATCGGTGAACACGGTGATGGTGGTCACGGCGATGATCACCAGCACATCGTTGAGCGGCACTTTGTTGATCACCCGCAACGACGCCCAGGCGAAGGTCTGCTGCGACACCACGAACATCACGCCGACCAGCGCCGCCAGCGGAATCCGCTCGATCAGCGGCGACAGGAACAGGATGAACAACAGAATCAGCACGCCCGCGACCACGCCGGACAAGCGCCCGCGCCCGCCGGAGCTGAGGTTGATCACGGTCTGGCCGATCATCGCGCAACCGCCCATGCCGCCGAACGCGCCGGAGACCATGTTGGCTGCGCCAAGCGCCACACATTCGCGGTCCGGGTAGCCACGGGTTTCGGTGATTTCATCGGTGAGGTTCAGCGTCAGCAGCGTTTCCAGCAGACCGACCAGCGCCATCAGGATCGCGTACGGGGCGATGATCCGCAGGGTCTCCAGGTTCCACGGGATATCGGGCAGTGCGAACGTCGGCAGGCCGCCGGCAATGTGCGCCATGTCGCCGAGGGTGCGGGTCGGCAAACCGAACAGGTAGACCAGCAGGCCAACGCCAAGAATCGCCACCAGCGCTGGAGGCACAGCTTTGGTCAGGCGCGGCAGAATGTAGACGATGGCCATGGTCAGCGCCACCAGGCCTGCCATCAGGTACAACGGCGTGCCGCTGAGCCACTCTTCAGCGCTTTTGAAATGCTCCAGCTGCGCCAGCGCAATAATGATCGCCAGGCCGTTGACGAAGCCGAGCATCACCGAGTGCGGCACCATGCGCACCAGTTTGCCCAGGCGCAACAGTCCGAACGCCATCATGATCAGACCGCCGAGCAACACCGTCGCCAGCAGATACTGCACGCCCTGCTGCACCACCAGCGCAACAATCACCACAGCCATCGAACCGGCCGCACCGGAGACCATGCCCGGCCGGCCGCCGAACAGCGCGGTCAGCGTACAAATGATGAACGCGCCATACAGGCCCATCAGCGGATTGAGGTGCGCCACCAGCGCGAACGCAATGCATTCGGGCAACAGGGCAAACGAGGTGGTGAGTCCGGCCAGGACATCGGCGCGCAGACGAATCGGTTTCATGGCATACCTGACTGAGCGGCCGAGGAGCTCGGTCGCCGGTGTTCGGGGGAAAAGAGGGTTGCGGATGTTACGGAATTGTCCGGGATCGGGCCAGTGATCGCTGACACTTGTCGACTCGGGCTTTATGCTGGCGCACCTGTGTATGCGTTGAGTTCGACCATGTCATCTTTTCTAAGCGCGCGCGAAGTGTGCCAGCGCCTGCGCGACGCGACACTGGGCGTATTGCCGTTCAAGGTCTGCGAGCCACCTGCCGCGAGCGGGTTGGTCGCGGTCGAAATCGAGGGTTGGCGCCTGCTGCTGGATTTTGAGGGTGGGCGACTGCATCACTGTGAACAGGCCCGCAGCGGCGACGGGCAGGAGGGCGCGCTGGATACCTGGCAGCGTTACGGCACCGATCCGGTGAGTTTGCTCAGTACCTGGGAACTGGCGCAGATCGAAGGGTTGTTGACGGATTGCCTGTCAGCCCTGACGCAAGTCGAGCAGGTAGGTGTAGTAACCGCTATCGCGCACATACCCGAGTGACTCGTACAAACGCTGTGCAGTGAAGTTTTCGATGGCGGTTTCCAGCACCAGGCCTTTGGCGCCGGTCTGCAAGGCAAAGTCGCGCGCCGTGTTCATCAGCAACCGGCCGACGCCGCGACCACGGGCAGTCGGCGCCGTGAACAAGTCGCTGAGCAGCCAGGTGCGGTGAGCGTCGATGGATGAAAACGTCGGATAAAGCTGCACGAAACCCAGCGCCTCTGCCTCTTCGCCCTCAGCCAGAAAAATCGCCGACTCGTTGCCCGCCATGCGCTCGGCGATGAATGCACGCGATTGCCCGAGGTTGGAGGGCTGCTGGTAAAAGCCCCGATAAGCGTCGAACAACTGCGCAACCGCGTCCAGCTGTGGCGTGTTGGCGCGCACTACCTGAATTGTCATGGCCCTTCCTTGATCGCTCAAATTATCGATCCAGCATAGCGCTGTGCGTCGAGTCTGCTGGCTTCACCGCTATATAGTTTTGTATATTGCGAAACCGAAATCGCCAGAACCTTGCCATGCCGTCCATTTATTCCGTATTTCCATGAGCGCCATAAGAGTCCGCAACGAGCAGTTGATCCTTGCCGCCGCCAGCGAAGAATTCGCCGCCAATGGCTTCGACGCCACCCAGACCCGCGACATCGCCGCCCGCGCCGGGGTGCCCAAGGCGAATCTGTATTACTACTTCCAGACCAAGGAAAACCTCTACAGCAAAGTGCTGCTGGGGTTCGTCGAACCGTTGCTGGAAGCCTCGGCGGTGCTGCGCGAAAGTGACGATCCGCTGATCGGGCTGCGCGCCTACGTCGCGGCGCGAATCCGGATTGCCCGTGAGCATCCGGCGATTGCCAAGGTGTTCAGTGGCGAGTTGCTGCTGGGTGGCCGGCAGTTGCCCGACGAGTGTCGCGACCTGTTGCACGCTGAAGCGCGGCGCAATGTCGAGTGCCTGCGCAGCTGGATCGAGCGTGGTCTGTTGGCACCGGTGGACCCGGAGCATTTGATGCTGTTCATCTGGTCGGCGACGCGCACTTACACCAATATTGGCTGGCAGATGGGCTGCATCACCGGGCGCGCCGAACCGCAGGATGAGGATTATCAGACGGCGGCGGAAACGATTACGCGGATGGTGCTGGAGGGTGTGGTGGTCGCGCCACGGGTTGGGGAGATTCGCGGGGTGTTGTTTGCGACTTGAGTTGTGTGGGGGTTGAGGGCTGCTGTGCAGCCCGTCGGGGATGAATCCCCTCACCACAGGGGTTGTGCAGCCACAGAGGGTTGCGTCAGGGCATGAATTCGATAGGCAGATCGAGGTTGTTTTTCATGCGTTCATGCCAGGCCTGCAAAGCTACAGGCAACCGGGTTTTCCATTTCGGCACGTTGGTGTAATAGCGCAGGCGCGACTTGCCACCCTCGTATGTCACCAGCAGCACCCAGAAGCGCGCGCCGCTGGCACGCATGATGATGCCGGTCCCGCCCAGACCGCGCATCCACATTTCGGTGACCTGACTGTCCGGCACGTCGGATGAAGGTTGCGCGGTCATCAATGACCCCGACGTGCCCACAGCCCTCTGGTAATCGTCTTCAAGCAGCGCGTGCAAGGCCTGGTTTTCGGCGGGCGTGCGCGCCAGGCCCAGGCTGAGCATGTCGTAATCCAGGGTCAACGGCTGCTCCGAAGCGATAAAGCGGCCGGTGTAATACACGCCCATCCCGGCGCTGCAATAGCCGCCAGCGCCCGCGTGCGAAATGTCCAGCACGCCGTTGATCGGCGTGAGCAACAGGGTGCATTCGTCTTCCGCGTAAATCGCTATGCCGTCCTTGAGCGTGGCGACGCCTTCAATATCGCCGGAGTTACCACCCTCACCCGCCTCTATGCTGATGAAAACGTGCGTGGCGTCACGGCGGTGGGTGGTCGCGGTCGCCGACGTTGTCGTGCTGGGCGGAATGAGTTGCCAGGTCGCATCCCAACTGAAGGGCTGCGTGGCATGTTCGAGTTCGGCCAGGCGCATCAGATACTGGCGGCGCAAGCAGGCCGTCAGGTCGCCACAGCCGTTGCGATTTTTCAGCCATTGGCGCTGATCGGTCTTGAGCGCCTTGGGGTCGGGGACGTTGGCGAGCGTCGTGCGCCAACGCTCTGCGAGCTGCTCATCGAGACGCGAAAGATCGGCATCGGCACAAATGGCTTTTTCCACTTTGCTGGCGGCGCTGGCGCAATCGAAACTGGCGGCGTGGACACTGGAGGCAAACGCGAGGGCTGTCAGCGCCAGGGCATGACGAAGGGTCAAGGCGAACATCGATAGATTCCATTCTTCGGACGGCGCGCAGTATGCCAGTGCGGCCACCGAAAATCCTCGCAGGAGCAAAGCTTGCTCGCGAAGGCGGTGCCACTGCCGGCCTTTTGGGTGGCTGGGCGGGCGCTTTCGCCAGCAAGCTTTGCTCCTGAGGGGGTTGTGGTCAGAAGGTGATGGTAGCGGCGGGTTTGACGTCGATGCGGGCGACGGAACCGGTCAGGTGGGCGAGGTCTTTGTTATGTTCGGCGATGATGTCTTCAGCACTCATGTTGCCGTTGTCGACGGTGGAATGCGCGTCGGCGACGAGCACCACGTCGTAACCGAGCTGATGCGCCTGGCGCACGGTGGCGTTGACGCAGTAATCGGTTTGCAGGCCGCAAATTACCAGCCGCTCGAAATCCTCGCTTGGCAGCAGCTTGCGCAAGTCCGTCTGATAAAACGCATCCGCCGTGGTCTTGCGCACGCGCAGGTCTTGGCTGGAGGTTTGCAACGCTTCAGCCAGTTGCCAGCCTTCAGCGCCATGGGCCAACGGGCTGTCGGCTTCTTCGTGCTGGATCAACACGACAGGCACGCCCGCCGCGCGCGCGCGGCGGCTGAGCGGGTTGATGGTATCGATCACACGATGGATGTCATGGCACTGGTATTCGCCCGCGCAGAGCGCGCGTTGAACGTCGATGATCAGTAATGCGGTGGTCATGATGAGCCTTCCTTGATCAATCCTTGAGACAGGTGCGGGCCTGAGCCCGCGCCTTTTTTACGCCCTCAGTATCCCAGTGACAACCCGGTATTGCGCCGTGGATCGTTGGCGCCGTAGAAGCGGTTTTTGCCGACCGGTTTACCGCCCAGCGACGGCGCCCCGACCAGAATCGCAGCGATGTGGTTGGCATCCTGCGGTCCGGCGAACTTGTGCCCCCAGCTCTCGAGGATTTTCTTCGTGTCGGGGCTGGCGGCGAAGTCTTCGAGGTTGGTTTCCTCCGGCATCCACTGCTGGTGGAAACGCGGCGCGTCGACCGCTTCCTGCAGGCCCATGCCGTAGTCGATGACGTTGAGCATGGTCAGCAAAGTCGCGGTGATGATCCGGCTGCCGCCAGGCGTCCCCACTACCATCACCACTTTGCCATCCTTGGTAACGATGGTCGGGCTCATCGACGACAGCGGTGCCTTGCCCGGCGCGATGGCGTTGGCTTCGCCCTGCACCAGGCCGTACATGTTCGGCACGCCGACCTTGGAGGTGAAGTCGTCCATTTCGTCGTTGAGAATCACCCCGGTCTTGCTCGCCATCACGCCCGCGCCGAACCAGTCATTGAGGGTGTAGGTGACCGAAACCGCATTGCCCCACTTGTCGACGATCGAATAGTGCGTGGTGTTGCTGCCTTCATGTGGTGCCGTGCCGGGTTTCAGTTCCGCCGAGACGCCAGCCTTTTGCGGCTGAATCGCGTCGCGCAGCTTGGTCGCGTAGTTCTTGTCGAGCAGGTGCTCGATCGGGTTTTTCACGAAGTCCGGATCGCCGAGGTAGCTGTTGCGATCAACATACGCGTGGCGCATCGCTTCGATCTGGTAGTGCATGCCTTGGGCCGAATGGAAGCCCAGGTCCTTCATCGGATAACCCTCGAGGATATTCATGATCTGGCAGATCACCACACCGCCGGAGCTTGGCGGTGGCGCCGAGACCACGTGGTAACCACGGTAATCACACTCCACCGGGGCCAGTTCACGGGTCTTGTATTTGTCGAGGTCGGCCTGGGTGATGATGCCTTTGTTGGCCTGGCTGGAGGTGACGATAGCGTCGGCGACCCAGCCTTTATAGAAGCCGTCGGCACCTTTTTCGGAAATGGTCCGCAGGGTCTTGCCGAGGTCCTTCTGCACCAGTTTTTGTCCGACCTGCATCGGCTCGCCGTTGTGCAGGAAGATCGAGCCGGAATCGCGCATGTCCTTCTTGAACACGTCGGTGGCGTACTCCAGCAACTCGACGTCGCCCTGCTCCAGTTCGAAGCCGTCTTCAGCCAGCTTGATCGCCGGGGCAATCATGTCCTTGCGCGGTTTGGTGCCGTACTTGCTCAGCGCCAGCTCCATACCGGACACGGTACCCGGCACGCCAACGGCCAGGTGGCCACGGGTGCTGAGGTCAGGAACGACGTTGCCTTCTTTGTCGAGGTACATGTTGGCCGTCGCCGCCAACGGGGCTTTTTCGCGGAAATCGAGGAAGGTCTTGCGCCCATCCGCCAGCTGGATGGTCATGAAACCGCCGCCACCAAGGTTGCCGGCTGCGGGATAAACCACCGCCAGCGCATAACCGACGGCAACCGCCGCATCCACCGCGTTACCGCCGTTTTTCAAAACGTCGACACCGACATGGGTGGCCAGATGTTGTGCGGTGACCACCATGCCGTTTTCGGCGGCGACCGGTGCGACGGAGGCGGCGTGAGCCATCAGACAGCTGAGTGCCAGTGAGGTCGCTATCAGCGATTTGGCCAAAGGTTCGTACTTCATGAGTCGATCTCTTTTTTTGTTTTAGGGTCTGTGCAAAACAGAGGGGAACGCTTCAAGGGCAACAAGCAGTATGGTCGGCTTTGCGGTTTGCGCCTCCCCGATCAGGCAGTATGCTGAGCGCTGTTGCCGTCCTGCACCGGAGCCCGTTGCCATGTCTTACACGTTCATTACCCTGCCCTCGCCGGTCGGCGAACTGAAGCTGGTCGCGAACGGTTCACGACTGGCGGCCATCCTCTGGGAAAACGACAAACCGAACCGGGTGCGCCTCGGCCCGATGAGCGCAGCACCGGACAACCCGATTCTGATCAAAACCGCTCGGCAACTTGAAGAATATTTTGCCGGCACGCGGGATCGCTTCGAACTTGAACTGGACTTTGCCGGCACAGCGTTTCAGCGACAGGTCTGGGCGGCGTTACTGACCATCCCGTTTGGTGAAACGCGCACCTATGGCCAGATCGCCGAGCAGATTGGCAATCCCACGGCCGTGCGGGCAGTGGGCGCCGCGAACGGACGCAATCCGATCTCCATTGTGGCGCCGTGCCATCGGGTGATTGGTGCGTCGGGGAAGCTGACCGGGTTTGCCGGGGGGCTGGAGGCGAAAGAACGGTTGCTGACGCTGGAGGGTGGGCAAGGGCCAGGGACTGGGCGTTTTGAAGGGTTTTAAGATCAAAAGATCGCAGCCTGCGGCAGCTCCTACAGGGGAATTAGTGCAGGCTGCGATCTTTGTTATCGGGAAAACAGGTTATTCATCGCTGCGTACTGCAACAGCATAATGGTCTTGGCGTCGCAGATTTCGCCACGCTGGAACGCTGCCAGCGCCTCATCGAAAGACCACTCCAGCACCTCCAGCTCTTCGGTTTCTTCCTCCAGGCCGCCACCCTCACTGACTTTCGACGCTGCGTCGTACTCGGCAATGAAAAAGTGCAGTTTCTCGGTCACCGAGCCTGGGCTCATGTAAGCCTCGAACACCTTTTTCACGTCGCTGACGCGATAGCCGGTTTCTTCTTCCGCCTCACCACGAATCCGTTGTTCCGGCGCTTCACCTTCAAGCAAGCCCGCCGCCACTTCGATCAACAAACCGTCATGGCCGTTGACGAACACCGGCAGGCGGAATTGCCGGGTCAGCACCACGCTGCGCTTTTCGCGGTTGAACAGCAGAATCGCCGCGCCATTGCCGCGGTCGTAGACTTCCCGGGTCTGGCGCTGCCAATCGCCGTTGTTACGTTGATAGTCAAAGGTGATTTTCTTCAGCAGATACCAGTCGTGGGACAGCACCTGAGTGTCGACAATGTTGACCCGCTCAGCGGTTTTGGACATGACGCCTGATCCTTTTTTCATCACTAGGCCGCCATAGTCGAATAATCGTGCGCACAAAAAAAGCCCGGCAGCGCTACCGGGCTTTTTCACTTGCAGCTAACGTGCGGTGTTCGCCAGCGTTTGATCGTGGTCCTGCCCGAGTGAACGAGCGCCGTGAATCAGCGGCCCATAACGCCGGCTGAATTCCCAGTTGTAAGGCACATGATCCTTGCTCGCGCCGTTATCCCAGTTCACCGACCAGGTCATCAGGCCCTTGATCGGATAACCCTTGATGGCCAGGCGTTTGAGCGCGTTGCCCACCACGGTTTTGTCGATGACGTAACCGGTGGCCGCCGCATCGACGTTGGCCGGCAGACCGATGACAAACTTGTCCGGCGGGATCCTGATGAAACCCCGCGTTCCGGTCACCAGACTTTCAGTCAGGTAATAGAGGAAATCCTCCTTCAGCGCATCATTGTTCTGCGCGATCCACGCGCCTGCGCCGTTGTTGGCCTCCGGCACCCAGACCCCGTCACCGCCCTGGTTATAGAACTGCGGGGCGATGAAATCGTAGTAACCCTCCAGCGCCTGCAAGTAATCGACGTATTTGCCGGCGCTGGTCAGGTACGGAAACTCCGGGGCCATGCTGATGATGAAGTGCTTGCCCTGACCGGCGTAGTGATCCTTGACCAGTTTCAGTGCCGCTGGCAGAACGGTCTTGTTGGCAGCGAAGTCAATCGCGCTCTGTTCAAGATCGATGTCCAGCCCGTCGAAGCCGTAGGTTTCCACCAGACGGATGATTTCATTGGCCAGCGGTTGTTCCTGACCGGCGCGCAGCTCGATGTGCGCATCGGCGCCCCCCAGGGAGATCAGCACCGCCCGCCCCTGACTGTTGAGGACAGCGACCTGCCGGCGGAACTCGGCGTCGGACACGTTGAATGGCTTGAAGGTCGGAATGCCGCTGCCTTTCATGAACGCCACCGCGACCACGTTGTATTCCTTGGGCACCTCTTCCAGCGAGAGGCTCGCGAAGCGGCCCTGACGGTAGCCGTCACTCGGCCCCGCCGGCCAGTTGTGCCAGAAGCCCATCAGAATCTTTTTGCCGGCAATGCTCGGCATCAACGAGGCTGCATCGCTCGTCGGATTCTGCATCAAAGAGAAGTCGATTTTTGACATGTTCTAATCCTTCAGAACGTGTGAATGGGGTGTCGCCGACTTATTTGAAGTCGACGTCGAAGGCCTGATAGAAGGCATTGCCAGTATTGGCAACGATCCACATCAGCACGATGACATGACGGCCCTTTTTGTCGTCCGGCAGTTTCACCGCGTGATTGACCTTGGCCCTCAGCTCATTGGGATAGCTGTAATACGGCACCTGGGTGTAGAAATCCTCGAAGAACGGTTGGGCTTCCAGTTGCGCACGGGTGATGCGTTGTTTCGGGTCCCAGCCGTCCTTGGTGATCAACCAACGATAGCCGCGCGTGGTATGCGGCGCGGTGTATTCCCATTTGATCTCCAGTGCCTGCCCCGGGGTGACATTGAGCAGCGGCCAGGTGAACGGGCGACCGAGCTTCTTGCTCATTTCCTCGTCGGTGAAGTTCACGCAATCGCGGGCATCCGCCTTGCCGCCGCTGAGGATGTAGCCGTCAGCCGGTGGTGCAACGCTGGCCGAGTCGGTCTGATATGGCGCAGGAAACGGACCGGCCACCAGCGCCGGGAAGTTCTTGCCACCTTCCATTTCGTTGACCTGCCAGGCGCCGAGCAATCCTTGCTCGATGGCGACCGCACCGCGGCTCGCCGGGGAGGTCACTCGACCGTGTTTCAGTTGGGTTTGTGCTTGTACTTGATTCATGTTTTTCACTCCGTTGATTTAAGAACTCTCCCTTCCGAGGAGAGGCCTTCAACCTAACGGAGGTGGTTTTTTTGTCCATCGGCGCTTTTGTCGCAGCCAGAGCGGACACCGTTGGCAAAAACCCGAAAACACTGGATATATAAACAGTACATTGTGAGGCATCGCACTCGACGCGTAGCCAAAGGCGTACACGTCGAGACGACGAAAACCTGCAGTCAGCGGTTTACGACAATTGTGCCTGGAACTCTTTTTCGTATTGCCCGGCGAGCTGTTCTTTCTGCTTCTCGTTGAGCAATTTGCCAGCCATCTGGAAGAACTTCTGCTCTTCTTCCTTGAGGTGGTGATGGACTTTGTCCGAGAGCTTCTTCGCGGTCGCGAGCCATGCCGGGCTGGACATCTCGGTCTCGTCGAGTTCTTCCATCATCTCGTCCATTTCATGGTGCTCGGAAATCGCGTGGCGGCTGAGGTCGACACCGTTGTCGAACTCCATCAACGGGATATAGAAATGCCGTTCTTCCGCGGTTTCGTGGGCTTGCAGTTCAGCCTTCAGTTGTTTGTAGGCCTCCACGCGTTCCGGCGTATCGCCACTGGTCTTGATCAGGGCTTTGGCGTAGCTGCGCTGGCGGTCATGGCTTTCGCGAAGGGCTTCGAAAATATTCATGGGATGTCCTCATCAACCGCGTGCTGGAATGACGCTGTAAAGCCTAGACCGCAGCGCGCGAACGGCGGTTCCACCGGTTTTGCGCAGGGGCTTGGAACACGACCGCCGGGCAGGATAGTCTGGCGACTCAGACCACAAGGAAGTCCTGCATGAACCTGCGCATCGAGTTGTCGGCAAACCCCAACGAAGAACAACGCAACGCCATCCTCGCGCCGCTGCGCGCCCACAACATCGCCAAGGCCGGGCCGTCGAAGATGGAGCCACTGGCGCTGTTGGTGCGCGATGAGCACGACGCGATTCTCGGCGGCCTGTATGGCCACACGTTTTATCGCTGGTTGTTCATTGAGTTGCTGGCGGTGCCGGAAGAGGGGCGCGGTCAGGGCATCGGTTCGCAGCTGATGCAAATGGCCGAGGATTTTGCGCGCAAGAACGATTGCGTCGGGATCTGGCTCGACACCTTTTCATTTCAGGCGCCGGAGTTTTACAAGAAGGTCGGGTACAGCGAATGTGGCGAGATTATCGATTATCCGCTGGGGCATAAGCGGCATTTTTTCCAGAAGCGACTTATTGGTTGAATGTCAGGGCCCCTTCGCGAGCAAGCTTTGCTGCTACAAGGATGTGCCGTTCACCCATTCTTGTAGAAGCAAGGCTTGCCCGCGAAGGCGACAGCCGCTTTAACGCCTGATCAGAGGCAGGTGGCCAACGCCGCCAAGCGCCGCTTGGCCACAAAATCATCCTTCTGCGCGTAGTAATTCAGCGTCGTGCCCGAAGCCTCAGTGATGACGTCGACAAACGACTCGGCCGAACGCGTATACACCGTGGTGCCAGCCGGCTTGCGTGGCTCCAGATAGGCTGCGGCGTCAACACCGAACACTGCCTCGTCCTGCCAGCCGAATTGCACGCACTGCGCGACGACTTTCTCCGGTTTGTCCGAAGTCAAAACCTTGTAAGGGGCTTGCGTGCGAGCATCGTTCATCACCGAACCCGCGCAACCGGCCAGCAGCGTTGCCGCCAGCGCTACCATCAGCATTCGCATTGCATTCGCTCATTCAGAAAAAAGCGGACTGTATCACCGCAGCGGCCAGAATCGTTCTGCTTTACTGAATTTATAGCGCGACACGCGCGCACCGCTGCGGCAACCTAAGGTCATCAGCCTCACAAGGAAAACCCATGGCGCCTACCGATCAGCGACATGAACACGCCCTGAAAGTGTTTCTCGATGCACGCCCCGAACTACGCGAAAGCCTCGACCATCTCAATCCCTTGCTGGCCCAGGCCAAAGGCGAAACCCAGGCGCAATATCGCGAAGAACGCCTGCATGAAGCCTTCGAGGCCGAGGCGGAAAACCTCGGGTTGTTTGCCTGGGAGCTGACTTTGCAACTGACCGCCGAGACGCCTGCGGAGTATCAGGCGCAGCGCCGGGAGGTGCACCGTGAGGTCGCAGAGATGGCCGGCATGGACTGGCTGGAATATTGCGACCTGTATGGGATAGAACCTTAACCGCCGCGTAAGGATACCGTCACCGATGCTGCCCTCCGCCTCGACTCACCGCGCCAGCCCCGGCCATCTGCACACGCAAAAATGGCGCGGGCGTGTGGGTCTGGCGCTGGTTGCCAGCCTGTCGGTACTGGCCGGCATGACCGATGCGATCGGTTTTATGGCCAGCGGCGATTTCGTCTCGTTCATGAGCGGCAACACCACCCGGCTGGCGGTGGCGATCAGTGATGGCGATCTCGGGCTGACCTTGCGCCTGGTGATTCTTGTCGCCACTTTTGTGCTGGGTAATGCCTTGGGCGTTGTCGTTGCGCGCTTTGGCGGGCGACGCGCGTTGCCGCTCCTGCTGTGCATCGCCACCCTGCTCTGCGCGGCGGCGGCTTGGCCGTATGACACGCAACTGCCGGCGTTGCTTGCGGCGATTGTCGCCATGGGCATGCTCAACGCGTCGGTCGAGGAAGTGAATGGTTTACCGGTCGGGCTGACCTATGTCACCGGCGCCTTGTCGCGATTCGGCCGTGGCCTCGGCCGATGGCTGCTGGGCGAACGGCGCGGCGGCTGGCGGGTGCAACTGGTGCCATGGAGCGGGATGTTTATCGGCGCGATTCTGGGCGCGGTGCTGGAACACCACTTGGGACTCAAGGCGATGTTTGTCAGCGGTCTGCTGGCCGCGCTGATCGGGCTGCTCTCCCTCAAAATTCCGCGACGCTGGCAACTCGGCTACATGCCCCGCTAACACGAGGCTGCGATCTCTTGATCCTGCCCCGCAAAATCAACATCAAAAGATCGCAGCGTGCCGCAGCTCGTGTTGCCCTGT
>NZ_JBODOE010000006.1:241846-270907 GCF_051913165.1 Pseudomonas sp. SM4 | reverse complement strand
AGGAGCTGACGAGTGAAACGAGGCTGCGATCTTTTGATCCTGCCCCGCAAAATCAACGTCAAAAGATCGCAGCGTGCCGCAGCTCCTACATGGGATTGTGTGTCCCTGTAGGAGCTGACGAGTGAAACGAGGCTGCGATCTTTTGATCCTGCCCCGCAAAATCAACATTAAAAGATCGCAGCGTGCCGCAGATCGTGTTGCCCTGTAGGAGCTGACGAGTGAAACGAGGCTGCGATCTTTTGATCCTGCCCCGCAAAATCAACGTCAAAAGATCGCAGCGTGCAGCTCCTACAGGGGATCGTATGTCCCTGTAGGAGCTGACGAGTGAAACGAGGCTGCGATCTTTTGATCCTGCCTCGCAAAATCAACGTCAAAAGATCGCAGCGTGCCGCAGCTCCTACATGAAAAGCAGGCGCTGTGGCTGTGCGCAATGCTTTATCATGGCCACAGTTTTGCTGATCGAGTCCGTCATGAAGTTCGCCATCGCGCTGTTTTCCGCCGCCCATGCGCCCTCCTCGCGCCGTGCCCTGCTGTTTACGCAGGCTGCACTGGCCGGTGGGCATGAGATTGTCCGGCTGTTTTTCTATCAGGATGGCGTCTATAACGCCTCTGACGCGGTGGTGACCCCGCAGGATGAACTGGACTTGCCCAAGCAATGGCGCAGCTTCATCACCGAGCAAAAGCTCGACGGCGTAGTGTGCATTGCCGCCGCCCTGCGCCGTGGCGCGCTGAACGCGGAAGAAGCCCAGCGCTATCAGCGTGACGCCGTCTCCGTCAGTGAGCCATGGGAATTGTCCGGTCTTGGGCAATTGCATGACGCCGTGCAAGACGCTGATCGCCTGATCTGTTTCGGAGGTGCATGAGATGGCCAAATCCCTGTTGATCATCAGCCGCCAATCGCCATGGTCCGGCCCCGGCGCCCGCGAAGCGCTGGACATCGTACTGGCCGGTGGCGCCTTCGATCTGCCGATCGGTTTGCTGTTTCTCGATGACGGCGTGTTGCAACTGGCCGCTGGGCAAAACGCCAAAGCCCTGCAACAAAAAGACCTCAGCGCCAACCTGCAAGCGCTGCCGATGTTTGGCGTAGAAGAATTGTTTTACTGCGCCGACAGCGCCAGCGCTCGTGGCCTCGAACAGCTATCGCTAGACGAAGCGCAACCGCTGGCTGCCGAGCAAATCACCGCTCTTATTGACCGTTACGACCAGGTGATCACCCTCTGATGTCGACTTTGCATGTGTTGTCTCATTCCCCTTTTGGCGATGATCGCCTGAGCAGTTGCCTGCGCATCATCGGCAGCGCGGATGCCTTGTTGCTGTCCGGCGATGCGGTCTACGCGTTGCAAGCGGGTACCGCGCCGTGCACTGCGCTGCAAAGCCGCCAGATCAAACTGTTCGTCCTCAGCGAAGACGCACAGGCGCGCGCCGTGCAGGTCCCGGACTGGGCCGAAGCCATCGATTACCCGGCCTTCGTCGAACTGTCGATCCATCACGACAAGGTCAACAGCTGGCTATGAATTACATGACCGTCGGCGCCCGCGCCATCGAACTGGACAAGGACGGCTTTCTCGTCGATCTCAGCGATTGGTCGCACGATGTCGCCAGCGCTCTCGCCGCTGCCGAAGAGATCGAGTTGACTCCTGAACACTGGGAAGTCCTCGAACTGCTGCGCAGCTTCTATGCAGAATTCCAACTGTCCCCGGCCACACGCCCGCTGATCAAGTACACCGCGCTGAAACTCGGCACGGAAAAAGGCAACAGCCTGCACCTGAACCGACTGTTCAAAGGCACCCCCGCCAAACTCGCCGCGAAACTGGCGGGCCTGCCCAAACCGACGAATTGCTTATGACCGACTTTCCAGCGCTGACCCTCGAAACGCCTGCCGAACATCCATTCGCCCAGTTCGTGCGAATCCTCGGCAAGGGCAAACGCGGCGCGCGCGATCTCACTCGCGAAGAAGCCCGGGAAGCCATGGGCATGGTGCTCGACGACAAGGTCGAGGACACCCAACTCGGTGCCTTCCTGATGTTGCTGCGACACAAGGAAGAAAGCGCAGAGGAAATGGCCGGATTCACCGAGGCTCTGCGCGCACGCTTGCAGGCGCCAGCGCTGAATGTCGATCTGGACTGGCCGACCTATGCGGGCAAAAAACGCCATCTGCCGTGGTATTTGCTGGCGGCCAAATGCCTGGCACAGAACGGCCTGCGCATCTTCATGCACGGCGGCGGCGCGCACACCGCCGGGCGCCTCTACAGCGAACAACTGCTCGGCGAATTGAACATCCCGCTGTGCCGCGACTGGCAACAGGTCGGTGCAGCGCTGGACAATGGTGGCCTGGCGTTCATGCCGCTGGTGGACTGGGCGCCGCAGTTGCAGAACATGATCGACCTGCGCAACACCCTGGGCCTGCGTTCACCGATCCATTCGCTGGCGCGGATTCTCAATCCGCTGGGCGCGCGCTGCGGGCTACAGAGCATTTTTCACCCCGGCTATCAGGCCGTGCACCGCGATGCCAGCGGATTGCTCGGCGACACAGCGATTGTGGTCAAGGGTGATGGCGGCGAAATCGAGATCAACCCCGACGCTAACAGTCACCTCTATGGCACCACTGGCGGCGAGAGCTGGGACGAGGAATGGCCGCAACTGTCGGCGCAACGTCACGTCAAACCATCGTCATTGGATGTCGAGCACCTGAAGGCCGTGTGGCGCGGCGACGTGGTCGACAGCTATCCGCAAATGGCCCTGATTGCGACCATGGCCCTGGCCTTGCGCGGCCTCGGACAAAACCGTGAACAGGCCTTCGAAACCGCCGAGCAATACTGGGCCGCACGGAACAAATCGATTTAACCGATCATTCGCGCCCGATCTTTGCGCTTTTTGTTCGAACTCATCGGAATAGACTCGACTCCAACGATTATCGGTTTATGGAGTCTTGATCATGGGTTTACTCGTCGATGGCCACTGGCAGGACAAGTGGTATGAAAGCAGCAAGGACGGCGCGTTCCAGCGCGAACAGGCCAAGCGCCGCAATTGGGTCACCGCCAACGGCGAGCCCGGCCCCAGCGGTGAAGGTGGTTTTGCCGCCGAGGCAGGACGCTATCACCTCTACGTTTCCCTCGCCTGTCCATGGGCGCATCGCACACTGATCCTGCGCAAGCTCAAAGGTCTGGAAAGTCTGATCGACGTCTCCGTCGTAAGCTGGCTGATGCTGGAAAACGGCTGGACGTTCGACAAAGCGCTGGGCTCGACCGGCGACAAGCTCGATGATTTCGCATTCATGCACCAGCGCTACACCGCTGACACCGCCGACTACACCGGGCGCGTCACTGTGCCGGTGCTGTGGGACAAGAAACTCAAGCGCATCGTCAGTAATGAATCGGCGGAGATCATCCGCATGTTCAACAGCGCGTTCGATGGTTTGACAGGCAACGATCTGGACTTCTACCCGGCGCCGCTGCGCGGTGAAATCGATGCGCTGAACGAGCGGATTTATCCAGCCGTGAACAACGGCGTGTATCGCGCAGGCTTTGCCACGTCGCAACAGGCTTATGAAGAAGCGTTCGATGAAGTGTTTGCCGAACTCGATCACTTGGAGCGCGTGTTAGGCGCCAACCGCTATCTGACCGGGGAATACCTGACGGAAGCGGACGTGCGTCTGTTCACCACGGTGATTCGTTTTGACGCGGTGTATCACGGGCACTTCAAGTGCAATCTGCGGCGGATTGCCGATTACCCGAATCTGTCAAACTGGTTGCGTGAGCTCTATCAGATGCAGGGGATTGGCGAGACGGTGGATTTTCAGCACATCAAGAACCACTACTACGGCAGCCACAAGACCATCAACCCGACGGGTATTGTGCCGAAGGGGCCGGAGCAGGATTTCACAGAGGCCCATGATCGGGCGCGGTTGGCTGGGAAAGGGGTTTGGCGCCGGGGTTGAGATTTGTATTGTTTTTGAGGGCCCCATCGCTGGCAAGCCAGCTCCCACCGGGATTTTGGTGATGCTGAAGATTGCAGCTTCAACACAAAACCTGTGGGAGCTGGCTTGCCAGCGATGGGGTCAACTCGGTTCTCAGACCTGCGCCTGAGCCCCTTCAAACCACGCCAGTTTCTCGCGCAGTTGCACCACTTCCCCAACGATCACCAAGGTCGGCGCATGCACTTCATGCTCTGCCACCAATCGCGGCAGATCCGCCAGTGTGCCGGTAAAGACTCGCTGATTGACCGTGGTGCCCTGCTGAATCAACGCCGCCGGGGTATCCGCTGAACGACCGTGCTTGATCAGTTGTTCGCAGATCACCGGCAACCCCACCAGGCCCATGTAGAACACCAGCGTCTGCGCCGGGGCGACAAGGTCTACCCATGGCAGATCGGTGGAGCCGTCCTTCAAATGCCCGGTGACAAAGCGCACCGATTGCGCGTAATCACGATGGGTCAGCGGAATCCCGGCATACGCTGCGCAACCGCTGGCTGCGGTAATACCCGGAACCACCTGGAAGGGGATGCCGTGGGCCGCCAGTTCTTCGATCTCTTCGCCGCCACGGCCGAAGATGAACGGATCACCACCCTTCAACCGCACCACACGCTTGCCGGCCTTGGCCAGATCGACCAGTTGCTGGTTGATCTGATCCTGCGGCACGGCGTGATCGGCGCGACGCTTGCCGACATACACACGTTCGGCATCGCGACGGCACAGCTCAAGAATTGCTGGCGCGACCAAGCGGTCATACAGCACCACGTCGGCTTGCTGCATCAGACGCAGGGCCTTGAAGGTCAGCAGATCCGGGTCACCCGGCCCCGCTCCCACCAAATAAACCTCACCAGTGGTGACCATCGCTTCGCCATCGATCTTGGCTTGCAACAGACGTTCGGCTTCGGCGCCCTGCCCGGCCAGTTGCCGATCAGCAATCGGCCCCTGAAATACGTCTTCCCAGAAACCACGACGCTGCTGCACATCCGGAAACAGGCTTTTCACCTGATTACGGAAACGTGCGGCGAGCCCGGCCAATTGGCCGTAAGTCGAGGGAATCCAGGTTTCGATCTTGGCGCGAATCAAGCGCGCCAGCACCGGCGCATCGCCACCGCTGGACACCGCAATGATCAATGGCGAACGGTCGACGATCGCCGGGAAGATCACGCTGCACAAGGCAGGCGCATCGACCACGTTGACCGGCACGCAACGCTTGTGAGCATCGGTGGAAACTTGTGCGTTCAGCGTTTCGTCGTCGGTGGCGGCGATGATCAGCCCGCAACCGTCCAGATCCGCCTCGACGTAACCGCGCAACAGGCATTCGCCGCCTGAGGCTGCGACCAGCTCACGCAGCTGCGTTTCGATTTCAGGTGCGACCACCCGCAGCAGCGCACCGGCATCGGCCAGCAGGCGGGATTTGCGCAAGGCAATTTCCCCCCCACCGACGACCAACACACGACTGCCGCGCAGGTTGTGAAACAGCGGCAGATATTTCATTTAGCCGATGACCTCAAGGCCACCCATGTACGGCTTCAGCACGTCCGGCACACGGATCGAACCGTCGGCCTGCTGGTAGTTTTCCAGCACCGCAACCAGGGTACGACCCACCGCCAGACCGGAGCCGTTCAAGGTGTGTACCAGTTCAGGCTTGCCGGTTTCCGGGTTGCGGAAACGCGCTTGCATACGACGGGCCTGGAAGTCGCCGCAGTTCGAGCACGACGAAATTTCGCGGTACTTGTCCTGGCTCGGGATCCACACTTCGAGGTCGTAAGTCTTGACCGCGCTGAAACCCATGTCGCCGGTGCACAGCGCCAGGGTGCGGTAAGGCAGACCGAGCAGTTGCAGGACTTTCTCGGCGTTGGCAGTCAGGCCTTCCAGTGCTTCCATCGAAGTCGATGGTTCAACGATCTGGACCATTTCAACTTTGTCGAACTGGTGCTGACGGATCATGCCGCGGGTGTCGCGACCCGACGCGCCGGCTTCACTGCGGAAGCACGGGGTGTGGGCGACGAACTTGATCGGCAGCAGTTTCGAATCGACGATTTCACCGGCAACGATGTTGGTCAGCGACACTTCGGCGGTCGGGATCAGGTACAGATCGGCTTCGCCTTCGCGGGCGATCTTGAACAGGTCTTCTTCGAACTTCGGCAGTTGACCGGTGCCTTGCAGTGCCGGGGCCTGAACCAAATAAGGCGTGTAAGCCTCTTCGTAGCCGTGCTCGTTGACGTGCAGGTTGATCATGAACTGCGCCAGTGCGCGGTGCAGACGGGCGATCGGGCCACGCAACAGGGCGAAACGCGCGCCGGACAGCTTGGCAGCGGTTTCAAAGTCCAGCCAGCCGAACTTTTCGCCCAGCGCCACGTGGTCTTTCACTTCGAAATCGAATGCAGTCGGCGTGCCCCAGCGGCGCACTTCAACGTTGTCGTCTTCGTCTTTGCCGACCGGCACGGATTCGTGTGGCAGGTTAGGAATACCCAGCACGATCGAGTCCAGCTCGGTCTGGATCGCGTCCAGCTCGACTTTACCGGCACTCAATTCGCCCGCCATGCGCTCGACGTCCGCCATCAACGGCGCGATGTCTTCGCCACGCTGCTTGGCCTGACCGATGGATTTGGAACGCGCGTTACGCTCAGCCTGCAGTGCTTCGGTGCGGGTCTGGACGGTCTTGCGCTGTTCTTCCAGCGCTTCGATGCGCGCGGTATCCAGGGCAAAGCCACGGGAAGCCAGGCGGTCCGCTACGTCCTGGAGGTTGCTACGTAACAGTTTGGAATCGAGCATGTCGGTTTCTCGTTATCAAAGTTTGGTCAAAGACAGGCCGGCCCACGTCGCGAGCAGCCCGCCGAATACGCTGAGTGCCGCATAGCCCAGGGCCAGCGGTACCTGCCCGCTTTCCAGCAGGCGCACCGTATCCAGTGAAAAGGATGAAAAAGTCGTCAGCCCCCCGAGGAAGCCAACCATCAACCCGGCACGCACCTCGATCGGCACTTCCGGGCGTATCAAAAACAGGCCGTACAACACGCCAATCAACAGACAGCCCACGATATTAACGGCCAGCGTCGCGGTATAGAAGTGCCGCGGCCAATTGGCAGTGATCCAATTGCCAGTAGCGAAGCGCAACAAAGTGCCAGCAACGCCGCCGGCAGACACCGCAATGATCAATGGAAGCATTATTTTCTCCGCTGCCGGGGGCTTAAACGGTCGAGTTGGGCGAGGTGGTTGAGCTTCTCGCCGATCTTCAACTCCAGGCCGCGCGGCACCGGTTGGTAGAACGGGATCGGCTCGAGTTCTTCCGGAAAATAGTCTTCGCCAGCGGCGTAAGCGTCCGGCTCATCGTGGGCGTAACGGTATTCGTCGCCATAACCCAATTGTTTCATCAGTTTGGTTGGAGCGTTGCGCAAGTGCAGCGGCACTTCCAGCGAACCGTGCTCGGCGGCGGCACGCAGGGCGGTTTTGAAGCCCATGTACACCGCGTTGCTTTTCGGCGCGCAGGCCAGATAGGTAATGGCTTGCGCCACCGCCAACTCACCTTCCGGACTGCCGAGGCGTTCCTGCACTTCCCACGCGGCGAGGCACAGGCTCAGGGCGCGCGGGTCGGCGTTACCGATGTCTTCGCTGGCCATGCGCACCACGCGTCGGGCGAGGTACAGCGGATCGCAACCGCCGTCGATCATCCGCGCGAACCAGTACAGCGCGCCGTCGGGGTTGGAGCCGCGCACAGATTTGTGCAGTGCCGAGATCTGGTCGTAGAACGCTTCGCCGCCCTTGTCGAAACGCCGACGTGTGTCGCCGAGCAGGCTCTGCAACAGATCGATGCCCATCTCGCTGTTGTCGTCGGCCAGATCGGAAGCGTTTTCCAGCAGATTGAGCAACCGTCGGCCATCGCCATCGGCGGCCGAGAGCAGCATCTGAAAGCCCTCATCGCTGAGGGTCAGATTGCGCTTGCCCAGGCCGCGCTCTTCGGTGAGCGCGCGGTGCACCAGTTTGCGCAGTGCCGCTTCGTCGAGGCTTTTCAGCACGTAGACACGGGCGCGCGACAACAAGGCGTTGTTGAGTTCGAATGAGGGGTTTTCGGTGGTGGCGCCGATGAAGATCAGCGTGCCGTCTTCAACGTACGGCAGGAACGCGTCCTGCTGCGACTTGTTGAAACGGTGAACTTCATCGACGAACAGAATTGTGCGTTTGCCGTATTGGCCAGCCTGTTGCTTGGCGATTTCAACCGCCTGACGGATCTCTTTGACCCCGGCGAGCACCGCCGAGACCGTTTCGAAATGCGCGTCCGAGACTTCCGCGAGCAACCGCGCCAGGGTGGTTTTACCCACGCCCGGCGGGCCCCAGAAAATCATCGAATGCAGGGCACCCTGCTCCAGCGCCTCACGCAGAGGCTTGCCGCGAGCGAGCACGTGCTCCTGACCGACGTACTCATCCAGATTGGTCGCGCGCAAACGCGCGGCCAGTGGCTGGGCAATCGGTGCACTGCGAAACAGATCCATCACGTAGCGTTGAAACCTCGAATTTTTCGAATACTGTGTGAAACCGAGTGGCGAGGGGATTTATCCCCGTTGGGCTGCGAAGCGGCGCCAAAAGCGACGACTGCTGCGCAGCCGAACGGGGATAAATCCCCTCGCCACAAAGAGCCCCTTAATACCAGGTCCTCTCCACGAGGGCCCCGGTACAAGGGGCCTGGGTTTATTCCTGGATCACGTCCGCACCCTTGGGGATGTCGAACTTGAACTTGGACGCCGGCACAGGCTCGTTGGCCTTCACCCCGGTGAACAGGATGTTGGTGCGCTGGCCGACGCTGTCGATCAGTTGCATGTCATTGAGCAGACCATTGCGGAACGACAGACGCAGGTTGTCGAACAGGGTGTCCTTGGTTTTCGGCTTGAGGGTGAAGTCGATCACGCCGCCCGCCTCTTTCGCGGAAATATCAAAGCTCTGGCTGATTTTCGACACATCACCGGACAGCAGCAGCGCCGGGGTCTGGGTCAGACGCTCGTCGAGCTTCTTGATGGTCGCCTGTTCCAGATCCGGGTCCCACAGGGTGACTTTCTTGCCATCAGACACCATGGTCTGCTCGGCCGGCGCATTGGTGTGCCAGTAGAACAGGCCCGGGCGCTGCAGGGTCATGTCGCCGGTGGTTTCCTGCAACTGCGTACCGCTGCCGTCGAGGGTCAGCTGCGAGAAGTTCGCGCTCAGGGTCTTGGAAGTTTCCAGCAATTGGGTCAAACGAGCCACGTCCTTGTCATCGGCGTGGGCCGTGAGTGTGGTCAAAGCCAGTACTGGCAGCAGCATGCGGATAAGACGCATGGGAGTCCTCTTGAATACTCGTTGGGAGAGCGGCGGCACATCATTGTCCCGCCTCTTGCTTTTGGATCAGTCGCGTACCGGGCCCGGGGCCAGCACTTCACGCGAACCGTTGGTGTTCATCGACGTGACGACCCCGGCCATTTCCATGGCTTCGATCATCCGTGCGGCGCGGTTGTAGCCGATCTTCAGCTTGCGCTGGACGGCAGAAATCGAGGCACGACGGCTTTCCAGCACGAACTGTACGGCTTCGTCATACAGCGCATCCGTTTCTGGATCATCGCCATCGCCGCCACCGCTGCTGCCTTCAAAGCCGCTGCCGGCTTCTTCGACACCATTGAGGATGTCGTCGTTGTACTCGGGGGCGCCGCGCAGTTTCCACGCTTCAACCACACGGTGAACCTCTTCGTCGGAAACGAACGCGCCGTGAACCCGGATCGGCAGGCTGGTGCCCGGCGGCATGTAGAGCATGTCACCGTGGCCAAGCAGTTGTTCGGCGCCACCCTGATCGATGATGGTCCGCGAGTCGATCTTGCTCGACACCTGGAACGCCATACGCGTCGGGATGTTCGCTTTGATCAGACCGGTGATCACGTCCACCGAGGGTCGCTGAGTGGCGAGGATCAAGTGAATACCCGCCGCACGCGCCTTCTGCGCGATACGGGCGATCAGCTCTTCAACCTTCTTGCCGACGATCATCATCATGTCGGCGAATTCGTCGACGACCACGACGATGGTCGGCAGCTTCTGCAACAGCGGCGCTTCGTCGTGAATGCTTTCGCGCTTGTACAGCGGATCGCTCAACGGCTCGCCGGCGTCCTGCGCTTCCTTGACCTTGGCGTTGAAGCCAGACAGGTTACGCACGCCCATTTTCGCCATCAGCTTGTAGCGGCGCTCCATCTCGGCAACGCTCCAGCGCAGGGCGTTGGCGGCGTCTTTCATGTCGGTGACGACCGGGCACAGCAGGTGCGGAATGCCTTCGTAGATCGACAATTCCAGCATTTTCGGGTCGATCATGATCAGCTTGGCGTCTTCCGGGCCGGACTTGAACAGGATCGACAGGATCATCGCGTTCACGCCCACCGACTTACCGGAACCAGTGGTACCGGCCACCAGCAAGTGCGGCATCTTCGCCAGGTCGGTGATGACCGGTTTGCCGCCGATGTCATGACCGAGCGCCAGGGTGACCGGCGATTTGAAGTTGTCGTACTCAGGCGTCGACAGCACTTCGGAGAAGCGCACGATCTGCCGGTCTTCGTTGGGAATCTCGATACCGACCGTGGTCTTGCCCGGAATCACCTCGACCACCCGCACGCTGGTCACCGCCAGCGAACGCGCGAGGTCTTTCGCCAGGTTGGCGATGCGGCTGACTTTGACGCCGGCGGCAGGCTGAATTTCGTAACGGGTAATCACCGGGCCCGGATGGATCGAGTCCACCGTGACCTCGACACCGAACTCCTTGAGCTTGATCTCCAGCAAGTGGCCGACCGCTGCCAGGGATTCCGGCGAATAATTGAGTTGTTTCTTTTCCGCAGGGTCAAGGATCGAGATCGGCGGCAAGGTGCCTTCGACGGCGCTGTCGACGAACAACGGCGCCTGTTTCTCTTTCTGCACACGCTTGCTCGGCTCCGGCGCCTTGACCGGGGCTGGGGCGATGACCGGCGGCACCTGCTTCTCGCGGTCGGACATGTGCTTGCTCAGGGCCTGTTCACGCTCGATCAGGCGTTCCTTGACCTTGGCCTGCTCGCGCTTGTCGGTGACCGTCGGCGCAACCACATCATGCACACGGACATCGACTTCACGCAGTTGCGCGACCAATTGTTTGCGTTCGGTACGTGCCGACCACCAGCGATTCAGCGCGCCCTGAAACAGTTCGAACAGGTCGAGGGTGATTTTGCCGGTGATGTCCATCACCTTGAACCACGACAGGTCGGTGAACACGGTCAGGCCGAACAGGAACAGCGCGATGAACAGTAGCGTGCTGCCCTGGATATTCAGCGCGTTCTTCGCCAGATCGCCGAGGCTTTCACCCAAAGCGCCACCGGCACCGGCCGGCAAGCCCGTCGCGGCATGAAAATGGATATGCGCCAAGGCCGCGCCGGACAGCACCAGAAACACCAGACCGATCAGGCGCCAGGAGAACAGCCAGCCGCTCCACTGCCACGGCTCGTGGCGCTGGCGGAAGATCTGATACGCCTTGATCGCCAGCAGCAACGGGAAGATATAGGCGAAGTAACCGAGCACCATGAACAGGATGTCGGCGCTGTAGGAGCCGGCCGGGCCGCCGAAATTCTGCACATCGTCGATCTTGCTGTTGTGGCTCCAGCCCGGATCGTCCTTGCCGTAGGTCAACAAAGCCATCATCAGGAACAGGCACAAGGCGCCAATGGCGATCAATGCACCTTCCTTGAGCCGGTAGTGCAACTGTTGGCGCCAGAGCGGAACGACTGTTTTAGGTGCTGCGGTGGATTTCTTCAAAACGCTACTTTTCCTGCGCCAATGGCGCGTCCATCTATTGAATGACGATAAAAAACTGCCCAATCCAGGCAGGTAACAAAGTGAACGAGCGCAACTGAGACTACTTTTAACACTGCGCCGAGGCTTTTAAAAACACGGCACAGCGCGAACATTCTGTAACAGCCCGGCATTGTACGGGTTTGTACGTGCGATGCCATGCTTCAAACCCGAGGCTAAAGCATAGTCAAGCACATAAAACCTGTGGGCCAATTTGAGCATGCATTACCTTTTGTGACAAAGGCTTATGAGGTGTATTTGATGAACGTAGCGAAGCATTCACGCTTGATCATTCTTGGCTCCGGCCCGGCCGGTTACAGCGCAGCCGTGTATGCCGCCCGTGCCAACCTCAAACCCGTGGTGATTACCGGCCTGCAGGCCGGCGGTCAACTCACTACCACCGTCGAAGTCGACAACTGGCCCGGTGACGTCGAAGGCCTGACCGGGCCGGTGCTGATGGAACGCATGCAAAAACACGCCGAACGCTTTGCCACAGAGATCGTTTACGACCACATCCACACCGCCAAGTTGCAACAGCGCCCGTTCGAACTCATCGGCGACAACGGCACTTACACCTGCGACGCGCTGATCATCGCCACCGGCGCCTCGGCGCAGTATCTGGGCCTGCCCTCGGAAGAAGCCTTTGCCGGCAAAGGTGTTTCCGCCTGCGCCACCTGTGATGGCTTCTTTTACCGCAATCAGGTGGTCGCGGTCGTCGGCGGTGGCAACACCGCCGTCGAGGAAGCACTGTACCTGTCCAACATCGCCAAGGAAGTGCACTTGATCCACCGTCGCGACAAACTGCGCTCGGAGAAAATCCTCCAGGACAAGCTCTTCGAGAAAGCCGCCAACGGCAATGTGCGCTTGCATTGGAACCAGAATCTCGACGAGGTGTTGGGCGATGCCAGCGGCGTCACGGCCGCCCGTCTGCGTCACAGTCATACCGGCGAAACCCGCGAACTACCGTTGGCCGGGGTGTTCATCGCGATCGGCCACAAGCCCAATACCGACCTGTTTCAGGGCCAGTTGTCGATGCATGACGGTTATTTGCGGGTCAAGGGTGGCAGCGACGGTGACGCCACGTCCACCGAGATCCCCGGGGTGTTTGCTGCCGGCGACGTTGCCGACCATGTTTACCGTCAAGCGGTCACCTCCGCCGGCGCCGGCTGCATGGCCGCACTCGATGCCGAGAAGTATCTGGACGACATTCCGGTCATTTGACGGCACACTTTATCGCGGGCCAAATGGCCAGCTCTGCCCTCCCCTTCTGCAAGCCTGGATGCCATGCTGACTTGGTTACAACGTAATTCCCTGACTTTTCCTCCTTTGGAAAAGGCCATGCGCGAGCCCAACGGATTGCTTGCCGCTGGCGGCGATCTGTCTGCCGATCGTTTGGTCCAGGCGTATCGCCATGGCTGCTTTCCGTGGTTTTCCGAGGGCCAGCCAATTCTCTGGTGGTCGCCGGATCCACGCACCGTGCTGTTTCCCGACGAACTGCATGTTTCACGCAGCCTCGGCAAACTGCTGCGCCAGCAGCGCTATCAAGTGACCTTCGATCAGGACTTCGACGCGGTGATCCGCGCCTGCGCCGCGCCCCGCGACTACGCCGACGGCACCTGGATCACCGAGGCCATGCAAGACGCCTACGTCGAACTGCATCGTCGCGGCTTCGCCCATTCAGTGGAAGTCTGGGATCAAGGCGAACTGGTCGGCGGCCTGTATGGCCTGGCGATGGGCCAACTGTTTTTCGGCGAATCGATGTTCAGCCGCGCCGACAACGCCTCGAAATTCGGCTTTGCCACCCTGGTGCGGCATCTGAAAGACTCGGGGTTCGTACTGATCGACTGCCAGATGCCGACCGATCATCTGCACAGCCTCGGCGCCCGGGCAATCCCTCGCCAACAATTCGCCGATTATCTGGCCCGACACCTGGATCAACCCAATCGTGCCACCTGGGTTTGCTGAGCGACTTTTGCGCGCGTGGCTTACACTTAATTCACCAGCTTATCCCGAGGGTTGATCATGACCGAGTTGGCGCGTTTGAAGTTCTATGCCACTCAGCCTCACTCTTGCAGCTATCTGCCGGAGGAGCAGGCCACGACCCTGTTTCTCGATCCGAGTCAGCCCATGGATGTGCATGTCTACGCAGACCTGTCGGAAATGGGTTTTCGTCGCAGCGGCGACCATCTGTATCGACCTCATTGCCAGAACTGCAATGCGTGCGTGCCTGCGCGCATTCCAGTGGCGCAGTTCACCCCCAATCGTCAGCAGAAGCGCATTTTCAAGCGCAACGCCGATTTGCAGGTGCGCCCGGCCAAGCCGCAATTCAGCGAAGAATATTTCGATCTCTACCAGCGCTACATCGAACAACGCCACGCCGACGGCGACATGTACCCGCCGAGCCGTGATCAATTCTCGACGTTTCTGGTACGCGATCTGCCCTTCTCGCGCTTTTATGAGTTTCGACTCGACGGACGGTTGCTCGCCGTGGCGGTGACCGATTTGCTGCCTAACGGCCTGTCAGCGGTGTACACCTTTTACGAACCGGATGAAGAGCGCCGCAGTCTTGGCCGTTTTGCCATCCTCTGGCAGATCGGCGAAAGCCAGCGCCTGGGGCTTGAGGCGGTGTACCTCGGTTACTGGATCAAGAATTGCAAAAAGATGAACTACAAGACCCAATATCGCCCTATCGAATTGCTGATTAATCAGCGCTGGGTCGTCCTCAACTAAACCCGAGCCCTAAACCCCTTGGCGTAAACCCCATTTTTCGGGCACAATGCACGCCGCTTTTGCCTGGCGCAGTTGCACCGGGCCATTCATTGGATACCGAGGGCTTTACTGCATGTCGAAAGAAGACAGCTTCGAAATGGAAGGCACTGTCGTCGACACCCTGCCCAACACCATGTTTCGTGTGGAGTTGGAAAATGGGCACGTCGTAACCGCGCATATTTCCGGCAAGATGCGCAAGAACTACATTCGTATTCTTACCGGTGACAAAGTGCGCGTCGAGCTGACGCCCTATGACTTGAGCAAAGGGCGCATCACTTACCGCGCTCGTTAATCAAGTCAATACAGAACGCCCGGTTTATGCCGGGCGTTTTTGTTTGTCTGCGTTTTTAGGGTTTGGGGGCATATCCTTTTTCTCGGGTGCTGCCGCTGGCGGTTTCGCTCTTACAGCGAGTCCCTTTTTCAAACGCCGGAATGCCGGCCCAGCAAAAAGGAACCAAAAGGCTTTGCCCCTGGCGTACGGCACCTCGCTGAGGCTCAGTGTTCCCTCGCTACGGTGTCCATCCGGGGGCATCGCCTACGGTTTGCTTCGCTGCACCTCCTCTCGATGTATGCGGCTACGCCGCACGGCGCTGCGCGCCTACCCCCGGATGAACACCTTCGCTCGGCCTGCCGATGGGGCAAAAAATCCAAAGCCAGAGCCAGAGCAAGAGCCAGAGCCAGAGCCAGAGCCAGAGCCAGAGCCAGAGCCAGAGCAGATCAAAAGATCGCAGCCTTCGGCAGCTCCTACATGATTTATCGGCTGTGCTTTTTGTGGGGGCTGCACTCGCTGGCGATAGCAGGCTGGCAACCTACCAATCTTTCGATGCAATCTTCTGTAGGAGCTGCCGCAGGCTGCGATCTTTTGATCTTGCTCTTAAAAAGATCGCAGCCTGCGGCAGCTCCTACAGGGAATGGTATGGCTGGAGAAGCGGGCCGGCTGTCAGGCCGCCTTCGCGAGCAAGCTTTGCTCCTACGAAAATCAAAAGCCGAGCACCCTGTGCTCCTCACCACTCAACAGGATGAGCGTTAGCTCGGCTGCGGCTTTTGATCTTGATCCACGGGCGACGTCGGAAGGCTGAGTGGAGGGATTGATCCGGGGGTGGGAGCGCAGCGACCGTTTGGCGCAGCCAAACACAGCGAGAGGAGGTGCAGCGAAGCAAACCGTAGGCGCTGCGCCCGGATCAATCCCGCAGCGAAGGAATCCCGAGCCCCAGCGAGCGGGCCGCACGCAGGAGCAAGCCTTTTTGGTTACTTTTGAGGCGCTTGTCAAAAGTGACCCGCCGTAAGGGCGGAACCCTAAGCAGCCGTTACCGCAGCAACGGATATACACCCAGAAACCCCAAACACCCCAAACACCCCAAACAGCAGACAACAAAAAGGCGCCCGAAGGCGCCCTTTCATCCAACAACAACCATCAAGCCATCTCAGCAGTGGTCTCGAAATCAAAGGTCAACTCACCATCCTTGATATCGATATGCACAACCCCACCATGCTCAGCCAACTCACCAAACAAGATCTCTTCCGCCAGCGGACGCTTGATCTTGTCCTGAATCAGACGAGCCATCGGACGCGCACCCATCGCCGCATCATAACCACCGGCCGCCAGCCAACTGCGCGCCGCGTCGGTCACTTCCAGCAACACACGCTTGTCTTCCAACTGCGCCTGAAGCTCGGTAAGGAACTTGTCCACCACACTTTTGATGACCTCATGACTGAGGCGACCAAACTGGATAATGGTGTCCAGACGGTTACGGAATTCCGGCGTGAAGCTCTTCTTGATCACTTCCATCGCATCAGACGAGTGGTCCTGATGGGTGAAACCGATCGAAGCCCGCGCCGCCGTTTCAGCGCCGGCGTTGGTGGTCATGATCACGATCACATTGCGGAAGTCCGCCTTGCGCCCGTTGTTGTCGGTCAGCGTACCGTGGTCCATCACCTGCAGCAGCAGGTTGAAGACTTCCGGATGCGCCTTCTCGATTTCGTCGAGCAACAATACGCAGTGCGGCTGCTTGGTGATCGCTTCGGTCAACAGACCACCCTGATCGAAACCGACGTAGCCCGGAGGCGCACCGATCAGACGCGATACGGTGTGGCGCTCCATGTACTCGGACATGTCAAAACGCACCAGCTCAATGCCCAATGCCTTGGCCAATTGCCGCGCGGCCTCGGTTTTACCGACACCGGTCGGGCCTGCGAACAGGAACGAACCGACTGGTTTGTCAGGCGACTTGAGGCCGGCGCGGGACAGCTTGATCGCAGTCGACAGCGAATCGATCGCCGCGTCCTGACCAAACACTGTCAGCTTCAGGTCACGCTCAAGGTTACGCAGCAGTTCCTTGTCGGAACTGGTGACGTGCTTCGGCGGAATCCGCGCGATTTTCGCCACAATGTCTTCGACGTGCGGTACTTCGATGCGCTTGGCGCGCTTCTCGACCGGCTGCAAGCGCTGATAGGCGCCCGCCTCGTCGATCACATCAATGGCTTTGTCCGGCATGTGCCGGTCATTGATGTAACGCGACGCCAGTTCAGCAGCGGCACGCAGTGCTTCGTCGCTGTACTCGATGTTGTGGTGCTGTTCGAAACGCCCTTTCAGGCCGCGCAGGATACCGATGGTGTCTTCCACCGACGGCTCGACAACATCGACCTTCTGGAAGCGACGCGCCAAGGCACGATCCTTCTCAAAGATGCCACGGAATTCCTGGAACGTGGTCGAACCGATGCAGCGAATGTCGCCAGACGACAGCAGCGGCTTGAGCAGATTCGAAGCGTCCATGACGCCGCCCGACGCAGCGCCCGCACCAATAATGGTGTGGATTTCGTCGATGAACAAAATGGCCTGCGGACGTTTTTTCAGTTCATTGAGCAGCGCTTTGAAACGCTTCTCGAAGTCGCCGCGATACTTGGTGCCTGCGAGCAGAGCACCGAGATCGAGCGAATAAACGACGCTACCCGCCAGCAGATCCGGCACCTGGTTGTCGACAATACGCTTGGCCAGGCCTTCGGCGATCGCGGTTTTACCCACGCCTGCCTCGCCGACCAGCAGCGGATTGTTTTTGCGCCGACGCGCGAGAATCTGCGCGACACGCTCGACTTCCGACTCACGGCCGACCAGCGGATCGATACGACCCTGGCGCGCGAGTTCGTTGAGGTTGCTGGCATAAGCATCCAGAGGATTGCCTGAAGAAGAAGACTCACCGCCCTCGTCGTCCTGCATATCTTGTTCACCTTCAGAGTGATCGCCATGCCCCGGCACTTTGGAAATGCCGTGTGCGATGTAATTGACGACATCGATGCGCGCAACGCTCTGCTGTTTCAGCAGGAACACGGCCTGACTCTCTTGCTCACTGAAGATGGCAACCAGCACGTTGGCGCCGGTTACTTCGCGTTTGCCCGAGCTCTGTACGTGGAAAACAGCACGTTGCAGTACACGCTGGAAGCCCAGGGTTGGCTGGGTTTCACGATCTTCGTCATGGACGGGGATCAATGGCGTGGTGGAGTCGATGAACTCCTGCAGGTCATGCTTGAGTTTGTCGAGGTTTGCGCCGCAGGCACGCAAAACGGTGGCGGCAGCCTCATTGTCCAATAGGGCCAGCAGCAGGTGTTCGACGGTCATGAATTCATGACGTTTCGAACGAGCCTCCTTGAAGGCAAGATTGAGGGTGACTTCGAGCTCGCGGTTTAACATAGCTTCACCTCATACCCAAGTGGTCGGCGATTAACCGTCCTTCTCGATTTCACAGAGTAGCGGATGCTGGCTTTCCCTGGCGTACTGGTTGACCTGCATGGCCTTTGTCTCGGCGATGTCGCGGGTAAACACTCCACATACTGCCCGCCCTTCTGTGTGGACGGCCAGCATGACCTTGGTCGCCAGCTCGCGATTCAGGTTAAAAAACACCTCGAGCACTTCGACGACGAAATCCATCGGTGTGTAGTCATCGTTGAACAAAACCACCTTGTACATCGGCGGCGCCTGTAACGCAGGCTTTGCTTCCTGAACAGCAACGCCTGCCGAATCGTCGTCGTGCTCCTCTGGAAGATCCTTTTGGAGAAGCGGGCGATCCTGATTGAATGTTAGTCGAATCTGGCTGATTGCATGCATGGGAAAGAAAGGTTCGTCAGTTGTGCAAATACAGTGGTGGGGGCGGTTGTCCACGTTTTCAACTCCGACTGCCCGGTCACCTTGACTATCGGGAAAACGGTGTTACAACCAATAGAGCCCACAGTGGGTAAAAAAGATCCGCGGAGTCAATTCTTTTAACGGAATAGATTGCGGATGACTTGGATGATACTCCAGCGTTGGAGTCTGTTGCAGAGGGATTTGAGCATGGCTGTCGGCAAGGTGAAATGGTTCAACAATGCCAAGGGGTACGGTTTTATCGTCGAGGATGGCAAGGATGAGGACTTGTTTGCCCATTACTCGGCCATCGAAATGGAAGGCTATAAAACCCTGAAGGCAGGGCAATCCGTCAAATTCGAGATTATCCAGGGACCAAAAGGACTGCACGCCGTCAAAATTGGCCCTGCTGCGCCTGCAGAAGAAATTTTTACGCCTGCGGTCACCCCGCAGACTGTCACGGCCTGACCCACACCCTATATTTATTCAGCCATAAAAAAACCGCCTGACTCAATTCATCGAGTCAGGCGGTTTTTCTGTGCCCGTGTTTCTTACATATGCGAAATCAACGCATCACCGAAGCCCGACGACGAAACCAGCTTGGCGCCTTCCATCAAACGTTCGAAGTCATAGGTCACAGTTTTGGCCGAGATAGCGCCATTGGTGCCTTTGATGATCAGATCCGCCGCTTCCGTCCAACCCATATGGCGCAGCATCATTTCCGCCGAGAGAATCAGCGAACCCGGGTTGACCTGATCCTTGCCGGCATACTTCGGCGCGGTACCGTGGGTGGCTTCGAACATCGCCACGGTGTCGGACAGGTTGGCGCCCGGCGCAATACCGATACCACCCACTTCGGCCGCCAGGGCGTCGGAGAGGTAGTCACCGTTGAGGTTGAGGGTCGCAATCACATCGTATTCGGCCGGGCGCAGCAGGATCTGCTGGAGCATGGCGTCGGCGATGGCGTCTTTGACCACAACGTTCTTGCCGGTTTTCGGGTTTTTGAACTGCATCCACGGGCCGCCGTCGAGCAGGGTCGCGCCGAATTCTTCGGCGGCCACTTCGTAGGCCCACTCTTTGAAGGCACCTTCGGTGAACTTCATGATGTTGCCTTTGTGCACGATGGTCAGCGAATCGCGGTCGTTATCGACCACATATTGCAGAGCCTTGCGCGCCAGGCGTTTGGTACCTTCCAGCGAAACCGGCTTGACGCCGATGCCGCAGTTTTCGTCGAAACGGATCTTGGTGACGCCCATTTCTTCTTTAAGGAATTTGATGACCTTGGTGGCTTCCGGCGAACCGGCCTTCCACTCAATGCCCGCGTAGATGTCTTCGGAGTTCTCGCGGAAGATGGTCATGTCGACGTCGCCAGGCTTTTTCACCGGGCTTGGCACGCCTTCGAACCAGCGCACCGGGCGCAGGCAAACGTACAGGTCGAGCTGCTGACGCAGGGCCACGTTCAGCGAACGGATGCCGCCACCGACCGGCGTGGTCAGCGGGCCTTTGATGGAAACCACGTAATCCTTGACTGCATCGAGGGTTTCTTGAGGCAGCCAGGTGTCCTGATCGTAAACCTGGGTGGCTTTTTCCCCGGCGTAGACTTCCATCCAGGAAATCTTGCGTTTACCGCCGTATGCCTTTTGAACTGCAGCATCGACAACCTTGATCATCACCGGGCTGATGTCGACACCAATGCCGTCACCTTCGATGAAGGGGATGATCGGGTTATCAGGAACATTGAGAGAATGGTCTGCATTGACGGTGATTTTGTCGCCGACGGCTGGAACCTGAATCTTCTTGTAACCCATGCTGAACTCCATTGTTTGGATTGAACATCTGGCTTGGTTCGAGCGTAACCCAGTTAAATCAACACGCAAACCCTCTGTTCGTGGCGCGGGCACATCTCGTTTCGTACAAGCCTGAAAGCAAAGGGAAAAGCGCCAAACTCAAGCATTCGCGACGACTCTACGCCGCCCCTGCCCTGCGACCTTTAGACCAATGGACGAGATTGGTTGCATATGAACCATCGGCAGATTGCCAGCTACCTATGTATAATGCCCGCCGCTGACCACAGGGTCACGACGGCTGGCCTCTCTAGAACGAGACTTTCCGCCTGATTGGTCGGGTTGTTATCGCAGCCTGACTGCTTGACGCTCTACTGATGCACCCAACATCACCGCGAAGAATCTCGACATTCGGTTCATGGATGACTTTGAACGAACGCGCTTACCCGGCGCCCCTCGAGTTTCTGCGCACGCTTTAGCAAAGAAGAGAGAGTTAATCCGAATATGCCCACCCGCTCGAAGATCATCTATACCTTCACCGACGAAGCCCCAGCCCTCGCCACCTATTCCCTGCTGCCGATCATCGAGGCGTACACCGCTTCGGCCGATATCGCCGTGGAAACCCGCGATATCTCTCTTGCAGCGCGCATTCTGGCCAGCTTCCCCGAGCAACTGGGCGACAAAGCCGTAGCCGACCACCTCGCCGAACTGGGCGACCTGGCCGTTACGCCTGAAGCCAACATCATCAAGCTGCCGAACATCAGCGCTTCGGTGCCTCAGCTGCAAGCCGCGATCAAAGAGCTGCAAGCTCAGGGTTACAACCTGCCGGACTACCCGGAAACCGTGACCAGCGACGCCGACAAAGACGCCAAGGCGCGTTACGACAAGGTCAAGGGCAGCGCCGTGAACCCGGTTCTGCGTGAAGGCAACTCCGACCGTCGCGCACCGCTGTCGGTGAAGAACTACGCTCGCAAGCACCCGCACAAAATGGGCGCCTGGGCCAAAGACTCCAAGTCCCACGTCGCTCACATGAGCACCGGCGATTTCTACGGCAGCGAAAAAGCTGCCCTGATCGACGCCGCTGACGCCGTGAAGATCGAGCTGATCGCCAAAGACGGCACCGCGACCGTTCTGAAAGAAAAAACCACCGTTCAGGCTGGCGAGATCCTCGACTGCGCCGTGATGAGCAAAAACGCCCTGCGCGCGTTCATCGCTGCTGAAATCGACAGCGCCAAGGCCCAGGGCGTGCTGCTCTCGGTGCACTTGAAAGCAACCATGATGAAGGTCTCCGACCCGATCATGTTCGGCCAGATCGTTGCCGAGTTCTATAAAGACGCCCTGACCAAACACGCTGACGTGCTGGCCGAGATCGGCTTCAACCTGAACAACGGCATCGGCGATCTGTACGCGCGCATCAAGGCTTTGCCTGCCGAGCAGCAAGCACAGATCGAAGCTGACATGGCCGCGGTCTACGCCGCTCGTCCGTCGCTGGCGATGGTCAACTCCGACAAAGGCATCACCAACCTGCACGTGCCGAGCGACGTTATCGTCGACGCCTCGATGCCAGCGATGATCCGTGACTCCGGCAAAATGTGGGGCACTGACGGTCAACTGCACGACACCAAGGCTGTGATCCCGGATCGTTGCTACGCGACCATCTACCAGGCCGTGATCGAAGATTGCAAAGCCAATGGCGCTTTCGACCCGACCACCATGGGCAGCGTGCCAAACGTTGGTCTGATGGCGAAGAAAGCCGAAGAGTACGGCTCGCACGACAAGACCTTCCAGATCAAGGCTGACGGCGTGGTTCGCGTGACCGACAGCAAAGGCACCCTGCTGATGGAACAGGCTGTTGAAGCCGGTGACATCTTCCGCATGTGCCAGACCAAAGACGCGCCGATCCAGGACTGGGTCAAACTGGCCGTCAACCGTGCTCGCGCCAGCAGCACGCCAGCGATCTTCTGGCTCGACCCAATGCGCGCTCACGACGGCGTAGTGATCGAGAAAGTTCAGGCTTACCTGAAGGATCACGACACGGCCGGTCTGGACATCCAGATCATGGCGCCGGTCGACGCCATGAAGTTCACCCTGCAGCGCACCCGCGAAGGCAAGGACACCATTTCGGTGACCGGCAACGTACTGCGCGACTACCTGACTGACCTGTTCCCGATCATGGAACTGGGCACCAGCGCCAAGATGCTGTCGATCGTGCCGCTGATGAACGGCGGTGGCCTGTTCGAAACCGGCGCTGGCGGTTCGGCGCCGAAGCACGTGCAGCAACTGGTTGAAGAGAACTTCCTGCGCTGGGATTCGCTGGGCGAGTTCCTCGCACTGGCAGCGTCCCTTGAGCATCTGGGTGTGAACTACAACAACCCGAAAGCGCTGGTGCTGTCGAAAACTCTGGATCAGGCCACTGGCCAGTTCCTCGACAACAACAAGTCGCCATCGCGCAAAGTCGGCAACATCGACAACCGCGGCAGCCACTTCTACCTGGCGATGTACTGGGCTCAGGCCCTGGCCGCCCAGACTGAAGACGCGGCACTGCAAGCGCAGTTCGCGACCCTGGCAAAAACCCTGACCGAGAACGAAGCGACCATCGTTGCCGAGCTCAACGCCGTTCAGGGCAAGCCAGTCGACATCGGCGGTTACTACCACGCCAATGCCGAGCTGATCAGCAAGGCCATGCGCCCAAGCGCAACCCTCAACGCGGCGATTGCTGCGCTGGTTTAAGGTTGTAGCGCGGTAAACAAACCCCGGCCTAGTGCCGGGGTTTTTGTATCCGGGTTTTATGATCACCACAAAACCCTGTGGGAGCTGGCTTGCCAGCGATAGCGGTTTATCATCCAACATGGATGGTGACTGAACCACCGCTATCGCTGGCAAGCCAGCTCCCACAGGGATTGGGGTTTAACCAAAAGATTGAGGAAGGTTTTATGGAATGGCTCCCCCACATCACCGTCGCCACCATCGTCGAAGACAACGGCCGTTTCCTGATGGTCGAAGAACACAAGGCCGGGCGTAACGTGCTCAACCAGCCCGCCGGCCATCTCGACCCGGACGAAACCCTGATCGAAGCCGCCGTGCGCGAAACCCTTGAAGAAACCGGCTGGGACGTCGAACCCACTGGCGTCATCGGCATTTACCTGTACACCGCCCCGAGCAACGGCGTGACCTACCAGCGCGTGTGTTTCAGCGCCAAAGCCGTCAAACATCACCCGGATTACCAATTGGACGACGGCATCCTCGGCGCCAAGTGGCTGACCCGCGACGAATTAATCGCCCAGCGCGACAACTGGCGCAGCGAGCTGATCATCCGCTGCATCGACGATTATCTGGCCGGCCATCACTTCGGCCTCGAACTGATCCGCCCTTCTCTTTAGCCTTGAGGCCGCGAGCCTGATAGAATCGCGTCCTTTTTCAAGACACTCATTGAATCCCTATGCGTGATCCAGCCCCTTCTGACACATCCAAGAAGCGCGTCATTGTCGGTATGTCCGGCGGCGTGGACTCTTCCGTTTCCGCTCTCCTGCTGATCGAGCAGGGCTATGAAGTGGAAGGCCTGTTCATGAAGAACTGGGAAGAAGACGACGGAACGGAATACTGCACCGCCATGGACGACCTGGCGGATGCCCAGGCTGTCTGCGACAAAATCGGTATCAAACTGCACACCGCCAACTTCGCCGCCGAATACTGGGACAACGTGTTCGAGCACTTCCTGGCCGAATACAAGGCCGGACGCACGCCGAACCCGGACATCCTCTGCAACCGCGAGATCAAGTTCAAGGCGTTCCTCGACTACGCCATGATGCTCGGCGCCGACCTGATCGCCACTGGTCACTACGTGCGCCGTCGCGACATCGATGGCCGCACCGAACTGCTCAAAGGCCTCGATCCGAACAAGGATCAGAGCTACTTCCTGCACGCCGTTGGCGGTGAACAGATCGCCAAGACCTTGTTCCCGGTTGGCGAACTGGAAAAGCCGGAAGTCCGTGCAATTGCCGAGAAATACGAACTAGCGACCGCGAAGAAGAAGGATTCCACCGGGATCTGCTTCATCGGCGAGCGTCGTTTCAGCGACTTCCTCAAGCAATACCTGCCGGCGCAACCGGGCGAAATAAAAACCACCGAAGGCGAAGTCATCGGCCGTCACCACGGCTTGATGTACCACACCATCGGTCAGCGTCAGGGCCTCGGTATCGGCGGCCTGAAAGACGCCGGCGATGAGCCGTGGTACGTGCTGCGCAAGGATCTCGACACCAACGAACTGATCGTCGGCCAGGGCAACAACCATCCGTGGCTGTTCTCCGGCGCCCTGCTCGCTTCGGAAATCTATTGGGTCAACCCGATCGACCTGAGCCAGCCGCTGCGCCTGACCGCCAAAGTGCGCTATCGCCAGAGCGACCAGGCGTGCACCCTGGAAAAAACCGCCAGCGGCTACCGCGCCGTGTTCGACGAACCGCAACGCGCGGTGACGCCGGGCCAGTCCGTGGTGTTCTATGACGGTGAAATCTGCCTCGGTGGCGGCGTGATCGAAGTCGCCGAGCCGTGGAGCGGCCAGGCATGAGCCCGACTCAGGAGCAACTGACGGCGCTCGGCGGCGTGTTTCTCGCCGCCGTGCTGGTCGACCGGATCGCCAAGAGCGGCCAGACCAGCGAAGCCGGCCTGACGTGCATGCTCGGCAGCCTGCTAGTGCGCGACCCGAAAGACACGCTGGACGTGTACGGCGGCGACGACCTCAATCTGCGCGAAGGTTACCGAGCGCTGATCGGCGCCCTCGAACGCGACCCGAGCACGTTGCAGCGTGAGCCATTGCGTTACGCCCTGTCGATGCTCGGCCTGGAGCGGCAACTGGCCAAGCGTGACGATATGCTCGACACCATCGGCAAGCGCTTGCCGCAGATTCAGTCGCAGGTCGAACATTTCGGCCCGGCCCATGAAAACGTGATTGCCGCCTGCGGCGCGCTGTATCAGGACACCCTGAGTACCTTGCGCCAACGCATTCAGGTGCACGGCGACATGCGTAACCTGCAACAACCGAGCAATGCCTCGAAGATTCGCGCCCTGCTGCTCGCCGGTATCCGTTCGGCGCGCTTGTGGCGACAGCTCGGCGGCCATCGCTGGCAGCTGGTGATCAGCCGGCGCAAGCTGCTCAAAGAGCTGTATCCGTTGATGCGCAGCGAGTAAACGCCGCGCAATAAACGCTTTGTAGTCTGTAACGCGTAATACGCCGGTCAGTTGGCAACGGACCGGCGGATTTTTTCATGTATGATACGCGCCCCATTTCGTTGCCCGACTGTCCGAGAACACCCCATGCAGCTTTCTTCGCTCACTGCGGTTTCCCCTGTTGACGGCCGCTACGCCGGCAAAACCCAGGCCCTGCGCCCGATTTTCAGCGAGTACGGTCTGATCCGTGCCCGTGTTCTGGTTGAAGTGCGCTGGCTCCAGCGCCTGGCCGCCCACGCTGGCATCCCTGAAGTGCCGGCCTTCTCCGCCGAGGCCAACGCCGTTCTCAATGAACTGGCTGAAAACTTCTCGCTGGAGCACGCCGAGCGCGTCAAAGAGATCGAGCGCACCACCAACCACGACGTCAAAGCGATCGAATACTTGCTCAAAGAGCAAGCGGCCAAGCTGCCGGAGCTGGCCAAGGTCAGCGAGTTCATCCACTTTGCCTGCACCAGCGAAGACATCAACAACCTGTCCCACGCCCTGATGCTGCGCGAAGGCCGTGACGACGTGATGCTGCCGCTGATGCGCCAGACCGCCGAAGCCATCCGCGAACTGGCCATCCGTTTCGCTGACGTGCCAATGCTGTCGCGCACTCACGGCCAGCCAGCTTCTCCAACCACTCTGGGTAAAGAGCTGGCGAACGTGGTTTACCGTCTCGAGCGCCAGATCGCTCAGGTTGCTGCCGTGCCGCTGCTGGGCAAGATCAACGGCGCTGTCGGCAACTACAACGCGCACCTGTCGGCCTACCCGCAGATCGACTGGGAAGCCAATGCCCGCGCCTTCATCGAAGACGAGCTGGGCCTGGGCTTCAACCCGTACACCACGCAGATCGAACCGCACGACTACATCGCCGAGCTGTTCGACGCGATCGCGCGCTTCAACACCATCCTGATCGACTTCGACCGTGACATCTGGGGCTACATCTCCCTGGGTTACTTCAAGCAGCGCACCATCGCTGGCGAAATCGGTTCGTCGACCATGCCGCACAAGGTCAACCCGATCGACTTCGAAAACTCCGAAGGCAACCTGGGCATCGCCAACGCGCTGTTCCAGCACCTGGCGAGCAAACTGCCAATCTCCCGCTGGCAGCGCGACCTGACTGACTCCACCGTCCTGCGTAACCTCGGTGTCGGCTTCGCCCACAGCGTGATCGCGTACGAAGCCAGCCTCAAAGGCATCAGCAAGCTTGAGCTGAACGCTCAGAAGATTGCCGCTGACCTCGACGCTTGCTGGGAAGTTCTGGCTGAGCCGATCCAGACCGTGATGCGCCGCTACAACATCGAAAACCCGTACGAGAAGCTGAAAGAACTGACCCGCGGCAAGGGCATCAGCCCTGAAGCGCTGCAGACTTTCATCGATGGTCTGGACATGCCTGCCGAAGCGAAAGCCGAGCTCAAGCAACTGACCCCGGCCAACTACATCGGCAACGCTGTAGCGCAAGCCAAACGCATCTGATCGACCGTTTGCCCCGCTTGAGACGCCCGGCCGCGCCGGGCGTTTTTATTCCCGTCTGAAAAGTGCTTTTTTTCAATAGGTTACATATGAATCCCGATATTCCTCTTCAACTTCTGGGCGGCATCACAGCACGCGAGTTCCTGCGCGACTACTGGCAGAAAAAGCCACTGCTGATCCGCCAGGCGATTCCTGATTTCGAAAGCCCGATCGACGCCGACGAACTGGCCGGCCTGGCCCTGGAAGAAGAAGTCGAATCGCGCCTGGTGATCGAGCACGGCGAGCGCCCTTGGGAACTGCGTCGCGGCCCGTTCGCTGAAGACGAGTTCAGCAAACTGCCGGAAAAAGAGTGGACCTTGCTGGTGCAAGCGGTTGACCAGTTCGTGCCGGAAGTCAGCGAGCTGCTGGAAAACTTCCGTTTCCTGCCGAGCTGGCGCGTCGACGACGTGATGATCAGCTTCGCCGCTCCGGGTGGCAGCGTTGGTCCGCATTTCGACAACTACGATGTGTTCCTGCTGCAAGGCCACGGCAAGCGCAACTGGAAAATCGGCCAGATGTGCGATTCCGAGAGCCCACTGCTGCAACACGCGGATCTGCGCATCCTCGCCGAATTCCACGAGACCGAAGAATGGGTACTGGAACCGGGCGACATGCTTTACCTGCCGCCGCGCCTGGCTCACTGCGGTGTCGCGGTCGACAACTGCATGACCTACTCGGTCGGCTTCCGCGCGCCGAGTGCTTCTGAAGTGCTGACCCACTTCACCGATTTCCTCAGCCAGTTCCTGACTGACGAAGAGCGCTACACCGATGCTGACGCCAAGCCAGCCGTCGATCCGCACCAGATTCAGCACGATGCCCTGGATCGCCTGAAAAGCCTGCTCGCCGAACACATGAGCGACGAGCGTTTGCTGCTGACCTGGTTCGGCCAGTACATGACCGAGCCGCGCTATCCAGAGCTGGTGGTTGGCCCGGAAGACGTCGAAGAAGAAGACTTCCTCAGCGCTCTGCAGGATGGCGCTGTATTGATCCGCAACCCGAGCGCGCGTCTGGCCTGGTCGGAAGTCGATGACGACCTGTTGCTGTTCGCCAGCGGCCAGAGCCGTTATCTGCCGGGCAAACTGCGTGAACTGCTGAAGCTGATCTGCGCCGCTGACGCCCTGCACGCCGATAACCTCGGCGAGTGGCTGAATGATGAAGACGGTCGCGGCCTGCTGTGCGAGCTGGTCAAGCAAGGCAGCCTGGGGTTCGCCGATGAATAAGATTCGCGTACGTGTCGCAGACTGGCAGAAGGACATCGCCGAGATCCGGCGCATTCGTGAAACGGTGTTCATTGCCGAGCAATTGGTGCCACCTGAGTTGGAATGGGACGCGGATGACGCGACCGCCGTGCATTTTCTGGCGTTTGAAGGCGACTTTCCGATTGGCACTGCGCGTCTGTTGCCTGATGGGCACATCGGCCGCGTTTCGGTGCTGAAAGACTGGCGCGGGATGAAGGTCGGAGATGCGCTGATGCAAGCGGTGATTGCTGAAGCGGAAGAACGCGGCCTGAAGCAGCAAATGCTCAGCGCGCAGGTGCAGGCCACGGCGTTCTATGAGCGCCTGGGCTTCAGCCTGGTCAGCGAGGAATTCCTCGAAGCCGGGATTCCGCATGTCGACATGGTTCGGCATTCGGCCTAAGACCGCAGCGCGGCCTTCGCGAGCAAGCTTTGCTCCTCGGGGATCACCTTATCCTGTAGAAGCAGAGCTTGCTCGCGAAGAGGCCCTCCATAACACCGCAAAAGCCAAACCTGTGAACCCATGTGGTGAGGGGATTTATCCCCGACTGGCTGCGCAGCAGTCGCCACCCCAGCGCACTCGGTTTACCTGATGCACCGCGTTTTCAGGATCTGGGGCTGCTTCGCAGCCCATCGGGGATAAATCCCCTCGCCACA